>CAZDBS010000001.1:0-5218 GCA_964503775.1 uncultured Candidatus Saccharibacteria bacterium
CGCAACTTTGTTACAACAGCGCCCAATGACTACCTAGCTCAATAGTAATTCTTATTTGTTTTCTAAAACGGCAACAGTCTTTGCGTTAAAGCCCTTAAATACGAGCCACAATCCAAGTCCAAATTCAAACGCGGCAACCGGTAAGGCAAATAAGCCTTTTATTGGATCATCCAGCCCGATCACTCCGATCATCGTCAGAAACCAACCAGTTAGAAGAACAGGACCGCCAATGATGCCGATTCGTGAAAGCGCTCGAGGCACCAAACGTGATTTGTAAAGGAGGAAGCCTAAAAGCAGATCACAGATAGCAGGCATAAAGCTTTGGCTCTGCAGGAACATCCGGTCATATAACGTAGCAAGTGTATTACTGGAGGCTAGGGTACCAACATCAACCTGCGCCGTGTGCATAGCCACAATGGTCATCAGGAACACAGTCCCAATGAATATGCCAGCAGATTCAAGTGTCCTTGCTGCCACAAGACCAAGCGCGGCACTTTCATTTTGTTTTTTTAGTATAGGGAAAAGTACGACAGCAGTACCAATGCCCGCTAAGGCGATGATGATTTCTAAAATTACTCCTACTATCGCTCCAGTGTCGGATCCACTACTAGCAATAAAGTCCACGCTCTTTACTGGTTCATAAAGTGCAAGTGTTGGTATAGACACAAAGGTGAGCAGGTATAACAATCCCGCGGTTAATGAAATTTTTCTATGCCTTGGCATTTGTTTGCTTGCTGTGGTTTCGTTCATGGATTTATCTCCTTATTAAGTTAATACATATTAAACTTTACACCGTAAGGTTTACACTGTAAAGCCTATTATATATACTTATCCACATTACCTAGTAATTACAGGAGCAAAAAAGCAATTATGACCAATGATTCATCGACTGAAAATTTAACTCTGACTAAAGACCGCATTATAAAAACCGCAATTCAGCTTGCTGACACAGGCGGTTTAGATTCATTAAGTATGCGCAAGCTAGGTAGAGAATTGGGTGTTGAAGCGATGGCCCTGTATCACCACTTTAAGGACAAACACCACTTAATTGATGGCATGATCGATTATGTCCATGCTGAAATCAAATTACCGCAAAGCAATGTGAAGTGGAGGGAATTTATGAAAAGACGAGCAAACTCTGCATTTGAAGTATTGTTACAACACCCCTGGGCTGCTCCAATTATGGAGGCAGGAGTAACTCCAGGACCCGCTACTTTACGGGATAGCGAAAATTGCTTGAAATGCTTTCGTGAAGCAGGGTATTCGATCCCGATGACGGTGCATGCAGTGACGGTACTCAATATTTTTATATATGGTGCTGCTAGTCTGTATGCCAGGTTAAATTTTTCAAATTCTCAAGAGGCTGCAGAGTTTAGCGAAAATATCATGGATCAATTTAACGTTGAACAATATCCATACCTTTCAGAAATCATGTCTAAATTTATGATGAAAGCAAAATATGACGCTAAAAAGGAGTTTGAATTTGGGCTTAATCTAATACTTGATGGTATAACTGAACTTGATCCCAAAAGGTCAAGTTAAGTTTTTAGAACGCCGATAGTTGTCAGTCTTCTAGACCTTGCCAGATTAAAAACCCCTAAAAGGAGTTGTATATATGGAGGGCCTGGTGGGACTTGGTCACAGATATTTTTCCTTCGGAAAAATTCCGCGACCCCACCTCAACTTACTGCAAGCATAGCTTGCAATCAGTTTCCGGCTTTCCGACCCGCCGCCGGCGGGTCTCACCCACTCCACCCTACGACGTCGTGGAACAAGCCCATCGAACCATACCAATGAAAAGACCCGTCGCAAGGACGGGCATTTTCATTGGAGGGCCTGGTGGGACTTGAACCCACGACATTCTGCTTAAGAGGCAGACGCTCTAACCAGCTGAGCTACAGGCCCAGAACAAAAGCAATTTTAACAGATTATTCTGATCTGTAAATGGCTCCTGCGGACTGTTTATTCACTCTTCTTGTCAGCCTTGGTTTCGGGTGCCTGGTCGGGAGTGGATAGTTGTTTGGGGGATCCGGGAGAAATCGAGTCGGGGGAGTCCAGGGCTTGCTTCAGCACCTCGAGAACGCTCTTGGCGTGTTCCTTCGACATGCCGACACGTGAGACAACCATCGGTTGGGCACCAGGTCCGACACTTTGGACAAAATTCAAAATCACTCCGAACTGATTACTCATAACATGCACCATGTCGGTATACAGCACTCTACTATCGGCAGGGACGGACAAGTTTACTATATTACGCTTGATATCCTCCTCATCCTCAGAGATAGGCCTGGCATAGCCGGCTTCAGCCCAAAGTTCTACAGCTTGTGTTTCATCAAGCTTGAAGTGGAAAATGAGTAGTTCTACGATATCCTCACTGGGACGTAGACTCCCCGACTCTATCATCTCGAGTCGCGCCGTATCGATCTCAACCGCACCGGCTACTTCCTCGATCGACTCCTTAGCTTGCAAGCGAAGTTCACGCAAATTTTGACCTAGTTTCCGAAATGGATTCATGCCGTCTCCTTCTAAGTACGTCCACTATTATACGCTTCGACCTACTATGCTATCAAAATTAGCTATCAATCACACTCGCTAACCACCACACCACTCTCATTGGTTAGATCACGACAGTTTATCTCCCCACTGGTAAGATTCTGGCTATCAAGTCGATGCAGCGTGATCATGCTAACCAGCGAGATTACAACTAGTAAGAAAGTTATGATGATATTAACAATTGCATTTCGTCGTTGCTTTGAACCTAAGCTCTGCATCTTAACAATGTACATAATTACACCTACCGACCATACCACCCCTATACCAGACAGTACTACAAGCGCGGAATTTGAGCGCCAATCGAAACTAGAACTCAACAACACCATGAGCACCCATACGACAACTGCGATGTCGCTCACGACCATGAGAGATGTCGTGTAGTTACGTTTAGAAGTGGGGGTTGTTGGTTGGTTTGAGAAGTTAACTCTATACATTGGATGGTAGCGGGAATTGACGAGCGAAGTCGTTGACTTCGGCTTTTAGTTTAGCGAGCCTGGCAGAATCAGAGCGGTTGCTGATGGCCTGCAGCATCCATTCGGCGAGCTGTTCCATGTGGGATTCATCGAGACCACGTGTAGTCAGCGCTGGAGTACCAAGCCTCACGCCACTCGGTCGAAATGGTGGCTGGGTGTCGTTCGGGATGGCGTTTTTGTTAAGTGTCAGCCCTATTTGGTCCAAAGTCTCTTCGACAATCTTGCCATCGATACCAAAACTTGTCATAACATCGACCAGCATCAGGTGGTTATCGGTGCCATTGGTTATGAGCTTAAATCCGCGCTTCATGAGTTCGTCGGCCAGTTTCTTGGCATTTTTTACTACATTCTGGGCATATGTTTGAAATTCGGGTTGCATCGCCTCATAGAACGACACGGCTTTGGCAGCAATGACGTGCATATGCGGCCCTCCCTGGACACCAGGAAACACCGTACGATCGATAATTGTCGGTAGATTCTCAACAGTCTGCTCTGGTTTTTTCAGAGGGCTTGATACTTTGCCTTTGCTTAATATCATGCCTCCTCTTGGCCCACGAAGAGTCTTGTGGGTAGTTGTCGACATAATATGGAAGCCACTACCAAAGGGATTTTTCAGCACTTTGGCAGCGATCAAGCCAGCAATATGTGCCATGTCAGCCATCAGTACCGCTCCGACTTCCCGACCTATTTCGGCAAATTTATCGTAGTCGAGTTCGCGTGGGTAGGCACTAAAGCCGGCAAGTATAATCTTGGGTTTGTTTTTGATAGCTAGGTCTCTTAGCTCATCAAAGTCTATCTCGCCGGTTTCGATATCTTTCATCCCGTATCTCACGAAGTTATATTGCTGCGCGAGAACCGTTACAGGATGACCATGAGTCAGATGCCCGCCATGACTGAGGTTCATAGCCAGCACCGTATCGCCAGGTTGTAGCCAAGCGTGATAGACCGCTTCGTTGGCCTGAGCGCCGCTGTGCGGTTGAACGTTGGCGTGATCGGCGTCAAAAAGTTTCTTGGCCCGCTCTATAGCAATTGTCTCGATCTTGTCCGTATTGTCTTGTCCGCCATAGTATCGTTTGCCTGGGTAACCTTCGGAGTACTTGTTGGTCAAAACACTGCCCAGCGCCGTCAATACGCCACTACTAACATAGTTCTCGCTAGGAATCAGCTCCAGACCTTCTTGTTGGCGCTTCTCTTCGGCTTTGATTAACTCTAATATCTCCTCATCGTCCATATCATAATCGTACTATACCTAGGTGTCTGAACATAGCACCTATTCGTTTGTGGAATTTATATCACGCGGGGTATAGTTAGAGGACTATGAGCGATGCAAATGAAAAAATTGGCCATCTTATCTACCAAATCCGTCAAGAAAAGGGCCTAACTCAATCAGAATTCGCCTCACGACTCGGCACCAGTCAGTCGGCTGTCAACCGTATAGAGAAGGGTAAACAAAATCTGAGCATCGACATGTTGGGTCGCGTATCAGACGTCTTGAACAAACAAATCATGAGCCTCACGACCGGCACGATGAACCTACGAGTTGAGGGCGGCCGGACACTTCGAGGTACGATCCAGACCAAAACCAGCAAAAATGCCGCAGTCGGGTTGCTTTGCGCCAGTCTCCTCAACCACGGAACAACCAAACTGAAGCGCATCCCGCGCATCGAGGAGGTCTATCGAATAATTGAAGTTCTCACCAGTATCGGCATGCAAATCAAATGGTCGAAAAATAACGACCTCGAGATTAAGCACCCCGGCCGCCACAAACTTAATCTCGACAAGATGGATAGAAACTCTGCTCGGCGAACACGCAGTGTCGTCATGATGATCGGATCTCTGATGCATGATTACACTGATTTCAAACTGCCTTACGCCGGGGGCTGCAAGCTTGGGGCAAGATCCGTACAGCCGCATCTTTTTGCGTTGGAAAATTTCGGAGTGGAGATCAAAGCAACCAACGGACATTACCAAATCCATGTCCAGCCGTCGCAACCCGAACACATCGTACTTTACGAGTCTGGCGATACGGTCACCGAAAACGTACTAATGGCTGCCGCCATGTTCCCGGGAACGACAACCGTCTCTATGGCCAGTGCCAACTATGCCGTCCAAGACATGTGCCTCTTTCTCCAAAAGCTTGGTGTGAAAATAAGCGGAATTGGCACGACCAAACTCAAAATTCGTGGTGTCCA
>CAZDBS010000001.1:5318-112141 GCA_964503775.1 uncultured Candidatus Saccharibacteria bacterium
TTGGTGTGAAAATAAGCGGAATTGGCACGACCAAACTCAAAATTCGTGGTGTCCAAGGCCCGATCAAGAAAAACATCACTTACGCACCGGCTGAAGACCCGATTGAATCGATGCTATTCCTGAGCATAGCGGCTACTACTAATTCTCAGATAACTATCACCCGCTGTCCTATCGAGTTCCTCGAGCTTGAACTTTTGAAACTAGAGAAAATGGGTTGTCGTTATAAAATCTCGCCACGCTACAAAGCCGACAACGGTTACACCGAGCTGGTAGATATCACCACTCTCAAGCATGGTGGGCTAGTTGCTCTGGAAGAGAAGATCTATGGCCGACCATTCCCGGGACTCAATATCGATAATCTACCATTTTTCGTACCTGTTGCGGCCGTCGCTAAGGGCCGCACTCTCATACACGATTGGGCTTTCGAGAACCGAGCAATCTACTTTACCGAGATGACTAAACTCGGAGCCAATGTCGAATTAGCAGACGCCCACCGACTGTACGTATACGGGCCCACCAAGTTTTCTCCGGCTGAAGTGGTTTGCCCACCAGCGCTTCGTCCAGCTGTTATCATCTTGATCGGTATGTTAGCCGCACCCGGTACATCCACCCTGCGCAATGTCTACTCGATCAATCGCGGCTACGAAGATTTAGCTGAGAGACTTAATACTCTTGGTGCTAGGATTACCGTTCTCCACGACCTCTAAGGAAGTCTTAGGGTATCTTGCAGAGCTTTATAGATAGGTTTTGCCTGATAATTATCGTCCCAAATCAAGTTATCACCATACTCTGGCGGATAGCTGTTGATCTCGGTCGTCGAACCATAACGATCAGTAACTCCCCATGTGCTGAACGAAGTGCATGTGGGCTCTGCCTGACAAGCTTTCAGTACCTCGGCATACTGTTGGGTCTGCTCAGACTCTCGCACACCACTGACATCAAGTTCTGAGACACGAGACAATAGTCCCATACTTGCCAGTTGCTGCATGTGCTTTCGTAGCACGTCCCCATTGATTTTGTCAGTGCTTAGATCATAGACGTGGGCTTGAAAACCGACACCGTCTACCGGAACACCACGCGATTGCAGACGATTGAGGAGCTGTATGAAAGCATCCCATCGCTCACCATCTTCCTCTAGTCCAAACTCGTTGATAAACAATTTGGCATCCGGATCGGCTGAGCGTGCAGCTTTGAAGGCCTCATCGATATACGACTCGCCCATAGCCTGATACCAGATGTGGTTACGTAGAGTGGGATTACCCTCACGGTCATACTCGTAATCCGACATTGGTTCGTTGACGACGTCCCACTCAGCTATACGATCTTTGAAATGCGTCATGACGTTGGTGATGTGATCTATCATGATTTGCTTACGCTGGTCTTTAGGTGCAGTCGTCATCCAGCGAGCGTTGGCTTCGCCGAAAACTAGCGTATGGCCGTGGACGACCATACCATGAGCCGTAGCTGTGTCGACGATAGTGTCGGCATCATTAAAAACATAGACATCGGGCAAAGGGTGAACAAATTGCGGCTTTAGCTCATTCTCGGTCGTCATCATATTGAACTCACCTAGAGCCAGAGTACGATACTTAGCATCCGACATGAGTGGGTTCAGGGCTAAGGCCCCACCTATATAAAGTGGTCGAGATCGCAATGATGCCAGATTCCGAAGACTTTCGGGATTGTCGCGCGCCACAATGTTGGCAGGAGCGTTAAATACGACACCATCTCCCTCGACTTTTAGCGTCGTCAGGTCCCAACCAGGCGTCCCGACTCTAGCATCGGCTCCAAACCAAAGTATCTTGTCGCTGAAAATCCGATGATCTGGCACTGTCTGGAGGACGGTGCCGTTACTCATGACAATTATGCTAGAACCCTTCTTCTCGACACTTAGCACTAGCGTACTGTCAAACACATCGATAAACGAGCGCTTTTCGACAGGATCCCGGTGGCGGCCGTCCCACAGCTCAACGGTTAGTGTATTGTTCTGGATAGTGAAACGAATACCTTTACGCTCAAAACGCCATTCGTCATATATAACTGGTAGCTCACCATACAAATGAACGCTACCACCCTGTTTGATCTCAGGTTTGAGGATCGCAGAAATCGTGAAGTTATCACCAAGACGTACTGACGGCCCGACAGGGTTTACGGGCGGATTTGTCTGATTTTCCGATCCATCTTGGTTCACAATTGCCCGGCCAACTGGGTCGATGTGTACGGCTGAATCAGTTTTGATCGCACCGGGTAATCTACTCCAATCCTCGCCTTCTATTAGATCCAGTGTCTGAGCTGCTTGTGTCTGGGTCGTTACTACAGTTGACGTGTTGGTTGATTTTGTCTGACGCGTACGATGACGGAGCGACCGCCATGACCAAGCCGGCGCTCCGAGAAGCAGGATTCCGGCGGCAGCCAGTGGCAAAGCGATGTGACCTCTCATCACATGATGCTCGTGTTTGGTAACTCCATTCGAACCTTTGGGTCTATGCATAAATAAGATTATACAGTACTAAGATGTAATATTTGCAACTTGTGATATAAACAGTTTCCTATAAAACGATTATGCTTTATTATCTACAATATGAACTAACAAAAAGTAGTTCTGTATCAGTTAAATAGACAGGAGTCATCATGCGAGCCAGACAGTTCTTCAAGATACTTATCCACAAGTCCCAGAGAGTCGCAATTGTGATAAGTACGACGATTTTTCTACTGGTAAATACCACTCAAGCGATCGCAATAACAACAAATCCTGCCCCCTCAGCCAAAATATCATTCACATTTGACGACGGACTGGCCAGTGCTCTCACCAAAGCCGCCCCTGCCCTTGCCGCCTACGGCATGAAAGGTACCGAGTATATAACGACCAGTTTCATCGGCCAACCAGGCTATATGACATGGGACCAAGCCCGAAGTTTGCGGGACAACTATGGCTGGGAGATCGGTTCTCACTCGGTAACTCATCCCTTGATGACTGAGATTAGTGATGCTCAGAAGGAGTTAGAAGTGTCCCAGAGCAAGACAATTCTTGAAGCTCAGGGTTTTCAACCTAAAAGTTTTGCGACTCCTTATGGAGATTATGACAACGCCGTTATCGCCGCCGCTGCCCGATACTACAGTTCGCACCGTCCGTTCTGGGACCAAAATCAAAACACCTGGCCGTATAACGACCACCTGCTCTATGTTCGGCAGGTACAGACGGGTGTGAGCGTTAATACGGTCAAGCGCTATATCGACCAAGCGAAGAAAAACAAATCTTGGCTCATCCTGGTCTTTCACGACATCAAGGACGTGGCAAGCAAAGATCCTGAGGACTACGAGTACAGCACCAACAACCTCAAACAAATTGCGGCGTACGCCAAGACAGTGAATATCCCATCAGTCAATATCTCCGATGCGCTCGTCACAAGTGATGCCAATCTCATGCCAAACAGCACTTTTGACTTAGGTGTCACCGGTGGATGGACAACTGATGCGCCGACACTAATCAAACTTAATTCGGCTACCAAAGGCAGTTATCCAAGTCCGTTGAACTCCTTAGAGCTCAATACTACTACCAAGAATGTCCATTTGTTCTCGCCCAAGATAAGCGTCGTTCCCACGAGTACCTATTTGTTCAAGACTTTCCTGAACGTCGAGAAAATCAGTAGCGGAGAAGTTGGCTACTACCTTGATGAATACGACACAAACGGCAATTGGGTATCGGGCCAGTACAAAAAAGCCGAGAGGACGGCTTTTGTCGAAAACATAAACTTCACCTACAAGCCCACTTCTACAAAAGTTGCCAGAGTAAGCCTACAGATAATTGTAGCCGCCAATTCAGGTATCAAAGCGTATGTCGACAACGTCCAACTGTTCCACTTAAACTAACCCCAAAAAGTCTAGACCGTCACACTTTAGGTTAGTTTCGGTGCGCCACTGAAGCACGAAACGAGCCGTACAATAGAAGTACGGTGAAGTGAGTACTGGAAGTGGTAAGCCGAAAATAACCAAAGAAGCCGGCAGTGCTACTTGCTTGGCAAGTAGACAGGCTGGCTGGTGTGACGGTCTAGACCTTGGTACCAATTCTTTCGGGTGATATCCAGGTCCCCTGGACCTTAATACGACCCAGGATACCTTTGAGATTTTTGATACAGCGGAAAATTGCTATAACTTGGATCATAGTCATGATGTAGAAAATTCCGTACATAGCTGGGGCTAGGAGTGTCATTTTTATACGACTTTTCAAAGTCAGATGCTCGTCTCCCCAAACGGTAAACAACAGATAGAATGTCAGAGTAATACTCGCACCGAGGAATAGACTCAGGTTGCGGTAGTAGATTGATGCCCAGGTCAGATAGACAAAGAGTAGCGGCTCGACAACTAGCATTAGTTCGCTCCACATGGCGATCGGGAGTCGGAGCCAGACAAGCATCTTGGAATATTTCGGATCGCTGTTAAAAATCAGCTGACGGTTTTTGGCAACAGCCTGGAGATTACCAAATTTCCATCGATAGCGTTGATTAAGCAGACTTTTGAACGACATGACCGGTTCGGTGGTGACGATGACGTCAGAGGCATACACCAGGCGGTTGTCTTTGTTACCCAGCCCGGCAATAGACAGACTTACGTCGATGTCTTCGGTTTTCATCGTTTGGTCAAAACCACCCACTGTTTTTAGAAGTGAGTAGCGATATGTGGCGCCGGCACCACCGATGATGTACTCACTGTTGGCCAGGGTGTAGAACTTCTTGGACCTGAAACTACTCATATATTCAAATCGTTGCAACAGCCCCAAAACTGTCGGCAACTCAAGCAAACGAACATTTGCAGCAAGTGCAGCAACTTTCGGATCAAGATTAAAATGCTGAACGACATTTTCGAGAGCATTGACGTCCAGTATGCAGTCGGCATCGAGAGTCATAACCAGCTCACCTTTGGCGTATTTATGAAGAGCGAAGTTTAAATTAGAACCCTTACCGTGCTTTTGACGTTTAATCAAGCGGATGTTGACCCCGGGGTGTTCTTTGATGAATTTTCGAACCAGAGAAACGGTCTTGTCTTTAGACGCGTCATCGATGACGATTATTTCGAAATTCTTGTACGAGGAGTCTAGGATACTCAATAGGGTTCGTTCGATGACCAACTCTTCATTGTAGGCCGGAACTAAGACAGAGATCAGTGGTTTATGTCGGAAAGCTAAACCATAGGGATGATCGCGCTTTAATTTCTCACGACGCACTAATTCAAAGTCATACAGTGATGCACCGATCAGCGACATAGCCGCAAAAAACAGCGACGTAAACACCGTACAGTAGAATAAAAACCACAAAATTTCTGTAATATTCATCTTAGATCCTCACCTTTACGAACTTAAAAGTAAACAATCGACGATTTTGATCCCAGGCACCAGAGCAGGTTTGGACAACTAGTTTTGGCGCTCCGACTTCTTGGAGAACATCAACATCAGTTGGTTTCACGTCATGGGCACCGGTGAAGACGTAGTAGAAAACTGCACCGGTATTGGTACGAATCATGACTAGTTCACCGCCCCGCAGGTTATACAATTTACTAAAGACAGCTCGAGTATTGTGTCCATAGATAAAAGTCGTTCCCTCTCGATTATTGGCCAGTGCCGTAACCGTAGCGTAGTAAGCCGAGGAGGGACCCAGCGTCCAGCTCTTGTTGACTTCATTGTAGTAGCCCTCAGATATCGGAACGCTCATATTGAGAGAGGAGATAATGATTTCAACCGGTTTACCACTGACAAATTTGGTTACCGGCACGTCCGCTGCAGCTGTCTTAACAGAAGCAGAGGGTCTAGCAGTCGAAGTCTCGGCCACCACTTGCTTGTCAGCAGCCTCTATTACCTCTGTTGGTACTACTATCGGTGCTTCAGCGGCACCCTCCGGCCTTACAAACAAAATCGTGGCTACAATAGCAGCCACGATCGACACGATCCCCAAAGTCATGTGAACTGCCGTGAAGGTAAGTTCTGACCTTGGTGAGCGCATAACGTCTATTCCCCGCTTATTTAGTGCGAAGAGAATGACGGTAGAGGGCGACACCGAGCTGTAATACAACAGCTGTGACACCAACAACGATTGCTACAACAGCGATCGTGCTGAGAATCGTGCGACTCCCTGTGTTTGGTAATACTGCGATTCCTGCAGCGGTTGATGTACCGCCTAGGACAACACCTCGTCCGTACATACGTCTCTCCTTTGAATCATTAGATTTATAGATGTACGAGCGAATATTACCCTATATATGCGTATTTGTAAAGAGTATTTTATTACATGCTTATGCTTACCAAACAGCTTATCTTTATAATACTCTTGTAATTTGCACCATATTCTTGTAAAATCAGCATCAAATTGAAAAATTTAACTGATGTTAAGGAGCAGTGTAGATTATGAAGAAACTTAAATTCAAAGGTTTTCGTCTAGCGTTGGCTGGCTTACTACTTTTGGGAAGCATAGTCTCAAGCGTGCCAAAAGCCACCGCAGCAACACTAACACCAACCGCTCAGGTTTCGTTTACTTTTGACGATGCCTTAGCGAGCACCTACACAAAAGCAGCACCTACACTTGCTAAATACGGTCAAACCGGAACAGTTTATGTCACGACCGGTTGTGTTGGCAGTGTCGGCACATGCCCAGCGGACCCTCAATCAACATATATGACTTGGGACCAGGTCAGCGCCCTGAAAACAACTTACAACTGGGAAATCGGTGCACACACCGTGTCTCACCCTCAACTCGCTACTGATGGCTTGACGACAGCCCAGATTGTCAGCGAACTGAGTGATAGTAAAAATGATCTGACCGCCCATGGTTTCAATGCGCAGGCCTTCGCCAGCCCATACGGGGATTACAACCCAACAGGTAACCCAGTTCTAGCCGAGATAGCCAAGCTCTACAGTTCACACCGTGGTTTTGCCGATACTGGTTACAACTCCTTCCCAAACAATGACTATCTACTGAGAGATCAACAGGTTCAGGCCGGAGTTACTGTAGCAACAGTCAAAGGTTATATCGACCAAGCTATCGCCAGTAAGACATGGTTGGTTCTCACCTTCCATGATATTCAAGATACGCCGAACACCGACCCCGAGGAGTACGAATATGCTACTGCGGATCTCGACGCTATTGCCGCCTATGTCAAAAGCAAAAATCTACGAGTGGTCAATGTTAGCGACGGTTTGGCAACGAGTGCAACTAACATGCTAACCAACTCATCTTTCGACAACGGCTTAGCTGATGGTTGGACAACCGACAATGCCACGAGCGTCAAACTCAACACTGCCAACAACGGCAGCTACCCAAGTCCCAAAAACTCGATTGAGTTAAACTCATCCACAACCAACGTTCATTTATTCTCCCCAACCGTTGATGTCGATTCTGCCCAAACCTACGTTGTTAAAAGTTTTCTCAATGTTCTCAAGCACGCTAGTGGTGAAGTCGCGTATTACGTGGACGAATATGATCTGAACGGAGTGTGGTTACAAACTCAGTATAAGAAAAGTGAGCCTACGGCTTTCGTCGAGACTATCAATTTCGAATACAAGCCTACCTCAGCAACTGTCAAAAAAGCTCGCGTACAGGTTGTAGTGACGGCTAACTCTGGCATCCAAGCCTTTGTAGACAATTTCCAGATGTTCTCCGAATCAGGTACAACTCCTCCTGTAGCCCAGACACCAGGCGATGTAAATGGTGATAAGATCGTGAACGCCCTCGATCTCAGTATCCTGCTGACCAACTGGTCTAAGACAGCTACCCGTGCCCAGGGTGATCTCAGTGGTGATGGTGTAGCAAACGCCCTCGATCTGTCGATATTACTAACGAACTGGAGTAAATAATTATGAATCGAATCAAATCTATCAGCCTTAGCCTTGCACTCGCTGCGGCGACAGTTTTCGGATATATGCCCACAAATGTCCAAGCCCTTGGTGCTGCCAGTTTATCTCTAACTGGAGCGGGTTCTCACCAAGTCAACAGCACATTCTCAGTCTCTGTCTACGAGAACAGTGGTGCCGATATGGTAAACGTTGTCCAGAGCGATATCGCATATGACGTTTCCAAATTGCAGTTCGTCAGTATCGACGCCAGCGGTAGCGCTTTTGGTATCGACGCCTACTCTGCTAACACCGGCAATGTCGTAACGATTACACGAGGCGTATCTGGTGGTGCGACCGTCACAGGTAGTAAGTTAGTAGCTTCTGTCATCTTTAAAGCTTTGGCCGGCAGTGGCTCTACAAGTATCAGCTTCCAACCAAGCTCGAAAATTTATCGATCAACCGATAACACTGACATATGGAACCAAGTCACGACAGGTGCCTCGTATAGTTTCACCACCCCAGCTCCGACACCAACTCCTACGCCAACCCCGACCCCAACACCAAAGCCTGCCACTACACCAAAAGTTACCATGCAGTCTACACCCAGCACAGTAGCTTCTACTCCGACTCCAACTCCTACAAACACCCTAGGTGCTACGGAGCAACCGAAAGCAGAAACGACCACCACATCTACAACAGATTCAGAATATCACCCTGCTCAGGTAACCAATACCAGCAACGGAACCAAAGTCTGGGGCTTCATGGCCGCATTTGCCGCTATTGCACTCGGTATCCTGGCAGTAAAACGGAACTTCGTACCAGCTAAATCAGCAGCCGTGGTCTACACTGCGCCAGAAGCTAAGGTCACAAAATCAAAATCTAGCGCTACCAAGAAGAAAACAGCCAGCAAGTCCACGACTGCTAAAAAGACTAAAAAGTCATAAGCCTGACGAGGTTGCTACGTCGTGAAGGGAGGAGTTCTAGCTCCTCCCTTTTATGATATAATTACCCCTGTTCTAAAGATTAATGCGGGTGTCGTACAACGGCTAGTATATGAGTTTTCCAAACTCAGGACGAGGGTTCGATTCCCTCCACCCGCACCATGCCCTCGTAGCTCAGTTGGATAGAGCAGGAGACTTCTAAGCTCAAGGTCGCAGGTTCGATCCCTGCCGAGGGTACCAAATTGAATTTGATTGTGATGATGCTCACAGCAAGTTTGCTTGCTTTGTAGGAGTATACTAGAGGTGTAAACAGGAGAGATTTATGAACAGCGATGATCAAGGCAAGAAACCATATGTGGTCAATATCGAGGACCTGACGAAAGCCAATACAAACTTCCGTACTGCCCAGTGGACTGGTCAATATTTTCAGATGACTCTCATGTCTATACCGGTAGGCGGAGAAGTCGGGTTAGAGGTCCACCCTGACACTGATCAGTTCTTGCGACTCGAGCAAGGTAAGGCCAAGGTGCTCATGGGACTATCCCAGGATAACTTGGATCAAACATTTGAAGCTGAAGATGATTTTGCAATCTTCGTTCCTGCTGGCACATGGCACAACATCATCAATGATGGCGACGAAGATCTGAAATTGTATTCCATCTACGCCCCGCCACACCACCCGTTCGGCACCGTTCACGCGACATACGCCGACGCCCAAGCTGCCGAAACGGCCGAAGAGCACTAAGATTCGGGTCTGATTGCTTTATCCACTGAGTTCAAGTATAATCACCCCCGTTAATGGCGGGCGTAGCTCAGTTGGTTAGAGCGCCAGTTTGTGGTACTGGATGTCGTGGGTTCGACCCCCATCGCTCGCCCCACACAAGGACCCGGGCTTTGTCCGGGTTTTTGTGTGGACAAATGATGGATGTCCGAACCCAGAACCACGAAGTGTTGGGTGCGTGTAGCGACTGGCGCGCGCAGAAGTTTATATCGAGCATGATAGGAACGGAAATAGGGAGCGAAGCGACCGTCTTCCCATCGCTCCCCCTAAATTAACAAGGTTTGGTTTTCATTATCACTATCGGACATATTCCAAATACTTATCCATGTCCCATGGCCCAAGACCACACCCCACTGATGTGTTCTTTGCTAATCGAAGTGTCACTGAGTTCACTAGCTGTATAAGAATACTTATCTTGCTATTCGGTGATCCAGTGCCACTATCAACCTCATAACAGTAGGTCTTGTCGTCTCTTACTAAACTAAAGTCGAGATTAATTGCGCCCTTTGTAGTGGGATCAAAGCTATAAATACTACTCGTTATCATACCTAGCTGTTGTGCCATATTGCCGATCGAGATAACACCTCTGGTCGAATCATAATTACTGTGCACGAGCGCCAATGACCCACCCACGTCCCAGAGCCCCGATGGGTCTGAATCCTTACTCATCCATATTCCCTGGACAGTATTCGGCACATCCTGGTATATCGTGCCACACGGCAGTACCTTAGACTGTCTTAGCATACCCCCAAAATCACCAATTTTAGCGTACAGCTGCTTTGATACGTCGCTTGAATAATAATCCAATGTACATACGTAGTGACGCTCGCTGTCAGGCCATCGTTTCAGGTTTGCCAATACCGGGTTGGGTATCCTCTTATCGATAAGTGCAAAATCCAGCCCATCCGGGTAACCTCGTTCACCACCCGCCCAACCCAATACCTCTCCGGCTTTTAATTTCACCTCCACTTCCTTGTAATCATTGTGCGACCTCTTGGCTTTGCCAACATCACTTTCTTGGGTGCGATCATATGGCGGTTGCATAGCTGCAGCTAGGGCATCATTGAGTTTTTGAACCAGTATAAAATACCCAGTTACATCTTTGCATATTTTAAAATCGATACGATAGGCTTCATACGGCTTATCCAAGTCGTTGTTATCCATTTTCATCATCTGTGTGACGGTCATGTCGGCCGGCACATAGAGTGTTGTTTTGTTTGGACCATTGTCAGTGTGGATATAGTTGTAATACATGTGAGTTGTCGGCAAGACATGTCCGGGCGGCGCGAGATTACCAAGAGGTACGATCGTACTGATCTCTTCTAATTTTACAGGCGGGTTTTGTAAAATCCTCTCCTTCGATACACAATCCGATCCACTACTCGCCATATTGTGCTGTTTTTTGAATACAATCGCCCCGACTAAGGTGATTACTAAGATTACCAACCCTATCATGACAATGTGAGCAAAGCCATGGTCGCTAACTCTGGAAGAAACCATAAGCAAAATATACGCTTAACAACTCTCGACGTCCATAGAGTATCAGTCTGCTGCGCAGCTTTGGGTGCTGACGGATGTATTCGAAGTTTTAGCAACTTCTACCTTATCCGAGAACTCTGAGGCAGCAATCGTATAACCGTATCCATCCTCAGTAACTGCCTTCGCGAATGTCATACCGGCCACTTTCCCACTAGCAAGTAACATAGGCCCGCCCGAATCACCCGATTCAACATCGGCCTGAACTTCATACACCATGCGACGATTGATACTTGAGTCATAGATATCGCGCCCCAGTACACGTACCCGATTTATGACAGCACCAGGGGTAACTGTCAATCCCCCTCCTTCTGGATAGCCCAACAACGCTACGACCGAACCTTTGGGCGTTGCTTCTGGGTCAAGCGAAAGTGGAGCACCGGCTAGATCTCTCACCAGCAGGAAAGCTACGTCTAAACCCGGATCGAAGAAAACTGGTGTTGCTCCGTGTTTACCATTTCGATCGTAGACTACCGGACGACTGACGCCCGCTACAACGTGGGCATTGGTTATGACTAGGTCTTCGCTTACCACAAAACCTGAACCGGTTAGTATCCCGCCACACCCAAACCCCTGAATTTTCACTGTTGAGGCGGAGGCTTTGTCGGCGGCAGTCTGCAGCTCGGGTGAAGCAATAAGTGGAATCGTCACTTGGTGGCGACCCTCGACAGTCAGACCCTGTAGAATTTCCGGATTTACAAAACGTTTCAGCTGCGCCAGTACCGTTGGCGGTGTTGGCATAATTCGATTCATCGTTCGCACAACAAATGAACTTTGAATGTCCCTATCGCCCATAGTAGTTGGTAACTGCGCGAGGCTGGCAGCAAGTAGCCAGACGACTATCAGTACCGAAGTGACACTCACCATGACACCGAGTGAAGATTCGACAAATTTCAGCACGCTTCTATCAGTGACTTTTTTTAGTCTGCTGCCCAAGCTATCACCGATACCCGACATCGAAAAAGCAATCGCGAAGACAACCACGATGCCCAAGATCAGGTTAATTTCTGAACTTATAAAATACCTAAACAACATAGGCATCAGCCAACTAGCCAGCAGCAGGCCTAGGAAAAAGCCGACAATCGAAAACAATTGCCGAGAAAACCCAATACGCAGTCCTCTGCCCACAGCGGCTACGAGAAATAGGATGATAATACCGTCAACTATATTCATACTTCAGCAATCCCGATCATTACCTGGATATATTGTAAACCCACTACCAAGAGGACGCGATGTTACGCACTGATCACCGAAGCCAACATATCACCGAGCACATATGCCAGAGTAGCAGCTATGCCACCCAGCAACAGGGTCTCGACTAGAGATTTCCATCGATTGGTCGCCGTAACCCGTCCTTTGAGATAGCCGATCATCCCAAATGTTAGTGCTGTTAGGATTAGTGATGCATAGAACATCGTGTGTTCTTCCAACGAGGCACTGAGACCGATAAAGTACGAAACGAGCGGCACAGCACCGGCTGCACCAAACCCAGCAAAAGTTGCAGCCGCATCTTTAAAAGCTATGGTTTTGGAGGTGTCGGTGTTGACCACGCCGAACTCGTTGTGCATCAAATGTCTGATGACTTTTGACTCTTCCTTCATAGCTTCGTCCATAGCTTGTTGAAGCATTTGACCCTCAAATCCATAGTCGTTTTGGAAATGATGCTTGAGTGATGTCGCTACACGTATGTCACTCGTGGCATACCAATTGTGATAGCGCTTCTCAGCAAGTATTTTCTGTTGCTGTTCCGACCGTCTCGACACATAAGCACTGGCGGCCATCGAGAAACCGTCACCGACAAGGTTGGCGATACCTAAAATAAGCACGAACTTAGGCGAGATGCCTGCACCGTAAGCGCCGGCCACTACTGCAAACGTCGTCACCGTCCCATCCACAGCACCATAGACAAACTGAGCAAAATAGGTGTTAAATTTGTGTTTAAGGGTGTTCATCGGTTAAATCATACCACAATCGATCCCTGTTCTATCGCCTTTGAACAGATGGATGATAAAAGCTCAGTTGCCCAGGTCGGTTAACTAGAAAAACAACTGATTAGCGATTAGGCCGGCCACGATCGGCAAGGCGATATTGTCGATGCCATAAATCCCCAGAGCTTCAGTCAACATAAGTACGGACGAACCACCGCTGATATATATCGTCTTGGTTAGAGACTGTGAGTCAAACTCGTCCTTGATGGCCAACAAGCCACAAAAAATTAGTACGCAAGTCAGATAAAAAGCCAAACTACCCTCGAGACTTTTGGTGTCTTTACCGACTCGATATTTATGTTTGCCCCACTTGGTACCGATGAGCGCAGCTAGGGCGTCGGCGACAGCCATGACGAGCACCGCACTCGCAAATACCCGAGGCTGAGGGAAAAGCACGGCACTTATGCCGATACCGATAGCGTAGCTATATTCTCCATAACTCTTGCGATCAACAGAGTGTATTGATTTGAAAACGCTGAATCGCTTAGAAACATAGACGGCGGCGATAAAACACATCGACAATGCCTGAATGGTTCGAAAAGATATGAGTAAAGGCCAAGCAGCGACGAGAAGCCCAGCCGTCATGTGCACAAACTTCCGCCCCATTTCACCGCGGATAAGCCGCATATGCCAGAGAACTTCTGACACCACGAGAAGAACGAAGATACTGCCGACCGCTACTGCAAGCTGATACATACTTAAAGTCTATTGTACTACTTAACGGCTATTTGATTTATAATCACGCAGATGCAGCACACTATCTTTGATCTACCCTTCGAGGGTCAATGGCTTACGTTTTGGGGAGGTGACAACTCTGAACAAAACACTCATCATGATAATTACCTGCAGCAGCACGCTTTTGACTTTATCCAAGTTGATGAATCGGGTAAGTTTTTTCGTACCGATGGCAAAACTAACGAAGATTACTATTCCTTTGGCCAGCCGATCCTTGCCCCGGCCGGTGGAGAAATAATAGAAGCTGTCGATGGCATGCGGGACAATCTTCCTGGCGCGTCGAATCATTACATGGCTATGGGTAACTTTGTGCTGATTAGGCATAGCGACCACGAATACTCCCTTCTAGCACATCTTCGCCAGGGAAGCGTCTGCGTTAAGGCGGGTCAGCACATCAAACCCGGTGAGAAAATTGGCGAATGCGGCAATAGTGGTAATTCATCAGACCCCCATCTTCATTACCATCTACAGGATTCAGATATCATCGCTCGCTTTGATGAGAACTATAAACAACGAGATGTTGCTAGAGGAGTCAAAGTCACTTTTTCAAATGTTTCGGTAGTCAAAAATGGTCTACTCACATCGAAGAAGACATACTCGCCAGTCAAAGGTGACGTGGTTCAACCAACCGATTCGTGAGGGGATTCACGAATCGGAAAGCGTAAGAATTGATGGAGGTTGGAAGTTAAAACAGCTCCCGCTGTTTTAACGGAAGCCGTAATGCAATTCTAAGCTGGTCGGGGTGGCGGGATTTGAACCCACGACCTCGTCGTCCCGAACGACGCGCGCTACCAAGCTGCGCTACACCCCGTTGTCTTTATATGCCTATTACTGTAAAAACCCACGTATGTGGGTTTTTATTTGGTCGGGGTGAAAGGACTCGAACCTTCGACCTCCGCGTCCCAAACGCGGCGCGCTAGCCAACTGCGCCACACCCCGAGAAGTGTGAAATCGTGATGAATTATAGCGTAAATAACAGATAAAATCCATCTATCCAAACAAGCTTATGCTAATGTTTAGGTAAGTATGAAAGTTTTATTGATTCCTCTACTCGCGGCGATAGCTGAACCGGCGAATATGATCATCGCCAAAATCAGCCTGACACGAATCCGAATCAGCATACGAGACTACATGCCTGGATCATTTGTATTTCTCACGCTATGCTCGGCACTCTCGCTCGTAAAACTTGGGCACTTCTCGACCTTTCATATGACAGGCAACGGTATCCTTAAGCTAGGGGCTATTATCGTCGTTGCTTCAGTCTGGAACGTCCTCTATTACAAAGGTCTCAGCAAAGAGAAGCTTAATACGACAGAAGGCATAACCATTCTGATGCCCCTAGCCACGATTGCCCTGTCCTGGTTATTCGTGCCGACCAGTTTTAACGTACACATCGCCGTTACCGCATCTCTCGCAACTGCCATCATCATTTGGACATATCGTTCAAAAAACATCTTCAGACCGGATCGATACAGCATCATGCTGGCGGTAGCTGTCATACTGATCGCACTCGAAGACAATCTAGTGTCACAGGTGCTGACCGAGAATTCCATTTCACCAGCGTTGTTATATACCATCAGAGTAAGTGTTATATCGGTCATCATGTACATGATTTACAGGCCCTCACTTCGCAAGCTTAAACCCAAAAGCCTGTTTGTTTTGGCGCTCACTGGTGCAATCGGAACAACAACTATGCTACTTCTCTATTATGGACTGCGTGATGCCGGAGTCGTTGCTACGGCTTTTATCTACATCCTCGTGCCCGTCCTCGTACTTTTCTCTGCACACAAATATCTTCATGAAAAAATCAAACCGAGCCGACTTTTGGCAATGACTGCGGTGTGTTCTTTAATTCTCTTTGCAATGTTAACCAATTATTCTCAGATCTCGAACAAATAGGCTCACGGGCGTGGTAGTTTTGCCAAGGCTATCGAAATGATGCTATAATTAGCGTAATTTCAGGGGTAAAACTTGGCGTATGAAATATGCATCTATAACCGTTACACTATTTTTCATCTGGCTTGCTGTTGTCCTTATAGCTGTCCTCGTACGCAAGACCGACCAAGTCTTCCAACTCTACCTTATGTTGGTTTTCTTTACCGTAACAATGTTTATCATCGGATTTCGTCATAACTAGCATGGCACCTGTCAGGCGCAAACACAGAGCACTCAAGCGAACTGCTCGTCGAGCTGGAGTTACGAGTTCGCGTATGAGTGCACAGATGAAACGGCAACGCACCGCGCGATTGATGAAAACTCTATCACGGGCTTATTATCACCATAAGCGCGGTGAGGAAAAGTTAGTCCACCAGATCATAGTCGAAGATTTTGTCAGTTTTGGCGGCGTGTATGTCAAGTTTTTACAAGGCGTATTGCTCCAAAGTCGAATTCTCAAAAATGCCAACATCGAAGACCGGCTCAAGGTCTTCGAAACACTTGATCCTGAACCGGTTGATATCCTCGAGCACTTACAACGAGAGCTCCCACCTCATAAATTATCGCGCATCAAAGCAATTGGTCGATTGCCGTTCGCTGCCGGCTCATTCGGACAGGTCTATATGGGTGAGTTGGACACGGGTCAGCGCATCATTATCAAACTCCTGCGCCCACATATACGCGAGACCCTAACGTTTGATCTGCGTATTCTGAGTAGTTTTGCACGAGCCACCACAGGCTGGTTCATGAAGAACATCGAAGCTGACTACACGTCAGCTATACAGGACTTCAAGCGGGCAACGTTGGGCGAAACCGATTACGTTGCCGAAGCTCATTTCGCACATCAAATGTACACTTATTACAAAGATCATCCAGATTTCATAGTCCCAGAAACATTCTTGGATCTCTGCACCGCCAATATTATTGTCCAGGAATTTGTAGACGGCATCTCTGGAGCAGAGCTCATCAAGATCAAGGAAAAGCAGGGCATCGAACCTGCCACATACATCAAACAAACATTGCAATCTGATCTAGCTTTGCAGCTCGAGATGTTTGGTTATGAGTTTTTGTACGGTGTTTTCTCCCACGGTCTCATACAGGGCGACCCCCATCCTGGCAACGTCAAGTTCTTAAGCGGAAACCGTGTCGGACTCATCGACTTCGGGATCTCGGCACATGCGCCTAGAGATAAGTTCGGGCTCCTGGAACTCATCAAGCAGTACCAAAAGATCCTCGACGGTGCTCCGGATGTCACTGAGCTTTACGCTCAATTCATGCGCTTTTTTGTAGCCGATCTTTACAAAGCCTTGAAAACCCTTGGCAAATTACGAACCTCAGCCACTGACGAAGATTTGACCAACATTATCGGCTCCGTTGCTGGCAAAGCTTTTGAAACAGAAATCGGCCAGGACAGTGAGAAAGTCAAAGCCATGGTCAAAGACGGTTCATTGCTAACCATGATCAACCGCACCATGAACAAAGGCAATCGGTTCGGATTTGTCGTTCAGTTGCAGGCCGGTGACATGTTGCGAGCTGCCCGTACATACATAGCGTTGCTCGGCTCTCTCAACTTGCGTAACGAAGTTATGCCGATAGTCTTTGAGAAAGTAGCGGCTGACGTCCAGACTAATGCTCACGAACTTGGGATCAACGCAGATTCTGAGGCAGCGATCAGTATGGATACTGCCGTGCAGACTATCGCCTCTTGGCTCGAGCGCGTCGCCGAACGCGATCCTGCCCTACTGTCTCAGTTGATGAAGAAAATCTACGCCAATGAACTGCCAGGCATATCGCCCACTGTTCAAGACACGAAGGAGAAAGTAGAATAAACGCATGAAGGAACTCCTACTCTTTGTTAAACACCCCTACACAGCCATTATCATAGCCACGCTCTGGCTAGGTACAGCTGCTCTCATAGGTATCGATCGTAAATTACCTATTACTAAGATGGTCTTGATAAACATGGTCGCCAGCCTCGTCATGGCGACGGTCGGATTCAAAACAAAAAAAGAGTCCTGAGTAACTCCCCTTGTATTTACAAATGAACCGGGTTATAACATTAGCATAAGCAAAAATGCAAAGGATCGACAACATGCCCGCCAAAACTAAGAAAAAAACAACAAAGACACGAAGCACTAAATCAAAAAAAAGCGCTGGCCTAAAGTCAAGTTATAGTTTTAATGGCAAGCATATCTCATCCGTCGTGATGATGTTTATACTGTTTGGCGCCATCCTAGGTGGATATGTCCTGATTCGTTCTTTTGCAACTCTTGGTAACACCAGTACCGTCCTACCACCGAGCGATGTAAAACTTTGTAAGAATCCTGAAAACCCAACTGCCGGCACTAGATACGACTGGGTTGTTGCGCCAAACAACAACACAGCACTATGTAGTTTGGTATGGGCAAATCAGCAAGCTCACCCCCAATTCATTGATCCTATGGGCGGTAGTCAAACGGTATATCGACTCACTAAGTCACGCTACCTAGTGGATCTGAAAAACGACCCAATTCCAAATGCCCAAAGTACTAACATCGTTGATTTTGGTATCCTACTTAACCACACACTTACCAACAAGTCAGTCGCGAGTGATTATGTCGATGGTGACGATTCGGCAATTCCTATCTATCAAAACGGCGGAGGCTTACCTGGCTATGACGTGACGTGTCGCAGCGATACTGGGGTCAATGGCGACTTCAAATCTGGCGATAACACCATCCGACTTGTAGTTACTATGTACAATACAGGTAGTACTACCTGGAAGCCAACGCAATACGCCTTATCTTATACGCCGGTTAGTGCCAATGTATTCAGCGGAAGTAGTGTTGTTGCGAATCTTACCAAAGAGGTGGGGCGTGGCGATAAATTCGACTTCAACGTAACGTTGCCTATGCCACAAGCCAATGGATACTACTTGCTCGATACGGTCATGACAAATAACGGCAAGCCGTTTGGCGCAATCGCCGTCTGTCAATTACAACGTTTCCGGGATGGTTGGTTCGATTACTCAGGGACAGTTGCTGCCACCGCAACACCGACTGTAAGCTTCAATGTAGCTAGTTCGGTTGCAGCAGGAACAAACATCGGCCAGCTCGTCCAGGATCAACTGCGAAAACTAGTACCCGGTACGACTGCAGTTATCAAAACCGGCAGTTGGCAATCCACATCCAATTCAGTGACAATTACAAACACTACAGATGTCTCAAACATGACGTTCCCCTCGGGAGATTACGTCATCAACGTCAAAGACTCTACCGGCGTCACGATTGCCACAAAACGAGTAACAGTTCGACAAGTACCCTCAAGCAACTGGAATCAGTAGTTCATCGCTCGATCGTTTGTTGAATTGAAACAATCGACGAAGCCAATCCTTTTGCGTTTGTCTGGATAAGGACGGCATTAAATTGCCAAGGACCGTCATATTCAATCTCATTGCGATTCACCACACCATCTCGCCAACGCGGTATGACCGCATCCAGTTTTATCCCCAGACTGGAGTGCAGAATCCCAGTCATACCAACATCTGTGATATGTGCCGTGCCCCTCGGAAGTACCATCGCATCGGCCGTCGGTACGTGCCAATGATCGCCAATGACGGCGCTAACTTTTCCATCGAGATAGTAACCGAATATAACCTTCTCGCTGCTGTAGTCGCCGTGGATATTGACGATAGTAGCGACTCGCTCGATGTCTCTGTTTTCCGCCAGTATGGCGTCAACAGTCTGTAGTGGATTCTTCGTAACAACGCGTTTATCGATAACTGTTGCCAATATGCTAATGACCAGCACTTTACCATGTTTGGTTTCGATATATTTCCAACCTCGTCCCGGGCAACCAAGCATATTTGCTGGGCCTATGACCGGTTGGGAAAGGTCTTCGAGTAAGGGGTTCAACCCGTCTAGCTTCGGAGTGTGATTGCCACCGGTGAAAAAATCCACGCCAGCTGTTTGCAGACGTTTCATATCCCCTAACGACATACTGCGTCCATTTGTGACATTCTCAGCCTGAGCGATAACTAGATCAATCTGGCGTTCTTTTCGTAAATCCGGCAAGACCGTCTCGATAGTCTCGATACCTGGCCTCGCCATGATGTCACCGATGTACAGAATCTTCATCGGCTACTTGGCGTACTCTATTGCACGAGTTTCACGAATCACATTGACTTTGATCGTACCGGGATACTGCATCGTAGACTCGATCTTGGTCGCTACATCTCGGGCTAGCTTGATAGCGCCCAAGTCGTCCATCTCGGTCGGTTTGACAAAGACACGGACTTCACGACCAGCACTGATAGCATAGGCCTTCTCAACACCCGTGAAGCCACTAGCAACGTTCTCAAGATCCTTCATCCGTTCGACGAAATTCTCAGCCGAGATATTACGAGCACCAGGGCGAGCAGCACTGATAGCATCGACAACCCGAACGATCATAGCCTCGGCAGTGGTAGCCTCAATGTCATCATGATGAGCTTCAGCAGCATGGGAGACATTCTCGGGGACACCATATTTACGAAGCATCTCGCCACTGATGTGATGATGCTTGCCCTCGATCTTATGTGTTAGAGCCTTACCTAGATCATGAACGAGTGCCGCATATTTACAGATCTTCACGTCGGCACCGATCTGATCGGCCAGAAGTCCAGCCAGGTGAGCCATCTCGGTAGAGTGTTTAAGAACGTTCTGTCCATACGATGTGCGGAACTTGAGCTCACCGAGAAGCTGCAAGACTTCCTTTGGTATGCCAATGATACCGACTTCGCGAGAGGCATCTTCAGCAGCACGGACAACTTCTTTCTGAACATTGGCCTGGGCCTTCTCGACCACTTCCTCGATCCGCCCCGGGTGAACACGACCGTCTTTCAACAGCATCTCCATAGCTTGCCGAGCTACTTCCCTACGAATCGGGTCAAAAGAGCTCAGGATGATCATACCTGGCGTATCGTCCACGAGGATGTCGACACCGGTTGCTCGTTGCAGAGCTTGGATATTCCGTCCCTCTTTCCCGATGATGCGACCTTTCATCTCTTCGTCTTCGAGCTTGACTGCCGTAACCGTCCTCTCAGATGTGACTTCGCTCGCCATGCGCTCCATAGCGCTTGTCAAGATAAGTTGAGCTTGATCTTCGGCGTCTTCTTTGGCGTCATTCTGGAGTTTATTCACGAGACCGACGAGATCTTCCCTGATGTCCCGCTCGGTCATCTGCATCAACTTATCAGCAGCATCTTTCTTATTCAGTCCAGCGATTTTCTCAAGCTTCTCTTGTTGCTTAGTGCGAATATCCCTGATTTCGTCCTTCAACTTCTCGACTTCGTCTTCCTGTTTACGAAGTCCTTCTGAACGCTTATCCAGATCGTCCAGTTTTCGATCTAGGGTCTCTTCTCGATTAACAATACGTTGCTCTAGATCCTTGAGCTCGTTACGACGTTTCTGTTCGTCTCTTCTCGATTCCTCTAGAAGTTTGTTAGCTTCCTCTTGAGCCTTAGTAATAGCTTTGTTAGCTTCTTTTTCAGCGGCGGCAAGCTTCTTCTCAGCCTCATCAGCAGCCGATCCAATTTTACGCTTGGTGGTTGCCATGTTAATTACAAAACCGGCAACAGCACCAGCAAGAGTGAACGCAATAGCTGGTCCCATGTTATTTCCTTTCTATTGTTGGATGTCTAGAACAATTCAGTAACGCACACAAACAACAGATACAAATCGATCTGTCATGACTAATATGCTACCCTTCATAGTCTTATTCGCAATCTGGCAACATCGCAATCTCATCCTTAGTCGCCAATCGCTAACATCCATTCAACTAGTTATCGTTACATACATAATCGACTCTCAAACTAGAGTCCTGTGGCATATCATACGCCTATATTTACCCATCTACCAGGGATTTTGTTACTTTTTCTGAGGAGTTGTATGAACCTCGCTGCCGTATTCTGGGAGCGAAATTATCTCGGATTCACCAAGGCTTATTCGCTCGATGCCTCGCTTGATCCAATCCTCGCCTGTTTCAGAAACAATTGGTAAACGCAGGCTATTGGCCAGTGCATTAGCAACCGTGATCCCGATCCTTAAACCCGTAAATGAACCGGGACCCTTATAACACAAGATGCCAGTCAGTGATTGGAGTGTTGATTTGTTGTTTCGAAGCAATGATTCGATCCGAGTATGAATCGTTGACGACAATTCGCGATGTGCGAGCCAAGTATCGTATGCCACCTGTTTGTCATTCAGGTAGAGACCTATTTCGGCTTCAGGTTTATCAGTACGAATGGTCAGAATCACGCCCGACCCTCCAGTACTTCACCTATATAAACCCAGGCATCGGGATAATCAACCACGATATCGCGCTCATCATCACTCTGTTTCGAAAAGGTAATCCGTATGCGTTCCGTCGGCAGGATGTCGTGCACGACTTCGCCCCACTCGATGGCCACGACGCCTGATTTGTCCTGAATGTGTTCGGACAGCTCAGCCCCCACCACCCCAGCGTCTTGAAGCCTATAAAAATCGAAATGATATAACTTCAAGCGACCCTGATATTCACGTACAACAGTAAACGTCGGACTGGCTACTGGATCCTTGCTGTCTAGTCCCCGAGCCAGACCACGGACAAATGTCGTCTTACCACCTCCAATATCACTAACTAACTCAACTATTTCACCGCCACGACAAGCTCGTCCCAGTCGCTCGCCTAGCGCTTCGGTTGCGGCGGAATCGGTAGAAAGCATTTGATACGTCATGGCGGTATTCTAGTGCACCATACAAGATTGCGCCAGTGACCGCTAAGCCAATCAGTCGGAGGTTAACCGGCTGCGCTGGTGCAAGCGGCGGGTCACTGATCTCGGTTCGTGCATTTGAACTACTCGAGGCCTTGGTTTTGGAAGTTGCGGCCGTTGACTTTGAAGTACTCGTACCCTTGGAAGATGCTTTACTGCTCTTCACGGCACCTGATAAGCCTGATGCTTTCGTGATAACTGGCGGTGCAACCATCTGATTGGGCGCTCCTGGGGTAGGCGTTATCGTCCATAGCCATTGCCGGCCATCATATGCCCATGCTTGACCATCCGGTCCACCCTCATAACTAACTGTCGCACCTATTGTCTGTCCATCTGGACCAAGTAAGCGGACGTTACTTATCGTGTTCGACAAGACTATAGACGTCGTCCCCGATGTTAGTACTAGGTAGCCGTTCGCCACAATGTGTTGTCCGCCCAACGGTTGTGAATGACTAAAGTTAGTGCCTGTTTGTATGATGTACCCATCTAGCGAGATATCGTCAGGATTTGGGTTGTATATCTCTACGAACTCATCTTGAGCATCAGTTTGTGGTGCCTTGGGATTTGGCAGTATTTCATTAATCACAAGTAGCGGAATTGAGGCAGCTTGGGTTGTGTCGCCTAAAGTATCGGAGGTTGATGATGACTGAGTATTTGTAGTTAGTGGCGGGGAAGTTGTGGTTTGATCAGGTGGGGAAGTGGTCGTCGGGGCAGGGGACTGATCGATAACAGAAGGGTCACCAGCTGGTGGTTCATTGTCAGAAACCGGCTGGCTGGTAGTTGAAATTGCAAAATCGGCTAAGTTTACGTCGCTGTCGATATACTCAGCACTGTCATTGACTTTACGCACGAGAGCTTCACTACTGGCGGGTGCGAGTGCCGGCTGATTCCCTTCTGCCCCATTGGCTGTACTCCCCCATCCTATCGTATCTTGAACGGTCACCGGATCGCTAGCTGTTATCCCTAACTGCACAATCCGTACGTGTCCGGCTGTCGATGCCAATCCAGCCGAGAAATGATCATCAGCAAGTTCATCAAGATAGCCAGTACTAGTGATCAGATAATGTTTATGTGCATACAGCGTACCGTGCAGAGTAACCTTGGCCGTCCAGCTCGAACCCGTAGCTGATTTGTACTGAAGTTGCCAATTAGAGATATTGACCGGCGCATCGGTGCGGTTGTACAACTCGACATATTCCTCACTGGCCGAACTCGCAGTGCCCACTTGAATACGTACTATCAGAATCGGCGATGAGACAGTTCCGACTACTGCCTGGACAATAAGAGCAGGCCATAACAGAGCTACAACTAGCGCGTGGTGGATTATGCGCTTCATAGCGTACCTGGCTCGAACTATACGCTTACGCTTATAGGTATGCAACAATTCATATCAAAGCTGTAGAATAACTGTATGTTGTACCTAATCGAGCATTTTGCGGACATGGCCGTCATGAGTCTCCAAGTCGGCGGGCAAATCGCCCGCTTGGAACGACCACTCATTAACCCGAATAACCTCCAGATACTGGGTTTCTATGTCAGCGGAGCCCTACATGGAGGCAAAATACTACTAACCAGTGACATACGTGAATTGAGCGATCTGGGGGCTCTCGTTGATCATGAAGATAAACTATCCAATGTCGAAGATCTTGTGCGTTTACGAGATATCATCGAGATCGATTTTCAGCTAATTGACAAACCAGTGGTGACGCTCCGAGGTAAACGTATGGGCAAAGTTATTGATTACATCGTCGATGATGTGTCGTTTATGGTCCAAAAGATCCATATCAAACAATCGGTTCTCAAGAACTGGGCTGCCGATCAACTAGTAGTTCACCGCTCACAAATCGTCGAAGTTACTGATAAAAAGATTGTCATAAAAGATAACTTGGAAGCTGTCAAAGAAGAAGATAGGGAAGTGGTCCAAGCTGAAGTAGCGAGCGCCTATTCACCGGCGCCTTCGTCAAGTGCTTCAACAATATCAGAATAACTGAATCCTTGACGTGTTAAGTATTGCATGAGTTTGAGTTTGTCTTTGTAACGAGCCTGACGTTGTTTCTTGGCGATTAGTTGGCGCAGAGCAGCTTGTTCGCTTTCCTTAGGGTTATCAAGTAATTCGTGCAACAGTTCCCTATCGATCCCCTTCTGAAGCAGTTCTTGATACAGTCGTCTCGTACTTCTCTGTTTACTCCGCCGACGCGACTCGATCCATGCCTCTGCAAAAACCCGATCATCGAGATATCGATATCCATATAGCCGTGCCACGACCGCATCGATAAGTTCTGGATCATAGTGTTTCCGACGAAGATAATCGCGAATCTCATATTCGCTATGCAGACGACGGAGAAGCTTCATAGTACACAATAAATACGCCTTGCTCTCTAATCCGCTTTTTTTGAGCTGTTCTAGCTGGACATCATCCAGTTCATCCTTTCTACGCAGCCCTCGAGCAACGACCTCATCCATACTCAGTGAGCAACAGTACCCCCCGTCCACGTAGATATTGACACGCTCCGGGTTTTTTGACTGCTGCGAAATTTGCGTGATAACGGGCATCGGATAGCCCTTTCTCTAGTCTTGAATTTCTGCCTTTTCCGATTTGGTCTCAGCTGCTAGCACTTCCTTGGTTATTTTCTCTAAGACTTTGGGGTTATCTTTCAGATACTGCTTGGTCGCTTCTCGCCCCTGCCCAATTTTGGAACCGTCGTAGTCATACCACGCCCCCATCTTGCCCACAATTCCCTTCTCGGCCGCTAGATCTAGCACATCGCCCTCGACTGAAATACCTTGGTTGTACATGATATCAAACTCGGCTTCGCGAAATGGTGCAGCTACCTTGTTCTTAACCACTTTGACGCGAGTTCGATTCCCAATCACCTCTTCCCCGCTCTTAATCTGAGAGATGCGACGGATATCCATGCGAACCGAGGCATAAAATTTGAGAGCATTACCACCAGTTGTCGTCTCGGGGTTACCAAACATAACACCGATCTTCATACGCAGCTGGTTCAGAAATATGACAGTTGTTTTGCTGCGACTGATGATGCCGGTCAACTTACGAAGCGCCTGACTCATGAGACGAGCCTGCAGACCCATGTGGCTATCTCCCATCTCACCTTCGATCTCGGCTCGAGGCGTAAGTGCCGCCACCGAGTCAATCACGACTATATCAACTGCGTTGGACCGCACCAGCGTCTCCACTATCTCGAGTGCTTGCTCGCCGTCATCAGGTTGGGAGATCAGTAGTGTCCCTAGATTGACGCCAAGCCGGCTGGCGTACTGCGGATCGAGAGCATGCTCGGCATCGATGAAGGCTGCCGTACCTCCTGATTTTTGTACCTCGGCAATAGCATGCAGGCTCAGTGTCGTCTTACCAGATGACTCAGGACCATAGATCTCGATGATTCGTCCTTTGGGGATGCCACCACCTAGTGCAATATCGAGGCTGATGCTGCCGGTCGAGATCGTTTCAACATTGATTTTGTGGGTGTCAGTCAGACGCATGATCGCGCCTTTGCCAAACTGTTTTTCGATTTGGTCCATAGCAAGACCGAGGGCTTTGGTTTTGCTATCGCTCTTATCAGTTGTCGTGTCGATCGGTTCGCCTGTCTTTGACTTGTTGGCCATTTCAGTAATCCCTCCGTTAATCTTCTCAAATTATACACACTTTTGCGTTAGAGTCAGTTTTAGTGTGATATTTGTCTATATGCAGTTTGGTGCAGAATACTTGTGGAAGTTTTTATGTCATAAGCATTATGAGTTATACTTGAATCAAAATTATGCGCGTCTCAGATAAAACCGTCGAGCAGTTACTCAAAAAATCGGGCAAAGTCGATGCTGACTTGTTGACTAAATTACACGAGCAAAGTGATAGCGAAAAAAAACCACTTCAAGACATAGCTATCAAAAGCGGAGCGATAACTGAACTTGAGCTAACTAAACTCTATGCTCAAGTTGTCGACGTACCATTTGTCGAACTCAATCCCAAAGAAATCAAGCGTGAAATTATGCAACGCATACCCGAGCGAGTTGCTCGCCAATACAACGTCATTCTCTATGGCATCGGCGACGATCAAGTCTCCCTTCTCGCCATGGAGGATCCGGACGACATCCAAGCAATCAGTTTCCTGCAGAAACAACTCGGAGATAACATCCGTGTCTACATCGCTACGAAATCTCAGATCCTAGAAGCACTTGAACAATACCGCGAAAATATTGGGTCAGAACTTACCAAAGTCGCCTCAGAGACCGGCGAGGACGAGGCAGTCGAAGAAGTCAGTGCCGCAGACGTCGCCGAAGACTCGCCTATTGCTCAAACGGTTAACCTAATCATCGAATTCGCCGTAAAATCGAGTGCGTCCGACATTCACATCGAACCACGCGAAAACTACGTTTCCGTCCGTTATCGCATCGATGGCATCCTGAAAGAAGTAAACAAATTACCCAAAAAAGTCATGGCGGCACTGGTATCGCGCATCAAAATCCTCTCCAATCTAAAGATCGACGAGCGGCGCGCACCCCAGGACGGACGAATCAAGGTTCAGCTTAATGGCATGGTCTATGCCCTGCGTGTCTCCACCTTACCGATAATGGATGGTGAGAAAGTCGTCATGCGTATCCTGGATGAGACCAGCAAGGCCTTGACTCTTGAGGAGCTAGGTTATTGGGGCCAAGCCCTAGAGACTATTAACAAAGCAATTATCCAGCCCCACGGCATGATTCTGGTAACTGGACCGACTGGGTCGGGTAAATCGACCAGTCTATTCAGTGTGCTTAGTATGCTCAACAGCCCAACCGTCAATATCTCCACTGTCGAGGACCCAGTTGAATATCGTATCGCCGGCGTTAACCAAACTCAAGTAAATCCCGTTGCCGGCATGACTTTCGCCAACGGCCTGCGAGCACTTCTACGCCAGGACCCCAACATTATCATGGTTGGTGAGATCCGTGACGGTGAAACCGCGGGCTTAGGCGTCCAAGCCGCCCTGACGGGCCACTTGGTGTTCTCTACGCTACACACCAATAATGCCGCGACCTGCTTGCCTCGCTTACTAGATATGGGGATTGAGCCATTTCTCATCGCCAGTACGGTACGGGCTGTTGTCGGCCAGCGTCTCGTGCGGCGATTGTGCGTTGATTGCCGTGAGCAATACGTACCTGACGAAGCAGCGCTCAAACAAATCAGAGAAATTTTCCATATAGAAGACACAGCACGGATGAAACATATCCATGATCTAGAAGACGCTGCCGCCAAAGCCGGTATTGGCACAAACGGTGATAAGCCAATGGAGTTGGCAAGTGACGAGAAAGGCTTAGTGAAGCTTTGGAAGGCTCACGAAGGTGGCTGTGATCAATGCGGACACAACGGCTACAAAGGTCGTATGGGCATCTATGAGGTACTGGATAATACGTCGAATGTCCAAAATCTTATCGTCAGCAATGCCACTAGTGAGGTTATCCAGCAACAGGCCGTTACTGACGGTATGGTCCCCATACAGCTCGATGGGTTCGTCAAGGCACTTCGTGGTCAAACAAGCATAGAAGAGATCTTGCGCGTAACCTCTGAGAACTAATCATGGCTAAGTTTACATATACAGCTCTCGGACAAAACGGCAAACAGGTAACCGGTACGGCCGACGCTCAAAATCGAGAAAAACTCATAGAGCTACTCCAAAAACAAAACCTGAAACCTCTGACAGTCGAGGAAGGAGGTGGTAAAAAGGGTGAGATAAGCCTAGGGTTTTTGACCAAAGGCAAAAAAGTCAAAACCAAAGATCTCGTTGTTTTCACCAGGCAACTGGCAACTATGATTTCGGCCGGAGTCCCCCTAACCCGTAGTCTTGCTACTTTGCAGGCCCAGGCCGAGAATAAAGCATTCAAAGAGATAATTGGTAAAATCGCCAAGGACGTCGAGGGCGGAACGCAGCTGGCCGATGCTTTTGCTAAATTTCCCCGTGTTTTTTCGGACGTATACGTTAACATGATGCGAGCCGGTGAAGCCGGGGGCATCTTAGATAAGATCATGGATCGTTTGGCAGCACAGGTCGAGAAGGAGGCTAGCATCAAAAAGAAAATCAAGAGCGCCTCGACCTATCCTCTTGTTATATCGTTCATCACGGTTATCGCTTTCTTCGGTATGATGACATTTGTCGTTCCAAAGTTGGGCAAGCTTCTAACTGACTTGGGTGGCCCAAACTCCAAACTACCCGTACAGACCCAAATATTGCTTAATATCAGTGACTTTGTGCGACACAACATTATCTTCATACTAGTCGGACTTATAGGTGGCGGCATCGGACTCAGGCGCTACACCAGGACAACTCGCGGCAAATATCAGTTGCATGCCCTACTACTGAGAATCCCCGTACTCAAAACAGTTATTATCAAAATCTCCATCGCTCGTTTTGCCCGAACATTTGCCTCACTTATGTCAGCCGGCGTCTCGGTACTGGATGCTCTCGAAGTTACCGGTGGAGCTATCGGCAACAAAGTTATCGAGAAGGAACTAAAAGAGGCTGCCTTGGAAGTACGCAACGGCAAGCAGTTATCTGAACCATTGTCCAAAAGTAAGCATTTCCCGCCAATCGTCAGTCAGATGTTATCAGTTGGTGAAGAGACAGGTAAAGTCGATACTATTCTGCTCAAAGTTGCTGATTTCTACGAAGAAGAAGTTGACGCCGTTATCGATGGCCTAGCATCAATCATAGAGCCCATCATGATCATAGTCCTGGGCGGGATGGTCGGTCTTTTGGCAGCTTCAATCATGGGACCAATAGCTGGCCTTAGTAAGAATATCGGTAATTAGTCGCAATAACCGCTTGACGCCGTAACGGTAATGCTTAATAATGTGCGTCAGATACTTGTCGCTTATCCTCGGAGCGGCGCAAGGTCTTGTTACTAAACTAAACAACAAGGAGGGTGGGACCTTTATGGTTGCACTAAACAAAAGAAAAGAAGGCTTCACAATTGTTGAGCTTTTGATTGTTATCGTTGTCATTGGTATCTTGGCCTTGATTACGATCACAACATTTACAGGCGTTACAGCAAAGGCTCGTAACACCGAACGTCAAGCAGATGTTAAGGCGATTCATGGACAGCTCGAAGCATTTCGTGCTGAGAAGGGTTACTACCCGACTCTAGCTCATATGAACGACTATGCTGGTTTCGTCAACGTAAGTCTCAAAGGCCTAGACAAGGAAGCTTTGAAAGACCCGGGTGCTACAGCAACTGACGGTACTGAATACCAACTCAGTAGCTCAGCCAGCACGAACGTCTACCAGTACACGGTTGGCAGTACCGCAGCTCTTGATGCCGCCGCATTGGCAGCCTGTGCAGCCACTGAGAGTAGCTGTCTCTACTACACCTTGACTTCAACGCTTGAGAACGGTGGCGGCACCTTCTCCAAAGTAAACCTTCAGTAGCTCTACTGATCGAAGTCTTGCAATAAGCCCCAGATTAACCTGGGGCTTATTTGTACCAAAATGCTATACTACTTATAAACATAATCATGTTCAGAAAACTCACATCTCATGGTTTTACATTGACTGAGCTGGTCATCGCTATCAGTTTGTTTGGCTTGATAATCCCTATAATTGCGCTCAGCGTAACCGAACTAACTATCTTGAACGCCCGTTCTAGGAATATACTTCTGGCGAATACCGCCGCTCAAAACAAAGTGGAAACTCTAAGGAGCCAGGGCTTTAACTCTATACCTACCGGCACGGTTGACTTCAGCTCAGAACTGTCCTCGCTACTCTCCAGCCCCAAAACAGCGAGTTACACCATCACCAACAGTACGGCGAGCATTAAAGATGTATCAATCACTATCAGCTTTCGTGACGGGACAACTACTCGTACAACCCAGTACCAAACGTCAATTAGCGAGCTTGGGGTGGGCCAATGACTTACTTCATCAATCTCAACGACCAGGACAGAGGCTTCACCCTAGTCGAGGTTCTCATATCACTATCGATCGCTGGGGTCTTGTCTGGAATCCTTTTCATGGTCACCTACTATTTTTATGCCAATATGATGCAGAACAACACCGCGACCCAGATGACGCTTGATACCCAGATAGTACTACGTAGTTTGACTGAAGATATTCGCCTCGCTGACAAAATAAACACCACAAATATCATAGCTGATTCTAATCAGCCCGGGGGTTGGACAACGAGCAACCCCAGCAGCATACTTATTATTAGCGACCCTGCTGTAAATAGTTCTAACCAGATAATTTATGATGAGGCGACTGGCTATCCGTACCGCAACGAAAACATTTACTTCGTGCAAAACGGCACACTCTATAAAAGAACACTGAAGAACACTGATGCCTCGGGTAATGTTGCGGTCACTACCTGTCCGACTTCAACCGCATCGAGCAGCTGTCCACCAGATAAAGCGTTCAGCACCTACGTTAGTAATTTACAGTTCTCGTTTTATGATGCAACCGACACCTCTACGGCTGATGCAGAGCTGGCTCGCTCCGTCAGCTACACCGTATCGATGTCGGCTACCGTCTACGGTAGAGCTATGTCAACAACCAATAATACACGTGCTACGATGAGGAACCAGTAAATGATACAAAACACTACGAATCGACGTCTGATAGCAGAGAGACAGTCAGGATTTGTGCTACCTGTTCTCATCATTGTCATGATTGTTGTTGTCATCCTGTTTCTCGCCATATCAAACGTCGCGACACAGAACGTCGTACTATCCAACCAAGAAATAGCCAAGACCAACACCCAGATGACTGCTGATGCGGGACTAGACAGCGCCATCGTCAATTTGACTGGTGATTCTGATTGGACGGGCGATACGTCCGAAGTCACTATGCTCAATACTAGCTCACTCCGAACTACCTATCAGGCGGCCATATCTGATGGGTCATCAGATACCAAAAAGATTGTTACCGTGACAGCTCGTTCGTACACTCCTGCTACGTCCACAACGGCCTCGTTCACGCGCAAATACCAAATGGATGTCGAGGCCGTGACCTCGGGCACGGGTCCGTCATCCGTTGTAAGCGGTATAGGTGGTCTCATCCTGAGTAATAATTCCAAGATCTCAGGTGGAGATGTCTTGGTAAATGGCAAAATCACCATGAGCAACAACTCTCAGATAGGACTTCAAACTAACCCCCTAAACGTACGCGTAGCTCACCAAAGCTGCCCTAATCCACCTAATAGTACATATCCCCAGGTCTGCGGTGCGGGCAGTGGAGAACCTATCACACTGGGCAGTAACAGCAAGATTTATGCTAATGTCCAAGCCACCAACCAAGTAACTGGTACCAACATGAGCAACCCCGGGCTTATACCAAATTCGACGTTTGCCCCTGTTGCGCTACCAACCTACGACCGCGCCGCTCATAAAGCAGCGGTAGTCTCGACTTACGCGTCAACCGACTCTACGGTGGCATGTGGCAACAATCAATCCAAAACTTGGCCAGCAAATGTCAAAATAACCGGCAACCTAACCCTAGGAAACAACTGCACCGTGACGCTGCTTGGAAATATCTGGCTAACAGGTAATCTGAACTTTGGGAATAATGCCAAGATTGTTGTTTCCAATAGCGTCGGGGCAACCCGCCCCGTTTTTATGATTGATGGTCAGTCAGGTTTAATATTTGGCAACAACTCGTCTATACAGGCTAACAATGTCAATACTGGAATCGAAGTGATATCGTTCTGGTGGAACACCAACACGGCCACCAACGGTAACTTCAATTGTGGTGGTATCGCTGATTTATTTGACTGCACTAACGTCACGGGCTTGGCGCTGTCATCAAGCCAAAACGTCACAACCATTAACCTAAGTAACAACGGATCTGCACCTTATACCGTTTTGCGTACGATGTGGACTAAGGTTACCATCTCAAACAATGCGGCCCTCGGAGCCGTCCAAGGACAGACCATCCAGCTAGGCAATAACGCGGTAATCAATTTTAGCTCTTCTGTGCCAGGTAGCGACAACCAGGTAACTACCTGGGTCAAGCGCGGCTACATGCGCGTCTTTAACTAATCGAAAGTAACTACTCCCTATCGACAGTCTGATATACTTACTAAGAGAAAGTGCTTATCTTTATCTATGAGTCAATCTTTGTTTTACCATGACAAACCCATCTTCGGACTTGATATTGGTTCAAGTAGTGTGAAGGCCATGCAGATGGAATTTGATAGAAAAAATGGTCGGATGCGAGTCCTCGGCTATGGATTAACCAATTTTGACAACAAAGTCATGGAAAACGGTGTCATCACGGACTACAAATCGATGGCCAAACCCATCTATCAACTGTTTAGCAAAGAATTGGTTGGATCCATTGGTACCCGGCGTGTTGTTTTATCGATACCGACAGCCCACGCTTTTAGTAGAATTCTCAATCTACCCAAACTGAACCGCAAGGCACTTCGTGAGGCTGTCCGACTGGAAGCCGAGCAATACATACCGGTCCCGATCGATGATTTGTATATTGATTACGAACAGGTTTCTGATAAGCCAGATGCCGAGGGGTTGGTTGAAATACTGGTCGTAGCAGCTCCCAAAAAGATAGTCGATGCCTACCTCAATCTCATGAAAATGTTAGACCTGGAGGTCGTGGCTGTTGAGACTAACCTATCGGCAGCGACGCGCCTCATCTCTCTCACCGAGAACAAAGACAATATACCAACACTCCTCATAGATGTCGGTAGCGAGTCGATCGATATTAGCGTCCTCGACAAATCGCTCCGTGTTACTGGCACAGTGACTAGCGGAGGTAATGACTTCACTAAAGCAATTGCCTCCCAATTACAGATTGCCCCTAATGAGGCGACTGCCATCAAAGCCCATTTTGGGTTAGCCGTTAGTAAGCACCAGAAATCGGTCAAGATAGCCGTAACGCCCATCATCGACCAGCTCGTCAAAGAAGTCCAACGTCTTATGAGGTACTACTCTGAGCGCATCAATGATCACGATCATATCCAGCAAGTAATAACTATGGGCGGAGGGGCCAATATGCCCGGTCTCAGTGACTATCTTACCGAGCAGTTACGCTTGCCGGCTCGTCAGTGTAGTCCCTGGCAAATGTTAAGCTTTGGGGATTTGCAGCCACCGCATGACCTGGAGAGCTCTATGTACATCACGGTTGCTGGTCTGGCGCTGGTTAACCCCAGGGAGGTGTACGGCAGATGATAAATCTACTGCCTCCCGATTCCAAGACCGCTATCACGTATGCTCGGTGGAATTTCATGCTCCTGCGCTACTGTATCTTGGGTCTGTTCGTGCCACTTGGCGTCGTCGCGATTGTTTTGTTTGGTCAGTACTACATCGGTCGTTCAGAGAGGGCTTTACAAGAAAGTGCCGACACCGGCCAGGCCAAAGTCACTTCACTGCAAAGCGTACAACGTGAAGCAGAGGCCTTGTCAACAAAAATTACGACTATCAACCAACTTTTTAGCAAAGAATTGAACTTTGGTGAAATTCTAAAGAAGATCGGCGCTATCCTGCCTGACGGAGCTACGTTGAATGGTTTGGAACTGAGTCAGAAGACATTGAATGCTCCCATCAGCATCACCGTAAACACCCTCAGCCACCAGGTTAGCGCCCAGGTTGTGGCAAATCTACAGGATCCACAGAACAATCTGTTCGACAGAGCTGATATAGAGAGTGCCACCTGTACCAAAACCAGCACTAACGGTTTTCCGTGTCAAACTGTCATCCGGGCGGTGTTCAAAAAACAATCAGCGACTCCCGCCGCAGAGGTGAAGCCATGAAAAAACTCTCAGCTCCACAGATCACGTTCTTTGCCATGCTCGTCGTCCTAATACTGACCTTCGGACTAAGCGTCGGCGGCGTGTGGTACGGTCAGAAAATGTTAAAGAAGCGTTCTGAAAAAGTCGTTGAACTAAAAATAAAGAACGAGACACTAGACAAACAACAAGCCGTATACGAACAAGCTCGTCGAGACGTTGAAAAGTACAAATACTATGGTGAAGTGGCCGACCAAGTACTGCCCAAGGACAAAGATCTGGCAACCGTTACCAAAGAGCTAGTAACAATCTCAGGTGAGTTCGGAATCAACATCGCCAGTATCACCTACCCTGTTTCTAATGTCGGAGCCTCTGCCGCCCCGACTACCGGAACACCCAAGACATCGTCGAGCCTGCCGTCCACATCATCATTGACTCAAACAAAGCCAGTCGAGGGTCTCAGTGGCGTTCTGGCAGTTGAGGTTAATGTCACTCCAGAAAATTCCATATCCTATACTAATTTCCTGGCCTTCCTAGATCGTTTGTCTCAAAACCGCCGAAAACTACAAGTCACTCGTGTCGGTCTGAGCACCGACAAAGAAGGCCTGATCACTTTTTCACTAACTCTTAACTTATTTGTGAAACCCTAAGGAACTATATGGCACTCAAACTTGATATCTCAGTACTCAAAAAATTACATCTAGGAAAACTGACCCAACCACTCAAGCAACTATTCGGCAAGGTTCACGTAGCCGTCCTCGCCATACTTATCGTCGGATTGTACGTCTACCTGCTACTCCAAGTCGGCAAATTCGCAAACGCCGAACCAACGCAAGATCAGATAACTGAGAGTATCGTTACTATCAAACAAGTCAAAATTAAACCCGAAGACATTGCGCGACTCGAATCGCTACGCGAGACCAATGTTGAAGTGAAAGCTATCTTTGACCAGACTAGAGACAATCCCTTCACCGACAAGAAATAGCAACCTAACCCTTGAAACCCGGTAGGTTCAGTCGATCATTGCCGCGTTTTGCAGCCGCCGGCTCTGTTTCTATGTAGTGTTCACGGGCTTCTAGAATAGCTTTGGCAACACGCTGAACGTCCGGACAGTACTTGAATGTGAAATTCTCCTGCTCGCCGGCAGTTTCCACTGTTAATGAGCCAAACTGCAGAAAGGTCGCAAAAAATCCTATTTGATGAGCCGTGACATCCTCGACATTAGCTAAGGAAAGTTGTGATGTAGTTCTGAAAAATATACCCTTCTGGATAATTTGGGTGAGATTTTTGTTCGTCACCAGCAACTTACTCTGTCGATAGAGTATAAGCGCTCCAAACATCAACAGGATTGCCGCTCCGGAGACAAGCAGGACAATGAGCACGATGAGATTGTATGTCGACGAATCCTTCTCGATGACGTTTGGTATGAAATAACCGACAGTACCGATGGCAAAACTGATACCTAGACCGAATAGCAGAAGCTGTACGATGATGCCAAACGGATGTCTGTGAACAATAGTAATCTCTTGTTCGTCAGTATCGATCGTGCCTAGAGGTCGAAGCAACTGAGCATCGATCGGAGGTGGAACCTGTGGAGCCATATGGACAATCCTTGTCTACGTTTATCCCAAGATTATAACAGGCTTTGTTGTGGTGTCACCTCTGGGATGGGATGGCCAAGATGTTCGAATGCTCTTGGCGTAACCTTACGGCCCCGAGGTGTACGTTCGAGTAAACCTATCTGCATGAGATAGGGCTCGTAGACATCCTCGATAGTCGAGCGCTCTTCACTAGTCAAAGCGGCCAATGTTTCGACTCCAACTGGTCCGCCTCGATAGTGAGTTATGATGGCAGTTAGTAAGTGGCGATCCGCTGGATCCAAGCCCAGTTCGTCAATTTCCAGCAGTTGCAGGGCACTCTTGGTCACCAAAGTATCGATTATGCCGTCGTTATTCATATCGGCATAATCTCTGACCCGTTTCAGCAGTCGGTTCGCGATGCGTGGCGTCAACCGTGCCCGCTGCGACAATAGGCCGGCGGCTTCTGGAGCAATCTTTGCACCCAAGATATCGGCGGCTCGTTCGATAATACTTGAGATCTCAGTCGGACTATAAAACTCCAGGCGATGCGTTATCCCGAAACGATCGCGCAGCGGGGCAGCCAAGGCACCGGTACGAGTCGTAGCGCCAATGATAGTGAATTTCGGGAGATCCAGGCGAAGACTGCGGGCCGAGGGGCCTTTACCAAGCATGATGTCGAGCTTGAAATCTTCCATAGCCGGATAGAGGACTTCCTCGACCGAACGATTTAGTCGATGTATCTCATCTATGAAGAGGATATCCCCGTCTTCCAAGTTTGTGAGCAAACTAGCCAGGTCGCCCGCCCGTTCGATCGCCGGTCCCGATGTGATGCGGATCGTCGCACCCATTTCGTTAGCAATTACCGACGCCATAGTCGTTTTACCCAAACCGGGCGGGCCATAAAGCAGTACATGATCAAGCGGTTCACCGCGTTTTTTGGCAGCATCGATAGCCAGCTTCAAGTGTTTTTTTAGCCGCTCCTGCCCGATATAGTTGGCGAAGTCTTTGGGACGAAGGTTGTTATCTAGTTGGACATCGTCAACCGGGACATCAGAATCACTCGGCGTGACAATTCGTTCTATAGCCATACCATCATTATCTCACACAATCCAGATCAATTGTGGGAGGTATTGCTCTTGGAGCGTAAAGCGTACCGGATTTTTTGTTCCAGGGGCAGGGAAGTGTCAACTCCCAAGAGGGCAGTGGTTGCGTCTTGGGTAGTATAGCCGAGGGACATAAGTGCTTGGACCGCTTCATCTCCTTGAACGTTCGGTCCCTGCAAGAAATTGGTAGCCGAATCAGACGCCGCTAAACCAACTTTATCCTTGAGCTCAACAATGACTCGCTCAGCTACGCGTTTTCCGACGCCATTGGCAGCTTGGATCCATTTGACATCACCGGTGGCAATTGCCTGGCGAACCTCCCCTGTCGTACCTATGCTTAACATGTTAAGTGCCATTTTAGGACCGACTCCATTGACACTGAGCAACAGCTCGAACAGACGCTTGGTGTCGAGTTTCGTAAATCCATACAGATCATGAGTGTCTTCTCTCATATGTTCGTAGATATAGACCTTGGTCTCCTCCCCTACCGTCAGTTGGCTATAATCTTCGATACTGACTAATAGCCCATAACCGACTCCCTGAACATCCAAGATGATAATATCCGGTAATTTTTCACTCACCTTCCCTATGAGCTGTGCAATCATGTCAGGTATTATGCTTGATAACACAGGGCCGCAGCAAGGGCATCGGCGCAATCATCTGGTTTCGGCCGCTCTTTTAGTCCCAACATCACTCTAACCATTTCTTGGATTTGGGCCTTTTCGGCCTTTCCATATCCCGTCAAAGCTTGCTTGATTTGTAGTGGCGTTACTTCGACGATCTGCAGCCCATGTCTCTTGCCGAGTAGCAAGACAACACCCCGAGCATGACTTACCGACATAGCAGTCGTGACATTACGAGCAAAATACAATAACTCCACCACCATGACCGTTGGTCTGTGCTCGGTTATAAGTTCTTCCAGCTCGTTATAAATAGTTTCCAGACGATCGGGTAGTGGCTGCTTGACAGGCGTTCGGATGACACCCGCATCTACCAACTTAGGTTTGGATTTGTCTGTATCGACGATGCCAAATCCGAGAATACCAGTACCTGGATCGATCCCCAGTACCCGTGTCATGAAACTGTGACGCCCTCTGCGATATCGAAATTCGTATGGGTATTCACTACATCGTCGAGCTCATCCAAAGCTTCCATAAGTCTCATCACTTTGCCGGCCGTCTCAGAATCACTGATCACGATGGTATTTGTCGGCTCATATGTTAGCTCGGCTTCGATAACTTCAACTCCAGCTGCCTTGAGGCCATCCCTAACCCTGGCCAGAGCCTTCGGATCGGTATAGACCAAGGATTCACCTTCTAGTTCTTGTACGTCCTCTGCGCCGGTATCAAGAGCCGTTAGAACCAGCTCGTCCCCACCGCCCTTCACTCGTATCTGTCCTTTGTGGGCAAACTGGAACGCCACAGCACCCTTCTCAGCGATATTGCCGCCATGCTTAGTAAATGCTAGGCGAACTTCCGGATAAGTACGGTTGATATTGTCAGTCGCGCACTCCACCAGGATAGCCACGCCGCCCGGCCCGTAACCTTCGTACATTACTTCCTCGACTTGGGCTGATGACTTATCGGCGACACGTTGGATAGCTCTTTCGATATTACTCATAGGCATGTTGGCTGCTTTGGCCTTCTCAATAGCCATAGCTAGAGATGGATTCATCGCCGGATCGCTACCACCTCGAGCGGCAATGGCAATTTGGTGACCTATTTTGGTGAACAACGCGCCACGCTTGGCGTCATTGGCGCCTTTTTCCCGCTTGATTGATGCCCATTTGCTATGGCCTGACATAACGATAACTCCTTAACATTCTCAGGATAATTGTACTTCATCTGTCAGGGGCTCGTCGAGTCGCCGAACCTTGAGCTTCATGATGAAAATGATAGTAAGCACGGCGACATAGTAGAGAATGAACTGCTCTCTGGTAATCTGTACCTCCCTAAGCGCTCCGGGTATACGCGCCAACAACTCGACGAGCTGAACGATCACCCCCAGGACCGTTCGCGCTGGCCAGGCTAACCAACCGGCCAGGTACGGCGAAAACATACCAGCTAGTCCAGCCACAGCTGTCAGTAGCATAGCCATAGGGACTAACGGCAAGATGACTAGGTTTGCCAGCAAGGCCACTATAGATAATTCGCCGAATATGTAGGCGATAAGTGGTATGGTCATGAGTTGGGCGCTTGTCGTCTCGATGATAATCTGCGGTACCAGCCGCGGCTTTTTGGCTTTATAGAGTCGTTTGGTGATAGTTGGAGCCACTACGATAATTCCGAAAAAGGCTAAGAACGATAGATACCAACCGAGATCAGTCCAGAAATACAATGGCTGGAACATGGCACTGATTGTGGCCGCCGTGATCAATAGTATAAATGGCTGAATAGTTCGCCCAAAATACCACGCCCAGAGTGTCAGTGTTGAGACAATTGCGGCCCGTACAATCGAGGCACTAAATCCCGTAATAGCTATGAAGACACTGATCAAACCAAGCGATGAGATCGTCGTGAGATATTTGGAGCGCTTTGATAACATTCGCCTCATGGTATCCACCAAAATCGTCAGGTTATAACCCGACACGGCGACAATATGTGTCAGTCCTGTCGCCGTGAGTTCTTTGGTTAGATCATCAGGTAGTAAACTCCGTGCCCCGACCAGGAACCCCAGACCCAATGAAGCCTGAGGTTCCGGTAGGGCTGAGTATAACCCTGCAAAAAACCGACCGCGTATGCGTTCGACAAACGAATCGCGTCGACCGATAATCTCGATGTCGGCAAAACTCATAGCTGCTTGATTGGCACCAAAACCACGGCGCAACTTGCCTGTTACGGTGACGATGTCACCCCGGAGTACGCCCGGACTGAAGCCTTTGATAGCAATTTTACCCGGGACTTCAGCATCGTCATTATCACGGACATCCACGATGTGAAACGATAGTTGTCCTCTGTCACTATAGGCCGCATCGTCACTGACGATTCCTTGCAGCGTCACCGTACGGTCAAACCAATCATCATAGTGTTGAATTCCGCCGAGTAGTGTCTGACCTCGCCACAAGCCCAACGACATACCCAGTGTCATCATGACAAATAGCGCCGGCCATTTACGTTTGAAGACGAGAGGCATTAACAGAACAGACTCAAATGCATAGCTTATGTTGGGCGGATGGCCGAATCGAGCCCACAACAACCCCCCAAGCATCCCCAGACACAATACGACGACAAACCAGGTTTGCGGTACCCGTCGGCGCCAAATAGACTGCATGAGTGAATTATGCCGACGTTACATAAAAACTACAAGAATCGGCTAGAAACTCTTCATAACATAGCGTGATTACAGCCAGTTAAGTAACGTCTTTAACTTGAATGACAAATTCACAAGCCTTACCAATTGAAATCAAAGCGTTTGTTCGTATTTCTTTCTTAATCGGCAGCAAATACGATCCAGACTTCTTATCAGGGAAGATAGACGTATGCCAAGAAATTCCCTTTACCTCAGCTTTGACTTTTACTGAGCCAAATCCTTTTCGGTATTCTGAAGTCAAAACCTTGATCTCGTCTGATATATCCCCGGGTAGTGTTACAAAAACCCACGCTCCGGCGCCATCGTATAACCAAGGTTTAGCTTTAAATGTATACTCCATAAGACAATACTAACAGAGCTACCAAGATTAAGGTCGGAGGGTTCCGGCAAATACTTGCCAAGCCAGCAATGACTTAGCGACTAGGCTTAAGATGACATACATCCTCTCACCATACAGATAGTCCTTCCATGGGCCCACTTTTCTGTACTGCAAAATCATATTTACTGCAAAGCAGCTAAAGAACACGAATATTGATACAAAAATCCAGTATACAAATGTAGGTGCCGGACTTCCTTGATTAGCGCCTAGCCACATGTACATAGCAATCACAATCCACGGCATGATGCCCGCAAAGCACCCTATGTAGTAACTCAGCCAGTTTGTCTTTTTTGTTGTTTGATTATGTATTTCCATGACCAAGCCCATGAGGTTCATTATGGCCGTTAACGAAAATATCATCATCAAACTGCTCAAATCATAAACTCCTACCAACATAGCTATGGCAATCATCATTACACTAGCCGAGATAGAGTATTCTACCCATCTCATTTTATTCATTCCGAGTTTTAGATCAGAGTTATATCGTTTGTTGTGTAGGGTTGCAATGTAAAAATGAAAAACCGATGATATAAAGAAAAACAATGCAATCAATAACGGAAGTTGCAAGTTAAACAAATCGGTAGTAGCTGGCTCTAAAGCCTTACTTGAATCATTAAAAAACAAGAAATTACCAGTTACGGGTATTGCAAAGCTTTTACTTAGTACCACCACCAGAACACCCTGGAATAAATGCAAGAATCCCGCTACGAGGTTTAGTCTTTTGAATTTTGATTCGGTGATTATTTTAGTCATGCTTACATGATAACAAGAATGGGGGCAAGTATCTCAGATTTGTGGCCCAGCGGGGTCGCTACGCTCCTCCGCTCAGACATGCTCGATGCAAGCATCTGCGCGTGTCTTCGCTACACCGAACCCGCTTCGCGTGTTCCAATCTCACAGAGATCTCTCCATGAAAAACACCCACGCAAGGTGGGTGAATTTCATGGAGGGCCCAGCGGGGCTCGGTCACCTTCGGCGACCCCGGAACTTTCATACTTTCAACGGAGTTGAAAATCTGAAAGATTCCCTTGCGATCCGCCACTGGCGGATCTCACCCCCGACACGCTCCGCGTATCGAGAGCCCGAACTCACTAGAATCTCCAAATTCAAAACCCCTCCTTCGAGGGGCTCTGAATTTGGAGGGCCCAGCGGGGCTCGAACCCGCGACACGCGGCTTAAAAGGCCGCTGCTCTACCAGCTGAGCTATGGGCCCAAACCCAAAAACTACTCCTGTAAATAAAGCATATTTACAGATGAAAAGCAAATCAAACTACTCTCACTTATCTTCCTTTTCGCCGCCGTGGTTTTCAAACATGATAGTTATTAGACTCACGCCGACGGCAAAAAGCACAATCCAGGTTTTGTATGTTTGAAACAAACTCCAGACCGATGAGTTGCGCAGCGAATCTCGCGCGCCATAAGGTAAATAATCCGCTATGAACACCGTGATAAGCGCTACAACCCCAACAGATGGAGCAATCTGTGTGATGAGTTTACTGGCAGATTTTTGTGAGTCTCTAAAGTACAGTGCGATCAGTACCCCAGGTGCTAGGATCATAGCCAGCTGCACAAATGAATCCAATGGCAGAGATATCGATCCCTGGAGGTTTTTAACACCCGTAGAAGCCGCTTGGCCGATATTAGCTACCAATACTGAACCTGCACAGAGTGCCAGCACCACGAAGGCGCTATGGGTCTTCATAACGATGAGGCCTAAGAATACTACCAAGAATAGACCAGCCAGTATCATATCGATGGTCATATACCTCAATATACCACAAGCGCTATGGGTTGCTGGGGATAAATTCGAGACGTTGCCCGGAACGTAACTTTGACGCTTGGCCGGCGGCAACTTCCAAGACATACCTTGCTGGTTTCGTTGGCTGAAAGACTTTCGGGTAGGTATTGGGTTTGACGTTACGCTCAACGGTTACGATCCGCTTATTCGCATCAATCCATATGATATCGATGTCCATACGCATGTCTTTCATCCAAATGCCATGCCGGTCATCAGTCTCAAAAACGAACAACATACCATCGTTACCAGGAATCTTGGTTCGATTGGCAAGACCTCGTTGTTTCTCAGTTTCGGTCTTGACAGCCCTGGCGCACATGAGCTTGGTAGAAGTCGACCTATCTACGATCGTCACTCTGCCACCACTACAAGACACCACTGTTGGTCGTTGCTGTTGGGTTAGTATGCCAAGCCAAATAGCTAGAAGTAGCAGAAATATGAGTTGTGGAATAAATCTAGGCGCCGATTTTATCTTTGCGGTGACGCTGCTTAGCGTTTTTCTCGACATACTCGATAATTTTTGTAGCAACATCTCGGTTGGTCATTAATTCTGGTGTCTTAATACTGGCAGACGAGTTAACCTCGAGCACGAGTGGACCCTTCTCAGACCGCATCATATCGACACCGCAGATCGTCAATCCCATAGCTTTGGCAGCTCGGATGGCAGTTTTCTCTTCTTCGTCAGTCAATTTAACTGGTTTACCAACACCACCCTGATGCGTGTTAGACCGGAAATCGTCATCAAGACTCTGTCTCTGAACACTGGCTACAACTCGACCACCTACCACAAGAGCACGAATATCCGTACCGGCTGATTCTTTGATAAACTCTTGAACCAGGAAACCTACGTTCTCGACAAAGAACGCCTGCATCACGGCTTTGGCAGCTTTGGTAGTTTCGGCAAGCACCACTCCGTTGCCATGAGTACCACGAGCGACTTTGATAATTACTGGCGCACCGCCCACTAGCTCTATCACTGCATCAAAATCAGCGGTCTCACGGGCGAAGACCGTCTTGGGTACCCCTACGCCGTTTTTGGCTAAGATCTGATAAGCGCGAAGCTTGTCGCGTGAGCGTACGATAGATATAGAACTGGCAGTTGTGTATACACCCTGCATTTCAAACTGTCGAACGACAGCCGAGCCATATTTCGTATAGCTCTGAGCGATACGTGGAATAACAGCGTCGATATCGTGGAGCGGCTCACCTTTGTAATACACCAGCGGGTGGCCTTTCTCAATTGTCATATAACACTTCGCGTAGTTCACGATGCTGACTTTGTGCCCATGCTGCAACGCCACTTCTTTGAGGCGTTTGGTTGTGTAGTTGGCAGAACCTTTGGAGAGTATGACAATGTTCATATTGTTACTCCTTTATGCTTAATGAAGGGTTGATTAGGAAACGACCGCCTAGAACTCGCCTGCCTATGAGAACCGGGAAACGCATGGATCCACGATTAGTCAGTGTGAAAGAAGTCACAAACGAGCGGCCACCCAGTCGTAACCGCGTCCTAATTATATACCTTCGCTCTGTAACTTTATCCGATTTTTTTACCAGAGATACCCCGAAGTCTTCGCTTTCGCATAGTCGCAATTTATCGATTCGATCTTTGCGAGCAACTTCCGGTACCTCAAACTGAAGCACTGTTTTGTTGCCACGTTTTACCTCACGAATGTTTTCGGCGTGGATTGATGAGCGATATGCACCCGTATCAACCTTCGCATGAGCGTCGGTAACACCAAGTTCCGGCAAATCAACAGTTTCGTGCAGTCCTATGACCTGTAATTTCCCATGAGGCAATCGTTTGTCTAATTTAATGCGTGATTTTGCCATACGAGCTACGTATTTATTGAACTCGTCTATGATAGCCACTTGATCGCCCGACGTATCACCAGTCACGATTTGCGAACCTTGATTGGCTTCCAATACTACATACTTGGTCTGTTTGAGATTTGGTAGAACATCTACACCTGAAACCTGGAGGCCGACCGCGTCTGCAGCCTGTTCCGCCAGCTCGAATACTTTTTTTGGCACTTGAGAACTCGGGATAAACGAGGAAGCACCACCTGCTGACTCATTGTTTAGATGGCTTCCTTCTTTGCCAACCCGACGTACTGCCACAACCGCCTTGCCGCCATAAACCTGAATTCGATAGTCAAACTTATTGGCTATATAGTGCTGTACCAGAAATGTCGTCTCTGGATAATTTTTGATGATAGCCAATGCTTTCTTCTGCGATTTCGCTAAGAAGTTCAATTTACCCTTTTGGCCGTTGGCGTCTTTGATAATCAGCGGATATTCTAGGCTGGTTCGTTCTAGTGCATATACAGTGTGTTGTGGAGCGCAGTAAAGTGTATCGGCTACTGGTACGCCGTTTGACCAGAAACGAAACTGTGACACTAACTTACTTCCGTCATTTTTGTTGGCAACGAGACTATCTGAAAAAGGTATGCCTATCGCCTGTAGGTAGATTGATAGAGCAGCTGCCTCATCTGGCATACTCATCCAGCGCTTGAAATATACCCAAGTATAGCCCTGTATATACCGCTCGGTTCTAGCATCAAAAATGGTTGCCACATTGTTTTTAATTTCAAAGATGAGGTCCTCAAGTGCTACATAGTCGATATCGATACCTTCTAGACCCGGTCGTTTTTGAAGTCGCTTCACAAAACCACCGAACCAAGTACTGTTTTCACTACGACGCTCAGTAAAGACCACGAGTGCTCTAGGGTTAGACTTTTTCATGAGAGTCTTTCATTTCGCCATAAGCCAACTCTTGAAGATACTGCATGAGTACAGGGATTTTGACTTCCGGCTGTGCACCAACTTGAATAGCTGGTTGGTCGTTAACTTCGAGGATGTAGTGCTTGCCAGTCTGATTGTTGATGATGAGATCAACACCCGCGAAACCACTGCGTCGCACTTTGTCGGCAGCCTTCAATACATCCCTTTGCTGGATGTCAGAGAGCGTACTTATCGGGACAAACTCAGCCTCGGCGCCCGCTGACGTGTTATTAACATGCGTACCGGAGTTTTGGTCACGCATTCGCTTCATAACGAGGCGAATTTTGCCCCCCATGACAAGTACTCGATAGTCGCAGTCATTGGGTATAAACTCCTGCAGGACAAAAGACTGTTCCGGGTGGTTCGTCAGAGCGATTTTAAGTTCGTCGTAATTATTGACTAAGTAATTCATCTTGCCACCGAACGTGTCGGCCGCTTTGGCGATGAAAGGGTAGTCGAAGCGAGGATGTTTCTTGAACACCAGCAAAATCTCGCGTTTGCTGCTCATGAAGGTATTGGGCAACGGCACATCACCACCTGACATCGTTACAAGTTCACTGACTTTAGTGTCGCTCAACACGCTCAATGGTTCTTCGGTAGTGACAGGGATACCTTGTCTCTTAAGATAAGTTACAGCTGCGAGGGCTTGTTGGGGAGCCATGAGCCACATTTCCAGATCAACGGCAGCGAAAGTATCGAGGCGCCGGTCAGTCATCGAGTCGGTTACGATTAACTCATTATCGATGATCTCGGTATGTAAATCTTTCAGGGAACCCTGAAATAACTGTAGTCCATACTCACCTTCCACAGCTTTGAGGGGCTCGAACATGATCCGATAATAATCGGTTTTGTGCTTACGATAACTAAAAAATACGAGTACGTCTTTCATAGCATATACCTCGTGTGCAGCTTGCCTTGAGACCAGGCTATTTACGCAGCCTCTTTTAATAGATGTTTGTTTACGCGCTCAATCAACCACAGATAAGCCAAAACAATTGTATATTCCTTGCTTTCGTCACTCACCGCCTCACCTAAGTTATGTCGTACTACCTCGTGTAGTTTGTGCATCGCCTCTAGTGCCCGTTCAGTGTCATCGCTATGCTCTGGGTTTGCTAACAATCTCGCGATTCTTGGAACTTCTTTATGTCGGTCAGGCTTTGGGGCTGGGACATCGCCTCGTATCCGTATAGTAACTACTTTGCCAAAAGTTTCCACAAATCCACCCACAAAATCATCTCGCGGCTCGACACCACTCAATAATTTTCGTTCACCCTCACCTGGCACGTATATACGTCGGCCTTTTTTGCCGCACTGGAAATACTTCAACTGATCTGGGTCGTTTGGTTCAGGCGTATTTACAACGACCGGGATCTCACCTATTTCAGGAAAGTCATCTTCAAAACCACGCAAAAGCTCTGTACCCAAAGCCTCCATAGCTTCAGGGGTCAAGAGAGCCTCATGTTGGGGATCTTGATTATGGTTTTCTCCATTTGACGATACTTCACTCATGAGGTGTATTTTACCATAGATCTAGTTATTTGGCAATGCCCTCAATCTGTTTAAAACCTATCTATCAAATCACTTCTATTGTGAGGAAACCCGCCAAAATGCCGCAACTATCACAACTAATACGATTACCAAGATAGCCGCAAGCATTATTACAAAACCATTTTCTGTCAATCGCTTCATGATGCGCGCCCGCCCTAGCGCTTTGTTAATCAGAGTATATGACGAATAAGCATAGGCGTAAACTAGAATATTCGACGTTTTGGCTTATCTTTAAACTCTTCTAGCAATTCCGCTTGTTTTTTACTGAGTTTAGTTGGCGTATCTACGAGAATAGTCACGATATGGGAACCTCGACTGGAGCCTTTGAGATGAGGTACGCCATGGCCAGATAACTTGAAATCTGAACCGCTTTGCGTGCCAGCTGGAACCTTCATATTTACTGGACCATCGACTGTTTCGACTTCTATCGTCGTGCCAAGGGCGGCATCAACCATCTCGACATGTTCTTTGGATAGGATAAGGTCACCTTCGCGGGTAAATTTCTTGTGTGGTTTGACCCTTACATTGACATAGAGATCGCCTTTCGGTCCGTTGGCGATAGCCTCACCGTGCTCACGCAAGCGAATAGTGGCCCCATCATCAATACCGGCTGGGATTTTGAGATTTATGGTTTGCTGCTCGGGTGAAGTACCTTTGCCCCGACACACGCTGCAAATTTTCTCCGGTACTTTACCTCTACCGTTACAGACATGACAGACAATTGCCTGTTGGATATTACCGAAAATGGTTCGAGTAGCCGTGACCACTTGTCCTCGTCCGCCACAAGTTTCACAAGTTTTGAGCTCATGGCCTGGCTCGACTGTCGTACCTTTGCAGTGTTCGCAAGTATCATCCAGACGAATATGCAAATCTTTCTCGACACCAAACACTGCTTCTTCGAAACTTAGTTCAACACTGGTCTGGACGTCGTGACCTCGCGCTTGACGACCCCCACGCTGTTGCCCACTGAATCCGCCGCCGAAGAAACTACCCAATATATCCCCGAGACCCAAGTCTCCGAAATCAAAATGAACATTTTGGCCATCAAAGCCGCCAAAACCATTAAACCCACCACCGTCACTCGCGGCACTTGATCCAACGCCGGCATGACCAAATTGATCATAACGTTTGCGTTTCTCGCTGTCTTTCAGAACTTCATACGCTTCGTTAAGCTCTTTGAACTTACTCTCATCGCCACCCTCTTTATCTGGGTGATGCTGGACGGCCAGCCGACGAAAGGCTTTTTTGATCTCGTCAGCACTGGCATTTTTGGAAACACCTAAGACTTCGTAATAGTCTCGTTTGGACATTAGACCCTACTTATCTTTTTCGTCTACGACTTCACCCTCGACAGGCTCATCGGTTTTCTTGTCAGTATCCTTTTCTGAGTCAGCATTGGCTTCTGTGCCTTTTGCTGCTTCATACATCTTAGCGCCAATTGGCATAATTTTGTCAGTCAGATCCTTGGCGGCTTTTTCAATTTCATCTTTATCAGTAGATTCCAGGGCTTTTTTGGCCTCCGTAACAGCCTCATCGATGGTTTTGACATCTTCCTCGGCCAGTTTGTCTTTATTCTCAGACTTCATCTTTTCAGCTTGGTATATAGCGCTATCCAGCATATTTTTGGCTTCAGCGGCTTCACGCTTCTTCTTGTCTTCCTCGGCGTGTGCTTCAGCCTCTTTGGCGGCTTTTTCAACCTCGGTTTTATCGAGGTTCCCAGAGTTCTGGATGGTGATGCTCTGTTCTTTACCCGTGCCTTTGTCTTTGGCGGTCACATTCAGTATACCGTTGGCATCGAGATTGAACGTCACTTCGATTTGTGGTACGCCGCGAGGCGCTGACGGGATACCGTCCAGTACGAAACGACCCAGGCTCTTGTTGTCGACCGACATCTCACGTTCTCCTTGCAATACATGAATCTCTACTGACGACTGTCCATCGGCAGCTGTTGAGAATACTTCGTTCTTGCTGGTTGGGATAGTGGTATTTCGTTCGATGAGTTTAGTCGTCACACCACCCAGAGTCTCGATACCAAGACTTAAGGGCGTTACATCGAGCAGGAGGACGTCTTTGACATCTCCCTGCAGGACACCACCTTGGATAGCGGCACCGACAGCCACAACCTCATCAGGATTGACACCTTTGAGCGGTTCTTTGCCAAAGATTTCTTTGACCTTATCGATGACAGCCGGCATGCGCGTCATGCCACCAACCAAGACAACTTCGTCGATGTCTTTGGCTTCTAGACCAGCGTCTTTGAGTGCTTTTTTGCATGGTTCGACAGTCTTGTCGATCATTTCTTGGACAAGCTCGACGAGCTTAGCGCGCGTTAACTTGTATTCGAAGTGCTTTGGACCATCTGCATCAGCTGTGATGAAAGGCAGGTTGATGTCAGCTACTTCGGTTGTCGAGAGCTCTTTCTTGGCCTTCTCGGCTTCGTCTTTGAGGCGCTGCATAGCAGCGTTATCACCTTTAAGATCGATTCCTTGTTCTTTCTTGAACACCTCTAGGAAGTGGTTGACGATGCGATTGTCGAAGTCTTCGCCACCGAGATGCGTATCACCATTGGTACTCTTAACTTCAAACACACCATCACCTAGTTCGAGAATAGAGACGTCGAACGTACCACCACCGAGGTCGAAAACCACGATTCTCTCTTCTTTTTTACTGTCCAGACCGTAAGCCAGAGCGGCAGCAGTTGGCTCGTTGATAATTCGTTTTACCTCGAGTCCAGCGATTTTACCAGCGTCTTTAGTAGCTTGACGCTGCGAGTCGTCAAAATATGCGGGGACGGTGATGACGGCTTCAGTAACAGGTTCACCTAGGTAGGCCTCGGCGTCGGCTTTCAATTTGCCTAGAATCATAGCGCTGACTTCTTCCGGGCTATAGTCTTTGTCAGCCATGGTTACTTTGACGCCACTACCGCTTTTCACGATCTTGTAGGGCATGATGTCGATGTCTTTTTGGACTTCCTTGTCCTCAAACTTGCGACCGATGAGTCGCTTGACACCATAGATGGTATTCGAGGCATTGGTTACACGCTGCCGTTGTGCAACTTGCCCGACGAGACGTTCGCCGTTTTTGTTGATAGCTACGACAGATGGCGTGGTGCGATTACCTTCAGCATTGGCGATGATTTCTGGCTTGCCAGACACCATGACTGCCATAGCCGAGTTAGTAGTACCTAAGTCAATTCCGATAATCTTACCCATAAGATTGCTCCTTTTATGCTAAAAATGTGAGATTCTGGCACTCATTATACTACAGTGCCAATTGATAGAAATTGTATTATTCTGGCACTCTCATGTCAAGAGTGCTAATCCTATTTCGATGAAACTTTTACCATCGCTGGACGGATGACCATGTCGCCGACCTTATAACCTGATTGCAATTCTTCGACTATTGTCTCTACCTCACCTTCACCTTCTTCCACGCTGACTGCTTCATGCAGGTTTGGATCAAATGGTTCGCCGACAGTCTTTATTTTCTCTACACCTAAATCAGATACAGTTTTTTCGAATTGCTTTACAATGCCCTCGATACCGCGTACGAACTCGTTACTCTCCAAGTCTTTCGGAATGTGTTTTAGAGATCGCTCAAAGTTATCTATGACCGGCAGCAAGTCGCGGATAATACCTGTCTTGACTAAATCTTTGAGTCCAGTTATCTGCTCTTCGTGACGACGGCGAATATTCATAGCATCTGCCCTCTCGCGTTGCAAAGCTTCAGTCAATTCCCGAAGTTTTGCTTCAAGATCATCGTGCTTTGGGTGCTGTGGTTTTTTACTCATTCTTCCCTCCTACAAAACCTGCTCTAATGCTTCACCGGCTCTTTGGACTAAAGCAATCGTACCTCTGTAGCTTTGGCGGGTTGGACCCAAAACCCCGATATAACTTCGATCACTATACGGGCTACGGAAACGACTAATAATTAAACTACAACCAGAATTGCGACCTATGGGATTCTCTTGACCAATATAGACACTCAACGGTTTGTTAGGCGCCGCTTCACGCAGCCAGGGCTCCAAGTTATCGAGTAAACGAGCTACCTCCTTCACTTGACCTGCTTGCATAAATTCCGGCTGACCAAAGAGATTGGAAAGACCACTCATGTACAGCTGATCACCAATTGTAGCGAGACCTAGATTATGTGTCAGTTCGACAAGCGTATCGACGGCGTTACGAATGGTGCGCTCGGGTAACCCACCGTCCATCACACGCGTAGTAAGGGCCCGTTCTGCTCGTCGTTCAGAAGCCGTCTCGTCGATATCGGCGACATTGTTCACGTAATATCGATAGCCTTTATCGGTAGGGATGCGTCCAGCCGAGGTGTGGGGCTGCATGATGTAGCCTTCTCGTTCAAGATCGGCCATCTCAGCCCTTATAGTTGCACTAGAGACGTCGAAAGCGCGCGCCAACAGGCTCGAGCCCACTGGGCTCGCTACTTCGGCATATTGCTCAACAATAGCTCTTAGGATGGCCGTTTGTCTCTCTGTCATACTGTCTATATGGTAAGTTAGCTGGCACTCCGGAGTCAAGAGTGCTAGCAGCTTCTCGCGCAATGATATAGTAGATTGATAGCACTATATGGAGGAACTGATGAAACAAGCACCTGATTTTACACTGCCAGACCAAAACGGCACGGAGCACTCTCTGAAAGACTATCGTGGTCACTGGGTTGTTCTGTATTTTTATCCGCGAGACAATACCCCGGGATGTACCGTCGAAGCGTGTAGTTTCCGTGATGCTCGCGATGCTATCGCCGAGTACGGTAACGCAGTGGTGATCGGCATCAGTAAAGATTCAGTCAAAAGTCACGAGAACTTTACTAAGAAGTTTAACCTCAATTTCACTCTGCTCAGCGACCCAAGCACTGAGACAATCCAGGCTTATGACTCGTGGAAAGAGAAATCAATGTATGGTCGGAAATACATGGGTATCATGCGCAACACTTTTATCATCAACCCTGACGGTGAAATTGTCAGAGAGTTTATCAAAGTCAGCCCGCTGAAACATGTGAGAGAAATCCTCGACGCCCTCGCCGAACTGCAAAAAGCCTAAAATTCTAATGGTACTTGCGTAGAGGACCGTCCCCTACGCAAGTACTTAGTCGCGTTTTAGCATGACTGTAAAGGCCTCGGCGGGGATGTCGACTTTACCGAAGCGCTTCATACGCTCTTTGCCCTTTTTCTGCTTAGCCCACAACTTTTTCTTGCGTGAGACGTCGCCGCCATAGAGATACCCGGTCACGTCTTTTTTCATAGCTGGGATATCCTCTCGAGCGATAAACTTACCGCCGATAGCAGCCTGGAGACTAACTTGGAACATTTGTCTGGGGATGACTTCTTTAAGCTTTTCAACCGTCTCTCGGCCAATTGTTTGCGACTCCGAACGATGCACCATAATACTTAGTGCATCGACACGGTCACCAGCGACGTAGAAATCCAAACGCACTAGATCCTCAGCTCGATAATCGTTCAGTTCATAATTGAACGACCCGTAACCACTGGTGATACTTTTGAGCTGGTCATAAAAATTGGTGAGCAGGTTTGCCAAAGGAGCTTCAAAGTCTATAACCGCCAGCTGGGCGTCGACGTAGTTGATATTTTTGTGTTGTCCACGAGAAGTCGTGATAAGTTGCAGTACTGAACCGACGAAAGTCTTCGGGCAAACTACCTCACCCTTGATCCATGGTTCGCGAATCTCTCGGATACTTGCCACATCAGGCAACTCCGAAGCCGATTTGATAATCAGTTCCTCGCCGTTCAACAGCGACACTTCGTAGTCTGTTGATGGGTTAGTTATGATGAGTTCGAGATTGTATTCACGTTCCAAACGCTCTTTTACGATGTCCATATGAAGCAAACCCAGGAAACCAACTCGGAAGCCAAAACCAAGCACCGGTGAGTTTTCAGGATCAAATACTAGTGCCGAGTCACTTAGTGATAATTTGGCGATAGCGTCTTTGAGTAGTTGGTAATTCTCATTGCTGTCAGGGAATAGCCCAGCGTAGACGAATGGCTTCACGTCTTTATATCCCGGTAACTGCTCGACACTCGGGTTTTTGACGAGCGTCACAGTATCACCGACCTTGGCTTCACTGGTCGATTTCAGGTTGGTGATGATGTAGCCGATCTCGCCAGTGGTAAGTGCCGGTTGTGAACTGGTATTTGGTACCAGCGAACCAACTTCGAGAGCAATGCCCTGACTCCCGGTGCCGATCATCAGTATAGCGTCGCTTTTATTTATGCGACCGTCCACAACGCGAGCATAGAGGATAACGCCTCGATAGTCGTCGTAATAGCTGTCAAAGATAAGAGCTCTAGCGGGCGCCTCGACATCACCATGTGGTGGTGGGACTAGTCGAACGACATGCTCCAAGACCTCATCGACTCCCTGGCCAGTTTTTGCCGAGATAAGTAATATGTCTTCTTTCTTGCAGCCCAGAAGACTGACAACTTCATTGCTTACGCGTTCGACATCAGCGGCTGGCAGATCAATTTTGTTCAGCACAGGGATAATCGTCAAATCTGCGGCCAGAGCCAAGTACACGTTCGCCAGAGTCTGAGCCTGGATTCCTTGAGATGCATCGACGACGAGCAGCGCGCCCTCACAGGCCTCCAGACTACGGGACACTTCATAGCTAAAATCAACATGCCCAGGGGTATCGATCAGGTTTAATTCGTAATCTTTGTACTTCATCCGTACTGGTGCCAACTTGATGGTAATGCCCTTCTCACGCTCCAGATCCATCTTGTCTAACAGCTGTTCTTTCATCAAGCGCTTTTCGACTGTTCCGGTCAACTCGAGCAAACGATCAGCCAGCGTGCTCTTGCCATGATCTATATGCGCAATAATACAAAAATTCCGAATCATTGACTGATCGGTCACACTGCCCTGCTTAGCGCCAGAGTCGCTAACTCTGGCAGTGTTTTTGGCGAATTGCGGCGTTAACGACTCCGATGCTCGCTCATCGTATGTCATATACGACTCGCTCTGCTTCTCGTCGTAGCCTTGCACTTCAACCAAACCGACTGCAATGATTTAGAGAATTGATTCATATCCAGCAGAGTATAACAGATCAGGTGATTGGACTATCGGGTTTGGCTTGGAAGAATATGGCCCGTTTGACTCTTTTTATAATCGGATCAGCTTCACGAAGCTTGAACAATGCCGAGACGATGACATACACGATCATGCTGCAACCGACGATGATACTGAACTTAGGCATGAGCGAGAAAAGCCCCTTGTCAGAGACTCGCAACGGCAAAACCCTTATAAGAGTATAGAGAACAAACGACATGATACCCGTCGCTGAAATCATCCGCAGGATACCTGTCAGAAACGACATAGTGAAAAATCCAGGGTAACGTTTCGTCAGAACAGTGATCAGAATCATCACTTCCACAAGCGCGGTTAGAGATTGGGCAATTGCTAGGCCTTGTATGCCATAAGCACCTGGCCTGGCAAGTGTAATGGCGAGGGTGATGTTAAGCAATATCGAGAAAACCGAGATTTTGAGCGGCGTTTTGGTATCGTGATGAGCATAATAGACACGAGACATGATATGGAATATCGAACGGAAGAAAATCGATACCACTAGTAACCCGACCAGGGAGGCCACGACCTTGTTGCCCTGACCCGTGACGAGACGAACTAGATATCCGCGACCAAAATAAGCTATGGCACTGACCGGCATCGCCAGCCAGATGATAATTCGAAGTACTGCGAGTAGTTCCTTTTTGAACAGATCAGGACGACCCTGGTTGATACGCTCCGTCATCTGCGGGAATGCCGCCGTTGATATCGCGACACCGATGAGGTTGATTGGCACAGCATGTAGGTTGAAAGCGACCTGATATAGACCGACCGCTGTCTTACTGATCCCCGAAGCGATGTTATTCTCGACGATGTTATTCACATAGTCAATGCTCTGGTCAAAAGAACGAGCCGGCAAGATGCGCAAAACTTCCCGAAATCCATGGTTTTTCCAAAAAATCCTGGGGAAGTAAACGAACCCTAAGCCCTGTAGCCCACTGGCCGCAGTGATGAGCTGCACGATGGCTCCGATGATCACGCCGAAAGCTACACCCTCTATACCGAAGCGCGGGTAGAGATAGATGACCCCGAGGATGATACAGAGATTGTAAACAGACGGTGCCAACGCTACGAAGAAAAATCGCCTGACAGCTTGTTGCATACTAGCCATCACGCTCGAGATCGCAAACAGGAATGGATTGACAGACATTAACCTCATCATTGTCGCTACGTGAGCCTGTAGTTCACTGTCAAAACCAGGCGCCAGTAATTTACTGAGAGGCCCCGCAAAAATAATCATGATGATCGAAGCAATGAGAGCCAACAGAGCCATGAAGTTCATCAGACTTGACGACAGCTCCCAGGCTGATTTGCGGTTGCCCTTGCTCAGACGCTCGCTGAGTATTGGAATAAACGTCACACTTAGTGCGCCGGAGGTCAGTATGGCAAACATGAAATCCGGTACGCGGAATGCCGTTAGGTAGGCGCTATACAATGGATTGTTTAGTCCAACATTACCGGCCAGTAAGCGTTCGCGCCATAATCCTAAGAACATCGACATAAATGCCGAACCTGATAACAACCAGGCAGCATTGCCGACAGTTAGTTTGGCATTGGCACGTCTAAGGAAGCGATTCATTACCGACTAATTATAGGGACGTCGTCCTTTTCCACCAAGCCGATATATTTCGAGGTTTCTAAGCCAGAAGTGCAGCGTCTTTGGGTAATTTAGTACCAACAAAAAGTTTCTTCACTTCGTCAGCGTCTAGGGTTTCTTTCTCTAGTAGGGCGACTTTGATCTTCTCCAGGAACACTTGGTTTTGTCTGATAACGACCTCGGCTCGCTTGGCGGCTTCATCGATAAGCTCGGCGACTTCCTCGTCAATCATCTTGGCTGTTTCTTCTGAGTAGTTACGTTCATGAACCAAGCGATCTAACATCATGCCATCCTCAGTATGAAACGCTTTGTTGCGAAGTTTGGAACCCATCCCCTGCTCAGCTACCATCTCGCGAGCCATTTGTGCCGCTTTCTGGAGATCGTTGCCAGCACCCGTGGTGACCGAGTTGTCACCATAGATAACCTTTTCGGCTACACGTCCACCCAAGACACGAGCCAATACGTCTTTGTACTCGTTGATTGAATGATAACTTTTGTCATCTTCATCGAGGAACCAAGTGACCCCGCCCGTACCGCCTCTCGGGATGATTGTGACCTTGTGGACATAACTTTCGCGTGAGAGTACTGCACCTACTAGCGCATGACCGCCCTCGTGGTAAGCAGAAAGTTCTTTTTCCCTGTCTGACATGGCTCTAGACTTACGCTCAGGACCGATAGCAACCTTCTCGAAAGCTTCGGTAACATCAGAATCGGTGATGATCTTGCGATTGTTGCGTGCGGCGATGATTGCCGCTTCGTTGGCTAGGTTGGCAAGGTCTGCCCCAGCCATGCCAGCTGTTTTCTTCGATAATTCTTTGATCTTCACAGTCGAGTCGAGTGGTTTTTTGTCGAAGTGGACTTTGAGAATCGCTTCGCGTTCAGCCCGTTCCGGGAGGCTGATCATCACCCGACGATCAAAGCGTCCAGGACGTAGCAACGCCGGATCAAGCACGTCTGCTCGGTTGGTTGCCGCCAGCACTATGACATTGGTACCTTGTTCGAACCCGTCCATCTCCACCAATATCTGATTGAGAGTTTGTTCACGTTCATCGTGTCCGCCGCCCATACCCGACCCACGACGACGCCCGACGGCATCAATCTCGTCGATGAAGATGATGCAAGGCGCATTCTTCTTGGCTTTGGCGAACAGATCACGGACACGCGAGGCACCAACACCCACGAACATCTCGACGAACTCTGATCCAGAGATTGAGAAAAACGGAACATTGGCTTCGCCAGCCACCGCACGGGCCAACATCGTCTTACCAGTACCGGGAGGGCCTACAAGCAGCACACCTTTAGGAATTTTGGCGCCAACTTCTTCGAATTTCTTCGGAAATTTGAGAAACTCCACAACTTCCTGCAAATCCTGCTTCGCCTCAGCATTACCGGCAACGTCTTTAAAACTAACTATGTCCTTCTCGTTGCCATAGAGCCGAGCTTTGGATTTTCCGAAACTCATCGCTTGATTACCCTGACCCTGAGCCTGTTTCATCATCCAGAATATGCCAAGGAAGAACAACAGAGGTATAAACAGTTGTCCACCAATGATCCACAGACTCCCGGTATCTGATTCTTTGCGATACTCCGTAGCAACTTTGGTAGTATCTAAGCCTTCATCCTTGAGACTTGTTTGAGGGTCTTTGCGACTTTTGAGAGTCGGCTTGTCTTTGTCGCGTTCGGTTATATCGATATTGCCACTGCTGATACCAACCTCGAGTTTTTTCAGCTCCCCGTTGTTGGCGCGCGTCACAACCTCAGAAAGCGGAATCTCCTTCAATGTCGGTTTGTTGCCAGACGTCGCCGCCCACACCACTAGGCCTATGAGCACCAACAGTGCCAAGAAGCCGGCATTTTTCATCCCGCGACGACCGGGTTTCGGTACATTTGCCATACGTTTTTTCTCCATAGCTTTCTTCATTATACTGTCTCCCCACCTCTATCCACAATCTGAATACGTTCACGCCAAATTTTCATATCTATATGATGACATACATTGATAAGTTTACGAGATGGTAGATTCATGATCCCGTATAGTAGTCTATCGACAGATCTGCGGTCAACATCCCTAGCTTGATGCTGACGCAATACTGCCATCAACACTTCCCTTTGTACTTCTATTGGCAGCGAACGAAAATGATCTCGATCATAGCTATGTAACTCCTCGGTCTTGAGATTATCAATTACGTCTTCGAGCATACTATCGATCTCTGTGTTGATAACTCTCATGACAGCAATGATTGATCTTAACTGGTCACACGCAGATGGATCTGCTTCGTAGAGTTTAGGCAAGACTACATGCCGGATGTAGTTGCGTCTGTATCTGGTATCAACGTTCGACGAGTCCTCGTGCCATTTCAGATGATGTTGTCTGGCATACTCGACGAGTCTAGATTTTGGCATGTCGAGTAATGGTCGTACATATTCTCTGGTACTAGCCAGGCTTGTAAGTCCTCTTCGACCTGTACCACGCATGATGTTGTGCACCGCGGTTTCGATGACGTCATCCTCATGATGAGCGGTGATGATTGCCTCCGCCCCATACGTTTCCCTCGCTTCATTGAGAAATGCATAGCGGTTCTCTCTCGCCGTTGCTTCACTCGTATCTGGACCTAGGCTACCTCTGCCCAACACAAACTCCAGCCCGTAGTCTTTAGCAACTTTCTGTACGAGCTCAGCATCAGCGTGACTATCTGACCGAATGCCATGATCGAAGTGCGCCACAACTAGCCTAGGTTGCGATTTCAGTAGTTGGATTTCGGAGTTTACTAACATATGCAATAAAACCATTGAATCCACCCCGCCCGATACGGCGACAATATAGACTGATTCGCTTGTCATGATCCGTATCATATCAAAAGGCTTCATAACAGATAAGAAATATGATAGTATTCCCCTCACGGCAGGGTAGCTCAGTTGGTTAGAGCACAGGACTCATAAGCCTGGGGTCGCGAGTTCAAATCTCGCCCCTGCTACCAAATCAAAAACCCCGAGTAATCGGGGTTTTTGATTGATTCATCTACTCGCCTTATGAGGCGGATGACTCACTGAGTAATTCGTCGATCCAGTCAAACCTTTCATCAGGCGTGTCTGAAAGCTCATACTCAAATTTGTATTGATTAGATTCTGGTGATTTAGCCATTGTTTTCTACCCTTTTTCTGCGTCCACAGTTCCTAAGAACTGCGGGTTACTGTTTAATGTTTGTTGTCATGACAGTGATTAAATATTAGCATAAGCTTGTTATTTTGTCAATAACTTTCTACTGGTACTATTATCCCTGCCTGTAGCGCCAGGGTATTTATATTGCATATCAGTTATGTTAAAATTCCAGTAGTTTTATCAAACAAAAACGACTAAACTTCAGATATGTCATCTCCACTCAAAACATCATTCGACGTCATTGTAATCGGTAGCGGTGCGGCCGGTGGTGTAGCCGCTCATATCTTAGCCGGCGCAGGCAAAAGTGTCGCGATTGTTGAGCAGGACCATCTCGGAGGAGATAGTGTGCATTACAGCGTTGTCCCTCGGGCGTCACTCATCGAATCAGCCCGTCGTTACCGTGAGGCACGTAGCAATATGCCCTTCGGAGTTCGCACTCCATCCATCACCTATAGTTATCCGTCGTTCCGAGGTCGCAAAGATGAGGTCATCGCATCGATATCACCAGGCAAAGCCACTTATCAGGATGATGGGATTGTCGTTATCAATGGCAAAGCTATGTTTACTGGTCACCACACCATCCTAGTTGGCGACCAGAAATACAAAGCTCGAGATTTTATCATCGCTACCGGGAGTAGCCCGGCTATCCCAGATGTTGACGATTTGGAAGAACTGGGTTTTCTCACTTACAAAGAAGCGGTCAATCTCAATTCCCCACCCAAGATCCTGGCGATTATCGGCAGCGATGCCACGGCCGTCGAGTTTGCCGATTACTTCGCCACACTTGGTTCGCAGGTGACTATCATCACGTCTGACACCAGACTATTGGTTGAGGAGGACAAATCCACCAGTGATTTTGTGGAGAATAACTTCCGAGCCAGAGGTATTGAGGTGCTGGTCGGCAGCACAGCGCTTGGTGTTGATAAATTCCGAGGTCGCAAAGTCGTAACTTATCTCCGAAACGGCGCACAACACGAGATCAGCTGTGATGACATCCTCGTTTCAACCAAATATACCCCAAGAGTCGATCTAAATCTCGAAGCAGTTGGCGTCAAATACAACGTGCGAGGTATCAAAGTAGATGAAACCATGAGGACTTCGTCCTCTCATGTATATGCTATCGGCGATGTAACCAACGAAGCTCCCTACCACGACGCCGCCATCCAGCAGGCCAAAGTTGCCGCTCACAATCTACTACACAAGCGCAAAGTCCTCATGCATTATCACGCCATCCCGAGAGTAATCTTCACCAACCCCGAGATTGCAGTTGTCGGACACACTGAAACCGAAGCCCGTGAGGCGGGGGTAAAACTGCATGTCGCCACCGCTTCGATCGCAACCGTCGGTAAATCCCACGTCACCGATGAAGATTATGGATTTGTCAAAGTCATCACTAGTAAGTCCGGCCAGATCCTTGGCGGAACAGTCATCGCTCCGAATGCCAGCGAAGTTATTCACGAGCTGGCACTTGCCGTCAGTGTCGGTCTGACCGCTGCCGACATAGCCAATACCATCCATGTCTTTCCTAGTTACTCTGAGGCCGTCAAGATCGCCTGTCAGAAGCTTGTGTAAAACTCTTGCATTTCCCAAAATTGGGAGCATCATGGATGTAGAGAGGAGAAAATAAAAATGTCATTAATTGATGTGGCTATTTCTCCAGCAGAAGTAGCTCAGATAGTCGGACCGGATTATTTCGAAGAACGGATAAACACGGTTGCCTGTATGCAACCCGAGACGCGAGATGTTTTTCGCAAACTTCGTGATGAATCCGGGTGGAATATGTCTCCCGAAGCGACAGAGCTATTAGGACACGTTAAAAGCTTATGTGGGCAATGTGCGATACTAGATCACTGCGGTAATTTAGCTCCCACTACAGGAGAGGCACGGTGGCGAGGCATATTCGATGGTCTTACTGCCAGAGAACGATTCGAGAGGACCGATGGGCACTATTACGATGAAGAAGTTAGCTTAAGTATGGGCATGTCGGTAGAGTGAGTCTGGGATTTGTTACAATTGATACATGAAAGACGCTCAAAAGTTAGCCACCCAGGTATTTATCTCAGCATCAATTCTTTTTGGAGTCATGGGCGTCACTATGATCCTCAGTACGCCTATGGACGGCGCACCGCCCGAATTACTATTCAAAGTTCTCCTCGCACTCGGATTCGTAGTCTTATCCTCGTTTGGTGTCAGCGCCGGGTTGAAGTATTTGTCGGATAAATAGGCACGCGACTTCCAGTATTCAGGTGGTCACTATGCACTTTAAAACCGGCCGGTCCTCGCTGCGCTCGCGCATTTCGTCATGCTCGATACGAGTATCTGCGCGTGACTCCACTGGCGTCGAATCCGGCGACTATCATCTTTGCTTTCAGCAAATCTGAGTCGCCAATTCAAAACCTGACCCAGATTACCAAAACAAAACCCCCACCAAAGGTGAGGGATTTGTTTTGGTAGCGGGGGCCGGACTCGAACCGGCGACCTTGTGGTTATGAGCCACACGAGCTGCCACTGCTCTACCCCGCGGTATCATCGGAATGACGATCAGCTTCTGTTCCGCCTTAGCGGGACTTCCACTCTCTAGTCGCTTCCTCTTCGCAAATTTGGTGAACTACAACAATAGCTTCAAAAGGCTTAGATATCCTAACAGATCTGATACGACCAGTCAATGAAGGTTAGGGATGATGAATCGCAAGCTTCAAGACAGTTTTTTGTTTCATGTCTGGTAGATCATACTCTATGTGACGTAGCGCACATACTTTTTGGATCATCACGACCATAATGAGCCTGTAACAGGAGATAGATATGCTTTTAACTGTCGCGGTCATACTGGGAGTATTGTGGCTACTTGGGGTGGTTGCTATCAATGTCACTACACCGCTCATACACGTTATCCTCGTAGTCGCCTTGATTGTATTTATCTACGACGTGGTCGCTCGACGAGGCAGAGGCTAAGACTTGCCCACATCTAACATAGAGAGGAATTCACAATGAACGAAGATACCCAAAAAATCACCGAGACGACTACTCAGTCCGGCGATACAGTACAGAAAACAACTAACATCTCAGATAGTCAAGACAACAAGGCTCATCAACGTAATGTTGCCGAGAGAGTCGTTTGGTTTGTCTCAGGCGTACTGCTAGTACTGCTTGGGTTTAGGTTTGCGCTTTCGCTGTTGGGCGCCAACACTACAAACGCCTTTGCGAATATAATCTACGACATGTCTCACCCATTCGTAGCACCGTTTTTTAGTTTGTTTGGCTATGACAACTACTCATACGGTGTATCGCGCTTTGAGGTATACACTTTAGTAGCGATGGTAGTTTACGGTGTAGTTGCGTGGGGAGTAGCAAAGCTCGTCACATTAAATAAAGATTGAAACTAACAGCTTAAGCGTAGGCGTCACACAACAAAAGACCCCTCGTAGGGGTCTTTTGTGTCACTATGAGATGTGATTCCGCAACTTCTGTGCAGTCCTGCGGAATTGCCGCCTCAAGAGATAACTATTCTCTAGTAACTCTGCGTCAAGTTCTGCCGGTGAGGCACCCGAGAAATCATCAGGCGACTCCCCGGAGTTATAGAGGTACTGTCTGAAACTAACTTTTGGGCGATTTTGTTGTTTGTCTCTCGATGATCGAAAATCATACGACATATTTGCCCCTTCCCAAGGTTGGACTTAGCGAACAAAGCCTAGCATTTTTGTACATCCCCCCTCGTAATGCACTCTACAATGACAGCGTGCTACTGATTACTATAGTGCTTTTGACAGAAATTATATGTGTGCTTTATCACAAAGACATACAAGTTATACGTATATACTGACACTATGGCCATATACACCCAGTCCGCAGAGGAGTCTATAGAAGCTTATTTCAGTGATGGGCTCCTCATGCACTTCACCAAAGACGAAACGATCATCAATGGTTTCGACGAGCCGGAAGGGGTATATCTTATAAAGGATGGTTTTGTCAAAGCTCACTCTGTATCCAAAGTGGGACACGGGAACCTCCTGATTATCCATGAGGCGGGTGAATTTATACCCCTGCCATGGGCGCTGGACGGAGCCCACACGACAGGCTTATCGTATGAAGCCATGACAGACGTCACGGTTCTCCGAGCGCCCAAAGACAGACTTCGCACCGCCATGGGCAACAATAGCTGGCTATCTCAGGAGGTGCTGAAACAAGCCGTCAATATTATCACTGACTACACTCAGAGAATTCAAACACTTGAGTTCCGCTCCGCTCGAGAAAGAGTAGTATCCGAACTAATCGGTCTGGCTGAGAGATTTGGCAAGAACATCGGCTCAGAGATTTTAATCAACGTCCCTGTAACTCATCAAGACATTGCCGACTCTATCAATACGACAAGAGAGACGACAAGCCGAGCCCTAGAATTACTTTTCGAAGAGGAACTCGTAGGTCAAAAGGAGCATCTCTTTACGCTCCTCAATTTGCCTAAACTACAGGCAATTCTCGGTCAGAATATGTGACAATTCGGTCGCATTAGGTGCCCACAATAACTATGTCTGTCAGTCCGAAGACAGGTAGGATCTCTGTTACAGCTTCTGTTCTATAAGTTCAAACATTTGCTTCGCAAGGCCGAGCGAACTCGTCGTCAATGCACCGTGCCCACCGTTGGGGTCAGAGAGCGTGCCGAGTACTGTTGCGCCTTTGTTGCTCACGAAGGTTTTGGTGGCTTCCATAGCTTCACACCCGTCTCGCGTCGGGTTAGGATCCTTTTTGCCACAGGCCAGTATCCAGTAGACTCCACCAAATATCTTCGACTGCGTTTTGGCAGGAATGCTCTTGGTTGTTGAATCGTAGTACGTAGACTCGGCACCACCAGAAGACGATACGACCAGATCAATCATGGGCGACGAATCGCTTCGATCAAGTGCTGCAACAGAATAAGAATTAGCGCTCCCCCGCGAAAAACCCTCGAGCACAACCACATCACCAGACGCATATCCTTGACTCGATAGAAAATCATGAATCTGGGCCTTGATGACATCTGGCGCAGTATAGTCGGAGGTTTGATCGCCACTTCCATCCCACCAATTCAGAGTGGCTAGCGCAAATTGCGTCTCTTTGACGAACGGTTTCCAAATTTCATAATCTTTCTCGGCAGACCCTTCAGTACCGTGGAGAGTTATAAAGATCTTCTTGGGAGAAGCGTTGTTCTGACCAGCTGGTGCACCATAGTAGAAATACTGTCCGCCGGTTTTAGTAGCGACTTTCTGGGGACTATCAATAGTCGAAGCACTGTCTGGGTCTTTGGCTTTGGGTGTGGATGGTGTGGTTTTGGTATTGGTAGTATTTGTCGTACCGCTCTTGGTCGTGTTCGATGTAGTGGTCTCTGTGGCTACCGTACTCGTCTTAGTCGTGTCAGTACCAGAACTAGTGGCTACCCGCCAACCAACGAATCCCACAACAGCGACCACAACTAAAATCACTACAATTAGAACATGTGAGAAACCAGCTTCTCGAGTAGTGTATATGTTCACGCTAGAAGCATAAACGAAATATATCGAATAATCCACGGCTTTACTTAACTCAAATTTGCATCCTACAATCATTACGCTTATCCTTTAATCAAGTATGATGAAAAAGCATAACGAATATGGCTTTGGCCATATAATCGCAATAGTCCTGATAGTTACTATCGTCGCTGTTGGCCTAATAGGGTGGCGTGTAACTCAAAAAGACAAAAAGTCAGTTACACAAACAAACATTAGTACAGCTTCGGCAACCGAAAAATCATCAGCTTCAACTGCCGAATCAGACATCAGTCTTCAGAACCTAGGAGTGAATCTTTCGGATGTACTAATCACCAAAGACGCGACTCGGGAGTTCACGAGCCAAGGCCTCAAAGGCTTCTATGTATTTGGTGACAAACTTAGCGGTAATAGACTGAATCCAAACTTCGAATTCTCATCGCTGAAGAGCGGCACCAAACTCATCTCAGCTATCGATGGCATCGTCGGATTTATCAAAGAACAGCCCGAGACCAGTGACTGGGAGGTATTTATCCAACCCAAAGCCAATTCCAAATGGACTATCGGTTACGACCATGTCACCAATGTGGCGGTGAAAAAAGATGGAGTCGTCAAAGCCGGCGACGTCATCGGTGAACCGGCCAAACAAGGCAACGGCGCACTTCGCTTCGAGATCCAGATCAACAAAGACGAAGGTGACACGACAACACACCTCTGCCCGACTACTCTCCTCGCTTCCAGCGTCAAAGACAAACTTATCAGTGACCTAACTAAGACGCAGAACGATTGGGAGACAACTACAGGACTCGAACTCTACAATCCTGCAGCTCAGGATCCAATCGGTTGCTTGAAAAAGACGCTAACAGTCAACGAAGCCGAAGGCAAATAACCCACAGTGGGTTGCTTACAAGTATGAGGCTATGAACGTGTTTGTTATTTCTTGACTGGAGACGCTTCAAGATCGTAAGTTGGAGTTGGTGTTCGTTGGAATATGTCGAGTAGTAGCATGCCCGAACCCAGCCACATCACGGCGAGTAAAGCCAGGAAGCCAACGATCGGTATGAAGTAGAGGACAAGTAAGATGCTGGCGCCCAATAACATGATGAGTAGTGGTTTCTTGGAGTCAGGCAGTATGAGGCGACCCAGATAGTAGCCAAAGAGCGGGCCACTGAGCAACAGCACGACGAACCAGAGTAGCATAACCATCAGAGCTAGAGGTATACCGATGACCGTAATCGCTAGGAGAATGAGCACAAACGGCAGCGCAGCGTTCGCCAGAAAACCAGTTAGTGCGGCCTTCCATGGATTAGGCATGGCTTTATCAGTTACGGACTGCAACATACGCGGGAAAAGGAGTGCAATGACCATCGCCGTGAGCAGCATTGAGGCAAACCAGTAGACGAACCACCATATCCCAAAACCGAAGACTGCCCAGTGCTTGGACTTGTTGGGTTGAACCGGCTCTGTACGCTTGATAGTACCACTCACCGTAGCCCCTGAGTCCCTAGTGAGGTCTTTGGTACTCGTATAGTTGATATCACCATTAACCCGGGCTCTGGACGACAGAGTCAAGGTATTGAGTGATCCTTTGATATTCCTACCGACTTCACCAGTGATCGTTACCGAGTCACCACCGACCGCCATATCTCTCCCAACCACACCGTTGATGACTGCGTCGGTTGAACCGATTGTTAAATCACCGCCAATCTTGCTCCCCGACTCTAGCGTAAAACTCTGTCCGGCGACCGTAGCGTTACCTGCTACAGTGGCCCCGAGAGTTACGGTCTGTCCGGCCAGACGGACATCACCATCAACTTTGCCCGAGACATTAACCGTCTGTCCGGCACAAAGTACGTCTCCGTGCACAACTCCCGACACATGCACTGTCTGTCCGGCACAGAAAATATCCCCGAAAACTTCATTGTCGATATCAATCGTCCGTCCACCAGCAAATACCGACTCATGGATAGACTGACCTTGACTCAAAGTTACCGATGTCCCTGAGTGAAAACTATGCGCGTTTGCTAAACCAACCCAGCCAAGTGATATAGCAACCACCACCAACCCTGTCAGGGCTAGAGATTTAAATCTGCTCATAACCTACCTCCGTTCTAAACTCCAGTATAATAACGGCTTTTCAAATGTGTATGTGATATCTATCACATACGTGACATATTCAACAATACAGACAGGTTTCAGCGTTCGTATGTCTTGGCAGCACTGGTAAAGCCAGAGACCTGGGCGCCAGTTTTACCGACAAAAGTTTCGACTTTTAGCTTCTCGCCATCTAACACTTGTAGTAGTATCACTCCCCTCACTTGCTGCGGACCCTGTTGTGCCGTCCTCTGCCCATCAGGTCCAACCCCGGCTGGAGCTTGAACTAGTTCATATTTGATAACACCGTCGGTTTTGGTAACTTTCGCTGGGTCTGGAGTGTTTCCCACAACGGCAAAGGCCTCCGGCTGCCCATTCGTAAACTCGCCGACAGAGACAATTATCATGGTGGGATCGTAAGCATCGGGGAATATGGCTAAATGACCACTCCAGTAGCCTCTACCACCAGAACCTACACCATATGTGCCGCTTTTCGACCCTGCGTACCCATAAGTTCCCTCGAGGAACCAGTTGCCGATTAGCTTACCGGGCTGGTCATAGTCAATCTTGCCACTCCGTGGCTCTGCCTTACGTGCGTTTTTGGCCAGCATCTGACTAAGTAGCGGCTCTCTGAAATAGCTGAAAAAATCGTCGGTATGAATTTTCCATGGCTCGGCTTTGTACAAAGATGGGGTGATGAATCCAGGTAGAGTCAGGTCCATATTATAGACGGCTGTATCTAGCGATTGGGCACCGATTCTACCTACCTCTTGTCCGGCTTTGACCGCTATGCGCTTGTTAGTCCCTTTAGTCGCCGCATCCGGTGCCTCTTTGAGTATGCTTTGATCAAGCTTTGTTACTAGATCAAAATAGCTAACTGTCTGGCACGAATGTTGGATCTCGAATCGGTACTCGGGAGGGCGTTGCTCCCCGGAGCTAACATTGACGCCCCGTACGCTAATCCCGATGATCGTTCCGTCTGCCATCGCGTAGACCGGATATTTGTCACGAGGTCCCTCTTTAGGATAAAAATACAGGTGATCAATCGGCGTGACATGCGCTCCTGCTACTAGTCCATATGGTGTCACCGTCGCCACATCGTCGATATTCATCGGTAGATGTGTCATCATGACTTTATCCTTACCGGAGCACCCTTTCTTCCACTCATTATCCCGATCATTATCCGAGTCAGCACTTTCCTCGCCTATACTGATAGGTCCTAATTTAAGCCCACTGTTTTTCCTAGCGACACGAGTACCGATGACCCCGATGAGCGCTACAACCACAACTACGCACAGTACTAACCAAATATGAGCAAAGCCTGAGTGTAAGACTTTGTTACGTTTCATGGCCTCATTCTAGCATAAGCGATTCTGGGGCTCGTAATCGATGCCTAGTCAGTCAAGTGACGCTCTAGATTACTTATCGGGTCATACCAACCTCTATCTAACACATAGGTTTGAAGTTTTTTGTCTAGTCCGAGGATGACCATGACACCAACGATTACAAATAGCAGACCTAACACTCGCTTGAACCAGCCCTCAGGGTTACTCAGCCAACGGAGTTTGGCTACAAAAGCTTGCCCCACATACGCCACCAACAACAACGTAACGCTCATCCCTACCGCATATGCCGTGAGATAGATTACACCTTTGGCAAATGACACCGGTAGTACTGTGGCGACAATCAAAGCATATGTCGGACTACAGCTACTGAAAACCGGACCCAGTGCCGCACCGATGAGGATAGGCGTCGCGAGACCTTGATGCTGGTAAGCTTTCCCTAGAACGACATTGGTTTGCGTAAATAGCCCGGTTCTGGCCGACAGCTTCTCCCATCCGTGCGGCCATAGATAATAAACTCCAAATAATGCCACAATGCCGCCCGACGCGACCTGCCAGACCATCTGCGGTACTCCCAGCAGCGCCGTCGTAGCTTTGATAAGTAGCGTGAACAATATGATCGATATTGCCAAGCTCAGGGCTATAACCAAGGGCCGTAACCAGCGCCTAGTAGGTTTATCCTTGGAGGACTCCAGCAGTGAACTACCTATGATAACTGGCAGTAGAGGCAAGACACATGGTGCTGCTACCGTGAGTACTCCCGCTATAAACGAAAGTATCAGCAGTGCCATCAGAGATTCTCTAGAACCGACTGGAGTGTCGGATCATCGTAAGCCACAAACTTTTTAATCAGACCACCGGCATCGTCTACTTTGACGATAGTAGTCTGTATCGTCACACCATATTTCTGGCGAAGCGATTGATGTGTGTCATAGTCCACTTTGATGATAGTTGTGCCGTCTGGAATGGTGCCTTTTTTAATATCAATGTCTAGATCACGACACTGCGGACACCACGGGGCATGGAAGAACAACAGCTTTGTGCCCGACGTATCGGCGATAACTTCAGTGGTGTAGTCGACATACTTCCCTTTGGTTACTGATGGCTGAGCAGTTGTAGTTTGCGGGACTGCAGTTTGATTGTTCGACTCCATCATCTGGATCTTGGAATCTTTGGCGCTATCACTTGTGAGCAAGTAAACCCCTCCACTTATGATCAATAGCACGACGATGATCAGGAAAATCAAGATTTTTCTATTCATTACTATGCAAGTATATCAATTTGCTTCGGATAAGGTTATAGGAGGATAATCATTATGATAAAGGAGACTGAGCATGAATAAATCACTACCTGTAATCATCGCTGTTATAGTTCTTGTAATAGGCATCCCCGTCTATTTGTTGGCACGCAGTTCTGATTCGACCCCTGAGAATAGTTCGACATCGATACCCCAGACATCAACCCCAGCGACTAGCACCAACCTCATCACCTACACGAACACCGGTTTTGTCCCAACTACGCTAACCATAAAATCAGGTAATCAAGTATCCATCAAAAACGATTCGTCACGTGAGTTACAATTCGACTCCGATCCACACCCTGATCACACCGACAATCCTGAGCTTAATATTGGTTCAATTCCAGGTGGCGAGACAAAGACGTTTACAGTCAATCGGACAGGCACTCATGGATACCACAATCACAAAAATGATAGCGATCGAGGGACACTTATCGTCCAGTAGCAAGCGGCACGGCGAGGTATCACTCTTTCGTTTTGTAACAGAGAGGCATATAGTCAGAGTGAGGAGATTGGCATGAAGTCTGAAGTCCGTACGACTATCGCCGCTTTTTTTGCAAAGTATCCCAAGCGTTCCTACCCCAAAGGTGAGATCATCATCTTTGCAGGCGAAGACCCGGAATCGGTTTATTACATTATCAGAGGCAAGATACGTGTTTACGACGTTTCGAGTAAGGGTGAGGAGGTTATCGTCAATGTGTTCTCCGCCGGCGCCTATATCCCCATGTCATGGGCTTTGACCAAAACACCTAACCAGTTTTTTTATAAAACCGAAGAAGACACTACCGTCCGTATGGCCGACCCTGAAGCCACTGTCGAATTTTTGCAGTCTCATCCGGATGTCATGTTCGATCTACTCCGACGAATATATGTCGGAGCCGAGGGTATGGCTGGCAAAATGGTCCATCTGATGTTTGACAATGCCCAGAACCGGCTCGTCTATGAACTCATCACCGAGTGTCGTCGTTTCGGGCATGCTAAGGGCTTGAGCTCCTATCGACTAGATGTCAATGAAAGTGGATTAGCCGCAAGGACAGGCTTGTCTCGTGAAACAGTCAGTCGTGAGATGCACAGGCTAAAAGACGAGGGACTAGTCAGTATCGGCCGCTCTGGTATCGTCATCAACAATCTCAAAAAACTAGAAAACAAGCTCAGTTCCTAGACCATCTGGGAGCCTCTTGTGACCTGCGTCAACGACAGGACGACTCTCGGCTTGTTTAATGGGTGGTGGAGGGAGGCAGAGATGTACACACAGCATTCGGTAGTAGCACCCCGTCGCAATGGATCAGCCACACGTGACGTCTCTACGGTATCTGTCAACACACGATACGCTCAGGTCGTGGACGAACTACGAGCCTGTGGTTTCAATCCGTGGGGCCTTATCTACTCGGAGTGTCGTGAACTGCCTACCCTCTTGAGAAGTGATGAACATATCAGAGGCGCCATCTATGGACACAACGAATCCGGCAGAGCACTTCTAGTCGCTACCGATGAGCGGCTTGTTTTTATCGACAAAAAACCGCTGTTTCTGAAAGTTGAAGAGATCACCTACGACATGATCACCGGGCTTAGTTTCTTCCAGGGCGGGTTATCGGCCACAGTTATCCTCCATACACGTATAGGCGACTACTCTATCAAAACTATGAATAAACCGTGCGCAATACATTTCAGGGATTACATGGAACTCCACGCCCTGAAAGATATATACGATACCAGGAGACAACCATAGGTGACGCAGGTCAATGCATCTCCTTACTAGATTCGCTATAGTCAAGACGGAAAGGAGGAAATGAGTCATGCGTATCACATGGAAAGATGGTGTGACGACTCTAGCCATGGGTGGCGCGGTTCTTTTGGAGCGCGCTTACTTTTGGGAATGGGATTGGCCACTAATCTCTAGTATGCGATGGACTATAGTCGGGTTGGCTGCGTTGTTGGCCATCGGCTACGTCTTCAGCTATGTTCTCGATGAAGACAGAAGCACCGGCTGGACTCTCACTACTGGTGTATTGGCAAGTGCCACACTAGTGCTGGCAGTTCTTGGTGTGGCCTTCGTAGTCTCAGACTATGTTGTCCTGCTCATGATCAACGCAGTGGTATTCTGGGTTGCCTCAATAGCGAGACACCTCACGGTACCCTCGTCGCTGACGCACAGTCATGCCTCCTGAGAGGCATCACGCGCTAAACCCGCCCAGTGGCAACATTGAGCGGGATTAGTGTTTGGGTGATGAACTACTCGCCACCTTTTTGGACATAACCTTTGACGAATTCTTCGGCATTCACTTCAAGTACTTCGTCGATATTGTCCAATAAATCGTCGAGTTTTGCTTTTAGTACTTCAGCGGCTTCAGTCGCAGCCTTACCCGACCCCTCAGCTACTCGCTCCCTTACTTGGTCGCTTTGACCTTCGTGCGCTTCACGTGTTTCTCGGTCATAAGGCCTGTGGCTTCGTTCGGATGATTTATAGACTCCCGCCATGATGTCTCCTTGATTACTATCCCCCAATCATAGTCTTGAGTCAGGATCACTTCTATTGTAATTTTTGCTAATTTTTTCGTAGTGATGGGGCGAGGTAGTACAACCAATCACGAGCATTCTCCATAGGTGTATTAGTATGGAATAGCTCATCCTCGGTCTCTGTGACAGTTAACTCTTCCACCGTATGTTTGGGGAGGATGACCAGCTTCTCACCCGGCAGGGCTTTGTTCAGTTTACGGCGTGCTTCCAACTCCAAAAAGCTATCGGTCTTGTAATACTCGTTGTTCAGCTGCGCGACTTTGTTCTCCAGCTCCTTTATCTCAACCTCCGCTTGGAGATGGGCAATGTCTGCTTCCAGTAGCTTATTCTTTCGAATCGTCTTGGCCGTACTCCAAGTGAGGGATAGTGCAAACAGCAAGAAGAAAAAAAGTGTGATGTTACGAACATCGACTATCATCTTGAATATACTCTTGATCTTCTTGGCATCCATCGTAAGCATTATAAGCGCCCCTTAGAGAAAATAAAAACGACCTCCGGCAAAGCCATGAGGTCGTGCGTATTGCTTAACTGGTGGGGCAGGTTGGAGTTGAACCAACCACCAAGCGGTTATGAGCCGCCTGCTCTAACCGATGAGCTACTGCCCCTTAACGGATGAAAGTATATCAGAAATCTTCTGAAATCGGTGTTCGCTTAAACGGACGTGAGAACTCTGTAGATTTCGGCGCTGGAAACAGAGCAGAAATCTAAAAGCGCCCTACGGGGCGCTTTTAGATTAATCGGTATCTTAGAAGATACTTCTTAGGAGATTCACTACCGGATTTCCTCCAGCCTTACCTTTGCTGGCAACGAAGCTCACACAATCGCCTTGGTTCTTGAAGGTTGGATCATTGAACGATTTCCAACCATCTTTCTTGCACTGATCCTTGTTAGTAGGCGACAGGGGGATTGGTCCGCTTGAAAGAGAGAGGTTGTCAATCACAAAACCCTTCCCAGTGGTCGTGGGTACAGCAGTGCCGCCTGTACGAAACAGTATTGAATCTACGGTTCTGCTTTGGTCGGCGGCCACATTGCCGGGAACTCCACCACCTGATTCTGTGCACCATCGGAAATAATCTTCCCAACTCGTGTCAGTTAACTTCAGCGTCCCATCAACATATACTTTCACAACATCATTACCGGGTCCATCAATCAAGTCCATGGTAACTTTTATACTATGAGGGACAGTACGATCAAGTCCAGTTGCGACGACACTCGGCATAAAGTCATCCCCTGGACCACAGCCATCTACAGGATTAGCAAGTGTCCCAAATGGCGCAACGTCCTCGTAATTGTAGAAGTTTACCGCAAGCCCAGTTGGTGTATCAGCCATCTGTATCCAACTCATACGGGCACCATCACCTCGATCAGGACTTGCTACAACTGATAGGCCTGGCTGTTCGGCTCCTGGAACTGTCGATGCAAAATCCCACTGTGCTTCAAAGTGTGGCTGACGAGTGCCTCCCGACATTCCACCATCTTGCGCTAAAGTTTCACCGGCCTCGTCAGCCAGTGGCTTCGAAAACACCCAGTCCCCGAAAGACCCTGACGTAAGTGCATTTGACATTCGCAAGCTTTGAGATCCAAAACTACCATAGCCGTATGTATTTGAGACTACAGCAACATCATAGGAACCTGTATACACCCAGCCATCTTGTCCGTTTATATTACCGGCTGAATAAGGTGGAGATTCAAAATCCACACTCACATTACTAACAGCAAAAGCAGGCATCGAAGACAAAACCATCGCAAGCCCTGTCGCCATCGTGCCACTTAAGAACCTTTTAAAACTTCCCATAAACCCTCCTAATTACATAACCACTTTAGCATGCTATGCCACTTAAATGATACAGATGCATCATTTATGACAACGCTATAGTAGCTCTAGTAACTCTTCAGATGTCTTGGCATGCATCAGCTGGTCACGTAATTCTTTGGCACCGTCAAAACCATGGATATATGTCTTGCAGAACTTGTTCAGTGTGATTAGTTTGCGTTCGCCTTGTTTCCAAGTTTCCGAGAAGAGTTTCACATGCTGGCTGTACAGGTCTTTCTTCTGTTCAGGAGTCAGAGATAGCCACGGTGATGACTCACTAAAACAATACGGATCCTGGAATACTCCACGACCAATCATTAACCCATCTACCTTATATGTTTTGGCCAACTCCTGACCCTGTGATCGAGTCTCAATATCTCCGTTGAGGATGATCTTTGTCTGAGGACTTATCTGATCTCTGAGCTGGAGTATCGGTTGTATATCACCCCAATGCGCCGGAACCTTACTCATCTCCTTGCGAGTACGGCAGTGAACCGTGATCGCATCAATCCCCTGTTCAAGTAAAAGTTTGTGCCAAGTGTAATCTATGTCGTTAAAGCCTAATCGAGTTTTGACGCTTATTGGCACCTTGCCATCGACACCTCGCTTGACAGCTTGGATGATTTCGATAGCCAGATCTCGGTTATTTATCAGCCCAGAGCAACAGCCGTTATTCACTATGGACTTCTCGGGGCACCCCATATTGATATCGATACCAGCGAAACCCATATCAACAAGCTCAGCAGCAGTCTTCTCGTAATTATCGGGGTTTAACCCCCAGATCTGGGCTATCAGGGGTTGCTCTTTGCCAGTGAAGTGTAGTTTGGGCAGGACCCTGTCTCGGCCACTAGACTGTAAGCCATCAACAGATACAAATTCCGTGAAATACAAATCCGGCGCTGCAGTCGAAGCGACAATCTGGCGAAACACCGTGTCGGTCACGTCGTCCATGGGCGCCAATACAAAAAACGGCTTGGGTAAGCGGTCGTATAAATTCACAAGCGGGTATTATAACAGTTAGCGAGCAGGAGTATGGCGACGGCCACCTAGGTCGTCCCATGCATCAGTGAACTCTAGTTTTTGCTGTTCACTAATTTGACGTGGTTCATTTGCAGCTTTAGCTCGCTGCCAAGCGTCCATCTGTGCAGGAGTCCAGCTTCTCCAATCCTTAGGAAGCTCTGAAGTAACGACCCTCGCTGTCATGGCTTGTCCGGAAGCCTCTGCGGCAACAGCCCTAGTAGTTGTTTCATCAGTACCGTCCAGGTACTCAGCCCACAACCACTCTTCGTGATCAGTTAAGCGCTGAGATGGGAATTGTTCTGGTTTCATGTCTGTATTATATCATGCTTATAGTTTTTTGTCTATGGTTGATACTCTGTCTTAATTAGTGTGTTACAGATGATAATACCTAAAAACCCGGTTCCTGTCGAAACCGGGTTCGTTGACTGTCAGAGTAATAGCCTACTTCTGAGTTGGTGTGGTAGTAGCCGGGGCTGTCTCGCCGTTCTTCTCGCGCTTGATGGCATCCACGACCTTACCATTGTCTTTGATATTCTCCCAGAACAGAACCTGATCAGTTCGGATGTGCATCTCACTCTCTGGAGCGTGCAACTCACCGCCAAGTTTCTGAAGTGTGATTTGCGGTTGAGCACTAGAAGTATCTTTGGTATCTGGTTGAGGAGCAGAGTCTGCTCGCAAGTAATAGATGTCTTGGAGAACCATGTAGTCACCGCTGATCTCAGTTATCTTGCCGAAGTACGCCTGACCACCAGATAAGAAGACTGCTTGGTATTGATTCTTCTTCACTGAACTCGGGACTTTGTGATTACTCAAGCCCATCAGCAGGATGACAGCACCAAGCAAAATCGCTACAGGCACCAGTATTAATAATGTTCCAAAAAACAAGCCTTTTTTCTTCTTGCCACCAGAGTTTGATAAATTGACTGTGCCGTGCGCTGGAGCACTAGCAGCTGGCTGACGGTTGGTGCCACCACGTAAATCCATAATAGTTACTACCTCTTTGATTATCTTACTTGACTGGGAATCATTGTATCGCATAAGCATTTTCTAACGCAAGCTGGTTTAGTGAGTCACATGTAGTGATCGTTCAACTTGTCATCTGTTGTACAGGGGTGATAGGTGGTCAATCTGGAGAAAACAGTTGACAAACGAATAACTACGGCGCTATGGTAGAGGCACGCTAAGAAGTAACTAAGGAGGATAAATGGCAGCGTATTCACACACGAATTCTAAGGGAGTGACGTACTACTTGCACGCAAAGAACGTAGTGCTCCGAGGCGGCAAAGAACAAATGATCTACTACTTTGCCAAAGATGTTCGACCAGAAGCACTTGATGCGCTTCCAGAAGGCTACACAGTGGTCGAGAACCCACGCAATGGTTTCCTCACGCTAAAGCGAAAATAGTAGTCAGTTAGACTCCTATCAATCAAAAACCCCGGTTATCCGGGGTTTTTGTATTACCACTGGTCAGGACGATGCAAGCGCCAAGTGATGGTTTTGATCAGGACGACGACAACCATCATCGTAGTCAATACTAAGCCCATACCGGCTGCGTCAGGCGCCCATGTAGGCGAGACAAAATCGTAGGTGTAGAGTTCTTTGGGTGGTAGCTTGATGCTCAACAAGGCTGCATTGGCTGGAGTATGATCGGTGACGTATTGTTGGATGCACAGAGCGAGTACTTGGTATTGGATTTTACCGGGAGTATTGCAATGGGCCTGTGCTTCCATATAAAGGTTACTATTCCCCTGGGTTCGTGATGCCGCTTCTCCAGCCGCCTTAATGGCCCTCTCATAGCGACCCTGGAGCTGTATGGGCGGTTCGTTGCCGCTTCGAAGCTTGGTGTTGGTATGAGAATTAACAAAGTTTCGGAGTTCGATAATTTTGGCATCAACTTCTTTATCACGAGCGGCTGTATCAAGAGCAACAATTTCGCTTCTCAATTCTCGAACATGCAGACTATTACTCCTTAGAAAAAAAGTCGTACAGGCAGCCGTTATGAGCAGCGCCGGGACAAGATACCTAATCTTGATGTGTATAAGCTTATGAATAATAGACATAGTCATAAGGATTATACATTCCTCCAAGTAGATGCACTACTGTCTAAGCGATCTCAGGCAACTACAGACCAAGCGATGAATCACTTAGATCAGCTGGATTGAAATCCTTGTTATCATCGAGTTGATTGAAACTACTATCGATCATATCAACTGCCTTCTGTATGTCACTGCTAGTAATGGTGGTTGACTCTGTTTGAGTAGTGGATGAGGAAGTTGACTCAGTTGTTGCTCCATGATAATCGCGTGGAGGACGCTTGAAACCGAAGTAGCCAACACTGACTACCGCGAGTGCTACCAAGATGGCCGCCACTACCGCCAAGAGAGGATTGAAACCGCTCCTCAGGCTCTCCGAGCCTTCGCCATCATCCTGGATAGGTAGTGTTCCTGGCTCAGTTTCCATCCATACCTCCCTCAGGAGTCGTTCTCTGATCGGTGATAAACATGATATCAGTCAAACCATCACGCAGATTCGATAGGCTAGCCTCGCGAATATACTGCATGTCATTAAGCAGATATTTGCGCTGCAACCTCGCGTCCTCCAGTGCTGCTTTAAATCCTTCAGGATTCGTTTGACAGTTCAGTAAGCGGGCGTCATCGAGTGCATTTTGATAATTAGTATAGTTCGTCTCGAATTTGACCAAGTGATCTTGAATATCAGTTAGCGGTTGCTGGATCAAATCAACTGCCAAACCCCGGCTCTCCGCGCCTTTGATGATGTTTTGAACAAAACCAACCATGTTGTGATAGGTCTGACGACGTTTATCGGTGGCCAGCGCCGCCTTGGCCCGGATAGCACTCAATCGACTCTGAGCCGCTACACACCGTTGTGTCAAGCGGCGTTTATCGGTGGCGCTAAGTGTTAGTTTTAATAAGTCCACACGAGCCTGGATACGCGCTTCGTCTACAACCGGTTCGGACGCAGACGTAGCATCCGGGACTTCTGGGCTCTGTGCATAGGCTACAGGCATGCCAAAAGTTGTGATCATTGCCAAAACTATAACTAGACGTCTCATACACATTATTCTAACAGACAGTCGCTGAGTCCCAGATGACAAACCGTACCTTCTCGATAATCAACTGTTACTTGGTCATTGACACCTTTCACGATATGATTATGACATATGTTCGCATTCATTGTGAGACAGGTAAAACGCCTGCTTGTGCTTGTTGCTGGGCTAGTAGCTATCTGGTTTACTCTTCGGCGTGTCTTCCCGGTGGCGGAAGGACATTTACCAATATACATAGCAGTCTTTGTCACCTATCTAGTCGGTGCTTACGCGGCCATACCGACTGCTACCAGGATCATGCGGCTTATCGCTCGTCCCGATCACATCCCCATGCACACTACTACACCCGATGGCTTTGTCTGCGATCCAGTCAATGTCGGCATCGTCGGTAGTCGAGAACAGCTCGTAGCAGCTATGACCAAAGCCGGTTGGCACATCGCCGATCCCAAAAACATCCTCAACATGTGGCGTATGGGTATCCGCCTTCTTCTCAACAAACCCTACCCTACAGCACCATTTAGTCGATTGTATCTCTTCGGACGTAAGCAGGATATCGGCTTTCAATTACCAATCGAAGGAAAGCGAGGCAACCGCCACCACGTTCGTTTTTGGTTGTGTCATTACAATGACGTTAGCCCCCGGTTTTTATCGCATGTACTATTTTGGCGCTACCGACATCCCGATCTCAGGAGTGACCAGTTGCTGTGGGTCGGGGCCGCAACCAAAGATATCGGCGCAGGTGTGATACGTTATAATGCACAGCTGACACACGCCATCGACCCGGACACAAATGCTGAGCGAGAGTTCGTCATCCAAAGTTTGCGTAAGGCAAGGGCTTTACAATCGGTTGTCACATTTCGGGCTGGTGAGCCGACAACCAAGCGAAATCGTGTGATTGGAGTCAGAATGATCGCTGACGGTGAGATAAAAGTCTGTACCCTGAAAAAGCATACCGATATATAGATGTGGAGAACGTATGAAAAACAGCTTATTACATCCGGATTATGAACTACATTTTGGGTCTTACAAACCGGAGGACGTCGCGAACGCCCTGGACGTAACCGAGAAACTAGCTCGTGACCGCTTAGCAGCAATTATCCAAATCCCAGGTTCAAAGCGTACATACGACAACACCGTCCTAGCACTCACTCGTTCGTCAATCGAGTTTGATACCGTGATCTCGGTTGTCAGTCACTTAGAAGGTGTACTGGGTGATGTCTGGCGAGAGGCCGAACAACAGGCTTCCGAACGCCTGACAAAACTATCTAACGATATCGGATTGAACACCGACCTCTACCGAGCTCTCGTGCAAGTTCGTAGCAATCCTGCGGTTTGGGATAACCTATCAACTGCACGGCAAAAACTACTCGACACTATGATCAAAGACTACAAGCGAGGCGGGATTACGCTTCCGAAAGCGAAACGCGAAGAACTACGGGCCATTAATGAGCAATTGGCCAGACTCAGTACTCTTTTCGCCCAGAATGTCGTCATCCAAAATGACAAGGCTAACTTACACTTACACTCCAAAGAAGAACTGGCTGGTATCGACGCCGAGGACATCGAGCACTTTGCCAAAGAAGCCAAAGCCAAACACAAAACTGGCTATCTGGTAAGTTTTTCAGAACCCAATCTCGTCAATATCATGACTAACTGCCATGTGCGAAAAACACGCAGGGCCATGTACCGCATGATCATGAGCCGCTCCCGTCGTACTAACCAACAAATCTCACAAGACATCGTTGAACTACGCCAAAAACGAGCCCGCCTCGTAGGCTATGCCAACTATGCCGACCTAGCGGCCGATGACCGTATGACCAAAAAGAGTGCGGTTGCTGTGTCGTTCGTAGATAAACTGATCGGCTTGTATACGCCAACTGCTTTGAAAGAATTCCACGAACTGCAAGATTTTGCTCGCAGACATGAAAACAATCCGCGTCTGAAGCTCAACGTCTCAGATATTGATTCACATTTTGATCTCTACTACGCTTCGCTGTTACGTAAGCAATCGATTGGTCTGGACGAAAGGCAACTGAGAGAATACCTGGTGCTCGACCATGTTCGTGATGTCATGTTTGACACTCTCAGTAAGTTATATGGCATCAAGTTCGAAAGAGTCAACCAACCCACTTGGCATGAAAGCGTTGAGATATACACGCTGCACGATTCACAGGATCGACATATCGCAACCGTCTGGTGTGATTGGTTCGCGCGCAAAGGTAAACGCAACGGCGCCTGGATGGATAGTTTCTATGTTGCAGAGCGTTTCCAGCAAAACTATAAGCGCCCCCACCTGGGATTTGTCTGCTCTAACTTCGACCCGCCAAGGGGTAATCGTCCAGCCCTACTGACACTTCATGATGCCGAAACAGTGTGGCATGAGTTTGGTCATTTTGTTCATATGGCGCTCAATGCGACAGAACTTATCGAGCAATCCAGCATGCATTGTCGCTGGGATTTTGTCGAAGCTCCATCGCAGATTATGGAAAACTGGGTATGGGAACCGGAGATACTTAGAAAGTTTGCCAGACACTACAAGACCAACCAGCCTTTGTCCGACGAACTTATCAATAAACTGCAAGCTGCCCGAAATTTTCGAGTAGCAACCAAGGCCATTCGTCAGCTCTGTTTGGCAAAATGCGACCTACTCATTCACTCCACCTATGATCCCTCAAACGACGGCAACATCGTGGACTATTGTCGTCTCGTCAAAACATCCATGTACCCAACACCAGCAGCATCGTTCGATGCTTTTATCACCAATTTTCTACATATTTTCGCAGGTGGTTATTTTGCAGGTTATTACTCGTACAAATGGGCGGAATCAATCCAAACAGATCTATTTTCTCGATTCAAATCAGAAGGCATCCTCAATCCGAAAGTCGGACATGACTACGCAACTAAAATTTTGGCACAAGGTGCCGAACGGGAACCACAAGAACTAATCCGCGATTTTCTCGGACGAGACAGTACCCCTCAAGCCATGCTCGAACGAGACGGCGTTGCTCCAGTTTAGACGGCAGACTTATCGAGCGTCGAGGCAAAATCAAAATCTTTTTGAGTAAGTCCCCCCGCATCATGACTAGCACAGGTTACTACTACCTTGCCCCAGGACAGGGTGATATCAGGGTGATGATTGAGATTTTCAGCAAGCTTGCCTATCTCATTTACAAACACCAGGCCAGTATTAAAGTCAGGGAACTCATATATTCGCTCAAGACTCGTGCCACCGACGAGAGCCCAAGCCGGGTTGATATGTTCTAGTCGTTGTTGAATCTCTTCGGTTGATAATAATTCCATAGGGTACTCCAGCTAAAACGCTGCTCCGGGATACAATACCGGCACATTTGCAACGTCACCTATTTTTACAGGACTTGGTTTTTCGACATCAACATTTATAACATAATCCGCACTTTCGCCCTGAGTCACGACCCGAAAAACAAGCGTCGAAGCACTAAGCCAACGCACCGGGTTGGATAGCCCAGATTTGACGAGTATGACTTTGTCCTCCTTTTTGGCTTTGTTATAGATGATCAGGTTGCCCTTGCCGTCTCGTACATCCACCCATGCAGCCCGCTGGGCATCAGGACTATCGGTATATAGGCGATTGGCGTGTGCTTTCGGCTCCTCCTTGACTTTGACCGCAGCAGATTCGCCGATTGTATACTCGTACAACTCCGCTGGCGTGTTAGTAGGTAGATAAGCACTGATATAAAGTTTGTCATAGGCATACCTTTCGACATAGTAGCCGCCGGTTTTTTTCACTAGTGCTGATTTGTATGTAGCGTCAGGTTTCATACGGAACAGATAAGGTTCTGGAACTTCGTTGTAGTAATTGGCCAGCGCATAATAGATGAAATCACTGTAGACCACAGCTTGTGAGAAGTAGTTACCGGAAACCAGCTCTTTCGACTTGGCGTCGCTTGGTGAGTACGACACCAACTTCATACGATTAGGATTAGCCCCGCTCGTTCCGGCGACGGTTTTGAGATAAACTAGCTTTCCATCTACCCAGCCCAATATTTTCAGATCCTCACCTGAATCAATCTTCAAAGGCTCTTTGACGCTTTTCAAATCCAGCAACATCAATGTTGTGAGCAGATAGCCGTCTTTGTTGCGTACATTCTCTCGAGTGGATGCGAGTGCGACAAACTGAGATTTTTGGTCGACCATCATTTGCATGTCATCCCGCTCGCGTCCGGTCCCGGCTAGAAGCTGTTTTTCACCGCTACCGTCAATATTCACCTGGTAGACATCATAGGTGCCGCTTCGCTTACTTATAAAGTAGTGCGGGACGCCGAGGACGAGCTTGACCTCTTTTACTTCTTTAGTCGCTGTTTGAATTGTAAATTGCTGCTCAATAAAATTATCCGCCCTCACTGTCACCGACAGAGTTGTTGCTTCAGTTGGTTCTATAACAAGTTCGATCTCGCCTTTGTCGTTGCTAAGTGCCGTACTCTCACCAGCTGAGGCCTCTGCACCACTGATGGGCTGATTTGAAAGCCAGTCCACAACCTTGAAGCTAAAACGCGTACCTGTCGCTTGGATAGCTATGTCACCTAAAGGGTTCGATCCCCAGCCCAGAGTTCGCTCTTGCGATTTGGTTGAATAACCTTGTTTCTTAATGGTCAGGGTTGTTTTACCTTGCTTGAGACCGGTAAATTGAACCTTTCCGTCTCGATCAGTCTTCTCCGTCTTACCTGCCAGGCTGACTTCGATGTTTTTGAGCGGCAGAGTAGTCTTGTCATCCCGAACGACTAGGTTCGCACTTACTCGAACATGGGCGAGATTTAATATACCGTACCTGGTCGTTGGTATTGTCAACAAAGCTGCGATACCAAATACCACCGCACCTAAAATCACATAGCGCAATTTTTTGTTACTCCAAATATGCCGCAACCCACCTACTAATCGAGATTTAAGCGAACGCTTTGCAGCTACCGGTGGTGTTTCATGGCCTCGTGTTTCAGCCTCCAGCAATATGTCACTTTCTTTGTGTTCGATATCATTGATGGCACTATCTAGTGCGCCGTCCTGAGTATCGGCGGTGTCTGCTTTAACTTCCGGCGAGTCTTCGATTTTGGGTTTGTTGTTTGGGTCGTTATCCATGATCAATGTCCTATTTCAATGCGTACGTAACTTGAACACTATAACGAAGTTCGTTTTGACCGGTTAATATCGGCATCGTCGAAGAGGCTTTGGCATCAGTAGCATAACCTTCAGCATACATTGGAAAGATGCTGCCTGATTGGTTGTCGACAATAGTAACTACCTTACCAAGAGATGATCCTAGCGCTTTGGCAGACTGAGTGGCTTTTTCCTTGGCATCTGCTAGAGCTTTCTCACGAAGCTCGCTCTCGTATTTTTTGCGTGTTGCGTCAGCAAAGTCCGCCTGAGGCGTCAGCGTGCCCTTGGCATCAGTTGACTGAAGGTAGTCCTGTACCTTCTGAGCAATGGCCTTATCGCCGACCTTGATGGTGAAACTGACGGTTGACTGCTGCTCTCTTACAGGGTATGACATCATGTCATAGGAAGTGTTGGTGTTTTGAGTAACCTTGATTTGCTCCTCTTTGACGCCTAGTTCTTTGAGTTTAGCGACGACTTCGTTGGCTTTTTGGGTGAGTTTCTGTGTGGCATCACTAGCTGTCGTGTCTTTCACCTCATAGTATGGGTAGAAGTTATATTGGTCAGGTGTTGCTTCAATCTTCGCTTCGCCGTTCATTTGAACAGTCCGCTTGGCGGCAGTTGTCGATGCAGACCACGGTCGCCAGAGACCCAGAGTAACTAGGTTTGTGAAGGCTAATACTCCTGCTATAACCCACGCATTGACGGTCAGCGAAATAGATGAGTTTTTCATAAGCGTATTGTAGCAGAAACTATAGCACCCTCACGCGGTATACTGATGGGCATGAAACACAATCCCTGGGACCACTCCATCAACCAAGCAATACGCCAACTGTCCGATAATGACCCGGTCATGGGGCGATTGATCGAACAATACCCGCGCTGTACCCTCCAGCCCCACAACGATTATTACGGAGCTCTCCTCGATGCCATAATCGGGCAGCAATTATCCGAGAAGGCCGGAGCGGCAATTGTCGGGCGCTTCAAGGAGTTGTTTGATGATAGCTTCCCCGCCCCCCAACAGATTATCGAGACCGATACCGAAGCCATACGGGGTATCGGAGTTTCCTATGCCAAGGTTCGTTGTATGAAAGATCTAGCCCAGCATATTATCGATGGGAGATTGGACCTCGAGAATATTGCCACTCTTCCCAACGAAACGGCCATCGAGCAACTTGTCAGCGTCAAGGGTATAGGCGAGTGGACGGCTCATATGTTCCTCATATTTTGTGTTGGCGAGCTCGACATCCTACCAGTTGGCGACCTCGGTATCCGCAAAGCCATGATGAAACAGTACGATCTCAGCGAACTACCAGACCGAACAACTATGGAGCTGTTGACTTCCAGCAAACATTGGCATCCCTACGAATCCGTCGCTGCTTGGTATCTATGGCGTAGTCTCGACAACCAGCAGCTGGCTAAGTAGCCTATCCTCGGAATCAAAGCGATGCGAGTTCGCTGGTAGTGGGCCAGGGATTGAAGACACAACCGCCAAGACTGATAGATTGCTGCATCATGACGGGAGCCGGCAGACCGGTGCTGGGACATGTACTATGGCCAAAACCAAGCCAATGTCCTGTTTCGTGATTGATAACCATATGACGGTAGTTGCGTAAGCTGCCACCGGCACTATTCCACGCGTCACTAGCATTCAGCCAACGGTCTTCGTTGATGATGACGTAACGCCCGACACGACAGCTGTATACCGAGCTACACGCTGACGAAAAAAGCGGCACATAACTAGCTTGTGATAATACCAAAGTAAAATCTCCACCACTTGCCACCCGTGAGAAGGCCCGCCCAGCACCACGCCAGCCGCGAGCATCAGCATATGTCTCGGCTGCCTGAGTCATAAATTCGTTAAGATCAGCCGTGATAGCACCCCGCGTCTCGACTGAGTACGTGTAGGTATATTTGATGCGACTGTCGATGGTTGTCGTGTTCGTCTGAAACGGTACGTCGACATACGCAAATGTCCCACTGTAGTCTTTGTTCTCTAGTAGCGCTGACTTGATTTCGCTCGTAACCGTTTCGGCATTTGATACGGTTTGTCCAATTTTACCTTCTTGAGTAATAGTTTCGTTGCCGGTAGCAATATCTTTGATGACTTTGCGAGGAATTGGGGCTATTCCGGCCAATCCAGCGGCATCGACGATTGAGGTCTTCAATTCGTCATCATTGGTTTGTAATTTGGGTAGTTTCTGAGTATCTAGTCCAACCGATAGCCATCCAGACATAGCTGCCGGTTCGAAAACTTTAGTACCGACTTTGCCAACTATCCGTATGCTTCGTTTGATAGTAGCGTCAGCCTGGCTCTTGATACTCCCGAGCTGGTCGGCTTTGATGGTTGGTTTTACTGTTCCGGTCACGACCGCAATATCTGACGACTCGACTTTGGCTGCGGCCGATCGGAGCGAATCTTCCATGACATCCAGCTGGAAATCATAGCCATCCTTTTCGGGTGTGATTAAAAATGCCGTGGTTGCCGGGTCATATTGCAGTCCAGCATCAATTGGTGCGGTTGTCGATGTGGGGAATGACGTACGCAGGAATGTTTCTAGTTTGCCTTCGTCCACAGTTACTAGAGCATCATGGTAGTTTTTGTGCCATAAACGGAGCCAGCCCAGTATCGAATTTCTCTGTTGTTCATATACCTGCTGTACGGAGCTTGGAACTTCATACTTGAGCCCGAGATCCTGGACACTTACGGTGCGCGGCTCACTGCCTGACTTAGTAAATGTGAAGGCTTTGACACGTTTGCTCTGTGTCTCTAGCCAGTAGGTGGCGTCATCGCGCTTTAGCCTCGAAACCCGAACACTCCCTATCCACGTGCGAGGATAGATCCGATCACGAAGATAGAGGTTGCAAATGACAAGCGTAATAATCACAGAAATAATCGTGATTCCTGCAACTATGAACCACTTTTTCTGTGACAAAACAAAGTTCAGCAGTCTAGCCCACATTCGCTTCATATCACAACGTAGTATATAGGATTACTGAGTGGTTATGGTGCTAGACGATTCATATCGCGCGGGAAGAGACTGGCTTCCTTGACATTAGCCAGACCAACCATCTTTTCAGTTAGACGCTCGAGTCCCATAGCAAAGCCGCCGTGAGGTGGCATGCCATACTTGAAAGCTTGTAAGTAGTATTTAAAACCAGGATGTTCAGGATCTCCACCAGCCTTCTCGGTCAACTGCTTGATTAGTACGTCATAGCGATGCTCACGCATGCTACCAGTCATAATCTCAATGCCCCTGAATAACATATCGAATCGTTCTGCGAACTCGGGTTTTGCCTCATTGACACGATGGTAGAATTTCGCATCTTTAGCCGGCCAGTCGGTGACAAAAACCGCTTCACTGCCCAGATTATCTTTGGCATACTCGCAAATCCAGCGCTCCTCATCAGGTCGGAGGTCGTCCTCACCGATGGTACTCTGTCCAGTTGCCTCAGTGTACTTTTGATGAATTTCGTCAATAGGGAAAGCCGGAATTTTGTCAGGAAAGACTGGCGGCACTGCCTGCCAAAGTTTTAGTTCTTCCGGCAACCGTTCCCAGATTTCTCTAGAAACATCGATCAGCATGCGCCCAGCCATCTCCATGAGTTCATCAAACGTCACAAAACCCATTTCGACATCAAGATGGATAAATTCAGTCATGTGACGCGTGGTGGCGCTCGGTTCGGCTCTATAAGTCGGATTGATTTCAAAAACTCGCTCAAAAACACCAACCATGATTTGTTTGTAAAACTGTGCTGATTGAGCCAGAGTCGCTTCTTGACCAAAATAGTCTAGCTTGAAAACTTCTGCGCCACCCTCAGTTGCTCCCGGTAACAATTTCGGACTGTTGAACTCGACAAATTCATGACCTCGGAAATACTGACGAATCAGCTCCTTGAGTTCCGCCTGCACTCTGAATATTGCCGCTTCCCTATTGTTACGCAGCCCGATTACGCGATTGTTCAGTAGGGTATCAAGATTTTCTGGTTTATGATCCAGGGGTTTATCGATTTCGATCGGCGGTGGGTCAGTCACAGGGACTTGTACGTCAATCTTGGCGTCGTGTAGCTCAACCCCACCAGGTGCCCGGTCCTCACTGACAACGCTACCCACTACACCCAGAATCGAACCGATTTGAAGACTGCGTAGTTTTTCAACCTCGTCTTTATCTTCAACCACGACTTGTAAGACGCCACCACGATCACGAATCAAGATAAAGTTGAGACCACCAAGTAATCGTTTTTTGTGTAGCCAGCCTTGTACACTAACCGTTTTACCGACAGCATCATTCAGCTGTGATGTGATTGTTCGTTCCATATAAAACTATTCTACAGAGATCATCGCTAGATTAACAGAGAAAGTTAATTATTGTGCTGGAGCTGTGGCGCTATCTGGGTTCACTTTTTTGATCTCGTCATCGATCAATTTTTTCATCATTGTGAAGTCGGGTTGAGTCTCTACCTTCGCACCGTTGAGGATAAATGTCGGGGTACTCGAAACATCGAAGCCTTTCTGGCCTGATTCGGTATCGGCGTTGATCACAGAGTTGACTTCACTACTAGCAACATCCGTTTTGAATTTCGTCATATCAACCCCCAGCTCTTGGGCATATCCCTCAAATACCGAGGCGGCACTGGATGACTCACTCCAGCCAAGCTGATTCTCGTACAACTTACTATACATTTCCCAGAACTTACCTTGCTTGCCTGCCGCTTCAGCAGCTCGATGTGCAGCCAGCGCGTTTTTGTGGATAGTAAAGAGTGGGAAGTGACGAAACACTAGTTTGAGGTCGTCACCGTATGTCTGGACAAGTTGTTCGACGACTGGATAGTAGCCACGGCAAGCCGGACATTGAAAGTCGCCATACTCGATCAGTGTAACTTTCTTGTTGCCCTGCCCGCGTACATAATCATTGGCTTTAATCTCGGCATAGTTGCCGTTACTATACTTATCGCTGACTGCTGCTTTGTCTTTATCGCCTGTCAGCGCATAGACGCCGATAAAAGCCACCACGATGACACCCAGAATCGCCCAGAATGTTTTACCCATAACTGCTCCTTAGGAAGAAATTAGTACTGGCTCCATTATAGCTTAGTGGACGACTCTTCTTCGACTACTGTTGTTTCTTTCACTTCCTTTAATTTTGGTCGATAGCTAGATACGGCTCGAACATCATCATACATATCAAACTCATCGACAACTTTTCGGCCCAAGATTTGCTCGAGTATGTCCTCGATAGTGACGATACCGGCTACTTCTTCTAGTTCATCGACAACAATAAATAAGTGCTGCTTAGTTTTCAGGAAAGCGTCGATCGCGTGATCAAGCGGAGCCCTGGCGTTGACGTAGTAAACTTCCTCATTCATGACCTCTCGGGCCCGCCTACCGTCTTTCATCTTGACTAGATCTTTCATGTACAGTGTCCCGACAATATGGTTGAGGTCTTTCTCATACACCGGAAAGCGTGAATGATTACTCTTATACAACTCATCCAGCAATACCGGACTGATAATCTGACTAGCTTCGACACCGATAACAGATTTCTTGGGCACCATGGCGTCTTCGACGATCTTGGTTCCAAAACTCAAAGCTTGTTTGATAATCCACAGTTCTTCACTTTTGATATCACTAAACTCGGAGATTTCATGAATCTCCAGCATTTTCTGTAACTCTTCTTTGGACGTAAATGAAACAGTGTCACGAACTCGAGCATGATCGAGTTTGCGAGCCAGTGGGCGCGTGACGGGATTGGCGACACGAATAACACCAAGTAATACCGGACTCAACCATACTGACAGTTGCTCGCTTCGATTTCGAACATACAACCGCGGTATGATATGCCCGCTAACCAGCTCCACTAAACCACTGATCATGATGGCTATCCAAACCGGCATGAAAGTGTCAAGCAACACGACCATGCCTGCTAACAATAAACCCTGGAAAAACCACACCAGGATAATCAACTGCGTTACTTGTGTGTGGAGTGGATAGAGGATGAGGGAGTTTTTATCGCCTTGGTCACACTGACGCTTTAGCGTAAACGTATGGATACCGGCAACATAAAGCGACACGCTAGACAATATGAGCAAAACGGCATTGAGTAGCAAGACGGCTATAATCGCTACAAACATAATCCTATTGTACACTCATTTCTCTCGGCTAATATGTGACGAAGAGTTACTAACGATCTATCGGCAAATATTGTTGCCAACTCGCGGCGGCTGTTTTGTTTTTGTCTGGCTTGCCCAGTAATCTACGAAGAATCGTAGGCATGGCACCCTCCCTTGGTAAAAGTCTACAAAGTGAGAGATAACTTTGTGTACCTTAGTTTTAATAGGCAATTATATACTTGACGTTACCATTCACCTCTGATAGACTAAAGGTATGGAAAGCCTAAATCTCATCCAATTCTATCAAACGTTCGGTACAGAGAAACAATGCCAAAATTTCTTGTTTAAACAACGTTGGTCTGACGGCGTTACCTGTCCTAAGTGCGGCGAAATTGATGTAAAGACATACAAACTAGCCAGCGGCCGCATTAAGTGCGCAAGTTGTCGCAACACATTTACGGTGCGTACCCACAGCGTTTTTGAAGATAGCCCCGTTCCACTCCAAAAGTGGTTTCTGGCTACTTACCTATGCGCCAGCTACAAAAAGGGTATTTCATCACTCCAACTCAGTAAGTACATTGCTGTGACGCAAAAAACCGCTTGGTTTATGCTGCAACGTATTCGTTATGTCTTTGAGAATGACAGCTTTGAACTGTTGTCTGGTGACGTTGAGATGGACGAAGCGTACATTGGCGGCAAAGACAGCAACAAGCACGCTCACAAACGTCTGAAAGCCCTATCGGGCAAGGGTGCCCAAGGCTTTGGTAGCAAAAACAGTAAAGCACCTGTCGTTGGCATGGTAGAACGTGGCGGAAAACTACGCGCTATTGCAACAAAAGATACCGGCAGTAAAACGCTCATGTCCTTAGCTCGTAAACACATCGACATCAATGCCACAATCTACACAGACGAGCATATGCCATATCGCACATTGCCAAAGATTGGCTTTAAATATGAAAGTGTCAATCACGGCGTCAAAGAATTTGTTAATGGCATGGCAAGTACGAATACAGCGGAATCATTTTGGTCGCACTTGAAGCGTGGTATTAACGGTATTTACCACCACGTTAGTGCCAAACACCTACAGAAATACTGTGACGAATATAGCTACCGCTGGAACACCAGGGACTTGACTGATGGTGAGCGTTTCGAAGATTGGTTTAGCCATATTAACGGCATGCGACTGACCTATAAATCACTTACGACCAAGCAATCTTAAATATTCCACCGCTACCTAATCTATATTTCTTATTCTGTCTCTATTATTTTTCTCTCTTTCTCCCTCTCCTATTTTTATATAAATATAGAGAAGAAGAATTGAATTAGCATAGTGCACATGGTTAGTAGTTAGTTAGATGGTAGTTTTAAGATATGTGTAGGTTTAGTTATTGGACGTTAGCTTATAGATATATGAGCTTTGTTTAGGTTGAATTGAGTATGAATGAAGTTATTGTTAAGTATCGTAGACCGTTAAACGAACAGCAGTTTAAAGTATTGCATTGGCTGTATTGGGTACGGTTTAGCACGAGCAAACATATAGCTGCGCATCTACGTAAATCTGACCATAAGGCTATCCAGAATAAACTTCAAATACTAGAACAGCAAGGGCTGATTGGCAAACGCTACCACAAATCCTACAAGCTCCTAGGACGACCAGCCGAGTATTACCTCACACCCAATGGCGCACGCCAGTTAGAGAAACTCAAACCGAAAGCTACAAACACCTGGGCAGTTAAATCGCTGTACAAGAACAAAACAATTTCGGAAGAATTTCTAACCCACTGTATCGGCGTCACAGAAACAGCTCTCACACTAAAGTTCTTATATGGTGACAATCTAGGTATCTACACTAAAAGCTACATGGTGCAGTACCGTAATTACCCAACATGGACGCCAGACTTGTATTTGAAGCATAAAACGAGTGCCACTAGCCAGCCGCATCACTACTTCCTAGATGTCTGGGACAGCACGAAACCGTTTTTTGTCAGTGTCAGGAAGACACGAAACTACGTCAACTTCAAAGATAGTGGCGATTGGCAAGAGGATGAGCCGTATCCAGTTATTCTTGCCATATGCGAAGATGACCGAACTCAGAAAAAGCTGAATCGGCAGATGAAACGTATTTTAGATGAACAATGGGATGATGAGCTGGTGTTTGCGACGACTACCACCGATAAACTGGAGCAAGCTACAAAGTCTTCAGACAAGATTTGGGCTAAGGTGAGTGCTGATGATGACATTGCGCTCATGACCCTCAAAGGATTGTTGGTACAATAAGTGGTAACCTATGTCAAAGTATCGTGTTATTTTTCCAACCAACCTAAAACCGTCACCCGCTCGGTATGAACTTACGGCTGCCCAACTGCTTGCCGGATACTTTAAGACTGACGTTGAATTTATTTCACGCTCCAATCATAAGACACCTGACTTCATTATCAATGGTGTGAAATGGGAACTTAAGAGCCCAACTGGTATCGGAAAGCGAAACATTGAACGCCAGCTGCAAACTGGCATTAAGCAATCCAAGAACATTATATTTGATGCTCGTCGCTCCAAAATACACATAGCTAGAATCAGGAATGTTCTTAACTACCAGTTTCGTCTGGCAAAGAGTATCAAGCGAATTGTACTGATCGACAGAAGCAAAAACGTTATTGAACTGACAAGATAGACTGTGATATACTCTAGACATTGAAGGCTCGGCAGCGTTGGATTACGCAGGTTCTGAACCTTCTTTTTTTGTACGCAACTCATTGGCAAAAGTTATCAAAAGTATTAACTATTTGCTATTTGCGACAATACTCATCGCTTGGTTTTGAACAACCATACACAAGTCTCGCATCTAACTTAGCAGTTTCATCTGCGGGATAAATTTCGTAGTTTAGATATAGGGTGTATGGATTATGAGTGAGATAGAGTCTTACACCCAGTGGTTTATCGTTAATTTTCGCGAGCTGCTGTTCTTTATACTCTAGACAGTATCTCTTCTCACCACAATCAAGGGCAGCTTTTTGCAGGTTAGCAACCTCTTTTTCTCTTTTGCTCGTCGCTTCTGCGATAAACGACTGCAGGTCTTTTCCTCCTTGAATAGTCCAACCAAGACCAACTAGGTTTTCCTCTAATTCCGCACCACGCTTAGCAGGATTGGCTGCAGACACAAAGTTATCATTTAAAAATCCAGGCTTATACTGCCATCCAAAACCATCCTTTGTACCTGACGGCAAGAGGTTAACCTTAAATGTATAGTAATAATGGGGTTTTCCTGATTGAAAATCTAAGCCCGTACCGCTATTGATTGCTTGCATAGCCTTTTCATACGTAGTTTTTGCTTCTTCAGGATGAATAAACTTCGCATGCGAGTTACCAGATATAATACGATTGCCAGCGTGTTGACTAATTATTCCCAGTATTGGTAAGGGCGGTATGGCTAGAACCATGCAGATTATGAGTATCTTCTTTCTTACCATGTATACAGTATAGCTTAAGCTAATTGCCTTATTGTTTCACTATATTTACAGATACAACCGACTACGTTGATTAAACTGGAAGCTGGTTCATCAGTTTAATAAACTGAGCCTCAGTTCCGGCGGTAATCATACTCAGCATTACTGAGATGCCGTTATCGAGCCCAGTGTCTTTTACATAATTTGCTCGCAAGTATTCTAGGTGTTCAGCTTGGAATGTGTCGGCACCCCTCATCCCAAAATAATTCTTAAACTGAGCCATACGAGCTAGTAGCTCGTCGGAATTACGCAAGTAATTCGGCCGTTTAACAGATGCAGTATCAACAAGATCATCATAAGCTTGCCAGTCAAAGCCACTTTTAACTTCTTGGGAAGCAGACCCTTGTGTATCAACTATGCCATGATATGCTTCATGCCCAGCGATTATGTCTTTCTGCCTATCAGTGAGTGGAGTGCCATCTTGCTTAATCGCATCGGAATATAGTGTGCCGGGTTGACTGATCTTTCCGTGTCCTAGGCCACCAGGAGTTTTACCGCCAACCTCTCTAGTTAACCCATATCCAACAGATGAATATACATTGTTAAGATTGTCATCGAACGCACCTAATTGTTGCTGATAATGCGCTTGAAAATGTTCAGGTTTATCAAGGCTAGATTGTGGGGCTCCTAGTGACATCGAGCTAATATGGACTTCTATAAATCTTCTAAACTTATCTCTAAACTCTGGGCTTTGCATGCGTTCATGCTGAAGATTAAACCAGCTTTCCTGGTAGTTAGCCGCTTCAGCTACAGGTGTGGTTTCATCGTAGGTAGCTTCCACCTGATTGCCGGTATAATTGTTGGGTAATGTACCCGACGGTTCGTCGTCATCGTGATCTATAGCTGTAATTTCGGCGGTAGTCGCTGTAATTGCTTCAGCGTTCATAGTGCTATTAACATCCAGTACCGATTCTGTGTCCGGTACTTCATAATGTTCAGATTGTTTTGTGAGCACTTCATCCATATTTTTGTTTCCTTTTCGATGTCCACATTAAGTATACAGTAATCACTACACTACGATATAATCAGACTTAATGAACGACGAAAAGCCAACAAAAAAAGAGATCGGGGAACTGGAGGCTCAAATTAAAAGTGACCAAAAAAAACCAGTACGTGAAAATGAGCGGCGTGTTAGGATTGATGGTAATTTCAAAGATGCCGTCAAGAGAATGGCAAAAACACCAGCCATCAAAAACAAAGACTTAGTAAAATGGGCTAAAAAACAGAGAGAAGATAGTAACTAACTCAAATTTTTAGAAAATTAAGCATCAATTGGTAACGTCAAGTATATAATTGCCTTTTAATATGTTTTTGTTTTACCTGTAGCCACGTCCCGGGCAACACGTATTGAGCGAATGTTATCAAAGCATGACCACTTTCGCAAGTACATAATTTGCGTGGGGGGCGTACAATGATTAACAGAATAGTAAGGAGGAATGATGAAATCCGAAAAACAGTTATACGCGTTCGTAAGTCTAGGTGCGATTGTCGGGCTGGTAAGTGCCTTCTGGCAAATGATGGAAAAAATCACACTGCTCAAAAGCACCGGCACGCCTTTAACATGCGATCTCAACAGTGTTTTCAGCTGTTCGAACGTCCTCAATAGTCAGCAAGCATCGATCTTCGGGCCGCCAAACTCTCTTATCTGCACCGTGCTATTTACGGTGCTACTCATGACTGGTGTTGTCGGTTGGATGGGCGGTAAGATCACACGAAATGTCCGTTTGGTGGTTCAGTTTTTCAGTTTGTTCATGGTTGCTTTTGGTACATGGTTTCTGTGGCAAAGTGCCTATCGTATCGGCGCGCTGTGCGTCTTCTGTATCCTGTGTATAGCTGGCCTACTGGTTGCCAATGCTGCTCTTTTTCGCCTCAATTTACCTGACCTACCTCTCTCCAAACAAAGTAAGCAACGTCTTAATCAGTTTGTTGCAAAGGGTGGAGATCTTTTCGTGTGGACGGTATATGCGATCCTGCTCACTGCCATGCTCGCCTTTCGATTCCGCTAAACTCTTGGTCTGATATTCATATGGGGTGGCTCGTGCTATACTGCCATATAAGCAATAGCACTAAACAAACATGACAAATTCTCTCTTTAGTGAAATCAGCATATTGGTCACCCTGGGGGCTTTTGTAGCCTTGCTCATGCGGCTTCTCAAACAACCGTTGATCATCGGTCATATCCTAACCGGCTTGATTGTAGGCATCCCAAGTTTTCATCTCATCAGATCCACAGAAACAATTGATGTCTTCGCTAATATTGGTGTTGCCCTGCTGTTGTTCATCATCGGTCTAGGCTTAAATCCGAGGGTCATCAAAGATGTTGGCCGAGTGACATTCGTCGTCGGTACGATCCAGGTCCTGATGGTTTTCGGATATACCACGATACTAGGATTACTCCTCGACAGACCACTTACCGAATCGATGATCATCGGTACTGCGTTGTCATTTAGTAGCACTATCATCATTCTTAAACTTCTGAGTGACAAGAAGGAACAAGGCCGCCTCTACGGCAAGTTGACAATCGGACTACTCATCGTTCAAGACCTTATCGCAACCGTCGCATTGCTGTTCGTCTCAGCGCACTCGACGGGTGGACTGTCCTGGCGGACACTCGGGGGCCTGGGGATCAAGGGACTACTTATCGCAGTACCGCTATTCTTGGTTACAACGTATGTACTTCCGAAACTTCACAACGTCATCTCTGACAGTCAGGAGTTTTTATTCCTGTTTGCAATTGGGTGGGGGTTTGGAATTGCCTCACTTTTCGAAATGGCTGGTTTTAGCCTGGAAGTAGGGGCTTTGATTGCTGGAGTGTCACTAGCATCGCTGCCGTATGCCACAGAGATAAGTACTCGCTTGAGGCCACTTCGTGATTTCTTCGTCGTCATCTTTTTCATAGGCTTGGGTCTGAACCTCAAGTTGGACAATCTAGGAGATATACTGGGTTATTCGATTATCTTTGCTCTCGTCGTTTTCATCCTCAAACCACTCATAGTCCTCATGGGACTGGGACTCAGCGGTTACACCAAAGGCACGAGCTTCAGAGCCAGCGTCAGCCTCGGTCAAATCAGTGAATTTTCGCTGGTATTCCTGCTCATCGCAGAACGAGAAGGATTGGTTGCGCCATCGATGGTCACATCCATAACACTCGTGGCACTTGTCACCATCGCCCTGTCGTCTTATATGATCATTTATGCCGATAAACTTTACAAAATAACCGAGAAGAAACTCCGGCTTTTTGAGAGGCACATCATCAAGCATGAGCATGAGCAGTTCCATCGGCACGACATCGTCCAATTCGGATACGTCAGGGGCGGGACGGAGTTGGCACGTGTTTTTCGCGGTATGTCCCCACACAAATTTCTAGTGGTTGATTATAACCCCGATTCGATCGAGCTTCTGGACCGGCGAGGCTACAAATATCTCTATGGTGATGCAACTGATCCAGAACTTCTCGATGAGATCGGTATCCATCATGTAAAAATTGTCGTCTCTACAATTACTGATTTCAATATCAATACCTACCTGGTGAAACATATCACCAAACTGAACCCCGACGTGGTATTCATCTGTCATGCCGATACCGCTACCGAAGCCACTGAATTGTACGAATTTGGAGCTAGCTATATCATCATGCCGACATATATCGGTAACGAACGCATGAGTCAGTTTATCCACAAAAACGGGTTTAGAAAAGCAGCTTTCAAAGAATACCGCGAGAAACATCTCGCCTACCTACAGTCCCACTTTGCCGAGCTGAACGCGGAGCCGATGAAATGACGCCAGCAGCAGGGACAAGCCGATTTCGCCGTATACGAGACCGGATCTACAACTCGACTGTTCATACTCAAAAAATTGACTCAGAACGTCTAGCAGTCGGCTTGAGGGGAGCAATCCTTAGACGAATGGAATATCTACTAGTTATCGGCGGCCTGATTACTGCAACACTTTCTTTCTTGCAACCTATCGAGACGACCGGTTTTTTCTCACTACAACCGGGCATGATCGCCGCCGTGGCCATGCTGATCAACGTCATCCTGCTTAAAATCACTCGTAAACCGACCCTCATCGCTTCATTCTCGGTGTTTATAATATTCGCCTTGCTCACCTACATGGTTCTCCAGGGAGTAGAGGGTAGTACTATTACCTTCTGGTTTTTCCAGTTCATCATATTTGCCTACCTGCTCACCAGTGTGCGCCAGGGTATATTATGGATTCTGACTCTCATTGGTCTATTCATACTAGTAATCATCTTGTCCAACGCTGGGTTGCTGGCGCACAAATACGATACCCAGACGATCCAGTCTCTAATCATCACCGCGGCGATAAGTACTATGCTGATCTATGCCTATGAAAGTTCGATCAAAGAGTACGTGTCGATCATCGCCAGCGAAGAAACCAAAATTGACGATCGGAGCGCCCGATATCAGGCACTGGTCAGTAGTATTGGCGATGGATTGATAGCGACTGATGAAGTCGGGACAATCACATTTATCAACGATACGGCGCTGCAGATGCTAGGAGTTGAATCGATCGAAAAGCTCGAACATATCGTCGGCTCGCCAATCAATGATATTGTGCAGGTATTCGACGAACAAAATCACTCAGTACCGATTGAGCAAACAATCATCAATGCCGTAAAAGAAGAGGGCCGACGTCTCGACACCAACACCATCGATCGTCATACATACTATTACCGACGACAAGATGGCTCACGTTTTCCGGTCGCCATCGTCACCGCCCCGATTCGCACCGGAAATCGGGTCATTGGAGCTGTCCAGATATTTCGAGATGTTTCCCTGGAAACTCAAATCAACGATGCCAAAGACGAATTCATATCATTGGCTTCTCACCAACTTCGTACCCCGATCACAGTTATCAACTGGCACTTGGAACAATTAAAAAAACGCCCCGACTTTGGCTCGATAGTGCCTGATCAAAAACAACTTATCGAAGAAATAGATCACGCTACCAAGGATATGTCGGAGCTAGTCGGTGCCCTGCTCGACGTTTCGCGCTTAGAGTTGGGAACTATTGATCTCGACAAAAAACCTCTCGACTTAGTTGCAGTAGCCAAAGCCACCCTGCAATCACTCGAACCGACAGCAACAGAAAAGCATCTGGTGGTTCAGACAGACTACCCCGACCACCCACTGCAACTCGAAGGTGATGAGCGATTTATCAAAATGGTCTTTGAGAATTTACTCACCAATTCCATCAAGTACACCGATCAAGGATCAATCAATGTTTCGTTAAGGGAGGTCGATGACGACCAGCTTATCGGTGGAGTTAATGTAAAAGCACCGGGATATCTTATCGAGATTACTGATACCGGGCGCGGAATACCGTATAATCAACATGAACAGATATTTACAAAGCTATTCCGAGCCGACAACGTTCGCAACACCAATGTCACCGGTACGGGCTTAGGCCTCTATCTCGTCAAACTTATCGTCGAGAAGATGAATGGGGAAGTCTGGTTCACATCAGAGCTCGGGCGTGGTTCGCAGTTTTATATCTCTATACCAACAACTAATACGAAGGAGGGGTGATGAATTCCAAACTCATACTTATCGTCGAGGACGAACGCAGTTTGCGCAAAGCCGCGACGATGGCACTCGAGGAAGCAGGATACAAAGTCATCGAAGCAGGTGATGGCGGCGAGGGACTCAAGGTAGCCGAGGAAAAGAAACCGGACCTCATCCTACTCGACCACCTCATGCCGGTCATGGATGGATTAACCATGTTAGAGAGCCTGCGAGCGACAGAATGGGGCAAGAACCTACCGGTCATCCTGATGACCAATATGCAAGATGTTAACCTAGTTAATCGTTCGCTAGTTGCTGGCGCAAATGATTGCGTACTAAAAGCTGATATGACCCTCGAGAAGATCGTCCATATCATCAACGAACGGTTAGGATTGGCTTAGATCCTGTTTTCGCAAGGGGAGCAAAGATTGATGTTGCAATTTTTTTGCCACCTGTTCGCGAACTCCTGCAGTTGGGGTCAGAACAGTACAATTTATCGTTATTTTTCGCATCAACGATGATCCTGACGACATTTTTGCAGCTTGGACAACGCCCTTTTTGACCATTTCGAATCTCAATACAGTCTAGGCGATTGCCGTCCTTACCGACTTTGATCATCATTCCACATGCATAGGCAGTACCAAGCTCTTCTTGGATGACTGCCGTGAGATCAAGGGCTTCACTATATCGACCTTCTGCCTCGAGAATGCGCAGTATATTAATTGCATCAGCCGTAGCTTCACGACATTGCTCACGAGCCAACTGTGGGTCGTTTTTGAATACCTCGAGACGATAAGCCAGAAGTAAGGATTCTATGTCTGCATTGAATTTAGCTTCCGTTAGTAATCCAAGTCGACGCATCACATGTAAGTCTGCTATTTTTTGTTTACATTCATCAACCACCGGTTTTGCTCGTTCACGACGCTCACTAGACACCTGCATAACTGAAAAATATACGTCAGAATTAGTACGCGGAACATCTTCACCAAACTGACGTTCATTTCCTATGCGAGTCTCTTTGATGCGATCTAATACTGCCGCAAAGAAACCAATACCACCACATTGCTGATATGTTTCAAGATTAAACAACTGTGGTTCACTTAAGACCCCCTGCGGCGTAAGGTGTCCTTTGTATGTATTGCCAAACGCTTCATAAAATTCGGCTACTTCTTCGGGTCGCATGTCGCTCATACTTAACGTCTCAACAACGCGCTCATCTCCTTCGAGATAGGTAACCCTGATATAACCCTTGTGATTCTTGGGTTTATAACCGTACTGCTCGACCTCGCTCTCAGAAATATCATCGCCATAAGGAAAGGTTGAGAATTCAACGAATACATTCCGCCTCAGCGTGTCGTCTCGAGTCAAATCCATGATTGTCGCCTCATTCATACACTCTATGAACGACAGCTGTTGGCGCCATTTGTGCTGAGGTTGCGACAGGTCTAATGCGTACACTTCCAGGAATGATGTTTTACCATACATAATCCCTCTCCCAGTTACTGGATCGTACGGATATCTGATTCGCTCGGCATGGCCTTTATCGACATCCACCTCAAATAGAAAGGTATGGACATCATAATAGAATGCTTTGTCGGCTTCAGCTTTTGTAACATCATCGTCGGCATCTAGATAAGCATTGGCTGATGTTGCAAACGTACCGGGTTTGTACTGTCTGTCTTCGGGAAGTTCGAGAACAGCTTCTCCAAAGGCCAGATCTTCTACTTGCTCAGCGTCAATACCCAAACCTTCACCAAGTAGCCCCAATCGACGCTTCCATGGTAGTCGTTTCTCAACGGCTATGGCCATTGGTATTTCAGACAGTCCTGTTTGTAATTCCGACACAATAAAACCCCTCTGGACTTACACCCAAGAGGGGCATGAATACGCTAAGGTCATATCACACAGGCTCCTGCTCGGGAGAGATGCTCTTTTAAAACATCTTTTACTTCGGTCTTCGACGTGTCTGACTTACCTACTTTCGAAACATCCATCGACTCGTCTCGCTAAAAAGCGTGATTTGCTCAGGATGAATTTACGAAGTAAATTCACAGTTGCGGCACAGGTCGGGATTCGCACCCGATTCCGTTTGAAAACCAATTATTGTTAAGCCACTTTAGTATAGGTGTTCATGATACGCAGTGCTAGTGCTATTTTTACAATACTCTGCACTACATCTAGCGCTGTGTTACAAATGCATTAGCAGTTTGTCTCGAGAACTGGTATAAATGTATCAAATGTCCAAAAACAATATCATCAAGAAGGTGATCGAGGCGCCTGCCGACGTACTCGACGCAACGCTGACTAAAACCGAAGAAATCACCAAGCATCTACCCGAAACCCATCCCATCAAAAAAACCAAAGAGTACTGGCATACGCTAGGCCCCGGGCTAACCACAGGTGCATCGGATGACGATCCCTCAGGTATCGCCACATACTCCCAAACCGGGGCGCAGTATGGTTTTGGGCTCTTGTGGTTATCGGCCTTTACCTTCCCCCTCATGGCCATTGTCCAAGAGATGTGTGCCCGCATTGGATTAGTCACCGGGAGGGGATTAGCCGGAAATATCCGTGCCCATTTTTCAAGGAAGGTATTGTTCACCTGTTCACTGTTACTGTTTGCGGCCAATGCCTTCAATATCGGAGCAGACCTCGGCGCTATGGCCAAAGGCGTACAACTGCTAGCACCTAATCTTAACTTTTCTATGCTTGTTATTGGCTTTGCGGCACTTAGCCTAGGCCTACAAATATTTACGCCTTACGAGCGCTATGCCAAATACCTCAAATGGCTAGCCATGGTGTTGTTCGCCTATGTATTCTCGGCACTGCTTGCTCATCTCGACTGGAGCGATGTTCTCAAGCACGCCTTCATCCCTGCCATAACCTTCTCCAAAGACCAGATCCTACTTATCTGCGCCATACTCGGTACCACAATTTCTCCCTATTTATTTTTCTGGCAAACGTCCCAAGAAGTCGAAGAACAAATCTTAGATGGTAAAACTACCATCGTCGAGCGAGCGGCCATGACAGATAAAGCGGATGTGAAAAAGATGCGGATCGATGTGTGGTCGGGCATGTTCCTGTCCAATATCGTGATGTTTTTCATCATTGCTGCCTGTGGCGCGCTGTTGTTCAAAAACGGCATCACCAACATCACTTCCGCTGCCCAGGCCGCCGAGGCACTTCGGCCATTCGCCGGCCAGTCGACATACCTGCTGTTTGCCGCCGGCATCATCGGCACAGGCTTACTAGCCATACCTGTACTAGCTGGATCTAGCTCATACGCTCTGTCTGAAAGTTTCAAATGGCAGCAGGGGTTGTCGCGTAGCCTCAAGCAAGCCCACGCCTTTTACGGCGTCATCATTATCTCGATGCTCATAGGCTTACTCATGAATTTCATCGGCCTTGATCCTATCAAAGCTCTGATCTACTCGGCTATAGCTAACGGCATAGTCGCTCCCATCGTACTTGCCTTGATTGTCATTATTAGTAGCGATGAGAAAATCATGGGTCCTTGGGTCAACAAACGGCCCGTCACCTGGCTGGGATGGACAGTCACCGGACTTATGGCTGTAGCCGGTATAGCAGCTCTCGTATCTCTGGTGAGTTAACGGACCAGGAACAGCAACACTAGGCCCGCGACTATTCGATAATAAGCGAAATATCGAAGATCGTGTTTGCTCAGGTACTTGATGAGGAAGCCGATAGCCAGCAATCCACTAAGTAGTGAAGCTACTATACCAACAACTACCACACCCATCTCATGACTCAGAGCACCAGCGCCTCCATCGAGCAATGATTGTAGTGTCGCACCAATAGTTATAGGTAGTGCTAACAAAAACGAGAAGCGCGTTGCCGTCACTCGATCAAGACCGGCAAACATCCCGGTTGAAATCGTGATACCGGAGCGTGAAACTCCCGGTACCAGGGCTAGTGCTTGTCCGATGCCTACGGCGGCGGATTGTTTGACCGAGACGTTGTCTAATGACGTCTTGTGTTCTTGACGTTTATACCACCATTCGACAGCCAACATGACGATCGCCACGATAATCAGGTTAAGCGCTACCAAGCGGTATGATCGAAAAGTTGTTTCAACTTGATCTTTAATCAAGACACCGAGCACTACGCCGGGTATCGTTGCCAACGCCAGTAAGGCCACCAATCGGCGCTTTACAGAGTCACCCCTGAAAAACCCGATGACTATATTGCTGATATCTCGAGCAAAATATACTAGCAACGCTGCAATGGTCCCGATATTGAGTGCCATGTCGAAAGCCAAGCCAGTCTCTGGTAAGTCCAAAAGATGTCTGGCAATGATGAGATGCCCCGAACTCGAAATAGGGATGAATTCCGTTAGTCCCTGGACGATACCCAGTATTAATGCATGTAAAAGCGACATACTCTAAGCGTAAAGTGTTTGATGCTGAGCGTAAAGTCTTTTAGGTTACAGGCTCTTCGTCTTCGCCTGTACCACCCGCTGCAACGGATGCGTGCTTAGCCTGAAATCGTCTTTGTATTTCAGCTATCGGTACGTCGCCTCGAGCGGCACGGCGCCCTTCAGCAACTTCTAGTCCTAATGAAGTCGGTTTCAAAGTCACATATACGTAACTCCCTGATTGGCTTACAGCCTCATACCGAGCCCAACCCACCCGCGCCAACGGACTGTCTATGGGACGTGGCGCGTCGGGGTCCACTCTCTTTACAACAAGTCCCGTATTCAAACGCGTACATTCCCACTCCAGCCAATTCAACATATCCCTAACACCAGCAAACATCTGACCATAAGCCACGTGTTCGACTCGATCTAGATTTGGAAACACTTCGTGCAAAACAGTGCAGTACGTCTCGACTACACCGCGGATATATTCGTCATCGCGAACTTGCCAATCGTTCGCTTCTTCCAAACGCTGAGGGAAAGTTTCATCAAATGGATTCTCTGGTATATGCATATCTATCTCCTCATCCTCATTATGTACCCACACACTGTTATTTACAAAAGCTCTATCAGCTATACTCATATGCATGAACTTTTTCTTAGCCAAGACGGATCCTGATTCGTACTCCATAGGTGACTTCGAAAAGGACGGAACTACACTGTGGGATGGAGTGCATAGTTACGCAGCGATTAACTTCATAAAACAGATGAAACCCGGTGATCAAGTGTATATTTATGAATCCCAAGGCCCGAAAGCCATTGTCGGTCTATCTGAAGTTGTCGATAGTCCATTTGAAAACAAAGCTGACCCAAGATTTTCTTGGGCAGTTAAGTTGAAGTTTGTCAGACGAGTGCCCACTCTCACGCTTGACGATATGAAGTCTGAGCCAAACTTGAAAGATTTCGCACTGATCAAACAGGGACGACTCTCGACCATGGCAGTACCCAACAATATTGCTCAGTGGATCAATCAGCGTCTTGGGTTGTGACCTTTTGTATAAAACTCAGTGTCCGTTGCCAAGCATCGGCGGCGGCTTCGGGCTTATATGACCCTTCTCGGTGTTTGTTCATAAATGAATGGGCAGCGTTTTGATATGTTTTCACTTCTATGGGTAGTCCTTGTTTGCCATAATTGATCATCTGGTCGCGCATCTCATCGAACCCATGATCATCATCACCATAGAAACTCAGAATAGGTTTGCTCAGGTCATTAGCAACATCCGCATCGGGTGCTTGACCGTAGAAACTCACCGCTCCAGCTATTTCATCAAGTTCCAGGAGGTATCGGACAGCGTAGGTTCCTCCGAAACAAAATCCCACGGCTACTATTTGTTCACTTTTCCAACCCTTACTCTCTATCCATTGTTTTAGATCATGCAGGGCAGTCGTCGTATTACTACTAAACGGTTCGCCAAACACCCTTTGAAAGACTTCGGGACTGAGTTCTTGCACGCCCTCATCGTTACTATATAGATCTGGCGCAAAGGCTACGTAACCTGCTTCAGCAAAGTCATTAGTAATTCGACGGATGTCATCGTTAAGTCCCCATATCTCGTGGATGACTATGACGGCGCCTTTCGGCGTATCCGGTTCAGCAACGAAGACTTTCCAATCTTGGCCGTTACTTTGAAATACCTCATCTTTGGTAGTCGTGCTCATAATTTCAGTCTAGCATAGCGACCGTCGTATACTACTTGATATGAAACTAACCCTACTTTCCAAAGACAATCTCATTAGTAACATTTGGTCGTTCCACCTCAAGCCAGAGCAGCCTGTCACCTGGCAGCCCGGACAATACATGTACTATGAACTAAAACATGAGGGATCGGATGATCGTGGTGAAAAGCGGTGGTTCACAATAGCTTCAGCGCCATCTGAGGGTTTTCTCCAAATAACCACCCGCTTTGCAGGTAAGGAATCAAGCAGTTTCAAGAAGATGTTATTCAACCTTCCTCTAGGAAGCGAACTCGAGGCTACGGGTCCTGAGGGCGATTTCACGCTTAACGATACTAGTCGGTCTGTAATTTTTGTGGCAGGTGGCATAGGTATCACGCCTTTTCGATCCATCATCCGCGAGCTCGCCAACCAGTCACAGAAAATCCCGATCACACTTGTTTATGCCAACCGCGATGATCAGTTTGTTTTCAAAGATGAGTTTGATGAGATCTCAGGCACTCATCCCGAATTCACAGTTCACTACCTTCCGAATCAACAGCTTGATGTAGCAACGATTGAAAAAACAGTCCCTGATTTCCGCGAACAAGTGCTATACCTTTCAGGACCAGAGCTGATGGTTGAGGCTGTCGGCGATGCTCTCCGGGCTGCCGGCCATTCAGATAAAAAACTCAAACAAGACTTCTTCCCTGGCTATCCTAGTATCTAGCCGTGCCGTTTATTCTAAATGCTGTTCTTCGATAATGCGTATGTTCAGTTCATCGCTCGGTTTATCGAGAAATTTCAGAGAAACTACAGGGTCCGCCAATGGCTTATCATCTAATACCTCTCTCAACTCGTTTGCATCAAAAGGAAGCTGACTAACCATTATTCCCTGACTCAGGTTTTTGGGCACAACTCTATATATCGCGGTCTTGCCGCTCTGTTTCGTAAACTGTACTCGTATTGGCATCGAACGAAACCACAAGTCCCCTACCGTCTGTCTGATATCTGGCTTGAAACTAATAGCAGTTTTGACCGAACTACTCGAAAGTTCAATCCTTATTGTCTCGTTCCAAATGACTTTGTGATAGGATATTTCCTTCTCTACGTAGTTCGTAGGGATAGATTTCCTGAGTACGAATAGACTATTGTTGGTACGAATTAGTCGATAATTATCAAGGATACTTTGCAGCGCTGATGGTTCGTCAAAAAATAAGTGTCTGCCGTCTATACTATTGACTCCTTGGCTTGCATCCCAGATCAAATAAACCGGAGCATCAGAACTCGCAAAAAACCTGGCGTTTAAATCGGCTAGTGCGGGCGTGTAAGAGCCATACGATGCCGGCGAAGGGCGTGGTCGCCAGTTTAGATTGTTGACGTACACATACATTTCCTCCCACGGATACACATCTACTGTGTTGTCGCCAATCTCGCCACGAATGTCGTTACTGAGAAGTAATTCGTCACTACTCCTGCATGGTGACATCTGGCATGTTTCAACTTTCCAGAATGTGAGCGGAGAAACAATTGCATCTACGAATCGTTGTCGCGTGTAGCCATTTATAGAAGTACCAAATGCCATGAATACCACACCGATAACTGACAGACCTAATGTTCTAACATGTATTCGTCTATGGACACTCTTGGATTGAAGATTGATAGCCAGACACAACACGAGGATAAATGCCGCAAAATACACTAGGGATTCTATGTGACCATACTGATCTTGGCGTACAACCGAGGCTTTCCAGACAAAGAATGTCGCAGCTACTATTGGTATCAGTAGCTTCCTTTGTTTGCCTTGCAGTAGGACAAACAACTGAGTGAATAGCAGCTCGGCACCGAAAACGATGAATACCAAACACCGAAGCCAGTTTACTGGTTGTAAGTTCATGGCACTGCTGTATCCGGCACTGACTGCCACACCGTTCTTGAAGTACGACACAAGTGAATCAAATGATCCGAAAAACCACAACCCAACCACAACTGCTAATCCTAAGGTCACTCCCACGACTCTCATAATCTTGCGAGGATCACGCTTTGTCAGTGCCATGGAGATCCCTAGTATCACCAAACTCGCTATCCCAAGCGAAAGCTTTACATATGAGAGTACTACGCTCATGACCGCTAGGCTGTAATCGGTCTTGTCGAGCTTTTTGATATAAGCATAGAAGCAAATCAACAGATACAGAGCCAGCAATTTCCATTCAAAAACTTGTATGGCCACGATGAATATGAGCAAGGATGCCAGTAGGTAGCGTTGTGGATTGCTTTTGATTTTGAAAAACAGGTATGTCATATAACCGACAAGAAGACCAAACACCGAGTACACAGCCAATAACAACACCTTGAACATTTCCATATCAATCGCGTGAATCAAAAAGCCAAGTGGACCATATGTCAAAGCCAGTGATGGATTGTTGAAGCGTCCCAGAAAGAGACTGCTATGGACGAGGGAATAAGAGATATCGATGCCCGCATGCGATGGCTGGATATCGAAATTGGTAAGATTTATCAGAAAACTGATGATCAAGCAGAATAAGAGAAAGATTCTGTCATCTTTTATGTAGTTATACAAAGTCACGAATATTTGTCGAAACATGATTAGCCTACGTCGGGTCACAGACAACTTCTATCTTGATACGATCGGGGTCTTCGAAATACACGGCGTAATACCCTTCGACATATTCGGGATAGGCCTTGGCCCCGCCATACAACGGCTTGATGCTGTTGGGTTCAAGGAATTCTTCGACAAACTCGTCCACTTGCCTGACTGAAGCCACTTTGAGGGCGATGTGGTTAAGGCCCGTTCGCTTACGATGAAATGATGGGAGTTGATATCTTGATTTGGTTACAGACACGCACAGATAATTCTGCCCATCTGTAGCATCAAAATGATTACTGCCATCTGGGATAACTTTGAAATCAAGATACTCCAGCAAACTTTTCCAGAACGGAAAGGAAGTTTTGGTATTGGATAGATTGATGCCAATATGACCGATGGTTGCTTTCATACCTTCATCATAACAACACAAAAAATTTGTGCATAGCGAAAATGTGTAAGTTTCAGTGTTTGACTCATATAGGCTAAGCTTCTATAATTCCCCTGTTATTCCGGAGTGGCGCAGCGGTAGCGCGCGGGACTGTTAATCCCTAGGTCGCCGGTTCGAATCCGGCCTCCGGAGCCATGATAGAGAGCCGTGCTGAAAAGCAGGGCTTTTTATCTGTAAATCGTTG
>CAZDBS010000002.1:0-86848 GCA_964503775.1 uncultured Candidatus Saccharibacteria bacterium
GAGCCATGATAGAGAGCCGTGCTGAAAAGCAGGGCTTTTTATCTGTAAATCGTTGGTTCTAACCATTTCAAGTGCATCATTCTTCCGTTCATTCATATTTTCAAGCGGAATGAAGTATTTATTAGGGGTGAATTGTATGGTTCGATCTTTGATCGTCAATACCTCACCAAGTTTGACTATTACAGAACGCTTCTTCTCTAAGTCATCACTGTCGAAGTCTTCCTTTGCATATCGAGCAAACGTGAATACTTCATCTGCCTTTGCCCGCCAGTCACGAGCCTTGTACTCATCTTTATTACGTTTCTGCTGAAGCTCCTCAAGTTTATCTTCGAGTGTTTGCATCTCTGCGAAATACCAAGAATCGTCATCAGCCTCACCGTTATATCGCATTCGACGTAAGTTATTGATGGAGTTCTGTGCTTTTTCGATAGCCTTATCATGACGAGCACTTTGATCTTGGAATTTCTCTACTACCTCATCTTCTTCTTGAGCGAGTGCTTCAATGGCAAGCTTGTAGAAGTCAGGGTCAATGGTGAATTTGTTTAGCTTTTCCTTAATCTGCAACATTAATTCTTCTTCATTTACATGAAGCTTGGGTTGAGTACATTTAATGTTCTTATTCTTGCCAGTGCAGTGGTAGTACACATACTCTCGAATCTCACCAGTTGATTTGATAGTTTTTCTTTTCTGTTCAGCAGTAATAGCGAATCCGCACTCACCACATTTGAATAAGTTACGAAGCTGGAAATTATAGGTCTTATCTTTTGGTCGAGTAGTATGTGTTGGGTCTATGATCTTCTGAACCTTTTCGAATTCTTCCTCAGTGATCATGGCAGGGTGTTTACCTGGATAAAGCTCTCCCTTAAATGACAGTTGCCCCGTATAAAATGGGTTTTTGAAGAGTGCACAAATGCTTGAGTAGGCAATAGGACCGCCACCAGTTTTGCCCCTAACAGGTGTTGTTAGGTGGAGTTCCTTATCAGCAATGTGCACTAATTGTGCCATTGAGTATGTGCCTGTGAGCATCTTATCCCAAAGCATTCTCATTGCATTAAATCGGTCTGGGTCTGCAATTATTACTTTTTCAAGACGATCATTTAGGTAGCCTACTGGTGGCACTCCTGGTTTGTGACCCTTTTCTACTTTAGACTGCATTCCACGCTTTGTGTTGCTACTAAGTTCACGAATATATTGGTTAGACATACCAGCTTCTACGCTGAACACTATTGCATTATCTTCAGGGAAGTAACTCTTTTCTGCGGTCAATATGTGTTTCAACTTTCCATCTTGCAATAGCTGCTGAAGTCTCCCACTATCGGTAGGATTTCTAGATAATCGATCTAGTTTCCAGCAGACAATTCCATCAATCTTTCCATCTTCTATATCTTTAATTAAGCTCTCAAATACCTCACGGACAAATGGGCGTTTAGCAGACCATTTTTCACGAAGAGGGTCGCCTAATAGACGAACCCCCTCACGCTTTGCTACCGCTTTCATTACCTTTACTTGATCGTCTAATGACTGTACCTGTTTATCTTCTGTGTCCGTTGATTTACGAGCGTAAAGACGATAGCGAAGACTTTGTAAATCTCGATTATTCATTTACAACCCCGATCAGCTCAACTGGAACACCTAATTCTATTTCAAGTTGAGCAACAACTGATTTTAATTCGTCCTCGTTAATTACAGCCTTGTGATCAATCTCTTCTGCATCCACGACATACACAAGATAATGTTTGCCGACATGTTTGCTGGGTTCATTTAGTATCGTATCCATCGGGATAGGGATAATCTCAAATTCTCCTGGGAAGTTGCTTACCTCTGCGTTGACCATAAATTTCAGATTTTCAGCTTTTAGTGAGTGAGTGTTTATTTTTGACTTAGTTACAAGATTGTTACTTTTCATTGTTTAATCCTATTCTGGACTTTTTGTCCACTGTGTTACTTATTATAGTTCTTATTCTTCTAGTTGTATATCTCTATATGTTGGTAATCTCTAAATATAGTTATCTCTATATTTAGTAGACCTGTATATGAAGATTTATCTTTATATATAAGGATTAACCTTATATACAGGTCATTTAATGTAAAGGTAGATTAGAAGTCAGGAATATCATCTAATGTAATGGGTTCATCGGGAATATCCTCGATAACCACATCTTTCTTAAATGGTTGAGTTTTAGACGGAGGTTCTAATCTAGCCATTTCACTTTCATATTCTTTTGCCACTTCAAGACATCTCATTTCGACTTGAAACCACAGTGTGTGTTTTTTATTGAATTCCACTACGAACTTACCTGGCTGTCTGGGCATTCCTGGTGGCATTACACCCCATTCAGGGTGATCAGCATTAGGAGGATAGACCATCATTCCGTTTATATAGAATCCATGATCGGGAACAAGTACTTTTACCCTGAACCCAACCCCATATCTCGTTGTTACTTGCCCTGCAACTTCTGCATCAACGTTATAGTCTTCAATCATTGTGAGACTCCACATTTTGAGAGACAGTAAGTCTCACTAAATCAGCTAGTTCCTTAAGCTGCGACTCGGCTTCGGAGAAGCCTATTACTTTACCGTTCTTGTTAGCGTAGATCGCCTGGAAGCGTTCTACCAATTCTTTACTTAATGACATGTTTGTCCTTGACGGAAGTTCGCCTAGCGGGACGATTATTAGCCAGGTGAACTTCAATTATTCGTCCTGGCTATAAGTAAATCTCTTTAGTAGTTTTTAATCGCTGTTTCGGTTCTAAGTGGTATAAAAGCGGTTCAGAATCGGTTCATTCGTCGTCATCTGAGGCGGCAAGTCCGAGTGCAATAAGTTCTTCTTCTGGTCTTACAGCTATTTCAGCACCCGAATGCCAAAGTAGTGAGTCAATTTCATAAGTATCAATTCTGTCTTTTCGCAATTCATCTCTTGTGACTGTTGGACGAAATATGACTCCATTATCATCGCTAACAATAGGGAAGAATATTTCCCTTAGCGTGGGCTTGAAACCTGCACTGCTGATCACTGTGCTTAAGTTACGTGCAGTTTGTCCTAGTTTTGGTTTGAACAGCTTGTTTGGATTTTTGACACATTGCTCAAGTAATCTCTCTGCTGTTGAACCTGCATGAATCTTTTTAAGAATTAGTGAATTGTTTACGATTATGGTTCCGTCTGGCTTATAGACAACATTATATTTTTCAATACACCAGAACCTTTGATTTCTTGGGTCGCTTTGCCAATCATCTTCTTTGCTATCTGCCTTTTCTTTATCAACAATTTCCATTAAAAGTTTCATGTGCTTATCGACGACTTTATCCGTATTCTCAATGTAATTCGTCTGAATGGGAGATAGCTTTGCTTCTTCATGTCCTGATAGAATGCATAATTTTTCAATCTTAAGCATGTGACCCTCTAATCCTTCATGCTCTTCAAGATATTTTTGTATTACATAAATCTTATCTCTTATAATGTCGTACTCTCTCCACAAAGGTTCTGGTTTTATTGCAGATAACTTGGGGTTTCGATCATATATCTTCTCAAGTTCATCAACCAGAAATATCCATACTCTATTAAGTGCATCAGGGTCGAACTCTTTGTGTTTACCAATTACTTGATAGCAACGGATAAGAAAAAGGATCCTGTTAAGACTACTGTTCAAAGCTCTCGCTATTGGATAATCATTAGGGTCTAAATTGTCGTCATTTGCATTCATAAGATTGAGTAACATTATAGGTGAAAGCTTCTCTAGAGTACCAATTTGAGATAATAGAAATAGGTACTAATACAAAAATATGGAGATGTAATGATTAGTAAGACAATTGGGAAACGCCATAAAGTCACATACCTAACATTGATCAAATTGGCACGTGACATTCAAAACAACTACACAGTTAGTGCAGCGTGTAGAAATTCTAGAATTAGCAGAGACACATTCTATCGATACCTGAACAATGAGCCTGAGTTCACTGAAATGATAATAGAAGCTTATAAAGGGCAGAGTTATATCCCGATGTTTTTTGATAATGTTTCATCTGACAGTTTGTAAAAAACTCCCCTGATTTCGTGGGGTTTCTTAATAATATGTGTCAGATATTGTATCCTCAATTGCTCCTGCTAGGATTGAAGTATGAAACGAATGAAGAAAAATAAGCCTCAATTGAATGATGAGGAGATAATTACAGTAATACTGCCCATTATCAGTAACGGAAAATAGCGTTGCAGACGCAAGATCTGGTCGAAAATTATATGTAGCGTTGCTTATAAATATTTTTCAAACAAAAGTGAACGATACCTCTGTAAATATATACCCTCTGTGACGCATTTAGAGCGTCTAGGACGGGCTTTAGGCAACGAACCTAGTTCCAGTATGCAACGTCACCAGTAAAGGTGTAGTCTTTCTCCTCAAGTTCTTCGAATATGAGCTTTGGAAATGAGAATGCGACTGAGTCAATAAAGCCTTCGATAACAAACATTTCACCTTTGTTGCCGTAGTTCACATTGTCCAACCACTTCTGCGGCACGTATCTCGTAAGGTTTCCAAGTATGAATAACATCGCAAATTCTACCTCGATAAGATGTAAGGCTTGACCTGCATCAATATTCTTCATCACGAATCGTGTACCACTTGGTTCACGATAGCTTGGCAGGTATTCATCGATATTATTTGGCATAACGTTCGTATAAAAGCTTGATTGTGGTTGCGTTTCCCGACTATAAAATGATGCGAGCTGTGATAGCTGACCTTCGAAGAATGCAAATATATTATCTTGACCAACAGGCATTGTTGCTTGATAGAGCATTGAATTGAACAAGCCTCCGAACACAACAATATGCTCTTCACCCCTAGCAGTTGTACGGAAGCTGGCGCCCTCGATCTTAAAGTACTTCGGTGGCTTACCAGTATGTGCTTTATAGCTTCTCCAGCTATTCGGGTGCATTGATGCTAAATCGCCAAGTTCAAGTCGAGTACCCTGCGGCAAGGGGGTATCAGACCAACAGCTATGCAATAGTGAGAAGACGGTTTTGTCTACTGCCGTTACAATTCCAAATTCTTCGAGAAGATTAGTGCTATCATTTCGGATCGCCTCGTCGGAAGGATTAGAAGCACCATTTGTAAGACCGTGTGTGTTTAATCCTTTGTCTCGTTGAACCGCATTTTCAAGTGTGAGGTCATTATCCCCAAACATCATGAGAGCCTTAACCATATTCAGTGCCCCGTAGTATAAAATGAGCGGTTTAATCGCAAGCTCGCTAGATCGTGCCGTGTTGAAGTAAGCCTCAGCCTGCTTAAGGGCATCGGCAACGTGTTGTGCCTTGACCTTCCTGATAGCACTAGCCATAGAAGGATGACGCTTCTTGAGTATTTTGTCGTTGAATGAAGGGTTTTGGTAGCGTTTTATGTACTGCCACAAACTTCTATACTTATCTTCAGAACGGACAAAATACAAAGGAGCACTAGCATGGTCGGATATATGGTCTGGCTTAAAGTCCCTAATCATGTAGATATAGTATTACAATACATCTATGGACAACCAGCCCTTAAGACAATTTGAGCACAGTCGAAACACCATAGCTCGATTATTTATTGGTGATGAGTATGGCACAGCATTTGATAAAAAGTACAAAATGAAGCTTGGAATAAATCAATTCACTTGTTACGCCGTCCATATAGATGGCTATATAGAAAAGTTCAAAGCAATATGGACTTGTCCCGTTGTCTACGCTAGAGGCGGTTACGATATGTATGGAGTTTTAGGCAATGAACCAAAAGAAACAGTAAGCCTCAGCGCCTTAGACTCCTATCATTACACCGAGTTGACTTGTTGGGCTTATGAACCCGCACAGGTTACGCCTACTGGTTACGCTGAGATCCCTCATTATTCAATTGGGTTTGACTACTCAGATATTTGAGTCAGTCACAATAGTGAGATGTAGTTTATAATTAACCTATGGCTGAAAAAAGCAACGAGCAAACTGCTGATATTGAACAAATACAAGTAAAACCAAAGGGAAAGATGCATTTTGGTAGGCGATTAAAGATCGGACTGATTGTCTTCATAGCCCTACTGCTTATCCCTCTCTCGTATGCTGGCTATGTTTATGCCGCATCTCCTGAGGTTATTCGTAACCCAAAGTTGGAACATTATCACTTCCGAATGCAGATTCTAGTTAATGGCAAGGCTGAGAATTTCGCTGAAGACAAGTACCAGCAGGATTATGCTAAAGACCAATGTAATGCAAACTTGCCTGAGCAACCTATACACTTTCACGACAAAAAAGACCAGTTTACTCATATTCACTGGGAAGGAATGACCGGTGGTATGGTTATGAAATATTACGGTTGGAACTACATCGGCGGTATAAACAAAGCTCTTGGCTACAAGCTAGATGACTTAGGTGATATTCAGAAGGTAAATACGCACGGCAACTTCCTACCAGCCGTTCCTGATGACGCTAAGTTTTATATCTATACAGGAGACGAAAACGGCTACAAAGAAAAGAGCTTTGATGACTGGAAGAACCAAGACCTTGAACAGTTCTTTGAAAAGACTAGTAATTTTCCAGCCCATGAACAAAACAAGCAGACGGGTGTACTAGACAAGCTGTTTCCTAAGGCTTCGGCTCACGGCACAGAAGACCACTCAAATACCCAAGCTCAACCAACTACTGAAACCGAAGAAGAAAAGCTGACCCGAATAAATAATCTCGTTGGCAACGTAGTTATATTTGTTCAGAAAGATAAGCCTACAGACCAACAAATAAAGGATAGGTTTAACGACCTAGACCCATTGACGGATAGTACGTGCGGGGGTTGATCACATCTACTGGCAGAACACTAGCGGTCTTGCTTATTGGGGCATTATTAACAGTATGCTCACTGGGTGTATTATCAGCTCATACAAGCGACACAAGTCAGAAAGCCAGTTGCAATGCTTCGTGTCATTCTCACGGGCAATCGACTGCTATCAACGGTCAAGAAAACAAAGATGAGGAAGACGATAAAGAACCCATACCACCACCCTTTGGCTGGCTACAGACACCAATCAATCTAGAATTGTTTTACATAATGCCTGTTTTTGGTGTTTTATGGTTTGTAAGTAATAAACAAAAGATACTTCTGACGACACAACTCCGGTTTTGAGATTACCTCTTTAATGACGGTAATTTTAATCATAAGGAGTTAACAATGGACAGTAAAAAGTTTTGGATTGTAATAGCGGTTATCATAATCGGTTTTTTTGGGTTTGTTATGTTCAGTAAGTCAGATAAAGATAATGCAGGTGGTAGTTCAAGCGAAGCGTCGATAGGCTCTAGCAACTACTATGGTAAAGAAGACAGTCCCGTAACGATAACCGAATTTGTTGATTTTCAGTGTGAGGCTTGTTATGCCTACTACCCATACGTAAAACAGGTTAAAGAAAAATACAAAGACCAAGTTAGATTCCAGGTACGCAACTTTCCTATAACATCAGGTCATCAGTTTGCTATGCAAGCAGCAAAGAATGCAGAAGCAGCTGCACGACAAGGAAAGTTCTGGGAAATGCATGACAAGATATTTGAAGGCCAGAAAACGTGGGAACGAACTACTGACCCTCAGAGTTATTTTGACCAATACGCACAATCTATTGGTTTAGATATGGAGAAGTTCAAGGCAGATCGTATTAGTAGTAGCGTAAATGATGTCGTTAACAAAGACTTGAAAGACGTACAAGCACTAGGCGGAACTGGTACGCCAACATTTGCAATCAATGGCAAAAAGGTCGAGAACCCTGGTCCAACAGCAGAAGCATTGTCAAAAATGATAGAAGACGCATTAAAAGAAGCAGGAATTACGCCTAAGCCAGCGACCGTACAACCAACAGGCAGTCAGACAATGCCGACATCGAGCAGCGGTGGTCTTAACCCTGGTGAAACCCAAGCGGAGCACGACAGAGAAACGCAAACAGGCCAATAACATCATGAATACAAAGGAAACAATCATAGCTTTAACAGTAGTTGTTTTTGCTCTTGGTCTTACAGGAGCCGTTTTTGTGCTCAGCCCATCAGTCAAAGAAAAGCAAAACGCCAAAACCAGCACTGCTGCTCATGACGAAACAAACAGTGATGGTCACCATAACAGCGACAGTGCTGATCTGGGTGACGTAGTTGATTTGACTAATCAGGCTGAAGTTTCAATGGACATAAAGGATTTTAAGTACGAACAGCCCAATATCAAGATTAAAAAAGGTACGACTGTAACCTGGACCAATCAAGACGCTGTTCAGCACAATGTAATGCTCGATCACGGAGATAACAGTAATGCACCACATGATGCACCAAAGCCTGATGAGGTGAAGTCAGATGTGTTTGCGGGTCCATTGCTCTCAAAAGGCGAGAGCTACAGTTTTACTTTCAATGAAGTTAGTACTGACCCTTACCATTGTTCACCACACCCATATATGAAAGGCAGCGTTACCGTTGTTGAGTAATATATGCCGATAGATACTGATGCAGCACGAGCATTGATGGCCGATAGTCTTGGCTTTCACATTATTTTTGCTCTGCTGGGGTCGGTTTACCATTAGTTATTTTGCTGCTTGAACAGTTGGGGTTACGCAGAAAAGACCCACTTATTCTAGAACATGCCAAACGCCTGTCATATGCCACTGTAATTTTGGTTGTGGCAGGTGTTGCATCGGGCACTATTATCTCAATTCAAATGTCTTTGATGTGGGGCAAGTTGATAGAGTTTGGTGGACCAATAATGGGATTGGCATTTGGTTGGGAGGGTTATGCCTTCATGCTAGAAGCAGTGTTCTTGGCGTTCTATGTTTCGACTTGGGGAAGGGTCAAAGGCTGGAAACACTGGCTACTAGGCGTACCAGTAGCTATAGGTTCATTTGGATCAGCGTTTGCTATTACTCTTGGTAATGCGTGGATGCAAAATCCCGGCACGCTCAATATTGTTAACGGAGTGGTGCAAACGGATAATCCGCTCGGAGCATTACTTACTAAGACCGCATTCTTTATGATTAGCCACTCGGTTGCTGGCTACTATCTTGCCACCGTACTCTGTGTACTCGGTATCTATGCTTTCTATACTTTGAAGTTTAAGCCTAGCGGTAAGGATCAACAGGCTGTCAGGCAGATTATGTTCCGCCTCTCTGCTACCGCAGTGTTCTTTGTAGCAACAACCGCATTACTAGGCCATTTCCAGTCACAATACCTAGCAGAGTCGCAACCTCGAAAGTTTGCAGCCATAGAATTAAATGAAAAAACCCGTATAAATGCACCCTACATTATTGGCGGAGAATGGAATGAAGACGGCACGGTTGACGGGGGTATACGTATACCAAATATGTTGAGTTTCTTAGCAGGCAATAGCCCTACAACAGAAGTTAAAGGCTTACAGGATTTTCCAAAGGACACTTGGCCTATGTTATTTGTGAATATCTTATTTGAATCAAAGCTACTACTTGTTGCAATCGTATCTGGCATTTCGGTTTTGTTTACAGCATTACACTACAAAAAGCTAAAGGAAAAGTACCGTGCGTGGCGATACAATAAGCCATTGCTCGTAGCGTTGTTACCACTCGGTCCACTAACGATAATAATTGTGGAACTTGGTTGGATGGTCGCAGAATTTGGTCGCCAGCCATTTGTAGTTAATGGCTATATGCGTACCGATCAAGCTTTTTCGGGGCAAATTGGTTCGTGGGGTTACATATTCCCAGTTCTTTTTATAGTTCTCTTTATCGTTACTGCGATAGCTCTGTGGTTACTTTTTAAGAAACAAGGCAAGGTTAAGCCAGCGAAAGGCTTACTGTAATGTCTGCTATCTGGTTTGTAATCGTGCCACTCGTAATTTATATTCCAATGTTTCTTGTTGAGTTGTTTATTGCGTTTCGCCGTATTGGTAAGCCCCTAGACAAGGGCGGGGAATATCTTCACGCTACTTGGGAAGCAACGCACACATTTCTAATATTAGGACTTAATTATTTTATGTGGCTGTATAGTTCAGCAATAGTGGATGTTGCAAGAGCAGTCTTTGTTCCACTTATTATGTTTGGTGCAGTATTCATTATTCGGGCAATACTGTATGTATATTTGTTCTACATTAAAAAATCTACCAAACCAAACCTTCTTGCGGATTGGCTGTTTGCAGCGTGTCACGTCTTGATGTTTGCCTGTATCAGCTATGTAACTTTTGCGACTGCCAATATTCTCATCAATGGCAGCTACGAGCCAAATCAAATCTTATTACCTTTGTTATATCCAGGTCTATTTTTGATGATACCGCTAGTGAGCGTCCCTCTGTACTTCTTATATAAGACGAGAGGTAAATAGCCTATGGACACAATAATAATCCTCTTTGCTAAATATCTGATATATCTGATAGGTATTCTAGTGTTTCTTTATTTAGTCTTCAGATTACACAGAGGGGAGCTAAAATCAGCTATTCTCCTATATGTTGTTGGTATCTTGGCTGCACTCATACTGGTGAAAATTGCTGATGGCCTTTATTACAACCCTCGTCCTTTTGTAGATGGCAACTTCACCCCTTTGATTCCACATAGTTCGACTAACGGGTTTCCTTCAAACCATACAGTAGTAGCGGTTTTGATAACTTCATTATTGTGGCGTTATAGCAAGCGATTTGCAGGAATGTTGTTGGTAGCCGCTTGTTTAGTAGGCATCGCTAGAGTGTTAGCCAAAGTGCATCATGTAGAGGACATTATCAGTGGTATTGTCATTGCAATACTTGCAGCATTGGTAGCTAACCTAATTGTTAATCGAATTATTGATCGTAAAGTATCTAAGGCTGGGAACTGATAATATATATTTATGGCTAATACAAATACAGAAATTGCAAATAAGTACAGATTGGGGTTATTACTTTCTTACGTCACTGTTGGCTACAATATTGTTGAAGGTATTATTTCGGTCGTCGTAGGTGCAGCTACTGGAAGTGTTGCTCTCGTTGGATTTGGCCTAGATAGTTTTATTGAGAGTCTATCTGGCAGCGTGATGATTTGGAGATTAAGCAAGCACGGCAAGATAAGCCATGAGGAAGAAGAAGCGGTTGAAGCTAGGGCAGCCAATTTAGTTGGTGCAACTTTCTTTATACTAGCGGCCTATATCTTATATGAAGCCATAGGTAGGCTTATTGACCGTGAAGCACCAGATGCTAGTCTGGTAGGCATTGTCGTTGCGGTTTTATCCTTGCTAGTAATGCCGTGGTTGGCGTACTTAAAGAATAAAACAGGAAAAGAAGCGGGTATCCACAGTTTGGTAGCTGACAGTAAGCAAACGTTTGTTTGTGTTCTAATGTCAGTTGCTCTGCTAGTGGGTGTAGCTGCAAACTATATATTTGGTATTTGGTGGCTAGACCCAATCGCTGCTCTCTTCTTCGTAATAATTCTTGTAAAAGAGGGTTACTCGGCAATTAAGAATAAGGACTTGTGTTAGTTATGGCTCACTCCCACGAAACAGAAAACGATAGTACATTCAAAATTGGCTTGATATTGAACACTAGTTTTACGGTTATAGAAATGACTGCTGGCGTCATTACTGGCAGCCTTGCACTTATAGCAGACGCAACACATAACCTTACCGACAGCCTGACTTTAGGTATTGCCTACATCGCCGAACGAATAAGCAAGAAATCCGCCAATGAAAAGCAGTCTTACGGCTATGGACGGGCAAAAATTATTGCTTCACTACTAAATGCTGGCATTTTGCTAGGTATAGCGGGATTAATTGGTTACGAAGCCGTTGAGCGATTAGGTGAGCCAGCAGAAGTGCCAGGGCTGGTAATCGCAGCAGTAGCCACTATCGGCATAGTTATAAACGGCAGCATAGCCTATATGTTAAGTAAAAAACGACACGACCTTAATGCTAAGAGTGCCTATACCAATATGCTCTACGACACACTTAGTTCGGTCGGTGCGTTAGTGGCTGGACTTGCCATAGCTGCCTTCGGTTGGAACTGGCTAGATAGTGCCGTAGGTATCGGTATCGCCATAATGTTGCTTATCGCTACGTTCAGTATCATCAAGGACGCACTGCATATATTGCTAGAAGGCGTACCGAATGATGTTGATTTGCGACTGGTTACGCATACCCTTACTAAATTGGATAATGTAATAGGTGTTGATGATGTTCACGCTTGGACCATAGACAATGACTACTATGCTTTTAGCTGTCATCTAATTGTCGATGAAAAGAAGTATGCTGATAGCCGAACAACGGTTGAAGAAGTCAAAAAGCTGCTTAGCGATAAGTTCGGATTCAGACATTCAACTATAGAAGTTGAATTGGAAGATTGTACTACCCACGAGGCACACGAGAACCATTAGTATTATAAGGTGTTATAAGCGAGAGAGTCTCGTTTTATCACGGTTATAACTTCCTCTATCGTGGTGAGCCATATAGAACTATCAAGACACGAAGCGAGAGTATCAAACGGTTTGTAAAGGGTTATCTGCACGGATTTACCATCCAAAAGCAGGTTCTGACCAAGCAAACCAATTAACTCTCGCTTTTCGTTTGGTTCAGCGGCTTTAAACAGCTCACTACCACGGGCGGCTATTTCTAACAGATAGGAAACCGTTACATAGTATTTCTCATCAACTTCCGAGAGCCGTGCCAATTTGCGTTCGTGTAGCTTCTGCTGCTGACGCCATTTAGCTCGCTTCTTGTCATATTCTGCTTGGGTAATACTACCGTCGCACTTATCTTCGTAAGCTACTTCAATCCGATTTTGCAGCTTGGATATTTCGGTATTGTGGTATTTAACCTGTTCTTTGTTGAATACGACCTTACCGCCGTGAGCTTCTTTAAGCACCTGTTCAAGCCTTGGTAATTCACTATCAGGTATTTTGCAGTCATCAAACAGCTGGGCAAGAATGCCATCCAATTCCTTTTCTTCAAGCCATTCAGTATCTTTGTGTTTGCCATAGGCTTTGCTCTTGCCCGTGCAGTGGTAATAGGCGTAGCTGTGCTTATTACCGTTCTTTTGTTTCTTGTGCTTTGCTTCGGGTGTAATAGCACAGCCGCATTTCTTGCAGTGCAACAAGCCACGATAGGTAAACGGCAAGCCTTTGTATTTAATCTTTTTCTTGCCGTGACCAGCAATTACATCCTGAACCTGCCAAAACAGCTCGTATGGCACAAACTGCTCATAGTGATGCTGATAATAGTTGTCCGTAGCCTTATCGTAAATCTCGCCAATGTAGAAGCGATTTTTTAGTATCGTGCCGAAGCTACTCCAAGGCATATCAACACCATAGTCAGTCTTCATTCGCTTGGCTAAGGATTTGTATGAAAATGTGCCAGTGGCGTACAGCTCAAATGTTTTGAGGGCGATATTGGCTTTGAATGGCACAGGCACAACAGTTTTGTTGCGTTTATCAATTGCTTCGTTCTTATAGCCATACGGTGCAATGCCTGGAAGCTCGCCATCACGCAGCTTGGCGTAGCGTGAGTTATGGGCATCTTCTTTAAGACGGTTGATGATTTGTTTGGCTAGGTATACCTTAGTGTCCCAGTCGGTAATATCACGCCCAACCGAGCGAGCAGTTATAGTCAGCCTGTCGTGAACAAAGTGTAATTCCTTGTTGTACTCGGTACGCAGGTTATCCATAGCAACGTGGTCAGCAAAGTTGCGGGTAGCTCGGTCAACACGAAACGCTATGATGGCTTCAATGTCTTTGTGCTTTTTCACATAGTCCATCATTTCGTTGAACTTCTTGCGTATGCCCATATCAGCACTTTCGCTAAACACATATTCTTTTACAATCTCAAAGTCGTGCAGCTCGGCATATTCACGCATTGCTGGCAGCTGTATTTCTTCCAGCGATAAGCCTTCTTGCTCTTGTTTCTTGGTTGATACTCTTGCTAGTATTACGGCTTTTTTCATAGTATTTACTCCTATTATAACTTACATTTGTCATCATTTTACGAAGTTAGCTAACTTAACGGGCAAGAACCTGTCCAGCTGCTCATCTAACATTTGAAAAACCTCTGGTTGCTCAAACCTGTATGCTAATTCGTGGTTTATCTTTTTGGCTTGGCGAAGCAATGCTGGGCTGCCCCGTGGACCAACTATGTCTTTAAGTCTTCGTGTACCGTGTTCTTGGTTTAAGGCTCGTAGACCGACAGCCGAGAGTAGTGTTGTTATATTGCGACCTGGGTTTTGAACATACAGCTGGCTGAATAAAGAGTGTAAATCAGGTGCCTTGGCATCGCTAATTTTTGGATAGCGTGAATATAGCTCAGCAAGCTGCTGCTTCAAGACGGCTTGTGAAACGTCCTTTTTACAGAGTGCCGCAAGCGTAACTTCTACACCTTCAAAGCCAGCCTTTTTGAGTGTTGATTTGATAGTTCTTGGGTTGTTAAGCCGAGCTTCCATACGCAGTACCTCAAACGGTTGGATAATCTGATTGTCGCCAAACAAATCCATTTGCAGCTGTAAATCCGTGTCAAACACGGGCTGGTTGGGTTTGCCTTTGTGGTATTCGGCTATCTTGTCGTAGAAAGCCAGTTCATAGTGCTTAGAGTGCGTTTTAAAGCCGTGTCCGTTGTTCACATAATCACTCTGGCTCACATCACGCCAAGTCGTAACATCGCACTTCTGTATTTCGGCAATTGCTTCGTGGGCGGTTATATAGTTGTTAAGCGGAAAGTTCTTGGCAAAGTGAATTGTGGCTACCTTGGCATTTTTGACCGTATCTATGCCTTTGAAAAACCTGACGCCATAGAACTTTAAACCTTCAAACAGCCGTTCACAGATTTTGTCTAAGTCGTCTTCAACCAGCTCATCAACATTGTTGCCATTAACCAGTTTTGGAGCGGAAAATTGCACCCGCAAACCCGTGGTTACGCCGCCAGCTCGTATGCCCTTGTAAAAGGTCAGGTACGGTAAATATCCTGCCCGGGCTGTTTCTTGCTTGGTTGGGTTTCGTGATGCCTGCATATAGCGTCCTTTACCCAAATCCTTCGGTTCAATTGCCGTAATGCGATTTATGTTTGGCGTAAAATCGCCAGGTCGCAATATGGCAAACTCATTGGGATAGAAGTTCAGCACTATTGTGTCTATTCCGAGCATTGTTCATTACTTCTTCAAATTTAGTTATTACAGCTTCTTCAATCTGTCTACCGACAGTACCCGTTATCGGGTGGTACATATCTAGCTGACGACCTGCAACTAGCTTTGTGGGGTATACGAGCCTATAACCGCCGCTAGGGCGGCTAAATATGCCGACAGAGCCGCAATACAACGCACCAGCGAAAACAAAGCTGGCAAAGCCAACAAGCCCGTCTTTTGGCTTAACGGGCGTTATCTGTACTTCGCTGACCATCGTTGGTGCGACCTTTCTTTTGGCGTTTATCTATTCGTATAAGCAGCTCAAACACACGGGCAACACGACGCAGCTCAGCATCAGACCAATGTTTTGCCTGGTTGACTTGCGGTTTGTTAGTCGGTGGCTTGTCCATACTTCCATCCTATGGAAGCTATGGTTGTGCAACGTTGCACAGAGGTACTAAAGGTATTTTTGGTTAAACCAAATGCTCTTGTTAGCTATATCAAATAGGTCGTTGACCTGAACCTTCTTAGCAACGGTGTTATTTAGGTGAGCCTTTGCGTAATGAACACGCTTATTGCCTTTAATCTGGTCGGAATGAACGCCTAGCTTAATCAGTACATCGCCAATACCTACGGGCTTTGATACAGGCTTACCAGCCCGAAATAAGCACTTGCAAACCAATTCTTGGTCGCCCGTCGGAATATCAATTATCGTATTGGCAAATATCAGCTTGCGGTCTTTTGCATCGTAGCTTGGTCGTAGCAACTTCTGCGTATCGGCACTGCGTTCGGCATTTTGTGCTTCAAATGCCTCAACCATTCGTTCCAAAAGTATCGTTTGCTTCGCTTGTTCAGCTGACGAAGCTGGCGGCACAATTGCATCTGCCCAGTCCATATCATCCATAAGGCTCGGATAACGCTCAACAATTGGCATTGTAGGCAATGTTGGCATTGTTCGTTGGAGTATTGAACCAAAATCAAATTTGCCAAGCGATTTACTAACAGCTGTACTCATTTTGGTCAACTCAGATAGCTGTGGACCGACACGCTCCAACATTTGCTTCACACTTGCATCAGCTGTTTCAAGTGCCTTCTTTTGAGATGGTGTGAGTGTGGCAGGGTTTTGCTTTTTGAGCTTGCTCCATTCGTCAACCGATAGACCACTTCTGTACTTTGAAGTATCAATAACTGCTATTGGCTCTTCGTCCAGGTTGTATTTGGCTGGCTTGTTAGTGACACTGTCAGTTTTGCCAACAGCATCAAGGTCCAAATCTACCTTTGGCTTTTCATCGGGTTGGTCGTTAGTCTGTTGCTTATCGTCTTTCATTACATCTTCCCAAATAACAACTGTCACAAGCTGTTACATATCTGTATAATAATGTTATCAAGAGTGAGTAAATATGTCACAAGAACCATTGCAAGAATTACTAACCTTAAAGCAAGCCAGCGAGCTGCTGAAAGTTCATCCCAACACGCTTCGTGCTTGGGACAAGAAAGGTATTTTGAGGGCAGTGCGGATTGGCGAGCGTGGCTTACGCCGTTATAAGCGTGAAGATTTAGTGAAATTTATGGAACACAAATAGGAAGGAGTAAATATGATTGTAATAACAGGAGCAAGTGATGGTTTGGGCTTACAACTTGCGAAGCTATACCAAGAGGCTGGTAAAAAGGTAGCCAACATATCACGAAACGAAAGCAAGTACGCCGACATAAACATTACACTGTCACTTCGTGAAGGCACTGAGATAGAAAAAGCTGCAAGCAAGGTAGCTGAGATTGACGAGCCGATTGAAGCGATTGTTTACTGTGCTGGTGTACTTTCAATTCAACCACTTGGCGAAATTACAGAAGACGAGATAAAACGCTTAATGTCTACCAATGTAAAATCGCAGATACTTCTTACCTCAAAGTTAGTAGACCGAATTAAAAAAGATAAGACCGACATTGTTTGTGTTTCATCTACCGTCGGTACAAAAGGATATGTAGAGCAAGCAGTTTACGGTGCGTCAAAATGGGCAGTGCGAGGTTTCGCAGCCAACCTACAAGCCGAGTTTAAGGATTTGCCAAACCGTGTAATTAGCTTTTGCCCTGGCGGCTTTAAGAGCAAGTTATTTGAAAAAGCTACTGGCGACGACAATACAACTAACGAGGGCGAGTGGATGCGACCAGAAGATGTTGCATTGTTTATTAAACAGATACTTGACCTGCCAAAGAATATGGAAGTAAGCGAAGTTGTTGTTAACAGAAAGGCAAGCAAGGAATTGTAACCGTGACAGCCGAAGATGTACAAAATATCTATACTTGGTTAGCTGAAAACGGCATTAGCATTTGGGTTGACGGCGGCTGGTGTGTTGATGCACTGCTGGGTAAACAAACTAGGGAGCATCCTGACTTAGACATTGCTGTACACCGAAACGACAATGCGAAGCTACGCACACTACTTCAAAGCAATGGCTACAAAGAAGAAAGTCGGAATGATAGTTCCGAATGGATGTACGTTATGAAAAATGAAGAAGGCAAACAGATTGATGTACACGCATTTGCATATGACGATGACGGTAAGAATATCTACGGTATTGAGTATCCTTACGGTTCACTTACTGGTAAAGGCACACTAAATGGGCAAGAAGTAAACTGCATAGACCCTCAGTGGATGTTTAAGTTCAAAACAGCTTACGAGCCGAAAGAAAAAGATTTACGGGATGTGCAAGCACTTGCTGGTAAATTTGGCTTTGAATTACCTGCTGCATATAGTGAGGCAAACAAATGAAAACAATAGTCATTGGCTCACTAAACACTGACCTGGTTGCGACGGGTATTAAGCAATTCCCAAAGCCTGGTGAACACGTTTATGGCAAAGAATTGCTAATTGGACCAGGCGGTAAGTCACGCAACATTGCCGATATGTTGGCTAATCTAGCACCTAAAGAAAGTGTGGCTATGGTTGGTCGCACCGTTATGGACCCTTACGGATTGTGGCGACAACCAATGGACGCATTAGCCAAAGTTGGCGTTAATACTGATTATGTAAATGTGCTTGAATATGAGGCAGTAAACAAGCTGCCAGGTATTGCCTTAATCCCAGTGGACCAGCAAGGTAACAATCAGATTTTTGTATTACCTGGCGTGAGCGATGACTTTAGCATAGAAGATATTGATGCTGCCGTTGAGTTATTTAAAAAGGTTGCAGAGAATAATGGTACATTGGTTTTAACCTTAGAATGTCCATTAGAAACAGCTACCTACGCCGTTCAGCAAGCCAATAAGCACGGCTTAAAAGTAATGTTTGACCCAGGCGGCATTGAAGCTGATACGGATTTGAATGAGCTAATATCTGCTGGTATCTACCTGATAAAGCCAAACGAACACGAAGCCAAAATGCTAACTGGTGTTGAGGTTACTGATTTTGATACGGCAAAACAAGCAGCTGAAAAGCTGCAAGAACAAGGTGTTGCCAATGTCCTTATAACGGCAGGTGTAAACGGTGCTTATTTGTTCAGCCAAGATACACAGGCTCATATACCGATACCCGAGGTTAAAGCTGGTGACGATAAAGACGAAACTGGTTGCGGTGACCAAACGATGGCTGCATTATGTGCGTTGCTGCAAGAAGGAAAGACAGTTAAAGAAGCGGCTGAATTAGCTGTTTTAGCTGGAACACTTCAATTCCATAGAACGGGCATAAAACCAGTCACAAAGCTAGACTTGAAACTATGAGTACCTTTGAAACCATATACCAAGTATCGCTAGTTGGCACATTCTTTGTTCTACTTTGGTACACAATTGAAACGGCACGCATACGCAAAATAAACACAGAACAACGTGACTTGCAGCTATTGCCAGCAATGATGTTGTATATTCGGGGCGACCTTGATGATGATGACAACTTACGGCTTACAATGCGAAATATAGGCTTTGGCACTGCGACGGGCGTGCAAATTGAGCCAACGACATTCAAAGTTGAGGGAAAAGAGATAGTTTTTAAATTTAAACTTGCCGACCAAAACAACACGCTAATAGCCAATGAGGAGCGTGAAGTGGAAATTGAAGTTCACAAAGACGGTCAATCCCAATATCATCAACGCTACAGAGAATTTATGGCGTACTTTAGTCCAGAAAACCTTGATATGGTTGGTCATTTCAAAAAGGCAAAAATGGTGCGTGAAGACACACCAGAAGCCAGCGATATTCACATATCCTTTAAAGATATAAACGCACTAGAGTATAGCACTACGATTGGGTTTAGACCCGAAGGGATTGTAGTTGTAAAAGCACCTGAAAGAGTAAAAAATGAGCGGCTTTGACCTATTGCTAAAAGTCGGCTCACTAGCTGGTTTAGTTGGGTTAGTTTACGGTATTCACAACAACCGAAAAAACCGACCACGGTTTAAGTTCACATTTGAGGCAAGTGTTGTGAACTACGACAAAGACGACAAAAACCAAGCGTACTATTGTTTTACAGGTATAATTCGTAACCAGTCGTTGCAGCCAAATACAATAATTCGTCTATATTTAACTGTTTGGGGCAGCAAAAAGAAAGGTGCAACGCTAAGGTTTGGACACGCCGTGAAGCACATTTATGATGTTGCAAACACTGAGGACCGAAACGAGCTGTCCTTACCGCTATACTTTCAGCCCAAAGATGCACGCCGTGTAGAGATTTGGTTTCCAATCTCACTTACTGGCACACAGGATGGCAAGCTGCTTAACGAAAAGGACAAGGCAATATCATTGCCTGACGGCAGCTCGCTGTTAATGCCAAAGCACAAATGGGAATTTCTTATTGAAGATACAGCTGAGAATATGTTTGACTACACCAGCGGCAGGACAACAAGCCGTGAATTAACTGACCTTTGGTGGACATTGCCAAACTATTCAAACAAGCCAGTTAAGTACGGTAAACAGATTTGCAAAATTGGATGGGCGTTTACAAAATACTACACAGCCAGACTTACAGCTGCACTCGGATTTTATAAGTAGCCAAAAACGCTTGGTATTTTTACAGCCGAAAAAATTCGGCATTTCATATGCGGTATCCCAAATCTGGTAACTAAGGGGTAGTACCCCCCTAGTCGTTGAGGTGTGCGATTGCGTAATCTGCTTCTGCTGCTGTGAACTGACCGCCGTGTTCGGACACTAACTGGTCACGAATGCCAGCTGGTGATAGGTGCAAATCATTTTGATAGGTTTTTGCTTGGGCAAGAGCGTTGGCATTCCAGTCAGCTTTGACATTATCTACTGCGTATTGAGCTGCTTCGGGCTTAAATTTGCCGCCATACTCTGAAACCAGCTGGTCATATAGACCCTTCTTTGACAGGTGTAGTTGATTGGCATATGTATCAGCTTGGGCTAATGCCGATTTATATTCAGCTGGTACTTTTGGTTCTTCTTTTGCAGCTGGCTTACTTTCAGCAGTTTGCGTAGTTTGGCTATTTGTTGGCGTATTGTTTGTTGAAGTATTTGTATTACCGCCGCCAGCAGCACCGCCGATAATTGCCAAAAGCACAATTACACCAATTACAGTTAAGACTTTGTGCCTTCCAAACCAGTTACCTTGCTTTTTGTCTGCCATATCAAACCTTTCATTACATATTAAAGTTGGTAACATTGTATACCACTTGCTGACATTTGTCAGTGGTTACTTACAATTGTAATCAATACGCTAAAGATGTGAAAGCATCATCTGTTGACCACATCTACACCGAACTAGGAAAGCGTATTGTAAAAGCTCGTAATTCTAAGGGTATGAGCCAAGAAAAGCTGGCAGCTAACAGCGGTATTGACCGCTCACATATGGGCTTTATTGAGCAAGGTCGTCGTAAGCCGACATTATCAACGCTCTTTAAGATTGCTAAATCGCTAGATATTTCGCTGGAACAACTGTTCAAGGGGCTATAGCTTAGTCCGCTAAACAGTAGCACCAGCCAATAAACTGCCCCGTAACCTTAGTCGTTTAGCCAAATCTTTGAGGTAACCGCCATCAACCTGGTACTCCAAAGACAGGTTGCTGATTGAGTTGTGTAGGGGGAGCCAATGAAAATCAGTCAGGCCATAGGTCTGGCTGTTTTTCATTCACTTCCTGGAAGTGGGATTTGAACCGGGTAGCCCATAGGGCCGGTTCGTAAGGAGGGAGTATCGCAGACCCGCCTTGGCGGGTCGAGAAACGGACTGACGGAATAGCGAAGCGTCATCCGGCCTCCGGAGCCAAGAGCATATATTTTACAAAGTATCCAGTACGCATTCACGCTACTGGATATTTTTATTCACATCAAAGATAATTAGGGTGTGAGATATATCGCCTTGCTGCGCGGAATCAACGTTGGAGGAAATAATAAAGTTCCCATGGCCGAACTTAAAAGCTGTCTTGAGTCTATTGGCTTTGAAAACGTCAAAACATATATTAATTCAGGAAACGTTATATTTGATAGTACAAAAGCAAGTAAGGCTGAGCTCATAAAGCTATGCGAGAAAGAGATTGAGCAGCGTTTTGGATTTCATGTTATATGCTCGGTGATCTTAGCCACTGAACTTCATGACGCAGTAGCTCATGCGCCTAGCTGGTGGTGTAAGGACGATATGTCTTCACATAATGCCCTATTTGTCATAACTCCTGCGACACCAGAAATAATTATGAAAGAAATTGGTGACACTAAACCTGAATATGAAAAAGTCGCGGCCTACGGTCCAGTTATATTTTGGTCTGCACCAGTGAAAACTTTCGGGCGTACCCGTTTTAGTAAGATTGTTGGCACTCCTGCATATCGATCCATAACTATTAGAAACGCCAACACTACTAAAAAACTTGTTATGCTCAGCAAATAGGGCGAAAGTCCGTGACCACTATGCTGAGCCAAACAAAGAGTCGGGCCAACGGTCCGGCTTTTTGTTTGGTCTTCAGTACGCTGAAGTTCGAACCGAGGTTCGATAACGAAGTGTTGCGCACAGGAGCTCGCTCCGAGCACAACACAAGGCTATATGCGCGAAGGCGCTATAATCCGGCTTTCCGACTACTTGGATTTTGATTGTTTACTGATCATCCATTTCATAGTTGGAGACAGCGGTTTGTCTTTGCGATGAATGCAGCCAGCCCAACAACAAGGGCGGCGCTTCCCCGATAGAAGTTCCTCTCTGATTCTCTCGATATGATTACGTCTTGTCTCTGGCTTCTTGTTCGTCACGACCCAGCAGATCCATTCATTACGCGCAAGTGGCGTGATGTCTTCCCATGCGGCTCGTACGTCCGGGGCAGACATCAAAACTTTCTTCAAATCATCAGGTACTTTATGTACTACACCGCCAGAAATAACAGTTTTCGACATAAGTTTATACTACGTAGTTTGTGTTTTTCGTTCAAGCAACACTGCAAGCTTGCTATCATTAACAGATGGACACAAGAAGCTGGGCACTTAAACGATCACTGCCCTACATTCTACTTATCGGAGGGGCGGTTGGTGTATTCTGCTCGGGTATGCTCACTATCGAAAAATTCAGCTTCTCAGGAACCCACATGCCCAACTAGCCTGTGACCTCAATCAAGAATTCGTCTATTCACGCCTTAGTGCGTCTATCGGATCGATGCGCTGAGCTCGTTTGGCCGGGAATAGTGCTACTAGTAAACCAACAAAAACCATGAAGCCTATAAGCGATAGTACCAGCCAGGCCGGAGTAGCAAAAAGCGTGAATTGATTATTGACGCCTCTATTGCGCGCAAAATTGTTCATGAAGCTATTGACTATGAAACCGGTGAGCACGGCCATCATGATGCCTATACATGCCCCTACGATTGATAATAGCACCGCCTCAAAAATGAAAAGTTTGCTCATATCTCGATTTCGACCACCAAGCGCTATCATAAGTCCTATCTCTCGGGTGCGCTCTAGTAGCGAGATCGTGAGTGTGTTAAACATACCCAAGACCGCTACGATCATACCAATCGCACCGAAACCCACCAGTGCAAAATTAAACAATTTGAAAATTTGATTAATCTGATCAATCGTGTCACTTGGAGAAGACGTTTCAAAACCAAGACTTTCGATCTGGCCGCGTAAGTCGGCGATATTCTCCGTCCGATCCGAGATAACTTTCATCTGAGCGTAAATCGAAACTCCCACTTCTTCAAAGATACGACTTGGCACGAGAACCTCGCTACCTGCACCAGTGTCGATCACGCCGATTATCTTGAATGATTGTTCGATAGATTGTTGCTTGGCGGTCGTGTTATTAAGTAATACGTACAGTGCGAGCGATTGATCGACTGCGCCTTTTGCATCTGCAAACCCAAGTGCACTCCGTGCTGCATCGTTGATAACGATAGAGTCGGTGTCGTCAGCTTTCAATAATCGCCCGGATAAGACTGCAAATTCGCTTAGTGACTGGTAATCCTCGTTCAATCCATAGACGACTGCGTCAATCTCGCTCCCCTTTTGCTTCATGCTTCCTGGGAAAGAAAATTGCAGACCTGCCTTTTCAATATGTGGGAGGTTCCTGATTCTTTCAACACTGGCAGTATCGAGCTTAATAATCTTGGAATTGGGTGTCGAAATATCGACTGATTTGACCGAGCGACTTCCTACTACTTCCTTAGTTACTAGATTCTGCAACCCAATTCCAAATGACAACAGGAAAAATATCGCACCAATCCCGATGATGACACCGAATAGAGTTAAGAATGTTCGTAATTTCTTGCTTGATAGATTCCGCCAGGCAATGTGGACAATAATATGCAGCGGTACTGATGAATACTTCTGTGGTGGTGGATTCGTGTCTTTAGGTTCGGATGTCATGTTGTAGTTGTCCTTGTTTTATCTCCTTGTCGGCTTTGGAGGCTATCAATCCATTGATACGATTTCTCATCTCCTCAATCATGGTGTTGGTCGTAGTGCCAATTGATCCGCTGCTCATTTCCCGCACCTCCCCATCCTCAATATGCAGCAGACGATCGGCCAATGGTAGGTACTCCATGTTGTGAGTCACAAGAATAACTGTTCTTTTGAACTCAGACTGACAACTTTGGAGAAGCTGCATAATCATATCTCCGTTTTTACTATCCAGACTTCCCGTAGGTTCATCGGCTATCACAAACAATGGATCGTTTACAAGCGCCCGAGCCATAGCTACACGCTGTTGCTCACCACCAGAGAGTAATATCGGCATCTTTTTTGCATACTGAGTCATATTTACTCGTTCCAGGGCAATCTGTGCAATTTTTGCGGCTTTTGTACGAGAGTATCCCATGAAATACAAAGGCATTGATACGTTCTCGATAACATTGAGGCTTTTAACCCAGTAGTTTGTCTGGTAAACGATACCGATACGACTAGCGCGAAAATGTGCAAGTTCATCTGGTTTAAGAGAGTACAGCTCCCTGTCCTCAAACAACACCTTGCCGCCGGTTGGTTTCTGTAAACCAGTGAGAACATTGAGAAGTGTTGATTTACCACTACCAGACGGACCATAGATAATATTGAAGCTATTTTCGGTGATCTCGAAGTTGGCCCGCTTCAGTGGTGTAATTACTTCATCGCCAACTTTAAAGTCTTGCTGTATATCGGTGGCTTGGATGAGAACGCTAGCCATATACTAAAACCCAAATACCTTTCTAAGCGTATCCAATACAATAGTCAGCACACTGTCAGAAGCCCTACCGATGATTGCTGGTTGCACTTCCCCGGTTCCGGCGTTGCCCGAACGGTCTCTAGATACAGGCAAGACACTGTATACCTTGGAGGTAGGCAAGTCTGAGACAATGACCACATGCTCGGTACTTAAACTAGTATCTTCGGCTGTCTTACTACTAAATGATTTAGCGCCTGAGCCCTCGGCATAAGTGACTTGACTGGAAGCGGGTTCATCAGTATGCCACGATACCACAACCTGACCACGTGCTTCAGCGCCAACTCCACGAATTGATGGCTCAACTGAGATATTGCTGATTTTTGGCGGGCGGGTGTCTAGGGCTGTTCTAAATGATTGTTGATCCGAAACCGCCAGATTACCAGCTTCATCTCTAGATTGAGCTATGAGTGTATACTGGCTGTCGTCTTGCAAATCCCGGATAACGATCTCGTGTTTGGTCACGAGATCCGATATTTGGGAGTCAACCGTCCTCCCACCGACGATACCGTAACTCGCCATTGTGTTTGAGGGTACGTTCGTTTCCCAGCTCACCATTTGTGTACTAGTGGGCTCGCCCGAAACCGGCTGGAACCGTAGGTTAGTTATCCGAGGACGCGGTGGTGTCGTGAAAGATGCCACATTCCCCTCATAACTATTTCCTTCTCCATCCAGGCTTACAAGCTTGTAGAAGTACTTGACTCCATCATCGAGCCCCGTAAGCTCAACGCTATAGGTTGACTCGCTGAAGGAAGTATTGACTGATTCAATACCTCCATAAGCCTCAGATTTTCCGAAATAAACCGACACCTTGCTAGCGTCTTTGGAGGTGAATTGTATGGTTGCCGATGTCAGGCCAACTCGTATGGCCGAAACTTCCTTAAGAGTTGGGGCTGGTGCAGTGGTAAATACATATTCTTGACTCGTCCCCGTGTTACCATCTTCATCCGTCCACTTACATACGAAATAGTAGGTAGTACCAGCAGCAAGATTATCAAGATTTATCTGATGTGCACTTACTTGATCAGAGTTCCCTATCTCGCTGGCACTGTACTCGCCACTTTTTGTACCAATCGCGATCTTAGAATCACTGTTTCGATCCGTACTCCAAGATATACTGACCTTGCGAGTCGTTATATCGCTCACTACCGGCTCGGCGACGAGCGTAGCTGGTGAGGTGAACTTACCGGTTGGTAGCGCGTCCACAACTGTACTGTCTGCACCACAGTTGTTTGTACTATCGCAGGCTCTTACGCGGTAATAATACGTCTGCTGAGTCAATCCAGCATCGATGTATGTTGTACTAGAGCTACTGCCTACAAAACTAAAAGTTGAGTTGTCTATAGAGCGGTAGACTTTGTAGCTAGCAATACCGGCTCCAACGCTACTAGGTGGATCCCACGTCAATGCCAATCGCCAGTTACTTGTAGCCTTAATCGATACATCCACGATATCGGCGTTGCGAGGTATACCCGGCGCAGTGGTATTGGCGGTGAAGTCTGCCTGCACATAATTGGAGTAATTGATATTCCCCGATTCGTCCTTGGCGACGACATATACTGTATTGATGCCCGGTTGAGTTGCGTATGCACCTGAACCCAAACTAGTCGTTCCGGAATTTGTGAATATACATGTACTTTCAGACGGCAGCGCATTAAACGTATAACAATAGGTCAGACTATTCTCGTTGCCTACAAAAGTGCTTGGCGCAAACCACGAGAACGAAAATGCATTTGTCGTGTTTGATGATGGGCTTGGTGTAAGTCCCTGCGGTGCGCTTGGAGCCGAGGACGTGTTCACCTTCAAAGCCGCGGTTGTATAGCTAGTCGTGACATTACCAGCCTGATCCCAAGTCCTTACATAAACCGTATTTACACCTTCTATAATATTCGCAAAATCGGGACTGTTCTGAGTTGTATAACTTCCGTCATTAGTCAGAAGATCTCCACTATCACCAGTCCCGGTATGGCTGTCACCATACCACGTCGTAGCGCCAATACGATACTGCAATCCAGCAAGCCCAGAATTAGCGTCACTTGGTGAGCCCGCCCCAACGCTCGGCCACGTTAGTGTAGTCGTCTTGGTGTTGATATATCCTGCTGGAACAGTAATGTATCCAGGATTACCTGGCGCTGTGTTGTCAAATCTAAAGTGGAACTGTGTTGAACCGGTAGTAATATTGCCAGCTTTGTCGATGGTCTTGATAGTCAAGTAATACGGAGAATTACTGGTCGACAATGCTGTGGCGATATATCCAGCCGTGGAAGTATCGATGCTTGCTGATCCGATAATAAACTGACAGTGATTGTCCGTCGTAACCGGAGAGGTTCCGAGTATCCCCTTGGTAGTGACTGGATCGGCAGTATTGTCTGTTCCAAGATATAAGCAGTAGCCCATAATTCCTGATTCTGCATCAGTTCCAGCATCCCAGCTGAAGTACGGCGAACTACCGTTCGTCCACGCGTTTTGCGACAATGACGAGCCACCCGCTGCTTTAAGCGCCGTTATATTAGCCGCATTTGTGGCTGGTGCAGTGGTGTCGGAAGTGGCCGCCAAAGTAACACTATTGAGCGCAACTTGCTGATTACCATTACCAGTCAGGACCGCCTGCCACTTAATACCGTTGAACCCCACAGGTAACGTAGAAATATTTGTATCGATATCGGCAGCCGTACTAACTTCAGAAATTGATGATGAAGTCGACCATGAATCACCGTCCCAATACTCCCATGTCGTCCCACTATCAATCGACAGACGGTACATGACCGTCCCTCCAGCTGGCACCTCGTCGGCCGTGAAGTTGTCCCAACTCCACACACCACTCGTGCGTACAGCGGAGTTTAGTGTTATCGACTGCGGTGAAATGGTGTAGGGTTTTGTCGTAAACCCTGGACGGACAGATGAGCTAATTCGTAGTTCATCGAGGGATCCTGTGAAATAGCCCTGTCCGATCCCAGCTTCGCTTGATCCGAATGTTGAGCCAATGAGTAATGACTGGGCGGTATCCGGAATAGTTAGTGATGCACCAACTTGGGAGTCAACCACTCCATCGATGTAGAGCTTCATGGTCGATCCGTCGTATGTCGCCGCTATGTGATGCCAGGCGGTGTCCTGCCCGACTGTTGCGGATTGCAGAAAGCCGTTGTTACCGTATGACCAGATCTGCGCATCGCTATTCGCAGTGTTACCCAGGCCGGCATAGAGTTTGCCTTTGTAGACACTAAAGCTCTGGACTGTCTCAATAATGTTTGCTGCCCATCCAGAATTTATCCCCCCACCTCCAATCTTACTCCAGTTGCCGCTATTGAACTCCCAGACCTCACCATCGCCAATGCTGTTGCCAAGACCAGCGTAGAGTTTGCCATTATAGACCACTAGGGTCTTCGTCTGTTCGTACTGCCCATCAGTCCAGCCATTGTTCAATCCATCTCCGCCGATTTGTGTCCAGGTTGTGCCGTTGTATTTCCACACCTCAGCATCAGCTGTGCTGTTGCCTAGTCCAGCGTAGAGTTCGCCGTTATACGGCATGAGCGACTCAACTTGTTCGTATACAGTATTCCAACTACTGTTGACACCATCCCCGCCGACTTTGTTCCAAACACTGCCGTTCCAGCTCCAAACTTCAGCGTCATTAGCCGATGCTCCCAGGCCGGCATACAGGTTGCCGCCATAAACAGCCATTGATGCAACTCGTTCGAAACTCGTAGTCCAACCGTTATTAAGACTATCGCCGCCGATCTTAAGCCATGTCGAACCATCCCATCGCCATACCTCGGCGTCGTTAGCAGAATTACCGATACCGGCATACAGGTTGCCGCCATAGGTTGCAAGTGAGCTAACCTCTTCGAAGTTCGTAGTCCAACCGTTATTAAGACTATCGCCGCCGATCTTAAGCCATGTCGAACCATCCCATCGCCATACCTCGGCGTCGTTAGCTGTTGTCCCAAGTCCTACGTACAGATTACCACCATAGCTAACCATGCTCAGGACGTTTTCGTAGGTCTTCGCTGCCCAGCTGCCATTGATCCCTTGTCCACCTACAATTTGCCAGGTTGACCCGTCAAAACGCCAGACCATCGCGTTACCGGCCACCGTATTACCCGTGCCCGCATACAGGTACCCACCTGATACGGTCATCACCTCGACACTTTGAAGATTGTAGAACCCCCAGCTATTGTTGACATAGCCGCCACCAATGAGCGTCCAGGTCGTACCGTTAAACGACCAGACCTCCGAGTTATTTCCAGTGGCCTGCAACCCAGCATAGAGAGTGCTATTGGCGTAAAGAAGCGACTGGACAACAGTATGCGTGTTTGCAAAACCACTGTTCACCCCGTCTCCGCCGATCTTAGCCCAGGCCGAACCGTTCCATCTATATACTTCGTTATCGCCAGCCGATGCTCCCAGGCCGGCATAGAGATTTGTTCCGTCATCCGCGAAGCTATAGACCCCCTCATATGACGATGCATCCCATGACGAGTTGACGGTGTCGCCACCAATCTTAGCCCAGGTACTACCGTTATACATCCAAACCTCAGCATCCCCAGCCGTTGTCCCCAGACCAACGTAAAGATTTGAACCAAAATACCTGAGGCTGATTCCGGTCTCATAGGTTGATGACGCCCAGCTAGAATTCAATGTGTCGCCTCCAATTTGTGTCCAGGTTGTGCCATTCAGTCTCCAAATATCAGCATCACCAGCTGTGCTACCCATCGCCACATACACATTGGTTCCGTCGTTTGACATCCCGTAGATTGCTTCGTAACCAGTTGTAAAGGCATTGTAAGGGGCGCCAATTCCGAATCCTCCTACCCACGTCCAGGCTGAGCCATTCCATCGGTAAACCCGAGCATCATTGGCGCTCAGCCCAAGGCCCACGTATAGATTGCCTCCCATGACCGTCATAGAATCCACCTCTTCGTAGGTATTTACGGCCCATCCGGAGTTAATGCCATCTCCGCCGATTTTGGTCCACGACGCACAACCTGTAGATGTGTCGCAGCTCCACACCTCAGCATCGCCAGCCGTACTTCCTAGTCCGGCATACAAAATGTTGCCACTGTAGTTAAGCGTGGTAACGTTCTCGAATGTCAGATCGGCCCAGCTGCTGTTTTTACCGTCCCCGCCTACTTGTGACCACGTAGACCCATCCCATTTCCATACTTCGGCATCACCGACCGCATTGCCCAAACCAACATAAAGATTACTGCCGATGTATTGTTGGGCATTAACTGCCAACTTGCCATTCAGATCCCAGCTGCCATTGATGTCATTGCCGGCCCGCTGTGTCCAAGTAGTCGCAGTGGAATTGGCTAGTTCGTAGGTAATTTTGCCAGTTTCCTGATCGTAATACATCTTGAATGCACCCTTATCCACCACGCCTTGTTTCTGGCTATGCGAAGTACTGCTGAATGTGCTGGAAAATTTTGTCCAAGCTTCGATAGTGTTGTTCTGAGATAACGACAAAGACCCACTATCTGGCGCCGAGAAGTTCTGGCTAGTACCATTAAGTGTTGCGGCGTTGTTCAGATTTCCGGCAATCCAAGTCGGGGCGCTAGCTGTGGTTGCGTTGTTGGTGTTGGGGGAGCTATCTTCAAGAGATGTTCCAGAGCTATGATCAAAATGGTATAGCGCTGAGGTGTTAGCATCGCTGGTGTAATTCTGCGCTTTTAGGCGAATACTCGAGCCAGATGCTTCAAGTCCGCTATCAAGCGTGTAGGGATCTGTATCAGAAAAATCCCATACGTCACTGAGATCAGACAGTGCTCTGACGGCTCCGTATGAATTCAGGACCACTATGAATACGCCCAAGATGTATAGAGCAAGAACGGAGTAATGAACATGGGGGTGCTTATCCCAAGCATGCCATCGATCGTACCAACGCCACTTCGACAACAAGTACTGATGCGGCCGCTTAGCGGCATGGTGATGGACCAATCCAGCGCTTCTAAGAACAGCTAGGTGAGATTTTTTTAGAACCAAAGACATAGCACGCCCCAACAGCGCTACTATACTTCGACATCTTGATCTTACTCGAGAGATGACCCTCACGAAATATAACCCCGTAATTCTCGATTCTAGTGACCGCCTATAACATAACCATCATACCATATTTTAAGATGTAAATGGCTGTTTCTCAACACGAGCACATCACAAGTAGCCCATGCCAGTGACCTATGTCACTGACAAATTTACAAAGTTCACCAATAATCGAGGTGGTAAGAGGAGGTAGACATGGAACAAAGCATCACACAAACACTTGGTAGGCAATACATAATGAGTGGAGGTGTTTATGAGGAGGTTTCATGTTCACGTAAAACCAACACCGGTGGATAAACTCAAGTTAGATGATTTTTACTACGAGGTGACCCATGATTGGGAACACAAGGCTGAGGCGCTAAGAGCGCGTCGCTGGCGAGCGCTGAGACGAGCTGAAAGGGGGCGTTATGCAACTCGTTAGATTTGATCCATTTCGTGATATCGAGAAGAATTTTGAGAAATTATGGGGCCGCGGGTGGGCGAGCCTGCCGACTTTCTCCGAAACAGCCGTCATGGACATGTATGAAGAAGACGGCAAGTTGGTCGCGGAGTTGACGCTACCAAACTTTAGCAAAGACGAAGTCAAGGTAAGCTCAGATAAAGATGCGTTGGAGATATCTGCTGAGCACAAAGAAAAAGAGGAGACGAAAGGCAAACGACGCTACTACTTTCGTGAAAGTAGTGACCAATTCTTACGTCGAGTGACTTTGCCAGAGGGAGTTGATGCAGACAAGGCGGTAGCGAGCTTCAAAAATAGCATCTTGAAGATTACTATGCCGATCAAAGCGTCCGAAAAAGCTAAGACAGTCCGGGTCACCTAAAGCGAAAGGGGGCGTGCTATGTACGCTGCAAATTACCTCCCCAAGAGATATATGTCAGAATCAACCACCGGCTGTTGTCCGCCGTTTCATCCCAGGTTGTGGGACGGGGAGACGTTCAGGTTCGACAACAAACTATTCATGAGATTTACAACTCGAAGCTTCATGCATATACCGCTCAACATGGGATCGGTTATGCGAAGAGTACTGACCTCTGTTCATGAGGCTGGAGCCGATAACGAAGAAGAATATCTGATGCTTTCAGACGAAGTATCACCCTGGAGGGGCGAACACTATCTAGCCGTGACTCGTGAGGTTCCTGACGCCGAGATGGTTCGCTTGAGTGGCACATATATTGCCAAGGTGTTTGAGGGTAAGTTCAAAGACATGAAGAAATGGCATCAGCAGTTAGTCGACTATGTGAAGTCCATAGGCGCCACCCCAATCAAGACTTACTTCTGCTATACAACATGTCCGGCCTGTGCCAAGGACTACGGCAAAAACTATGTCGTTGGTTTCGAGCAGGTAGCTCCGGCGGGAGGATAGTTCCATGTATCAAGACAGAGTTGATGCTGGTCAACGGCTCGCTAAAGCCTTAGCGAGCCACCGAGATCAGGACGTCGTTGTTCTCGCTTTGCCAAGAGGTGGTGTAGTGTTGGGGGCGGAGGTAGCCAGGGAGCTTCGTGCCCCACTTGGAGTAGTGCTCGTTCGCAAGATCGGCCACCCCTCTCATGCCGAGTATGCCATCGGCGCCGTAGCTGAGGATGAGAAGCCGCTCTACAACGAGAAAGAGCTAGCTTCGATAGACGATGAGTGGCTCAGGAGTGCAGTAACTTCAGCTAGGGAGCTCATTCGCAAACGACGCGAGCTGTATTATGACGGCTTCTTGCCGCCGGACATCACCGGTAAAACAGTCATATTGGTCGATGATGGCATCGCGACTGGGCTAACTATGGAAGCGGCGCTTTTGTGGGTACATAATCGAAAACCCCTTCGGGTAATTGTTGCTGTACCAGTTGCTTCTCTCGAAAGTGCTCATACCATACCGCTACAGTCTGATGACTTTGTGGTTCTTGAAGATCCAAAGGATTTCCGAGGAGCCGTCGGTGCCCACTACCAGCTATTCGATCAAGTAACTGACGAGGAAGTCAAAACGACTCTTAGGGAGGTAAATCATGACATACGCAAGACAACTACCTCAACTCGATGAATTGTGCCAACTTGCACGCCAAATGGATGAATTTCCGGCCACTGTAGAAGATGTTATCAAGATCGCTACCGACCAAGGGTATGGCGACCATGTCCTGCATTTCCTTAAATTGTTTTCTGTAGGAAACCAGTTGGCCACATTCCAAAGCCGGGCTGAATTTTACACGCGCGCCGCTGAGCTGGCCATGATCATATGTGATGAACGTGAGCAGCCTGCCGAACAATTGCTAAGTCCGCAAAACTAGGGGGATATATGATCCGTCTACCAAATCACAAAGAGTATCAAGAGCTAAAGAGTTTCAAACAACCATTCTGTCTCACCGTTTACGCGCCTTTCATCGAGCCAAACTCGACAGACAACCCGAATAGGATAGAACTAAAAAACCTGCTGCGAGAAGCCGAGATCGCGCTGCGATCAGCCGGCCTATCGGCACGCCGGACGGAGAAAACGATTCGCCCCGCCAGGGAGCTGCTTGAAAGTCACGAATTCTGGCCGATTCAACACGAAAGCCTGGCTCTGTTCATGCATCCCAAACTATTTCGGTGCTATCATCTCCCGGACGGTACCACGCCTTACCTGCTGACGGTCGAGAGAGGATTCAACCTGGAGCCCCTCGAGACCACTATGTTGGACGATGAATCATATTTTGTTCTCGCCTTGAGCCACAAAAACGTCAAACTATTCAGGGGAGATCGTTATAAACTTCAAGCGGTTCACCTCAAGAACCTGCCATCCGACATGGTCAAAGAACTCAAAATTGATGAGTTTCCGAATTGGCGAGAGACGCACGCGATAGCACCGGCTTACATGGGCAAGGGCTCAGAAGCCTATCACGGTCAGTACAACGTAAGTCAAACTGATAAAGACATGTTGCTGCGCTTTTTCCGTCGCATTGACACTAGACTACATCCCTACCTACGCTCCAGGCAGTCACCTCTCATCTTGGCGGGAGTGAGCTACCTTGCGCCTATTTACCGGAAGGCCAATACATTCCCCTACTTGCTTTCTAAAAGTATCAGCGGGAACACGGAGCACATGACACCCACTATGCTACACAGCAAAGCGTGGTCACTAGTCAGTAAAGGAGAAGCGCTATGAAATCGTTGCTGTCAGATCGTATCCAAACGTCTATTGTCGACATACCGATTAATAAACATACGCTGGAGAGCGAGCTCACCGTCCCAGCCGAAGCCATCGGGTTAGTTATATTCGCCCATGGCAGCGGCAGCAGCCGACACAGCCCACGTAACAAACATGTGGCCAATAGACTCGTTCAGGACTCCCTGGCAACCCTGTTGGTCGATCTCTTGACCGAAGAAGAAGATATAAACTATCAGACGCGATTTGATATCGAGTTGCTCGCCGAGCGTCTCACGGCGATTACCGACTGGGCTACTCACGATGCACGAACCGAACACCTTTCGATCGGTTATTTTGGGGCGAGTACCGGTGCGGCGGCGGCACTATTTGCAGCTAGAGGAGCCGAGGATACCATTAAAGCCGTGGTATCACGTGGTGGCCGTGTGGATTTGGCGAACGAGGTCATCAAAGACTTGAGAGTGCCGACGTTGCTCATCGTGGGCCAAGAAGACTATGGTGTTCGCGAAGCCAACGAAGAGACATTTCTCTGCCTCACCTGTCCAAAAGAACTAGCCGTGATCCCTCATGCTACCCATCTATTCGAGGAGCCGGGTACACTACGGCGCGTGGCCGATCTGGCTGCCGATTGGTTCACTAAATACATAGGAGGAAGAGCATGATACGGTATATTTACACATTTTTCGTCGGACTGTTCTTAGCAATATTTGTTGGTATGGGCATAGCTGTCTTCTACGAAGCACCAAAATCTCCTGAGCCACCGACATGGTATCAGTCCAATCTCGGCAAGGAGGGGCCAAACGATATCGAAAAACAACAAGAGCAAGCCTACCTTGCTGAGCAGAAAGTCTATGACAAACAGCTCTGGCACTACAACAAGAATGTCTCAATCATTGTCTTGGCTTGCGCCGTGGCTATACTAGCAATCTCCCTCCTACTCACCGACAAGCTAGGAATTATAGCTGACGGCATACTGCTCGGCGGCATTTTTACCCTCTTGTATGGTATAGGCCGTGGTATGGCGACCGACAGCAATAAGTATCGTTTCGTTATTGCATCGGTTGGACTTGTAACCACGCTACTTCTTGGGTATGTCAAATTTACCCGCCACGAACATCAGGCCATAAAGTCATGATGTAAATCCCGCGTCTAGTTACGCTACAATGTAGTCATGCATAAGCCAAATGGCTTCTCTGGTGTTTTGTTCGTCGTATGTATTGTGGTGTTTGGCTTGTTAATCGCTGTTGGCTGGAGAGTAGTGAATCAACAACTATCACGCTCCACCACCCCGACCAAGCAATCTTCGACTCAGACCGTGTCAGATACATCGGAATCTACAGCCACACAAAAGGGTGTCAGTTTGACGCCTCGTAGTTTCAGCGTCTCCGACCTCAATACGTTTTATGACAACGCCGAAACGACTGGAACATTGCTCAGCTGGGCTGGGCCATGGAACACATTGTCGACAGGACGCTCAGTCCAGAAAACTGCTAGCAAACACTCCCTGAAATTGATCGCTGTCATCGGTATTCACCGAGAAACTAATGGTAAACTTCAGCCTGTTGTGACCTTTGATGAAACGACCAAACAACAGTTCATCACCGCCATTTCTGATTTTGCCGCTGACACTAAACCCGCATACATCAGTCTCGGCAACGAAATCAACCGGATCAAAGAGCAGTTGCCAAATGATTACACGATGCTCATATCACTTTTCAGTGATACAACAGCCGCCATCAAACAAAAATCACCAAACACAAAAGTATTTACTGTTTTCCAGTACGAGCGGCTCAATGGCCTGCGAGGAGGACTGTTTGGTGGCATAAACGACGAAACCAAAAACGACTGGCAATCACTGAAGGATTTTGACTACCTAGACGTAATCGCCTTCACGAGCTACCCGTATCTGATTTACAAAAACCCCGAGAATATACCAGCTGATTATTACACTCGAATTACTTCCCACACCACCAAGCCCGTGGCCTTCACGGAAGTTGGTTGGCCAAGCGGCGTCGAGGCCACGGGTTATGAGAGCAGTTCAGCGGAGCAGCGACGCTACCTTACGACACTGCCAGGACTCCTCAAAAACACGAACACACAGTTTGTGATTTGGCCTTTCATGTTTGATCAGGCAGCTCCCAAGCCATTTCAGAGTATTGGTCTAATCGAGTCATCAGGCGCCCCCAAGCCATCGTACCTAGATTGGCAAAAAGTTTCGTTTTAGCTTCCACAGATTAGTTTTGATATGATGAGGTCAACTGAATAGGAGGTTAGTATGTCTAAACGTAAGCGAAATTTTAGCCTGGAAAATTTGGCAAAGGCTTCAAGTATCTACCCGTGGCGAGTCATCGCATTCTGGGTTTTATTCTTGATAACTATGGGGTTTGCTAGCAGCCGTTTGCTAGCCGATAACTTATCCCAAGATACGTCATTCACCAACAACCCTGAGTCCGTCCAAGCTCAGAAAATTATCGATGATAAGTTCACCGTCGGCAACAAAGTTACTTCGACAGAATTCATCATCGTTCAGTCCACTACACATACCGTCGACGATGACGCATTTAAAGCACTCGTCGAAGACCTAGGAGGGAAAGTCAACAAACTCGGCACCGATACACTCGCCAACCCAGTACCTACATACTATTCAATCGCTGAACAAAACCCCGACCAAGCCAACAGTCTCGTCTCCCAAGATCGCCATACGACACTCATACCTATTGGTCTAAAAAATCAGAAAACCTCGAACATCGAATCGATCCGAGAGATTGCCGAGCATCCACCAACCGGATTCACCGTTCAGGTCGCCGGAGCTGGCACTTTGGGCGCTGATTTCTCGACTATCGCCGAGGAGGATCTCAAAAAAGGTGAGATGATCGGCATAGCCGTAGCTCTCATCGTACTCGTTATTGTCTTCGGATCCATCGTAGCGGCTATCGTACCGGTCATCATGGGCATGTTTGCGATTAGTGTCACTCTGGGACTAGTGGCACTGATCGGTGAGCTAGTCCATTTCAACCTGTTCGTAACCAACATGGTTAGTATGATCGGCTTGGCTGTAGGTATCGACTACTCCCTGTTCATCGTGTCGCGGTATCGAGAGGAGCGCAAAAAAGGCTTCGACAAACTTGGGGCCATCGCTGCGACAGGGGCGACTGCTAACCGAGCGGTATTCTTCAGCGGACTGACTGTCGTCCTGGCACTACTTGGCATGATGATCATCCCTGTCACTATCTTCCGTAGCCTAGCTGGTGGCGCCATCCTGGTCACGGTGACAGCTCTGGCGGCATCCACCACTCTTCTGCCAGCAGTTCTGTCGCTTTTGGGTGATAAGATCAACTGGCCCCGTTTGTCCAAGCGGGCTCGTCTGGATTCGTCATACGATCCGAAGGGTGGATTCTGGGACAAAACCACTCGCTTGGTCATGAAATACCCTCTCGTATTCCTCGTCGCCAGCGTGCTCGTCTTGGGCGGGGTTGGTTCGTATTACTTCCAGCTCAACCGCGGTACATCACAAAATGTCAGCCAACTGCCTGATGACTTTCCTTCCAAAAAAGCCTTCCTAACCCTTGAGAAAGAATTTACGGGGGGACTGGCTGATCCAGCCAAAATCGTTATATCTGGTGATGTTCAAAACACCAGAGTTACTGATGCCATAGCTTCACTTCGCCAGAAAATTAGCACCAATGGGGCGTTTGCTGATCAATCAACGCTGACGACGAGTAAAGACGGCGGATCGATTGTAGTAGATGCTTATTTTAAAGGTGACCCACAATCCAACGAAGCTGCTGCAACGATCCGCTCACTTCGTAAAGACACAGTAGCCCCACTGTTTGAAGGCATTCCCAATGTTACCGCCCAAGTTGGTGGTAGCACAGCTTTCTTCACTGATTTCCTGGATATCGCCAACCGCTACCAGGGGATCGTCCTGGCGTTTGTCCTGACTCTGTCGTTCCTGCTCCTAACAGTCGTCTTCCGGTCGATCGTGTTACCGATCAAAGCGATCATCATGAATCTATTGTCAGTCGGTGCAGCCTATGGTGCGGTTACGCTCGTATTTCAAAAAGGTGTCGGCATCGGGTTTTTCAACTCGCTTGGCTTTAAATTCCAGCAAACCGATGCCATCGAGGCCTGGCTCCCGCTGTTCCTATTCTCGGTACTCTTCGGTTTATCGATGGACTATCATGTGTTTCTCCTAACCCGTATCCGAGAGGAATTTGATAAGACCAAAGACAACACCGAAGCGGTGGCCTATGGTCTCCGTACTACCGCTGGCATCATCACCGGCGCCGCTCTGATCATGGTAGCCGTCTTCACCGGTTTTGCAGCCGGACGTCTAGGACCACTCCAACAAATGGGCTTTGGTCTAGCCGTATCAGTCTTGATGGACGCCACAATCGTCCGCTCACTGCTAGTTCCAGCCTCGATGCGACTGCTTGGCAACGCTAACTGGTATCTACCCAAGTGGCTGAACTGGTTACCCAGTGTCAATGTCGAAGGTCACGAACCGTCTCTCAACAAGTCCAAGAGTTAGGTATTAGCCGTTGGCTCCGTGAGCACCGCGGCGCTGTAAGGCCATCGCTCCTTCGTGTGAGGCGATGTTAAGTGCCTGGTGTATGTCTCCAGTACTTGCGAGCCCGAATGTTAGTCCCGCCGCAAAAGAATCTCCGCAACCATGAGCGTCAACTACATATTCTTCTGCCACATACTCAGCCGGATACTTCCCGCCAGGATCGACAACACCACCGGCAGCCCCCATGGTTTTAACTACAAATCTAGGAGCTATCTTCAGATCACCAGCCTCATACGCCTCGTCCCTATCTTGCTGACTGCACACAAGTACATCAAGCTGGACACCAGCCTGTTGCAACACAGGTAGCTCGCGGGCAGTAGCAACCAGGAATTTTGCCCGCCTCGCATACTGCAGTGCCTCGACGTCACCACTTACAAAATATACTGCATCAGCGTCCTTAAGGTCTTGCCAAGGCATTGCAGCACTACTCGCCTTGCCACTTGGCCTAAGTGTCCCAGCAACAATGATCGTCCTCTCCTTGGCGTCATCTATCTGAACGAAAGCACGGTTTGTTGATTGGTGCGATACTCGTTCAGAATAAACCCGCACTCCATGTTGCTCGAGATTAGCAACTCCTGAGCTCCCAAGATCATCGGCTCCCACTGATGTATAAAGCAAACAGTTACCTGCTAGCCGGCCGATGACAACAGCCGCGATACCCGCCCCACCCGCCATCTCATCCCATGATTCATGAGCGACGATTATCTCACCGGATTGAGGTACCCTATCAACTCGAACGAACTCGCACCATTCCACATGTCCGACGACAGCAACTTTCATATTCAGACAGTATACACATTAAGAGAGACTATTTTTCTAAATCAGCCTGACAAAAGATTCGCTTACTTTAGTAGATCGTCAGATATCGACACGAAGATCACGTCGATTTTGTTGCTGGCATTGACGTGGAACGAGATAACGTAATTGTTGGCAGATTTGCCAACAATTGTACTCGTACCGAAGTACTGACCATAGAAGCCATTTTTATAGGTCGTCAGAGTTGCAGCCGATAATGCGAAGTTCCATGGATCAGTCGCTGCACTTATGTAGGCGAGATCGCTGATTGCTTCGGTCGGAGTCCGAGGCCCAGCTTTCTCGGAAGCCGCAAACACGACATTGACACTCGTTGCCATGTAACCCTCCAGAGCGGCGGTGTTTTTGCTAGTGATTGAGTCGGTAACATTCTGTTTGAGTGCCGCGGTTGGAACAGTTGCTGTCGTCGTAGTTGTGGTCGTAGCGGTAGTTTTGACGGCTGCGGCTGCTTTGGCATCATCGGCTTCTTTGGTTTTGGCGGCGACTTGCTTCGTCAAATCCTCGACTTTTAGCTGCAATTCGGCTTCGGTTTTCTTCAGACCGCGATTATCATCGACAACCGATTTGTACTTCCAACCAACTAGACCACTAATCAAGAGCAGTAGTATTAGCAGGACTAGAAACAACAGTTTCTTTTTTTCCCTGGGTTTCTTGGGCTCTTTTTCCTTGGCTGGTGCGTCTTCTTGTGTTTTGGTTTCTTCCATATTTCTCCCTTTACTTCGCTTGATGTACTTTACCTTTGGGCAGGTGGACGCTGGCTTTCAGTTCACCGATGAGCAACACCGCCACTAGTCCGATTGAGAGCAGATGTCCATATATCGCCTCACCCCATAGCATGATAGTAGTTGTGACGATCACTCCTAGCAGTATGAGGGCGACGATCCGAGGGATGCGATTGAGGATAAGCAAGAGTCCAAGTAGTAACTTGACGCTACCGATGACGATGATGAAAAGTCTGTCGCTGGCACCGAGACCCGAGAGAAAATTCCAGTCATGCTGAGCCAGGAAAGCACCTGCCAAACCGGTATTGAGTAGGATCTCACTGAAGGCCAACGTCACTAGAGCTACACCAGCCATGACCCCATATATCCTGTACGCCGCATAGTTGGTATTACCCTCGACTTTTTTGTGCTCCTCGAACACCATGTTCAAGCTCAACGGGCCGTTGCCTTTGAGCACTAGGTAAGCACCAGCACCGACGACACCTAGTTGCTCCAGTACATTCGTTACTCCGGTTTTAAGTCCTATCAGGACGAACAATGCTGCCAAAGCAGCTAAAGCAAATCTCTCGAAGATACCCAATACCCAACATAACCCAACGAAGATCTGCAGACCAAACATCCAGGTACTGGTCGGTTCGATATGAGGTGCCAAGACATGATGTTTCCAACTCAATAGCAACAAACCGCTACCGGCGGTCACTCGTACGATAAACGGCAGCCAGACTCGTCGCTTTTCAAATCGTTGGCCGAGTTTGACATAGACGCCGCTGAGCTTGCCTGTCAGCCACACAGATATTAACAATCCTGCAGCCACTATCGCGGCTACGACGAGCCATTCAGTGCCTTTGAGGCTTGGACCGTCTACCATGTCTTCGATAAACCATTTGATATGACCGGGTTGAGATACGAGCGATGCCCACATTTGCAATAGATCCTTTGTCCTTAAGCTTAATCCTTTGGCTTACTTCGTGCAAATCGTTGATAGATAGCTAGGATGATCACGATAACCGCCGCGATGCCCATCACCCACCAGTAAGATATACCACCATCGTGAACTTGGAGCTTTTGCAGGCCCTCACCTTGGATTGTAGCCGAGTAATCTTGCGGGTTGATGATTGCTGTGTTCTGAGGCGAGACCGATCCGCTCTCTGTCGACGAAGAACCGAGAGTCTGTGGCGAAGTGGCTTGCTGTTGGTTAAACGTCGACCCGGGATTCGACGAACCTGAAGTACCTATAGTTATATCCGTCGATGGCTGAGGTGGGGCTGGAGGTAAACTAGTCGTATTCTGATCCAATGGTGATCCTTTGTCCGGGGGATTAGACTCAGTCGCTATGTGTATGAGCTGGTCTGCTAATAATACGCTCAGTATATCACTCTGTTCTTTGGCGTTGTATGCGTAGATGCCGTAAACACCACCGACACCGCCCACTACACCCGTGATGTCATATCCATGAGTACCGACTGGTACGTTGGTGACGATCGAGCTGTTCGGTCCGATGATCGTGTAGCCATCAATCCCTGTGGTATCAGTTGGTTCATCCCAAGCAAGACGCACGACAGTATCTCCGTACCATATGGCCACGAGATTCGTAGGCGCCTGTAATGTTGTTTGCTCCACCGGCATATCAGGTTCTAGTATAAGCGTTTCGGGTGCTTCTACAACAGCAGGTAGATTGTCAGAAACCGCTAGTTCAACCAGATGACTCATGCCTGACGTATTAAACCCAACCAAATTAAATATCCCGCCAATGCCTTCAAAGATAACCCTGTACGCAAACGAGCTGTCTTGCCTCTCGGCTACCCCCAAGACTTCACCCTGAACACCTAGCAGGCGGTAGCCTTCTACAAAAGTCTGAACCACAGGTGGCAGCCAAGAAAATACGATGACGTCACGATCCTGCCATATTGCATCGAACCCTGATGGCGGCTCCGGTGTTGGCAACAGCGGAACTTGGGCATCTACAGTTTGGCTTTCGCCCGCCTCGTTCACGGCAGTCAGTTTTAGGAAGCCACCTATATCTATATCGTTTCTATGTAGTACCGTTTCCCTAACAACACCTCTATAGATGACCTGCGAGATATAAGATACTGTAAATTCATCAGCCTGGCCCAAGTCATCCGGTTGATGCCATGAAAGTACGAGATTATGCAGATCTTGCCAGTAGATATTATCAACGATAGGCGCCAGGGGCTTTTGTAAAGCGGGACCTGGCAAGACAGTAATGGGCGTGGAGCTACTAGACACATCACTTGCCAGGGCCGTCACGATAATATTTGCACTGTCGGCTCTCGGTATATCGATCAAATCAACACCCGTCGTCGCCTCATCAACAATAGTTATGATGTCCTGGGTGTCTGCAAATGCAATTCTGTAACTTAGAACGTTGGGTTGTGGTTGCCAAGCGAGATGTAACGCTGAGCCGCTAAGAGTTCGATCCGAAACAGTCACTATAGGAGTCGACAAAGCTGGGGGGCTTTTCGGTTTGCCAGGAATATAGACCGGAGTTACGTCGCTATCATTTTCACCGTTATCACCTATTACATGTAGCCGGGCCAAACCAATATACCCTCTGTCGGTATAGTCCCAAGGACCGGAGCTCAGACTGCCAGTCGTGCCAGTAACCCTATCTATAACCCCGTCGTCATTAAAATCCCACCTATATTCTTTGATAGGGGTTGAGCTACTAGAAGAGGTAGCTGAGTTGAACTCTTTGACATAGGGCGAGCTAACACTGCCCGTGAACGGTCCTTGGATAACAGCATCCGGATTTGTAAATTGAAGCTCTAGTGTGTTGCGAAGTTGTTGGACGATAACTTCTCCAGCAGTTTCACTGTATCTACCATTTGTACCGTTTACAAAACGCACTAACTGCATGTGAGCAATCGACTGGTTGTAAATGGGTTGTTGGATGATTGAGATGCTCACGCCCTTCGTGACAGCTTTGCTGATTTCGCCATCTACCGACAATCCGGTCAAAGGTTCGGTACTTTTCAATATGTAAGGGTCCCAATCGCGGGCAGGTGACATATTTATCACCAATATTTTCTTGTTGGAAGTTGGATCCCAATCTGGGCTGTTAAGGGCTACATCCAACCCGGAAAGCAAGGCCGCTGCAGTTCCATCTGACGATTTACAACCTGGCTCCAGATACTGGATGCCTTTCACTATATCGTCGAAATTGTTGGTGAAGGCCAAGGTTTGTTTGGCGATAAAGGCATTTGATACATTTTTGCCGATGTCACAATACTGCGTCACGCCAACTCTCGCGTTTGGGTATTCTCGAATGATCGCTTTGGCATAATTTTTGGCCCAACCCTGGATCGAGGAGTTAACCCGAGCCATGTTGGGTGTTATTTCTCGTACCAGCATGATGTCGGTTGGTTTTTGATGTTCCTGTTTCATAGTCAGCTGGGTTTGAATTTTCAACAACTCACGAGCTTCCAATGCCGACTTCAATCGCTCGGCAATTTCATCAGTGGCTTGAGGTATCCAAACATCAGGGTAGTGTTGATGGGCGTGTAAGTTACTCGTCGAGATAATGCTACTACAGACATAGTCACCAGCCGTACACCAGCTACCAACTCGCCCATATAGGTAGTCAGGGATGTAAGGATTTCGAGCGTCAAGCGAACCGCCGTATTTGGCATACTCGAAGTCGCCACGAAGCCATGGAGCCTGAGCCGCCTGAGCTTGTCCAAGTTCGTGGCTTTTAAAGCTGGGGTCTGTGACTGTTTTCATCTGAGCCAGTGAGAGGAACCGAGAATTAGGATTGGATTGGTATATCGGACCAGGGTTAAACTTTGGATCACCGAAAAGCGCTACAAATGTCAATTTATTGCCCACATTTTTAGGCAGTCTCCATAGAGTTTCACCGACAACTTGCGCCCCTTGAGAATACCCACCGAGAACGATCTTCTGATCAGGACACTCTATGACTCGATCTTGGAGAAAGCCAGTTAACTCCTGGACGCCATCCTCGACACTTTGAGGATAGTTGCCACCCGTAAGCTTGGCGAGCGTCCACTCGGCACTCGCCATATTCACCAAAGGCTGCCCCCAAGGCCCAACTGGCACGGCGACATAACCTTTTGAGCTATAGCCTACAAAGTTTGTGAGATTTATACCCTCGTATGTATAGTTGTTTGTTTTTTGGCGTACCTGGCCTAGAAAGTCTTTTGTTTCGTTAAGACTATCACTGTCAATATAGTCCTTTGTGCCATAGATGTAGGCAGGCTGCCCCGATCCTCTCAGGAAAATTGTCACAATATCGGTGCAGACACCTTGAGCACTTGACGGTCGAGACGCTAACAACAAACCAACAATTACCAGCGTGATGCCAGCAATTGAGTAGATTCTGCGCATGCTTTCGTCACCTTACAAAGATCGTGATGTTGATTGGTATGTCACTTGTCTTACCAATAAATTCGTCTTGCACAGAAAGGCTGGTTCTTATCGTCCCTTTTTCGCCATTTGTTGAACAATCTCCCGGTTCAAAGAGTGTCCTCCCCGTGTATATGGTGGGCATACAGTTTAAGCTACTCTTAATATTAGAGTATCCAGCGTTACTAAGTGTCTCTTCGAAATAAACCCTAGGATCGGCTTCAAGACTTGGTGCGATTACTTTTCTCATAAGGTTGGGGCACTTCACATTTGCGAAAGGATTTTCACATATACCAAATAAGTCTCGGGTATCTTTTCTATATGATTTCTCCTCACGCCATTCATCTGGGAGATTTAGCACATTAAGTTCGTGTTCAAGTTTATGGAGCTTTGGACTAACGCTGAATGTCACGCCGACAAGATATAGGATCAGCAACAGCAGACAAAGCCCCGGCATGCTCCAAGCGAGCAGACGCTTTATCCTCCACTGATGCCCATTCATAACCCAGATAATACACTTATGCTTCACATTATGGAACATTCAGCTACTGTACAAGGTCCGACTTTGTGCAGTAGAGACTAGAACTTGATGGGGATACTGAGCGAGTCATCCTTCTCAGGTAGGCCGGAGGGGTTGTCCTTCTGCAGCAACAGAGTCCCGTCACCCGTGGCTGCAGGGAACTCTAGCTTGACCCAGAAGGGCACGAGTTGATCGGTCATCCAATCACCAAGTAGCTGGGCTGGCTCCCGAACGAGAACAGTACCGATGCTGTCTTTGACCGCGATAGGGAAGCTAGCTTCAAACGACCAATTGCCCGGCACTTGGCCGATTACAACTAGAGGTGATGAGACTTTGGAGTTTTTCTCCGGTACGAACACCTTTAGCTTGACTCCCCCTTTGGATGTATATAGGTAGGTATTGGCGAGCTGTTGGTTGATAATCTTCTGACTATCTAGTTGTGATGTCAGTGAAGTCACTTTGCTATCGAGATTGTCTACTTTGTCCTGTTGCCATTGATACAAATAGTATCCCGATCCTACGACTGCAACAACTATGAACAACACAACGAGCATCCACCTGACTAGGCGAGTAATCCTTGATTTCTTCATAGGTTCCATATCGATCCTCCTCGAGATGGATTATGGAACAGACTGCTAATTTTCGCTGTGATTTACATCACTAGCCAGTCGAGACAATAGAAAAGACCTAAGGTGCATGTGATGGTTTGGTGGATAGCGAGTAGCCATCCCAATCATCACGACCCGAGGTCTTAGCCCGAAAGGAGACGAGCGGTGTACTCACGCTCTCTGCGACTCCTCTCGGGGACGTTCATGGTGCAATTCAGGCGGCCGGCAAGGGCGATCGGTACGGCATCATCAGGTCCAAGAGATCCTGCGTCATCCAGACGATCTGCTGATCACCCTCACCCGACGTTCCGATCAGACGATCCTCTATCAACTGCCTGATCCCTTCCAGCAACAAGTGCTCGGCTGCCGGTTCGGCCAAAACGGATGTGTCTTCGAACTCATCCTTGACCGACAAAAGCGGCTTGGCCTGGAACAGCTCATGCCGCACACCGAGGTCCAGCCCCTTCAGGCTAATGGCTGCCCATGACCGGTGCGTTAGGAGGACCTGAAGCATCCGCCTGGCAGCTTCTCTCTGTGCCGGCGTTGGCAGGCGGTACGGCTTGGTGGCCGAGAGCAGGGCGAGCCGGTAGTCGGACGGTTTGCCGCGAAGCTTGATGCCCTCGGGCATCGGAAGATACGCCCAATCTGGGAGTACCTGAACAAGCAAAGGCCTGGTGGTGGTCAATTTCATACCCTTCAGTCGGAACTATTCACCATGAATAGCCCATCTATTAAACAATAAAACGAGTCCTAGTTCAAGACTGGGCAGTCGATTTGGTCTTCAGTTTGGTAAGTCGTTCTAAGAAAGCGTCCGATGATTCTTGGAACTTCAGCACCTTGAGCGCCCCGACGAGGACATACAGCTCGTTCAATATATCATTCTCAATCTGATCGAGGCCTTCGATCTTACGGAAGGCCTGTTCGACTTTATGCACCAGCCACGTTTCCTCTGGAGATTTGGCAGATGGATCTACGTAGTCTTTATCATCATGATTTACAACTTCCAACGAACGCGCAGAATTGTCACGCTTTCTTAGGTGTCCTCGGGAAATCAAGTTATTGATATGCACCGCTACGGTCGCCACAGAATTGTATGAGCAGCCGCTCATGATCTCCCGATAACTAGGGCTGTAGCCGTGCTGAGTGATGAAGCTCTGGATGTAGCTCAGGAGTTCACGCTGCTTCTTCGTCGGACGGATTGTTTGCTTTTTGTCCATGATGTTTTCAGTATACCACCGCTCGATGTGCGAGGCAGTACCATGGCAAATCCTGCCAAACCCCACCAGATGTAGGCGACATCCTCGTCAGCCCATACATGGAGGAATAGGCCTACAACGCTGAGACCTATTAGGCTAGCACACAGTCCCAGAGCCAGCGGGTTGTCTCGTCTCATCCATAAAGACAGTCCGACCAACAGGATAATTCCCGCGAATATGAGGATACCCAAGATCCCTACTTCCTGACCGAGTTGTAGATAGTAATTCTCGCTTGTTGACGGGTTGGTAAAAGCCAGGCGACGAGCCGCAGGGCCGGCCACTCCGGGTCCACGACCCAATGGATGGCTCACGATATCATCGAGTCCGGTTCGAAAAGCCTGAAGATGACCTTGGTTGGAGCTCGGTCGATTGATACTTGAATCCGTATGGAAGATGAGATTCTGAACGTAATGATTATTCCTAACTGTGATCCCCACGGCACCCACGAGTAACATCACAGCACCGATCGATACAACGGATCGCTTTGTCAAACGACCGTTCATCACTACCCAAGCTGTGACAGCGAGCATACTCGCTGCACCTATCCAAGCTGACCTCGAATATGTCGCTGACAAAGTCAGTAGACCGAGGATCATAAACGCGCCCAGTTGTTTTTGCGATAATCCGCTCGTCTTTTTTCTCGCCAGGAGAAATGTAGCGACTACCCCAAGTGGAACTAGTAGGTAGGCCCCCAGAGGGTTCGGCCCACGAAGGGTAGAATTAATGCGCACCAAGTCTGGTCGCTGTTCGTTCACAGTCAGATAAGGGCGAATCGTATCGTTACCGTATCCGACGTGCCTCAGTACGTCATGAGGCAATATGACCGCTTGAAGTGTTCCGAAGATCACTACGATACTGGCAGGGACGAGCAGGATTCGAACCAGTTTCGATACCTCGATCTTCTCGTAGAACACAACTATGGTAGCGAGTACGAACACAACCAGGAATCTCAGATTGAACGCAACGCCAGTTAATCGCGCCAGAGGCTCGTCGCTATGCGCTATCCATAGCGCCAGATGCAGACCGCTGAACAGCGCTATAAGCCTGATAATAGGCGATCGTTTCAAGTATGTCTGAAGTTTGGGGTCGCTAGATACCAGAAGCAATGCCGGTATACACAATACCCCCAGTAGCAATTCCTTCCAAGCTAGGACGATGTCGAGACTTGGGGATAGCGAACGAATCCATGTGACTATGACTGCCTGTATCGGCATCAGAATCAACAGTGCAATGATTCCCCATTTAAGTACCCTGACTAGGTAAGCTCGATCGGACTTGGTAACCGCCATGATCATAGTATGACCGAAGTCACGGAGTGATACAATAAAGCCTTAGTACGCCTATGAAAAATAACTTCTCTTTTGTTTTCAGTTTCTTCCTGGTCATCGCCGACTTTATAGCTATCCTGCTGGCGTTTGTAGTGGCTTACATTCTAAGAGTCAGTGTCAACATCACAGACCAGCCCATTGCCTACCAGATAGGTGCCTTGGAATTTTTCCGCATATTTATGATGCTTATTCCCTTTTGGCTAATCATTTTTGGCTTGTTGGGCTTGTACAACAGTGATGTCTATCGCAAACGCCTCCGAGAATACTCTCTGCTTTTTGTCGGATCTTTCATCGGTATCTTATTCCTGATCGCCTACGACTTCATGTCTGCCCGACCGATATTTCCCGGCAAACTCGTACCAATATTCGCCTTGGGACTGGGTTACTTCCTGTTGCTCGTCGAACGAAGTGTCATGCGCATCGTACGGCGGACATTGTTCAGATTCGGTATCGGCGTCAACCGTATCATGATCATCGGTAACGCTGAGGCCACAACCAAACTAGCCGAGCATCTTGCTGACACTAAGCAAACAGGCTTTGAGATCGTAGCAATTGTAGCTCCTAAGGAACTTATCCCCGACAAACTCAGGGTCCAGTACTTTTCATCAGTCAACACAGCTTTGACCAAATTACACGACCTCCAGATTCATAGCATCATTCAGACAGAGCTCTTTGCAGACGAAAATATGAACAGAACCATACAACAAGCGTCATTCTCTAATCACATCGCTTACAAATTCATACCCGCCAACACGACGCTCTATACTTCCAATAACCGCATCGAACTTCTACAGTCGTTCCCTGTCGTCGCCGTCCATGAAACGGCTTTGTTTGGATGGGGTAGAATCGTAAAACGCCTTTTCGACATAAGCGTCAGCATCGTAACACTAGTCATACTGTCACCCATCATGCTGCTCGTTGCTCTGCTTATCAAAATCACAGATCCTAGGGGACCGGTGCTATTCAAACAGCGCCGGCTAACTCGTTTTGATACACCTTTTTTCGTCTACAAATTTCGCACACTTAATATGCGCTACAACGGCAAGGATGAGATCACGACATTTCGCTCGATGGACAGGGAAGACCTGGTGCAAGAATTTATCGAAAATCGTGGCAAGGTCCAAAACGACCCACGTATCACACCTGTCGGAAAATTTCTGCGCAGCATTAGTCTCGATGAATTACCCCAACTATTTAATGTCATCAAGGGAGATATAAGCCTGGTCGGACCTCGTGCCGTCGTCGAGAAACACGCCGCTGAGTACAAAGAAAACCGTCCTCTTATGCTCAGTGTCAAAACCGGTATTACCGGACTCGCGCAAGTATCGGGACGTGATGATATAAGTCTGGAGGAGAGGGTGAAGCTTGATACCTTCTACGTCCAAAACTGGAGTTTTTGGTTAGATATCAACATCCTCATCAGAACTTTGTGGGTTCTAGTAAATCGTCGAGGATTTCGATCCTGATGAATAGTGACAAGGCGATTCCCAAGGTTGCTATTGTTTGCGATTGGCTGGCAGGGGGCGGCTCAGAGAGAGTTATAGTCGAGCTACACAATCTGTATCCTGCCGCACCTCTATACATGGCGTATTGTAGCGACCAATCTCGTCAGGCACTCGGCGATGCAGACCTCCATGTAAGTTATATGCAACGCTATCCATTTTCAAAGCTTTATAAGTTTCTCCCATTGATGCGTCAGCTTTGGTTTCATAGACTAAAACTCCAGGGTTACGACATAGTTATCTCAGTAGGCAGTGCTGAAGCCAAAGGCATACGAGTCCCTATGGGCACAGTGCACATCAATTACTGCTACACTCCCACCCACTACTATTGGATTAGGTATGAAGAGTATCTGCGTAGTCCCGGTTTTGGTGGATTTCTCAATCCAATAGCCCGCCTAGGACTCAAGCTTCTGCTCAAGCCAGCTCGGCGATGGGACTACAAGGCTGCTCAGCGACCAGACGTTATGATAGCCATATCAAGCGTAGTTCAGCATCGCATTCAAACGTATTATCATCGCGACTCGTTACTTATACACCCACCCGTTGATACTTCCCGCTTTCGGCCGACAGCCCAGCAACGACGCGTTGGCTTTGTTGTCGCAGGCAGACAAACTCCATACAAGCGAATCGACCTGGCAGTCCAGGCCTGTACGATGGCCAATCTACCGCTTAAAGTTATAGGCAATGGCCCCGACCATGAACGCCTAGTGAAGATGGCAGGCCCAACCATCGAATTCCTGACAAACTTACCCGACGAGGACATGCCGAAGCATTTTCAATCCGCCGAGGCCTTCATCTTCCCTAACGAAGATGATTTCGGTATTGTGCTCGTAGAAGCTATGGCGGCCGGCACGCCAGTGATTGCCTACCGAGCCGGTGGCGCACTGGACACCGTCGTCGAAGGCAAAACCGGACTATTTTTCGATGAGCAAATTCCGAAGAACCTGGCGGACACCCTGCGTCGTTTTGATTCTTCGAAGTTTGACCACCAGGAGATTGTGGCTCATGCCAGAAACTTCGATAGTCAAGTTTTTAAAAGCCAAATGCAAGCTATGGTATTAAAAGCTTTGAAGAAATATACAACTCCTAAGGAATAGTATATCGTTAGATAATAAGGAGTTTCATGAAAGGCATCATCCTCGCCGGCGGTTCTGGCACTCGTCTCTACCCCATCACTTTGGCAATTAGCAAACAACTTGTCCCAGTCTACGACAAGCCAATAATCTATTACCCCCTATCAACACTCCTGTCAGCTGGTATCCGTGACATTCTCATCATTTCCACACCTCAAGATTTGCCTCGATTCGAGCAACTCCTCGGAACCGGGGAACGAATCGGGTGTAATTTTACATACAAGATTCAAGACGAACCGCGTGGTTTGGCCGATGCCTTTGTGATCGGTGCTGACTTTATAGGCACAGATAGTGTGGCGATGATTCTGGGTGACAACATTTTCTATATCAGCACTGACCTCACACAATATACTAAACCCGATGGCGGAATAATCTTTGGGTATCCCGTTTCAGATCCAAAGCGATACGGCGTAATCGGGTTTGACGAGCATAAAAATGTGACGTCAATTATCGAAAAACCTTCGAATCCAGTATCAAACTTTGCACAAACTGGACTCTATTTTTATGACAATGATGTAGTTGAAATTGCAAGACAAATTAAGCCAAGTGCTAGAGGTGAGATCGAAATCACCGACGTTAATAATATGTATCTGAAACGAGGAAAACTTAAAGTACATATTCTTGACAGAGGAAGCGCCTGGCTTGATACTGGTACTTTTGAAAGCCTTAATCAGGCCGCACAGTTTGTTCAAGTGATCGAGGAACGAACTGGACTGAAAATCGGTTGCATCGAAGAGGTTGCCTATCGACAGGGCTTTATAAACAAAAGCCAACTGGAGCACATAGCAACTGATCTGATAAAAAGTGGCTACGGTAAATATTTACTATCAATTATCGAGGAATAATTATGAAACCATGCAGTGTCTGCGGCCAAAAAACAGCAGGTGTCTACAAACAAGGCGTTAAATCAGTCTATAGTGACAAAGCCTACGATCTAATGCATTGTACTGAGTGCGACCACTACTTCACATATCCACTACCAAAAGCCAAAGAACTCGATAATATCTACATTAACAAATATTCATATGATGCACACGCACTCATCGAAGATGAGAAGCGCATGCGAGCACGAAAGTATGCTAATTTTATCGCTAGGCGAAACGTCAAAAGTGCCTTGGAAGTCGGCTGTATGCACGGACTGTTGCTGACTGAACTTCAGAAGCTTGGAGTCAAAGTAGCAGGCGTAGAACTCGACCCAGAAGCTGTCGAGTACTGCAAACAACGAGGTCTCAATGTCGTCCAAAGTTCGATCGAAGACCATCTGAGTAAAGCAACTCAAAAGCACGACGTGATCATCATGAGTCACGTCCTAGAGCATATAGTCGACCCGAAGACCCAACTCAAGAACTTGAGTAAGCGAATTCCCAAAAACGGACAACTAGTGCTTATCGTCCCCAATTCACAGTCTGCAACCCGCAAACTATTCGGTAAATACTGGGGATACTGGCAGGTTCCAGTCCACATCAACCATTTCAACAAGAAATCTGTACGAACTCTCCTGGAGGACACTGGCTTCGCAATCACCGACATCAAGTTTTACGGGGCTGATTCACTCTTCTTCCTTTCCACACTCGCTAATCTTTTGGGCGCTCGCAACGACACCAAGGACCTCACCGGACCCAAGAAACTACTGGTCAAAATTGCTACAATCGTACTTCGTCCCTGGTACTTCATAGGCAGCGAAGACATGCTGGTCGTGGCAAGTAAGAAGTAAACACCAGAACTTTACTCTTGCCATATTATTGCTACAATCACATGGAAATGATTTAGGAGTATTTATGACTGCACCACGAGTTGAAGCGACTAAGTTTGATCAGATGTTTGATTACTTGAGCGCTCCTGAAGGCGAAGCGTCTGGTGATGGTGCTTTCGTGTTTGGTCGTAAAGATGTACTAGTGGCACGATCGATGGCCAACCTAGTGGTTACCCGCGCTGTCGAGTATGCTGTCATCAGTGGGGGGATAGGTAAGGATTCGGGTGATCTTGCTCTACCTAACGTCATGATCCCTGAGGCTCACTACTTAGCCATCCTTGCCGAACAAATGGGTTTACCGCTTGATAAGCTACTCATTGATATCAAAGCTAAGAATGGAGGAGACAACGCGCGCAACGGCATTGATCTCATAGTAGCTAATGAAAAGCCTCATGACTCACTTGTCGTCGTCGCACATGCTACTTCTCTTCGGCGGCTCACGGAGCAATTACGATTTGAAGCAGGGAAGAAGGATTTTATAGCTGGACGCATATCTGCACTTCCTACAGCTTATATGTTTGACGCTTTTTCACTTGTCGATCAAAGAGAGGCTGTCGGTGAAATGAAACGACTACTTGAATGGCCGCAGAAAGATTGGCTCGGAGAGCAACCGGATTTGCCCATGGAACTTGCTGAATACGCAGTAGCCATTGAACCCGTACTGAAGGGGGAGTAAATCGCGACATTGTATGAATAAGCTGAAAATAGCAGTCACTAATTAAAAGCTGCAAACAACAAGATACATAGTAGTTTATCGGTTGCCTTGACTGCTGCAATGCCCGGAAAATAAAGGTGCGGTATAGTAATTAATGAGGAAAACAATGAAACATAAAATTATCGTCGCCATACCGTGTTATAACTGCGAGAAGCAGATTGTCAGAGTCATCGGAGGCTTTAACAAAAAACTTCTCGACAGAGTCGAAAAAGTTATCGTGATCAACAATCGGAGCACTGACAATACTGTCAAAGCTGCAAAAGCCGCTATCAAGAAACTTGGCATGTTATCCGGCAAATTCGAAGTTTACACGAACAACGATAACTACAATCTTGGTGGTTCACATAAAGTCGCATTTCTCTACGGCGAGAAGCACAGGGCTACACATGTAGCCATACTCCACGGTGATGATCAAGCCAAGACTCAAGAGCTGCATAGACTTATCGATGCACTCGAACAGGATCCGACAATTGATGCTGTGCTTGGCACACGATTTATGCGGGGCTCCAAACTCGTCGGCTATGCTTGGCAGCGTGTATGGGGAAACCGAGCTATCAATGTCGCATACAGTATCGTAGCAATGCAGCCCAGTCGAGACCTCGGCTCAGGACTCAACATATTTGGACTCTCCGCACTGAAAGATCATGAATACTTGGGCTATGGCGACACCATGACATTCAACATTGATCTGCTGCTGGGCTACTTCAGTAAGCACGCCAAGCTCAAGTTTGTGCCGATCAGTTGGTACGAGACCGATCAAGTCAGCAACGCACGCAACTTCAATATCGGCAAAACAGCCTTGCGCAAGCTCCTACTCTGGAGGATTGGCAAAGTGGATCGTATCAATAAAAAACCATCCGACTATACCTCTACCAAAGTTTAGTCGTATCATGGAGGAACGATGAGAAAGTTACAAATTTTGATACCTATGGCTGGTGCTGGTTCACGATTTGCTAATGCCGGCTTCACCACACCCAAGCCGCTTATCGATGTCGACGGCATGGCGATGTTCCTCAAAGCTATATCGAGTATCGAACAAATACCCGCAGAGAAAGAATTCTTATTCGTTATTCGCCAAGAGCATGTCCTCACCCAAAAACTGGATAAACTAATAAAGAAGGCTCTTAAAACTGCAAAGGTCATCGTCATACCTGAGCTAACCCGCGGTGCTGCCGAAACGGCTCTGGCTGCTAAGGAATACTTGGACAAAGAAGCAGGTCTAATAGTCATGGACTGTGATCTTTGGTTCAACAGTAAAAGCTACAACAAAATGGTCGAAGAGTCCCTAAGTGACACTGCCGAACATCACGGAGGGCTACTAACATTCGAAGCCGATAATCCTCGCTATAGCTATGCTAAGTTTGACAAGAATCACATAGTGACCCAAACTGCGGAGAAGGTTGTCATTTCCAATCACGCAATCACTGGTGCATATTTCTTCTCAACCGCCAAAGAGTTTATACAAGCAGCTGAGAAACTTCTACAACAACCACTGACAGAAAAAATGCCAGAATATTATATTTCCTTCCTGTACAATATCATTATCAATGAGGGAAAAAAGATCAAAGCCGCTTTCGTCGACGAGTTTGCTTCCTTCGGTACACCGGAAGAGCTCGAAGCCTACCAGGCAAGTAAAACAGCTTGATCATACTTGGTATTGGCGTCATCGCAAGCGCATAGGATTAGTTGTGCTCTATATATTCGTGCTTACCGCAGCAAGCTATATTTTCTATCGTCGCTTTCCCAATAACTACCATGAACCAAACTTCTATGCAGAAGACGGGTCGGTGTTTGCTCGTTCACTATTTCAAAAAGGGTTCTTATCCTCTTTGACGACAACTTTCAACGGTTATTATTTGTGGGGCCTTTATTGTCTTGAACAAGTAGCCATTATCATCAATAAAGTGTTTTATGAGGGGGAGTTCGTCAATCTCGCAAAGTCATTAGCTATCACCTCGTATTTGGCTTTGGGGTTTCTCGCAACATTGCCACTGCTGCTATTTCGGAAATACTTTCGACCACCATTTATCATCCTATTCATACTTCTAGGCCTAGCCGTCCCTATGGTCGGCTGGGATTATGCCATCATCGGAACAATCGGTAATCTCAAATTCGCTTTTGTTCATCTTGCTTTTTTACTGTTGGTCTACCGACACTTAATGCCTAAAGATAGCCGATCAGTTTTGCTAGTCGATCTCGGATTACTCATATGTGCATATACGAACATAACCGTCTACACCATGATCCCATTTGCCTTACTCCGCTATTTACCTTTACTTAAAGATCGCAGGAGCATAGTTCAAGAACTTCAAGGGGATTTCACTTTCCGTAGCCTCATAGTTCTAGGTGTAGCGTTATTGCCACAGCTCTACGTCGTAAAACGCGACGGCGTACCGGTCATATCGGGTTATCTCGACAGCGCATACCAGCCCGACAGAACTACCGAGATTTTCGTCGGCCGAACATACCTGTATACGGTGTTATTTCCGATCTACAAATCACTGAACGATATGTGGGTATGGCTCATCTTTGGACTTATCACTCTCTTGACATGGTTTTACACTGGTAAGCATCGTAAATTTGCTCTGTTCGGTCTTTTCAGTGCTCTTATGGCGACGTTACTATTTGTGGTGAAGCGTACAGGCGTGAGTGAATTTTTCATCGGGTATGAAAATGGCGGCCCTGACCAGTTTTTCTACCCACAAAACCTGATATTTGGTTTCATTCTTGCCCTTCTTATCACTTCATTGGTCAGCCGAATACCACGAAAACCTATTCGCTTGTTGAGTTATCTGGCTATTACTATATACGTGTTGTTCGGAATGTTACCTAACGCAAGTACCTACGGCAAAAACAATTTCATGGCAGATGGATCTGGGAATATCTATGCCAATAGCAAGAAGGCTTGTGCAAGCAATGACCAGTCTTTGTCAATTGTTATTTATCCAACCAAAGATCTGCAATATAAGTCAATTGATAGACAGGTGTTGTGCTCTGAAGATGCACTACTATATCAGCCAGAGTTTCAAAAACTTGGACTAGCACCTTATGACAATTCGATTGTTTCTGATCTCGGTACTAAGACATCATTCACCCAAACGTTTGTAGCACGAGGACGTGACCTGGACGGTCTTCGAGTATACTTCTCGACTTTTCTCAAGAAGGTAACATCAGCCTATGATCTTGTTCTATATACCGATAATTGTCGAGACAAAATCCTGAACACCCCTATCAATACCAATAAGATCAAGGATAATTCCTATCAACTGATACAGTTTCCAGTGCAACATGACTCAGAAAACAAAACCTATTGCTTCACTATTACAGCGACCGACCAGACACCACAGCCTTTGGCGTTACAACTCAGTGCATCAGGCCTCTACCCAGAAGGACAAACCATAATTAACCAAGAGCCGTCCGAACGAGACGTCGTCTTTGAGTTGCATTACAAAAACTAGTATGGCTGCATCTTTCATATTTGATCTAGATGGAACATTGTTTGACTCAACAGAGGCTAATATAAAGGCTTACCGACAGGCGTTCAAAGACGTTGGACTGACCTTTAACGCCCGAGCCTACCGAAAATTTTTTGGACTCAGGTTTCCGGAAATGATGGATCAACTAGCTCCGAATACAAACGAAACAACACGAGAAACGATAAAAAAACAAAAAGCCATACACTATAAGACGAACCTTAAGCACATCAACCCGAATCATGGGCTTCTGATGTTTCTCAAGCACATCTCCCCGACACACCTCACTGCTTTGGTTACAACAGCCAGTAAGCACAATGTCGAGAACCTACTGGAGTTCTTCGATATTGAGAAAGACTTGTTTAACACCATAGTTACTGGCGAACATGTTAAGAATGGTAAACCAGATCCAGAGTGTTATACAATAGCTATCAAGTCATTGGGTGTTAAGGCAAGTGACTGCTGTGTCTTTGAGGACAGCGACGTGGGCATAGAAGCAGCCCGACGCGCTGGCACCAACGTAATAAGGGTAGTTATGTGAAACAACGGCAGTTTTTTATCCTGCTTTTCGTGGGGGGAGCTGGGATAAGTGTTTTTTACTTTTTTGATTTCCTAAAACAACATCCCACTCTCGAGGGTGCGTTACATGGAAGTTCTTTGTTATTTATTGGTTTGGCGATCGTGCTACAACTCTGCGCTCATTTGGTGAGGGCTGATAAATCTAGGTTTCTATTAAATAAAATCCGTCCCGCCAAAGCCTCTGTACTGTTTCGTGGTTTGTCGGTCGGATTTTTATTCAACACACTTTTACCGTTACGCATTGGTGAGTTTATTAGAGCAATATACATTGGCGAGGCTCTGTCTATCAGCAAGACTACAGTCTTTGTTTCGATCATTATCGAGCGTATTGTTGATGGTTTTATCTTAGGATTCTTGCTATTGATAGCTGGCTTCATTGTTGAAAATCAATACCACCTGGCCTTCGTTATAACCTGGCAAATTGGGTGGACACTCATCTTAGTTTCAGCAATGTTGTCAGTCGTCATTAACACGCTACGAAACGAGCATCGCTGGCTACTTAAAACGGTTCACGGAGCAACTAGCGTCTTCAATCCTAAAATTTCCGACCGCCTCCGTTTTATGTCATGGTCCGCGATTTATGGCACCAAGCTTATGTTGAGCGATAGGCGCTCTTTACTTCGATACATTCGCGCATCGATTGTTATGTGGATTCTATACATAAGCTCGACGGTTTTTGCTGTCTTGGCTTTTTTCGAGAGTCTGTCACCAGCAAAGACATGGTACGCGGTTCAGTCAATCTACGCTGCCGTTGGCACCCCGCTCGGTCCTGGTTATCCGGGTACATTACATATCGTACTCCTGAAGCTCTTCTCAAGAGTTGAGCTACTGGCCACCAGCGGTTTTTCGCTCATGGTGTGGTCTGTTATGGTAGTACCGATCTCCATAATCGCTCTTCTGGTCCTCATTCGCCAGCGATTTGACGAAGAACGAGACATTCCAGCACAGGAAATGCTTATTCATAAGTTATACCGCGAAAAAGACATCAGCAGGGAGCTGAGTCATTTCCTTGATGCCTATCTAAAGGGTGAGAGAATTAACCAAATTCTGACTCAGGCAGAGCTCGACGGAAAATTTCGGCTCATTAAATCATTCAAAGGTGGCTCCAACGCACATACCATGTTGGCCTGGCAGCACGAACAACTGTACGTGAAGAAGCTTACGCTCATTCAGTACGCCGACAAGCTAGAGGAGCAAGCTAAGTGGCTACTAGAGCGTGAGCATCTCGAACACATCCCCAAAGTTGTCCGACAGGACAAAACCGCTCACTACTATTCGTTCGATATCGAGTATAAAGAAGCATATTATCCATTTTTCGATTTTATCCACTCCAATACGACAACAATGAGTTCTCGAGTACTAAATAAGATCTTGCGCTTCATGAATACACACATTTACCGTGAAAAACCCGTATCCAACAAAGTAGCTCGTAAGAATTTAAATGATTACATCGCCAACAAAGTCATTGGCAAAGTAAACGACGCGGCTGCTATGTCACCGGATCTTAGCACCCTCATGGCTCACCCAACTCTCACTGTCAACGGCATGAAATATGACAACATCTTGCAAGTTGTGGAGAAAATTAAAAATCACAAAGCTGCGATGAATGATCTGATCTCATATCGTGAAAGCCCGATACATGGAGATTTAACGATCGATAATCTCATCGTTTCATCCGAAGCCGATTACTTGGTGATTGATCCCAATAATGAGAACCAAGTGTCGTCTCGAATCGTGGATTTTGCCAAGATGTACCAGTCACTACATTCCGGCTACGAGTTTTTGATACAACTAGAAAAATGTGAAGTCAAAGAAAACCAGATTAATTTTGAAGATGCAATGTCTCACAAATATGCAGAGATTTTTCAGGCTTTTGATCAAAATCTTCGCCGCGAGCTTTCGGAGGCTGAATATAGATCAATTCTGTTTCACGAAGCCGTTCATTACTGTAGAATGCTTACGTATCGTATAAACATTAACCCCGCAACTGTAGCTGTGTTCTATGGAACTGCCGTACGTTTGTTTAACGAGTTCCTGGCACAGTACACCAACACACTCAATGCTTCCAAAAATTCGTAACTTTACTTCTCATCTCTACAAACAGCACTATATTCGCTACCTTTTGGTTGGTGGAACTACTTTTATACTCGACTACTGCCTTCTGCTAATCTTACACGGAGAGAAGGGGATGCGATTATCAATCGCTACAACCATATCCTACTGGATCGCTGTGTTGTATAACTTCTCACTAAATCGATGGTGGACATTTAGCGCGAATGAAAATAGAAATCTTCATAAACACCTGTTTGCTTATGGCATACTTCTGGCTAGCAACTATGTCTTCACGGTTGTTTTCCTAGAACTTACCGCCAACTCTATCGGCTACGCTATCGCCAAGCCAGTATCAATACCAATACAAATGATCTGGAATTATTATGTCTATAAGAATCTAATATTCAAAAAAGTCAAAGCGGATGACAATCAAAACGACAGACAAATAGCACCCTGATCTCACGCCAACACAATCACATTATGAACATTGGTTAGTGATTCTATGCAAGGGCTAGCCGAAAAAGGCATATAAGTACCACCGAAGGTAGGAAGGCAACCAGCTCCATAACTTAAACTTTGTTTCTCCTTCAGTCCTGTCTCTCCAGACGCTAGGTATTTCAACAATCTTTCTGTGCAGCCTGAAGGCCTTTACTGTAATCTCCATGGCCACCTCAAAACCGCCCTTGCTCTCGATGGTTATGGAGTTTAGTAGATCTTTATCGTATAACTTGAAATTATTTGTTACGTCATGCGTAGGAAAGCGCCTGACTATAGATAGCGATACACCCGCAATCATCGATAGGTGTCGCTTCAGCCAAGGTCCGCCAATTTGTTTTCCACCTTTCATATAACGACTTCCACAAACAATATCTGCTCCCTTGATATATTCAGCATACATATTGTCTACAATCCGCAGATCGTCAGATAGGTCTGCCATCACAACAAGTATGGGACCGCTCTTTACATAATCAAATCCACTGAGAAGTGCATTTAAAGCCCCTCGGCCTTTTTGATTTTTGTGAAGTATGACCTTTTTACCAAGATTCTGGTACCTCTTAACAATCGGTACAGTATTATCCTCGTCAAAGTCATACACGACAACAATCCGATGAGGTACGGTTATATATTCGTCAATCTCCTTATAGAGCCGCGGAAAATTCTCGGCTTCATTGTATACTGGCACGATTATCGAGAGTGGCGCTTTTCTCATTTTACAAACAACATAAATGTTTGTTTACCAATGATTCTCCAGAGCACAGGGATAGATAGGTATAGTTTTACTAGAAAACCATTAATTGGAAGTTTGCTTTGAGATGTATATGGTAGGAATCGCAGTATGCGCTTCTTGAGAACAAATCCCTTGATTGAGAAGATTTCTTCCAGTGCCCTGTCGTCAACTGGTGTTATATGATCAAAAAACATCCAGTAGTCCCTGGCGGCTAGCCTAATATTTGGCTGCAAAACCAAGACAGCACCACCAGGTCGAAGAATGCGTCGAAATTCTTCGACAGTCTTCTGGATGTCCTCTCGACTGATGTGCTCGAAGAAATTACTAACGAATATCTTATCTACGGATTCGGCTTCCAGTGGTATTTCAGTTGAACTGGCCTGAATAAACTTGATTGTTTTGTCTAGGTGTAGTTTTGAATCAGGGTTGATATCCAGAGCGATTTTTTCTTTGCACTGCACTGTATTTATAAACTCCCCGTAACCGCAAGGTACGTCAAGCACAGTATCGTCTGGCTCGATGTAGTCCTGAAAAAATCTCTTAGTGAGGGTTTCCCATAGCACTCTGCGTCCCTCCACGTCACTAAAACGCTTCTTGTAAATTTGGTCAACCTGCATCTTAGATATTCCCGTTCTTTACTTGCTCGTCAATCCAGGGAATAAGTTCATCCAACATAGTATCTAAACTTGTTTCAGCTACGAAACCAAGCATTTCCTTTGCTTTATGAGTATCCGGTATCCGCTTCTGAACATCATACTCAAAAGGCTTGTCTGAAACAAAAGCAAAAGGTTTGCTGGTATTTATCTTGTTCCAGATCATTTCAGCTAGCTCTAGTACTGTCGTGGATGTGTCTGTAGAAATGTTAAAATCTTGGTTGCTCGCTTTTTCGCTTTCTATACACAACCGAATACCCTTGGCCAAATCGCCACCATAGGTGTAATGTCTTACTTGGTTACCATCTCCAAGTATATGAAGTGGATCCTGGCCTTTTAGTATCTTCTGGATAAGATCTGGTACAACATGACTCATAGCCAGCTTTACATTTCCAGAATATATCTCCTTGTCTGACAGCGCTCTTTTCTCCCCTACTCCTACACAGTTAAATGGACGCGCTATGGTGTATGGAAGTTTGTATTGCTCCCATGCCCCTCGTGCAAAGTATTCTGTAGAAAGTTTTTGGAATCCATACGTTGAAAGTGGTGGTGGAGACGTAAGCTCAGTTCCTTCGGGCGTAGGATAAGTAGTAGTTGATTCGTAGACCATGGAAGACGATAAGACGACAATCTTTTTGAGCTTTTTTTCCTTAAATGCCCAGATTGCAGCATCAAAAGTTGATGCTGTTATTCGTTCGTTCTCGGCAATAAGGTCATATGCAAACTCATGGAAGTACGATATGCCTCCAATCATAGCCGCCGCAGCTACGACGACATCACAATCCGCTATCAGTTTCTTCATGAGTTCGGTGTCTTTTGCATCTCCCTCAACGAAGGTGTACTTGGGATGATTCTGATAACTCTTCTCGAGCGGACCATACTTTGAATAGTTGTCGATTCCGACTACTTCATGCCCGGCGTTCAGAAGCTCTTCTACAGTATATCCTGCGATGAAACCCGCTGATCCAGTGAACATAATTTTCATTAAATCAACCCCCCTTTGCCATAATAGTTCCAGACATCAACCACCGTCTTCTTTCCCCATTTTAGGCTTTTGTAATCACTATGAGGGGCGGCAATGATGACTATGTCGGCATTGTCCTTGATATTTTCAAGAGTTGTGAACCGGGGATCTTCTATATAAACATCGTGACACAAGACATTCTCGGCTTCGATTTCAAGTTTTTTCATGAGCTTATACGACAGACTTTCTCTAGGATCATCGTTGTCTCCCTTGAAGGCCATTCCTAACACCGCCACTGTTTTAGTACTGAGGTCTTGTTTGAGTTTGAGTGATTCGACGATGTAGTCGGGTAGACCCTCGTTGATTAGCATCGCTGCATGCCCGAGGAAAAAGTTATGACTACCAAACGAGGATAGCTGCATCGTATCTTTAAACAGGCAAGGGCCAGCGGCTAGTCCGGCTTTGGCAAAAGATTTCAACCGCGGATAATCCTCTGTCATGGCACCATAGATTTTGTAAAAGTCTAGACCGTGATCATTTGCAATCATGTAAAACTGGTTTGAGATAGCAAAATTAATATACCTCCATGTGTTAGTGAATAACTTCGCAAGCTCCGCTTCCATGGGCTGTGTTTCGATTATTTTTGTAGCCAAAGTCTTAAACAAGGCACCAGCTTTCTTGCTTGCCTCAGGCGTACAACCGGCCACGATCTGAGGCAGTTCATACAATTCTGTGAGGGCATGTCCCTCGGCTATACGTTCGGGACAGAAAGCGACTAGGGTTTTTTTGCCACGTTTCTGAAGATACCCGTGCACTTTATTTGTCACTCCGGGATAGAGCGTGCTTCTCATGACGAGTAACTGGTCGTCCCTTAAGCTATTCTCGATCTCTTTAACCGCCCTTAACACGTCACCCATTCTGGGGTTTAAATGCTCGTCCACCGGAGTACCTATGACCATTACTACAACTGAAGCTTGCTCAATAACCGATGTGTCGTTGGAGGCACTGAGCCTTCCTGAACTTACGACTTTTTTTAGAAGCTTGTCTGCCCCATTCTCCAAAAACGGCATCTCTGCTTTGTTAACTTTCCTTATACTTTCCTGATTGATGTCGTACAGAGAGACTTTTTTACCTTGATCGGCGAACGCCATCCCGAGCGGAAGACCAACGTGTCCACAACCTCCGACAATACAAACATCATACGAAGACTTAGCTGTCATACGGTTCTGCCCTCATTCATTAATGCAATCACTCTATTCTGACATATGTAACCCTACCCAGACAAGGGTAACATCGGTTGGATTTCAGTCGAACCCACCGAGTTGGTGGCTTCGCAAGAACTGGAGTCTCTCCCAAGTAATTTGTTTGCTTGGATACGCCAGTAATAGACAGTCTTCGTCAGATGACTGGGCTAGTTGCAGACAAGTTTGAGATCTGTGAAGAGTGCTGCTGTAGGCCCTCATCTGAACTATGCCTTTGGCATAACTCATTGTGAGCAACACTACAAATGGAAGCAGAAACAAAGCTAGAAAGCCCGTTTGTTTGGAGGATGTATGTTTTTCAGCTCCTGTGTACAGACTAATAGCTTGGCATCCTATAACAATTGTACCAACGACAAACAGAGTAGAGATAGTTGAATAACGACTTGAGAACGCTTGTTCTATTCCAAAACCCAAACGCGATATTGCAGTAGAGCACGCCCCTAGTAAGGCATACAAAACCAAAGTGATCCAAAAAATACTATCTTGTATTTTTCCTTTCTTCCAGAGGTAAAAAACACTACTCGCAAAAATGAGTGTCACTATCCCTCCCAGCCACACCGCCATATATAGTCGTAAGCTAATCGGCTTCCCTATGTACACCAAAATGTAACGAATAAACGAGAGTGGTTGACTCAGAAAAAGCGTCTTAGATGGATGGTAGGCTGGATTAATGTAGTTGTAGTAATAAAGTCCGGTGGCTGTAGTCCCAGCAACAATCCAACTGATGATTTGGCGTGTTTGAGCACGTCTAAGTAATAGAGCTATCAAACACAGCAGCCATACAGTAAACCCATTGGCTAGAGAGTACGTAGCAATGATCGAACAAAGCAGCGCTATGAATACGTTCTGTCTTGAAAGCTCCTTATAGGCCAGGATATGAATAGCAACCAGAGACACTAATACGCTTAAAAACCATTGTATCTGCCAACCCCATAACCAGTTTTCCCATTGAATCGGTGAGAGTATCGCAAAAGCCAAGATGCAACCCACAATGACAGCACTGGCAGGGTATTGTTTAAGTGATCTGTGAGCTGAGATTACGACTATGAGTGTCGCCATGATGCCCAAGACCACATTAACAATGACTTCAAAATACGGATCCCAACGTGTGACTAAGCCTAACAAATACATGACGACTCTAGGAAATAGAATTCGGTGTTCGTTGTGTTGTGTCCAAAAATCACTGAAACCCAAGGTGTGATCAATGTGTTTCTGCAAAATAGTAACAAACTCCCATTGATCCCAGATAGGTACATGAACACTGTAATGTAGGGTAAGTAGACCTATAAATACACTTGGAACTATCACGGTCAGCAATATGACCTTCTTCTTACCGATTCCATCGAGTGTATCGATAATTGATCTGAGACTCATCAGTTCAGATTATTTGGTGACTCAAGAGATCTTTCGATCTCTCTAAAAGGACCTAGCTTTAAAGATCTAAGTTCTTCGACGCTTTGCCATGCCTTTTGTCTGTTGGGGTACACGATATCAAGACAGGTGTCATTAACTGATGTAACTTCATAGACACAACGTCGAACCCTCTTAAAATGGCTGCTAATTTCTACGAGACTAGAATATCCTTTTACATAATTTGTAACAAAGGCCTGCATTGCGGGAAATGTTAGGACACCCAATAAAAACACAACCAAGACATAGACTTTAGTCATGTCCTTGATCCCACGTGGATGCGACGTGTATAGAGTGAATAGCACCATCACTACAACCACAACTACAAACAGTGCAGATATGGAGGTGTAGCTATTACCCATACTATGATCTATTCCAAAATTTAAGCGCGAGATTGCTGCAATAAGAGCCGTTAGGCATACGAATGTTGAAATAGCAAGCCACCCGTAAACATGTTCAATCTGCTTTCTTCTATATAGAAAAAGTCCACACAAAACAATAATTCCTAAGAGAATCGCCCCAGCATATCGGGCTCCTACGGCTGTTGTTGCCAGGTTATGACCGAGATAGCTAAGTGTATATTTTAGAACTGCAATCGGTTGCTTAGCAACAACCAGTAGTGAGAGGCTCTCTGGTGAGCGGTGGAACCCATAAAGATAGCTGGCAATTACTGCTCCTGCTGACCCGCACCACACCAGAAGATCCCTGCGTCGGGTATGACGGACAATTAACAAACCCAACCCAACAATCCACACAACCAACCCATTCCCAAGTGAATATGTGGCTATTGTTGCCGTAACAATCGCGACATATAAATGTTTTGACTCTCTCAAAAGCGAATCTGACATCAAGACACGTATCGTGAGTACTGTTGCAGCTATCCCCATGAAGAAACATAGCTGGAATCCCCATATCCAATTGATCCACTGTACTGGGGAAAACAGTATCCATGCGATTATAGGAGCAGCGACTATCGTATACCCCCGTGCCTTATTAAAAGTTTGTCTCAGCAGGGTCGATAATACGTAAAAGGTGAGCGAGGCGGTCAGGAAATTCAACACCACCTCAAACCGTACGTTATAGCCAGTCACTAAAGACAATAGAAGTGTCACGACCTTAGGGAACAGTATTCGGTGCTCATTGTGTTGTCTCCATAAGTCAGCAAGTGTTAATGTGCCGTTATGAAGTTTATCCAGTAATGACACATATTCCCACTGATCCCAGAAAGGCACATTGACACTGTAACGAAGAAGGGTGACCAGCAAGATCAGCATAGGTACCGCAACCAACACCCAAGAAGTCTTTTTGGCAATATTTAACTTGTGTTCGGCCACCCATCGAGCCGTACCACCCACTAGTTTCGATGTAGACATGGGTTTAATATTATAGCGAAAACCAATTCATTGCCATCCCACACATGGTCTTGATGTTTATGGTAAAATATTACAGTGCGAAGGAATACAAAAAGACAACTGCAATCCTTGCTGAAACCCTTCATCCTAGTGGCAGTATTCCTAATTATCGTGGGTTTCATTACTTTTAGATCGCGCTTGAAATCCGAGTCAACTCCAAATACGACCAAAAGCACAACGCCATCCTCCTCGAACACAGCAGACTCCCCAATCCCAGCTAACACCCCCAACATGTCGGACACTTCAGAAACTACCCCCACTCAGCCTGGTGAAAACCAGCCGCCTGAATCAAATGAAAAACCAGGCGTTACAGTTCCGTCAACGACACAATCGTCAACTGGTAAAATCCAGGTTACTCCTGTTATTAGCTATCTAGACTATAGCGATAGTTCTAAGCAGGAACTCGAGGTCGATGCATGGGTTCCTGGCATCAATGAGATAAGTGGTCAGTGCGTCCTCGTTGCCACTAGTGGCCCTCACACTATTACCAAACAGAATCCTGCAACAAGCAATGTTCAAAGTATGAGTTGTAAGAATTTTCTGATTGATAAATCGGAGTTCGCAGCAGCTTATGGTAGCTGGCAATTCACCGTAAGATACTCTTCTTCGAAGGCCGAAGGTAGCTCAATATCAAGGGAGTTCAAGGTGCAATGATGAGACTATTTCATAACACATCAATGCGTTACAAATACCTCTGTATTGCATTTGTTGGTTTACTTACATTTATCTTTGTTTCACCAACCCCCAATGTAGCTGCTGTTACTGGAGGTGACTTCCAAGCAGGACGTATAATTGACGATTTTGTCTTCTACAATTCACAAACAATGGATATTCAAGCCATCCAGAACTTCTTGAATTCCAAGGTTCCGCAATGTGACACAAATGGCGATATCATGTATGGATCAGTTACGCGTCGTGATTATTCCATTGCTCGCGGATACCCACCACCATTCATATGTCTTAAGGACTATCGTCAAGACGAACCAGCAAAAGCCGCTGAGACGAGTTTGTGTAACGGAATCACGCCCGCCACCAACCGCACAAGCGCAGCAATCATTTACGATATAGCTCAAAGTTGTGGCATCAATCCTCAGGTTCTACTTGTACTACTTCAAAAGGAACAGATCTTAGTTAGCGATGATTGGCCATGGCCGATTCAATATAGAGGCGCCACTGGTTATGGATGCCCCGATACAGCCGCTTGCGATAGCCAGTATTATGGTTTCTTCAACCAAGTCTATAATGCTGCTCGGCAGTTCAAATACTACGCTCTTAATTCCTCATCATTTAATCATCGACCCAATCGATCCAACTACGTCTTATATAGCCCCTCAGGTAGTTGTGGTGGCTCAGACGTCTTCATACAGAATCAAGCCACTGCAAGCTTGTATAACTACACCCCCTACCAACCAAATGCCTCAGCACTGGCCAACCTATATGGAACCGGTGATTCGTGTGCCAGTTACGGTAATCGCAATTTTTGGCGCTTATTCAACGACTGGTTTGGCTCAACATACAGCGACGTCATCGGTCCAACCGCTTATCGACTCTACTCTCCCAAAACCCGAGATCATGCTTATACAGCTCGAGAGAGTGATCGTGCAAACCTTAAAAAATACAGTTTCGTAGATGATGGGGTTGCTTTTTCTGTTAGTCCCACACAAGAGAGCGGCATGATTCCGATTTATAGACTTTATAGTGGGGGCTTATCGGACTATTGGTTGTTGCCGGATGGTTTAAGCCGATATTGGGGCATCGTTGTGGGCGGCTACCGTGATGATGGGGTAGCATTTTACGCTTATCCTGCCAACACCCCAGACAATCCCCAGCCCTGCACCCAAGGCGTCCCAGTGTACCAAATGTGGCATGGTGGTAATACAGGTCATTTTTATTCAACTAAAGGTATCGAACGATACTGGAGCCTCATATATGGCGGCTATGTTGATGACCGGAGCGGAAACTACAGCAGTCCCAATATTGGTTCTGTGTCATTCTGTGCGCTTCAGTGACGTTCTGATCTTAATAAAACATGCTGACTATTTACGCGTCAGACTTGATGTACTCCCATATGATTTGATTCTGTTCGTCCCAGCTTGATCTGAGAGTTTGTAAGCCCCCCTCGACGATTTTCTCTCTTAGTTTTGGATCATCAATGAGCAAGCCTATTTTCTCAGCCATAGAGGCGGGGGACGGCTCGGCAAGCAGACAGTTTACTCCATCTTTGTATAGCCACAGGTGGTCCTCGTTATAGTTCATCACTGTTGCTACTCCAGAAGATGCATATTCTAGCATTTGATACGAAGGATGCTTGTTCAACATATACGCAAACCCTATATCACAAGTACGGTAGAGCGCCGCAACTTCATCAATGGATTGAATTAATCCCAAGTTGGTTATCATTCCCTTTAGCCCATACAAATTTTCATCCCAATCTGCCCCGGCTGTGATGATTTCAATTCTATCTCCATACCTATCAAGTAAGTGTTTGATTGTTATAACTCCTAGATTGAAGGCGTTCCTGGGGTTATTGGGACGTGCGTAGAAAAATATCCTAGTTCTCTTATTGCTTTTGTTTGGATCTGGGTAATAGAGCTCTCTATTTACTGCTGGTACAAAACTTATGCCATCTATACCATGACGCTGTTTGATTGCCGAAAAAAGACCAGGTGTGTTGACGATTGCTCGAAACCCAAAACGATAAGTAGACTCCGCTAGAGCGAATGTCGAACCAGCAACATAAAAAAATGGTTCATAATCTTGAATGAAGTAATACTTTCGTTTGGTCTTATTGAATCTGAGCAGAATGTATGCCGAGATCCAGTGAGTGCAAAAAGCAATGTCAGTTTCAGGTAGCTTGGATAGCGATTTAAGCTTGTCATCACTAAAAACCACAACCTCATAATTAGTAAGAGCCGGGAAGTAGGTGCTAATACTGCTTCTCATCTCGCCTACATCGAGAGAAGGCATGTCGTAGATTACGATGGTGTTGTTGACACCTTCTCTACCCAGCTTCTCGATACACCTAAATATTGTCTGAATACCTCCGAAAGCAATGTGATTGAAGTATGGTATAAACCAAGTAGCTGTCCGAATACTTTTAGGCAGCGGACTATCGTGTGTCGCCCGACTTTCAGCAATATCATTTGTGGTTATTTGAAATATGTCGTTCGCCACAAATCCAAATTCCTCTTCCAGGTTTTTTTGTTCAAGTGAATAGGCACCACTACGTGTACGACTTACACGCAAACTAACAGAACTACGTATTTTATTAGCAAGTCCTCTGACTCCCAGATTTTTGTAGATATTTAGAACTTTTGCGACCATGTTAGGCATGTGATTTCCTCGGGGTAGGCATCTCGTTCATCATATCAAGGTTTCGACTATAGAAAATGTCACCCTCTTTAAGGTAAGGCTGATAATGAATCAGCGACAATTCATAATCAGTGATTGGTATGTTTTTGTAAGAACCTACGGATTTTGACTCATAATGCAACAGCCGCGCATAAGGCCAGTAGACATTACGATAGCCTCTCTCGTGTAAATCTAGACATAGGGTCACGTCGCTTCCACAAACAGTAAATTCTTCGTTGAAGCCATCAACTTCATCAAATTTTCGCGACTCGATGACGAGACAGGCCCCTGTCACTGCCAAGTAATTACGAGGCCAATCAGGTAAACCGTGGGGAGTAAATGTACCAGGACGAAGCCCACGAAAAACATGTCCGGCCATACCGGTTAACCCCAGGACAATCCCTGAGTGTTGAATAGTTTTATCGGCATATAGAAGCATTGGCCCAACTGCGCCGACACTTTTTTGTATAGCCACACCCACCAACTCATCCAACCATTCTTTAGTAATCACCTTGGTGTCATTGTTTAGAAAAACAAGTACGCTTCCTGATGCCTGTTTGCGACCGTAATTATTGACTGCGGAGTAGTTAAATGGTTTATCGTATGTGTATTGGTGGATATGACGATACTTACGAAGTGACTTGAGGTAGTCAAGCGTTTTCTTTTCAGTACTATTGTTTGATACTAGGATGATTTCGTAGTTGTCATATGTCGTTTTCTGAACAATACTCTCCACGCAATTCTTTAGTAGTGACTGCTTATCTTTGAAGGGAATTATGATTGATACTTTTGGGTTGCCGGTCGTCCGGTACTGAACACGATAGTTTGTTGGTCGTTGTTTTATAGGGATAACATCGGCGTCAATGTTATTACGCTTTATATAGTCTTTTAGTGCCGCTCTGCCGGCAAGATCGGCATAACTTTTAGCATTTATGCCTCTTGCTGTGGAGCCTTGAGCCATACGCCAATGATATAGAACCTTAGGTATATGCACTATATTCGGTTTATGGTCCATGATTCTGAGAAGAAAATCAAAATCTTGCGCTCCGTCAAATTCAGGTCTCAATCCACCCACTACATCGACTAGTTTTTTTCGCACAACAACAAAGTGCGCCATATAATTGACTCCCAATAACAGCTCGGGAGACCAGTCTGGCTTGAAAAACGGCATCAGACGCTTACCACGCTCCGTCAGCTTGTCTTCATCGCTATAAATCAGATCAACTTTTGGATTTTGTTCTATTGCTTTTCGTACTTCCAGTAATGCCCAGGTAGGCAGCGTATCGTCATGGTCCAGAAACGCAACAAATGTTCCGGTAACATGTTTAAGTGCTTCGTTTGTATTGCCAGAAATGCCTAGGTTTTTAGATAGGGGGTAGTACTTAATCCTATGGTCTTGCTTAGACATCGCCTTGATCATGGAGCTTGTTTTAGAATTTGTTGAACCATCGGCCAAACACAGTTCCCAATGATGGTAAGTTTGATTGACAAGTGACTGAATGAGCGGCTTCAGGTATTTACGGGGGGTGTTATATGTAGGAACGATGATGCTAAATAACACATCCTGCTTTGTATTACCTTGCGGTTCAATCAGGAAAGGTTCAACATCCCTAATCCACCTGCTATACCCGTCACGTCTTAAGATAACTTGCTTCATGCGTCCAGCAAACATACGTCGTCTACTGCCAGCAGGCAACAACCTCCTTGCCACACGCCTCACTTGAGCATTATTTACCACTTCCTTAGGGTGAGTTAGTTTCATGCGATACCCCTATGCCTTCCACTCGTGTTCGAGATGCGTAAGACCCTCCCAGTCCTTTTTCCGCTTGGCATGTACCTGGAATTGGGGTCCATCAGCTGTTATCTCAATTATGTCGTGGCTGGTGGCACCGAATAACCCCGCTACGATGAAGTAGTTACCGTCCCCTAACTCTAATTTAACTCGATATTGGGCTTCATTTCCTTTTAATTTCACAGAGTCAACATATGTATTGGTGCCGAATATGTACTCTCCGGTTTGTTTATATATCGCGACTCCAGCGTTTCTTATCTTAGGGTTTTTGTCCCAACCTAAACGAATACTCATATATTCCCCGTAGTCATATACGCCATAATGCTTCGTACTCGCGTCAATTAACTCTATGCTCAAGAGTGAGGGTTTTTGACTTTCGGCTGCTTCTAGAATTGCTTCTTTGGTACTGTCATCATTTATCTTGTTATACATGTCCGCAATTTTTTGAGGATGTGATATGGCTACGATCTCGCCTTCATGCAGCAGAACCGCTCGTTTGCAAAATCTTTGTACAGCTCCCATGTCGTGAGACACAAAAACAATCGTTTTGTTCTGTGCCTTTAGCCGCTCAAATGTCGCGTAGCATTTTTGTTGGAAACTTTCGTCGCCAACCGCCAGTACCTCGTCAATCAGCAGTATGTCACTCTTGGCACGAATAGCGATAGAGAACGCTAGTCTCACCTGCATGCCCGAGGAGTAGTTTTTAAGCTTTTGATCCATAAACTTACCTAGTTCAGCAAAACGAACAATACTGTCGTACATGGCACCCATTTCTTTCCTCGAAAATCCCAAGAGCGCCCCATTCAGATATACATTCTCACGACCGGTCAGCTCGGGATTGAAGCCTACTCCAAGCTCGATAAACGGCGTGAGTCGTCCATGCACTGTTATGCTCCCTTCATCTGCAGTGTAGATTCCAGCCAACAGCTTGAGCAAGGTACTTTTCCCACTACCATTCTTGCCTACAATGCCGAAAAATTCACCTTTTTGTATGTCAAGAGATATGTCTTTTAAAACAGTTTGTTTTTCATAAGTATGTTGACGTTTACTGAAATTTAGGACAGCGCTTTTAATCGACGTAATTTTCTCATGAGGCAGTCTAAATGATTTGCTGATATTTTTTACTGAGATAGCTGTGTGTGATTCTTCTGGCATACTCATTATTCCTTATATATTCTCAGCAAAAAATTTTGATTCTTTTCGGAAATAAAGCGCACCACCTACCAAAACCACAATTGTCACTACATAAGGTATGGTCGAGTACCATCCACCATCGAAGACTTTGTTGATAGTTACTGTATCGTGCGTGACGGTAACATACCGAGCATTCTGCATAGCCTCTGCGATGGGGTTTAAAAACAGTATTTTTTGAAAAGTCTCGTTGGTAATTAGAGAAATCGGGTACAAGATAGGTGTCAGATAAAATAATCCTTGAATCATAACTTCCCATATATAGCTAACATCACGATATTTGACGAATGCTGCAGACAGAAATAATGACAGTCCTAGGGCAAATAGATAGACCTGTAGCAAAATGAGCGGCAGAAGAATGGCCGATGGACTAATTTCAGCTTTGTTGAATACTAGAAAAACTGCTATCACTACTAAATTTAGTGTCAGATTTATCAATGCCGAGACGCTAGTCGATGCCACTATAATCCACCTCGGTATGCGAATTTTTCTAATCAAGTCCCCACGACCTACTATAGATCCAAGGCTCTGAACGGTCATTTCATGAAAGAAATTCCAGATAACAATACCAAACAACAGATAGACAGGATAGTGAGGTATGTCACTACCGATTTTCAGAAATTTGACGAAGACTACATAAAGTATCAGAAATAGCATGAGGGGTCGTAGTAGAGACCAAGCATAACCAAGAATCGAGTTTTGGTAGCGGAGTTTAAAATCCGTTCTCACAAGCTCGCTCAACAGCGTCTTGTTCTTCTTGGTAAATATATGTTTCATAGACAAAGTCAGGCTTCATTATAGAATAGATACCAGAATATGAGAACTAATGTGGCGGTAGTCATACCAAATTGGAACGGGGCGGACATGCTTGCGGCTTGTATAGATTCACTATTAGCCCAAACTCATCTGCCTCACATCATAGTTGTCGACAACGGTTCGAAAGATAACTCATTCGCGGTCCTTGCCAAGTATCCGACCATAGAGGTCATAACCCTACCGACCAACTTAGGTTTTGCCGGCGGAGTAAATGTAGGTATCCGTGCCGCTCTTAAAAATCCCGATTTCGAATATGTCACACTTTTTAACAACGATGCTGTGGCTGATCCGAAATGGTTAGAGGAACTGGTACGCTATTACAGTAAACGTCCTGGTGCGGGCATCGTAACGAGCAAGATGTTATTGGCGGACAAAAAGCATCTCGACGGCACTGGCGACTTCCTAACTTCATGGTTACTGCCGTTTCCTAGGGGTAGAGATGAGGTTGACGAGAACCAATATTCCGAAGGAGAAGTTACTAGTGCGAGTGGTGGAGCAAGCCTCTACACCAGAAAAGTCCTGGAAAGGGTTGGGCTTTTCGATGAAGATTTTTTCGCCTATTACGAGGATGTTGATATTAGCTTACGCGCTCAGTTGGCGGGATTTAAGATCTACTATAACCCCAAAGCCATCGTCTATCACTCGCAGGGTTCAACTAGCTCCAAGATTAAGGGCTTTACGACCTATCACACACTGAAAAATGGGCCACTCTTGTGGATTAAGGATGTTCCGCGAGCATTCTTGTGGCGCTCACTACCCAGATACTACCTCGCTTACGGTTTGTTTTTTGTGAGAGCTTTGACGAGAGGCCAGTTTGCACCTGCTTTCAAAGGTGTATTAATGTCTCTCTTTCTCACTCCTCAAAAACTCCGCGAAAGGCGAAAGATCATGCGTGAGAGACTAGTAGATGACATGTATTTTGCTTCACTACTGGTATATGATCTTCCTCCAAACGCCAGCGCCCTACGATCCTTGCGCCAAAAATGGTGGAGACTTGTCAGGAAAACCTCATGAAAATAGTCATCGACATGCGGATATCTCGAACGACTACCGGGCGGTATGCCGATAAGTTGGTCGAGCATCTTCGGGAACTAGACACCGAGAACGACTATGTCCTGCTCATTAAAAGCGAGGTAATCCCTACTTGGAAGCACAAAGCCAGAAACTTTGAGATTGTGCCCTGTGACGTCAAAGAGTTTAGTTTCGCCGAGCAATTTCAGCTACTGCGTCAACTAAACTCACTCAAACCTGATCTAGTATTTTTCCCCATGGCTCAACAGCCGTTGTTATACCGAGGTAAAACAGTGACTGCTATGCTTGATCTGACAACCATCAGGTTCAAAAACCCGAGTAAAAATAGTCTGGTTTTTTGGGTTAAGCAACGCGTCTACGCCACCCTCAACTGGATTGTTGCCCACAAATCAAAGCGCATCATCGCCATCAGTCGTTTTGTGGCCCAAGACATTGCCGAATTTGCTCATATCCCCATCTCCAAAATCACCGTAACACACCTAGCAGCCGACCCCATAGCCGAACGTCCCGAACCTCTCAAACCACTTATCGACAAGCAGTACATTTTCTACACCGGACGACCACAGCCACACAAGAATCTCGAACGACTCATATTGGCACATAAATTACTTAGGTCTTCGCACCCCGACCTATACCTAGCTCTGGTAGGGAAGCGAGACGTACTTTTTGATAGACTCGAGCAATTTACCAAAGAAAACAACTGCGACGGAGTGCTGTTTACTGGATTTGTTTCTGACTGTCAGCTGAAATGGCTCTACCAGCATTGCCAGGCCTATGTCTTCCCTAGTTTGAGCGAGGGATTTGGACTACCGGGCCTCGAGGCCATGCAAGAAGGCGCCCCGGTCGTATCCAGCAACGCCACATGTCTGCCAGAAATTTACGGAGACGCGGTGGAGTATTTCAACCCACGTAATACTAATATGATTGCCTCAGCGATCGCTAGAGTCATAGACTACCCATCAAGGCGCCAAGAGTTGATACAAAAGGGGAGAGTTAGGGTCAAGCAATTTGATTGGAGTAAAACTGCCGCGCAAACATTACGTGTTTTTGAAGAGGTTTTGAAGTCCTAAGCTAGTTTGATAATCACATGTCTATCACGACCGAAACCAACTGATTCAGTGACAACAGTCGGGTTTTCTGACACTGTCTTGTGCACTACCCGTCTGTCGGCGGCATTCATCGGGGGTAGTGCTTTGGGTTCTTTGGTATCCACCACTTCTTTGATCCATATTTGAACCTGCTCGGCCAAGCGATGTTCTCGTTGTTTTTTGTAATCGGCGATGTCGACATTGACCCGAGTGAGTGGATATTCCTTGGCCTTGAGCGCACTACTGGCCATGAACTGTAGGGCGCGTAGTGTATCTCCCCTCTGTCCAATCAAAAACCCATTGAGACTACTCGAAGGCACCGAGAGTTCGATAACATCTTCGTCGCAGGAAGCTCGGACCTCGGTATTCAGACCGAAGAAACTCAACATGTCCTCGAGATATTTTTTGGCAAACTGTATTGCTTCCTCTTCCATAGCGTGCCCCTCTCCCACCCGTCACTACTTTGCCTCTTAGTATACCCCGAGTGGGTACAAATCGGCAGCTATCGCTTCTTTTTGCGACGGCTTGGGGTTGGTTTGGGGGAATTTTTGCGAGTTATTTTGACGCTACTTTTTGGCACGTCGATGACGGCCGATTCCTCGAGTACTTCTACTTCGTGCGATAGTATGCTTCGTTGCTGGAAGTATCCCACGACTGAGCTGACTAGCAGATAAAGCGCCAGGCCAGACGCGTAGAAAATCGTGAAAAAGAATATCAAAACTGGTAGGAGATATTGCATGGTCGCACCTTGGGCTGCCATGATCTCACTCTGATCGACAGGCTTACCGGCGGCTTGGTCGGCCATCAGATCACGAAGACGACGTTTTTTGGTGCCGGGCGGTGGGCTGGGCATGAGTTGTTTGGACATGTAATACTGTGCCAGACCGCTAAGTAGCGCGATGATGAACGCCGGTAGATATATGTTGTTCCAGTCCCCGAGATTGTGTATCGCCGGCCTAGTCAAATCAACCAGCCCAACGAGTGTTTTATCAAAAACAGCCGATCCACCAGCCAACTCCTTCATAAAAGGCAGATCACGGATAAAGCCATATGAGAACGTGATCACCGAGTTTGAGTCTAGGATGATCTTTCGAAGCCCTGAGAAGAGGGCGAAGATAAATGGCAACTGGACAATCAACAAACCAAGTGACGAAAAAGGACTAATCTCTTTTTCTTTATAGAGTTGTGTTATGCGGGCCATTTCAGCCTGTTTATCACCCTTCGTCTCCTTGCGAATTCGTTGAATATCAGGTTGGAGTTCCCGCATAGCCTTCTGGGTGTGTAACTGTTTTTTAAGTAGCGGCCACATCAGTAACCGAGCCGCAACCGAGAAGATGATGATAGCTAGTCCGAAGTTATGACCGGGAAGTAAGGCATATATCCCGGTTAAGAGGTTAAAAATAGGCTTCGCAATAAAAGTCGTAAACATGCTAGTTATCATACCAGAACCAGCAGAGAGCTGAAAGCTAAGGGTTCTTTGTCAGAAGTTTGGCGCGATTTAGTAAATCGATCACTATAGCTGATAGCTCTTGGTGGGGTAGGGTGCTGACGCGTTCGTCAAAAATCGTAAATACCACATCTGTATGGGTGTTGATTGATTGGGTGCGGATGACCTCATAGACCCGACGACGTATGCGATTGCGCTTGGGGGCACTTTTGGCAACCTTTTTACTCACTACGACCGCCGCTCGATACGAACTCGTCTTGGGGTTGACGGTCCATTTGAGCGATATCAACTGCGACCGAACGGTTTGGCCATGACGATACAGATAATCTAGACTGCCGTATCCATGGAAGCGATGGAGTCGATTAATCATAGTAGTTAGTATTCATCAGGTGAACCAATACCACAACAACTATATTACTTAACTTGTTAAGCAATGATTGGTTTCTAGTGGGTGATTCGAGAGCGACCTTTGAGCATCCGTCGCTTAATAACCTTGAGTCCGTCTTTGGTGCTCATCCGAGCACGGAATCCGTGTTGGTTCTTGCGATGTTTTACTTTTGGCTGGTACGTTCGTTTTGGCATGGCTAGCTAGTTTACCTTTCGGGTGCTTTGTATGCAACATCAAACCGGTGATGACTATGTTATTTTCACGACATATAGTACCAGTTTCTCCACACTTCTTCAATAGTTATCCACAGATTTACAGATGTGGTTTCACTATGTGGACAACTTACATCTTGTCGCATTTTTATAAGAAACACCCTCCCCTTCCCTGGTAAAATTGTGGAAAACTAACTGCAGAGGTTATAGTGTTACTTGTGATCATCCACATCATGTGGACAATAAGCGAGGGTAAGGGACATATATAGCAATGACAGATCAGCTCTGGCAATCGGTCTTAGGTGAGATTGAACTCAGTGTATCCAAGGGTAGCTTTGTCACATGGTTTAAAAATACGTCGCTTATCAAAGAAAACGACGGCGTAGTGACAATTGGAGTACCGAATATATTCATCAAACACCAGCTGGAAACGAAGTTTTCTGATCTTATCAAAGACATTTTGAGCAAAAACGGCATCACCCTTAACAGCTTGGAATTCAAAATCCAGACTTCGCGGCCCACCACCCCTCTCGTGGCACCTGAGTTAACCACTCCCCCATCATCCAAACCCCCTACCAACGACTTCAATAGACCCAGGAATGTAACTCTCAAAGCCGCTCTTAACGATAAATATACTTTCGATAGTTTCATAGTCGGATCCAGTAACGATCTCGCCTACGCTGCTTGTCAGGCAATAGTGAAGAATCCAGGAACCAAATACAATCCGTTATTTGTCTATGGCGGTTCTGGCCTTGGTAAAACCCACCTCATCCAAGCTGTTGGTAATGGAATTAAGAAACAACGACCAGACAGTACGGTTGTCTATATTAGTTGTGAAACGTTTGTAAACGAATTCCTCGATAGTGTCCGGAATAAACGAACTGGGTTTTCAGAACGGTACCGCAGCTCGGACGTACTCATCGTCGATGATATCCAGTTCATAGCCGGCAAAGAAAAAACCCAAGAAGAGTTTTTCCATACCTTCAACGCCCTCCATCAAGCAGATAAGCAAATCATCATCTCCAGCGACAAACCACCGAAGGCCATCCCGACACTCGAGGAGCGACTGAGGTCGCGTTTCGAGTGGGGTATGACCATCGACATCCAGCCACCGGACTATGAGACTCGTTACGCCATACTGCAGACCAAGGCCCAACAACACGGGATTGATCTCCCGAACGAAGTGACTGAATACTTAGCTAATTTAATCCAGACCAACGTCCGTGAATTAGAGGGAGCTCTTAATCAACTGCTTGCTTATTGTGAGATGCATGAGATAAACGCTGATTTGCAAATCGCCACTAGTCTCATAGGTGGAGGTCGAGTTCGCCCCAAACACCTCACCCCCAAACAAGTGATCGAGGTGACTGCCAAGCACTTTCATATGGACATCGACGACATTGTTGGCCCTAAGCGCGATAAAGACATCGTTGTGCCTAGGCAAATTGCGATGTATCTGCTTAGAAGTGAGCTCCATATTAGTTTTCCGAAAGTGGCCCATGAGTTGGGACGCAAAGACCACACTACAGCTATTCATTCGGTTGATAAAATCGAGAAGGGTTTGCAGTTCAATCAAATCATTCGCCAACACATCCAAGATATCAAGGAGCGATTATATGCATAGAGAAGAACCAATATCTACGAAACAACTCTTGTGGATGAGTAGTGGGATAACGAGCGAAGAACTGGTGCAAATGTTGGGGTTAAATAAACCCGCTTCTACACATACTTCATCTCAACCACATGAGTACTTGCACAACCAGCCGGTTGTGCACAATTTGTATACATACATATCAGTAGTTTTTGATCCGATTTTCCACACATATCAGACCATAATGTCAGCAGTGCTTGGTTGGTTTTCCACTGTTTCCACAGTGCCTATTACTACGACTACTAGATATATAGATAGGAGGATAGACTAATGAAAGTACAAGTAACCCAGGAAAATCTCGCCAAAGCATTAAATACAGTAGGTAAGGTTGCTAGTGGAAGATCCACTTTGCCGATTCTCTCTAACGTTCTCATCAAAACAGTTGATCATAGGTTGCAAATTAGTGCTACCAATCTAGAAATAGCCCTCACTATAACTATCGGTGCCAAAGTAGTTGATGAAGGGGCGGTGACAGTTCCAGCGCGCTTGATGAGCGAGTTTGTGTCTTCCCTCCCCACCGGCAACATAGAACTCACGCTCGAGGAGAATAAACTTCATATTGCCACTACTTCCTATCAATCAACAATCAACGGTTCCTCTGTAGAGGACTACCCTTCTTTACCAACTATCACATCAACCGAATCCTATACACTGCGTCCTCAAGATCTCAAAAAAGCTCTCCAACAGGTCATCATTGCGGCGTCACATGACGAAACCCGACCAGTTCTGACCGGAGTGTATTTCCATACCTTCGAAGGGAAACTTTATATAGTCTCTACCGACAGCTATCGATTGGCCGAAAAACAACTTATCCCTCTAGATACCGAGCTCAACATAATCATACCGGCTAGCTCTCTACAAGAGTTGTTGCGTGTTATGCAGGATGGTGACGAGGAGATATCTGTTGTCTTCGATGAGCAACAAGTACGCTTTACTCTGGGTGAAGTTGAGTTAATCACTCGGCTGATCGACGGGAAGTACCCAGACTATCGTCAACTCATCCCCCGTCAGAGTGATATGCATTTTAGTATTAATCGTAGTGAGTTTATCACTATCACCAAAGTCTCTAGTTTGTTCGCCAGAGAGAGTGCCGGTAGTATCACCCTACATATCGATAGCGAGAAAGGCACAGTTGAAATTCAGTCTGTCGCCTCACAAGTTGGTGAGAATACCGCGACTGCTGAGGCCGAGGTCAGTGGTAGTGGTGACGTGACTCTCAACTCCAAGTACCTACTGGATGCCCTGAATGCCATGAGTGACGATCGAGTCACCTTCTCTTTTGGCGGTAAACTCAGTCCTTGCATCCTGACTAGCGCCGACCCTAAATCCGATGACTATGTTCATGTCGTCATGCCCCTGCGAAGTTAGTGTGAAATAATACAAATCTATGTATAAGTGTCTCCGGGTTCAGAATTTTCGCAATTATAGCGATAGAACAGTTGAGCTCAGTCCCGGTGTGAATATAGTAGTGGGGCCCAATGGCAGTGGGAAAACCAATCTTCTCGAATCTATCCTAGTGCTATCCCAAGGTGTATCGTATCGCGCGCCAGATTCTGAGCTGGTTAGACACGATACTAAGTGGGCGCGGATTGATGGTGAGATGGAGGATTCTTCAGAACGGGTTTGGAAGCTCGATATGGCTTCAGGAAGAGCTGACAGATCATTTGTCATAGGTGGTAGTGCCCTAAAGCGCCTGACGCTTCACAAATCACTACCAGTGGCCCTGTTCGAGCCTGAACACATGCGACTTCTGACTGGACAACCCGAACTACGGCGAGAATTTCTCGACAACATCTTAGAGCAGACAATTCCAGGGTTTAGAACGACACTTATCAACTACCGACGCACACTTTCGCAGCGCAACCGTTTGCTCAAACAAGGCTATGGTGATGACGATCATTTATTTGTCTGGAATGTCCAGCTCAGCGAACTTGGCTCGACGATCGCCTCTCGTAGGCATGGTTTGGTCACTCGTATCAATACCGATATCGGAGAGTTGTATAGCTCACTGGCTGATACCTCGACAACACTGGAGGCTCAGTACAAAAGTACAATTTCCTCTCATGATTACGGCTCACACCTACTTAAAGATCTGGAAAAACACACCACTCGCGATATGGAGCGAGGATATACTTCAGTTGGCCCACATCGTGATGATATCCGGTTTCATATTAATGGTTATGATAGTGAATTCAACGCTTCTAGGGGTGAAACCAGGACTATCATACTGGCCTGCAAACTCATAGAACTGCGAGTACTAGAGGAGGCCTACAATAAAAAACCGATTGTTTTATTAGATGATGTGTTTAGTGAACTGGATTTTGCCAGGCGTGTTGCGCTTGCAACCTATTTACAGGACTACCAAACAGTAATCACAACAACAGATGCGGATATTGTAAAACATAAACTATTTAGAGATGGTAAAAAAATAACCCTCAATCAATAGACTGAATATGTACCATACAACGACTGAAGGATTGGGGTTGAATAATAGATTGGATACTCATCCGATTTGATCCCATTACTTTGGAGATAATCGATGGCAAGATTACGGATTCGCTCTGCCTCTGTCTTATATAGAGAATCGTCCTTGCGAAAGGCATCACCGATACTGGTGTCAATGATTAGATAGTAAGGCTTACTAGATTTTGTGCCACTGGTTGATTTGTAATCGATTGTATATTCCAACTCGTAGTGGGGCAGGCTCTTTCGAAGAACATCACTACTAACCAACTGTGATCCGTTACTGTCTTGAATGAGAAGTTTTTGTGAAAAACCAGAAAGTTGGCTGAAGTCTTTGTAGATAGCTGTAAAATTATGACTAAGATTTGCTAATTGGCTTCCTGACACACTCACCACTTGCGAAATTTGTATAGTGTATTTAGTATCCTTATTCCACGTATTTTGAGGACTAATTCTGATGTCGCCTGCTTGTACGGTAATGGTAATTGGAGTTTTGGGGGAAATAGTGATTTGTTTCTGTACATCACTTTTCACGTCTTTGTTGAAATGAAAGACGATATTTTCTTGGGTTCCGAGCCGTTGACCCTTTGGACTCACCGATACTAGTCGAAATACAAGTGATTGATATATCAGGAAACTGCCAATCACAACCATCAGAGCTAGACCTGCACCGATGATAAACAGTTTCGTTCCACGACCCACTATTGAAGCCTCCCATATCCCATAATTTTCGAATCTCCTATAGCATACCTGCCCGCCGACACAGCATCGCTAGAATTACCCTCTATCGTGTAGACAGTATTTCCTTCTACGCGTTCGACAATACCAGTATGGTCGCCATCCTGAGTCGTACCCGCTACTGACCGGCCATAGTTGATAAATATAACATCACCTGGTTGAGGAATTTCCGTTCCACTGAGATAAGTAGCATTGTTTTGGAACCAGGTTGCAAGGCTGGCAACTGCCGGTATGCGCCAACCACCACTTGAACCACCAGTAAAAGGTTTTCCTGCTTCACGAAATACCCAGCTTACAAAATCTGCACACCAAAACTCAGGGTGATTATCAGTATATTTGTCGATCTCCGTTCCGCAACTAGGACTGCCGTTGATATCACAGTCTTTCGGAATTTCTTTAATTCCTTTAGCTAATTCGGCTCTTGCTATATCCACTACACCACTTCCGGAGCTTACGCATACTCCACCGTTTCCAAATTGAGCACCACCTAGCGCACTGTAAATTAGGAACGCCCCCGGGACAAGATCAGCCTTCTCTGGAGATCCATGATCGGTTCGAATCTGCACCCAGCTGCTGTTTGTGCGACTATCTCGATTAGAATCAGCTAAATTCATAACATAAGGGCTGCCGTCAGCGGGGTTTGAGAATCCCAATCTCTGGGCTTGTTCTTTGTAGACACCCGCCTGACCGTTATAGCTGAAAAAGACCATTTTGATATTATCTTCTGACCCATCAGTGTATCCGTACCTGGTTTTGAGATCCTCGCCCAATAATTGCAATTGCTTTGCAAAGTCATCGTCCGAAACGGGACCAGGTGAAAAAGTTTGCCCCGAGGCTGCTCGGCTTGCAAACTGAAACAGACCCTGGCCGTTACCCGGGTTCGTTCGTGAAAAGCTTGTTTCGCGACCATGTATGGCGGCGATCAGCGGCCACGGTATACCCGTTGAACTTGATGTCGATTCGTAGAAAGATTTGTATTTTTGGGCTCCAGATATATAGGGTTGAAGACGTTGCTGGAGATCAGATACCCCTGTCACCATCGTGGGCTGAGGGAGTGGATTTAATACTGTAGCATCAACGATGATCGCTGTTGACGATGTGCAAAAAACATCTCGAGAACATTCTTCTGAAGTAAACAACGGATGATCAAAAATGATTGCATCTTCAAGACATTCGTCAACTTCCGCATATGAAGATCCAACAAACGGAGAGACTGTGTTTACTACCATGATCATAATGAGTAGTAAGATTTTTTTCATCATTTTGGATCATTCGGACACCCTAAGAATACCTTTGGTCCTTTGACCGACACGTGAATATGATTACGATGGTCGGCCAGTGTAGGAGCTGGGTACGAGTAAGCCACCCCATTTTTCAGTGTACTCGTTCCGGATGGTACGGGATTGAATATCAATTCATTAATACCCAGGGCTTCGCGATTATTAAACAACCACGGCACAAGCTGAGGAGCTACCTCTTCGTTGCCTATATCAGCAGCAAGTCCACTCTTGTGGTTCGAGGTGATATTACTACCCTCAGAGCAATTTGGGTGATCTGAATTGAGCGAGGAAACTGCAACGACCGAGCCCGATTTTTGGACCATCGCCAACAATAATCTAAGTAGGTCGTCGGCAACCCCCCCGCTGCGAACGTCTGGATTAGCAAAGTCCCTATTGACTACTGCTTGGTCCTGAGGTTTCCAGTTGGAGCTGGCTTTGATTTGTTGGATTAACTGATCGCGTGTCAAATCCTTGTATTCTGTGATCGAGCTTGGTTCTCCCGGACTTGTGTCATCTGCACCATCGCCACCGATTGAGGTACTACCACCAACCTGTACACCAGACTTATCCTCGTCACTCAGAACATCGGTAGTAAACAACCCGGCGGCACTGGCGGCGGTGGCTTGTTCCAGAATACAGGGGTTAACATAAGCATATTCTTTCTCGCCTGTATTTTCGTTAATGTCGACGGTCTTCTCCCACTCAGCCGTAAACTTGGCGCAATACTCATCTGTATACGTGTCTGGATTAGCTTCAAAAATCGGCTTTAGTTCATACTGGCCCTCTATAGTCCGGCCATCGGCATCGACTTTAAGCGATTGAACCATCGTGCCGGCCGGGATGGCGTACTGAGGCACACCAAACGGATCTTTGGATGTATCGGCTTGTGACCTCCCGGCGCCAAAGATTCCAAAGATGGCGCCAAAGTCAAAGTTTTTGACAAGGTTAATAGGCGCCATCGCCATCGCGCGAGCTTGAATCGCAACGTTTGTTGATGACGACGGTGTTGATAATGCCAAGCGTGAAACTGCTGAATATTGTGTATCAGTACTGAACAGTCGAGCAAACAACGGTCGTTTGTTGAACGTATCCTTAGACTTGGCGAGCTCCTCCTCCTGGATCTGGTAAGCTACTTCGTCCGGGACCCTCACACAACTAACTGCTTCTCGACACGAATCATTACCTCCTACATCAAATCCAGCCATTGCCGTCTCGGCGACGACACGCCCCGACGACTTGTCATTTAGGGCGTACGGGATTAGGTCATCTGCCATGTTTTGAACATAGTCCGTTGCTTTTTCAGCTACAGGTTTTGTTGCTTGTTCGAGAATTGCTTGAAGCCCAGTGTATTTGAGCAACAATCCTGCGAACGAATTAACAATACTCAACAACTCCAGCCTGTTGATTACCTCGTTGTAAGGATTCAAGACAACCCCAAACCCGTCCAGAATCGACTTAGCGTTAGTGACGCGTTTGTCATCGAGTGTTAATTTTGCTTCTGGACATATCTCCTGATCACTTGGAAGGACACCGTCCTTACACTTAATTGGCGTTTGATCAACTGATGAATCAGCGTAGCTTAAACCTTGGAAAGGCAGAAACGCGGTCTGAGATGGTTGGGTGAAGTATCGACTATATAGGCGGCTTTTGGTCATGTCCTCACATTGGCCTGATTGTTCGTTGGGTAGTACATTGTTGCCACAAGACATTCCTTTGGACAACAAGTCCGTTGCTTGACCTACTACTTCCGAATCAACCGTACCAGTTTTGATCTCGTCCCTATGAGTGATGAACACCTGGGCCATCGCTACCGCAGCTTGTGAATTGCGAACAAAAACCCAAACCTTCACCGCCTCTAAACCACGATTGATCTTTTGAAAAAAACTATTCATCGTATCGAGAATACCGAATATTGTAAAAGTTCTAGTCGCGGCCTTGCCTGCGACCTCTTCACCAAAAACCTTGCCCATAATCTCCTCTACGGTATAGCGCGCAAACCCTCTTTCCGCAATCTTGTTTGCGCGATCAAGTAACTTATCTACCCCATCTTGTTCTATACTCGAAGCAAGTTTGCTAAGCACTTCTTTGTTTGCTTCACGAAACTGAGCGCCTTTGTCGCCGTCACATCCACCGTTCAAGAAACATTTAATAATAACTTGGTTATTATCCGAAAACGGCTGTATGACTCGCTGGGCCACCCATGACTTAAACGCAAACTTCTTGTTAGTTTTCCAATCAGCGTATTTTTCTTTGACACCTTGGATCTTACAAGCCGTGACGCAAAGCTTGAGTTTGTATTTTCTCTGTAGTATTCCGCCATATTTTATGCGCGCAAACATGCGTTGCCACTTTGTTTCAGCTCCAACCGCCGACATGATATTCTCACGTATTTCGCCACTTTTGAGTTTGCTGAAACGAAAATCTCTATCAAAACCCCCAGCCTCTTGACCGTGTATCATAAGCGTATATCCCGGCCTACCATTGGCGAGATCAGTCGGGTTAAGTTCTATAGAGATACCATATCGAGCCTTCAGTTTATCTTCTATTCGTGAATCTCTCCAACCACGTGCCATACGACCAAAGGATGATTGGCCGTTGATAGCCGGAGTACAGTCCTTCGATACTTTAACTCTCGAACAGGGTGTGAGGCTTGGGATCCACTGCTCTCGTACATACCATTCAAAATGCGTCTCCAGGCGGTTACCGATGGCCTGACGAGAAGTTGAAAAGAATCTATCCTCGAGGTTGTTTACGAAGCTATTAATTTTCAACGGAATCAGCGCAATGAATAAAAATACACCACCCATTGTAAACATCAATGCCGTAGCTCCGGCTATGGCAACACGCCGGGCGGCTTTACTTTTAACCTGCGATAATTTACTCTTCTTTTTTGAAGTTTTTTGACCCTTATCAGGGTGATAGAGTGTGGCTTCAGGCTCAAGTCCTAGGTCCTCTCGCTCTTCATCAACCGTCTCGTTATCGACAGTCGGACTGGCGGCAGATTCTCCGGTCTCAGGCGAGGAGTCTTCTGCTTCCGGGTCTTGCTCTACACTCCTAGCACGATGTTCCATCTCGCGCTCTTGCGATCTATCGATGCCCGTAATCTCCCGCAGCTCTTCGTCGGTAGGTGTTTCTCTTAAAAAATCGGGCCGTAGTTCCTCAGGTAGTTTGGTAGCCATGGAGCTTCCTCATCTAGGCTGGAGTTCCGCTGTTATAAGATTGGTTGACAT
>CAZDBS010000003.1:0-52788 GCA_964503775.1 uncultured Candidatus Saccharibacteria bacterium
AGGCCATCCACAACGAGCTCATCAAAGACAAGCGCTTCGTGCTTATCGGCCGTGGTATATATGCTCTGAAAGAGTGGGGTTATAGCAAGGGCACTGTCGCCGATATCATCAGCGATGTACTTCGCAAGGCCAAAGAACCACTGCACCGTGACGAGATCGTCAAGCGGGTTCTGAAGAGCCGTCAAGTCAAAGAAACGACGATTCTACTCAATCTCCAGGGCAAGCAGCAGTTCAAGCGCGTCGCCAAAGCCACATACACACTAGCTGAGTAAGACTGACTCTTTATACTCTCTCTGAGCGCTAGCATTTACAATCCATCCCTGATGAGAGACAATAAGGAACAAGTATGACACCTTTATTTGGTAGTTTGATTGGGAGCATTTTCGGCCTTTGGTGGCTATGGATTCCGATCGTGAGCATATTCGGTTATCTGACTTACCGTAACACCAAGCAAGCCAAGGCTATGAGCCAGCACAGCGGCGAGACCGTCGTGCTTGTACTTGAGATTCCGCGTACCAACGACAAGAAAGAGTTAGCGGCCGAGCAGATGTTCGCTGCCCTGCATGGCATCCTGCGACCCAAAAACGAGATCCGTCGAACAGGCATGTTGCAAGAGCATATAAGTTTTGAGATTGCCTCGATCGGTCAACAGATCAGGTTTTATGTCTGGATTCCCAAATACTTACAGAACTTCGTCGAGGGACAGATTTATGCCCAATACCCGACAGTTCAGATTTATCCGCTTAAAGAAGATTATGCCACGAGAGAGTTACAATACCCGGTTATCCATACGGCTGAGTTGACGACAACCGACAACGAAGTCCTGCCGATCAAAACCTTCACTAGTTTCGAGGTTGACCCCTTGGCCGGTATCACAGCCACACTTGCCAAACTCGATAAACAGGAGGAGATGTGGATCCAGGTCTTGTGTCGACCGATAGATGACAGTTGGCACCAGCGTGGGGCCAAAGTCGTCCAACGCATCAAGAGTGGGGGAGGAGGCTTCATCTCCAAAGGAGGTTTTCTCTCATGGATAGGGCAGGTATTCGGGGCGCTTTTCAAACCACCAGAGGCGTCTAAATCTGGCGGGAGTGCTGATGTTAGCGACCGCGACAGAGCTCGCATCACAGCCATAACAGAGAAATCGACCAAGCTTGGTTACCAGGTCAAAGTTCGCTTGGCATATCTAGGAACTGATCAATACACTGCCAAGCTCCGTATGCAAGCCATCGTCGGTACTTTCAAGCAGTTCAACACTACAAACCTCAATGGGTTTGCAGTTTCTCACGCATCCTTCGCTCGCGAGAAAGTCATCGAGTACCGATCTAGGCACTTTATCGAGCAAGGTACTATACTAAACATCGAAGAGCTAGCCAGTCTTTATCACTTGCCTCACACTACTGTGGAGACGCCGAACATCGTCTGGGCTACCAGCAAGACCGCCGAGCCACCCTCGACACTACCATCAGCCAGCAACAGCAAAGATGGTGAAGTTAGCTACTTCGGTGTGACAAATTTTCGAGGCATGAACACTCAGTTCGGCATCCGTAGATCAGATAGAGGCCGACACATCTACATCCTGGGACAGACTGGCGTCGGTAAATCTGGGCTTTTGGAACTACTGACTTTGTCGGATATTTTCCATAACGAGGGCTTTGGCGTCATTGATCCACACGGCGACTATGCTCAACACATGTTGCAGTACATCCCGGCCCACCGCATCAACGATGTGGTGTATTTCAACCCAGCTGATGTCGATTTTCCGATAGGCTTCAATCCACTCGAGGTAACTGACCCAGCGCTCAAGACCCACATTTCCTCTGAGCTCGTCGGAGTATTGAAGCGCATGTTTGAGTCGTGGGGACCACGACTTGAATACATCCTGCGCTACACCATCCTAGCCTTGCTAGATTACCCCAACTCCACAATGCTTGATATCACGCGCATGCTGACCGAGAACGACTTCCGGCGTCGTGTCGTTGAAATGGTCCAAGACCCCGTGGTCAAAAACTTCTGGACGACAGAATTCGCCAGCTGGAACGAGAAATTCGCTACCGAAGCAGTTGCGCCTGTCCTCAACAAGGTCGGGGCTTTCACTGCCAACCCTATGATTCGTAACATCATCGGTCAGCCACAGGGAACATTCAACATCCGTCGCATTATGGATGATGGCAAGATCTTGATCGTCAATCTCTCCCGCGGACTAGTTGGTGAAGACAATGCTGCGATCCTAGGAGCCATGATCGTCACCAAGATCCAGCTAGCCGCTATGAGTCGCGCCAACGTCGATCTCGACAAGCGACGAGCGTTCTACCTGTACGTGGATGAGTTTCAGAACTTCGCTACCGATTCTTTCGCCGTTATCTTGTCTGAGGCTCGTAAATACGGCCTGAACCTGACAGTCGCCAATCAATACACCACTCAGATGAATCCGATAGTCAAAGATGCCGTGTTCGGTAATGTCGGCTCCATGGTGGTCTTCCGCGTCGGCGCCGATGATGGCAACCTGCTCCAGAAATACTTTGATCCGCAGTTCACAGCTCAGGACATCATGAACTTACATAACCGCAGCTTTATAGCCAGTTTGCAGATTAACGGCGAGAAAACGATCCCATTCTCGGGTAACTCGCTCGTCATCCCACCACACCAAGAAGACCATACTCAAGCAATCATCGAACAATCGAGAGCTCGCTACACGCGCAGTAGGGCAGAGGTGGAGCATATGATCCGTGAAGCCACCACGCCTGCTCCTAGACCCCCACAACAAGCTAACAACCAACGCTCCCAGCACCAGCAACCCAATAATCCGCAGCCAGCCAGCAACCAATCAGAGATAAGAGTAAGTCATGGACCTAGCGTACAAAATACGAACAACGAAGGTTCGCCTAAGAAACGTACCAGAAGCCGTCGCAAATCCTCACACTCGGCCGCACCTACTCAAACGCCAGAATCTTCAAAACCAACCGAACAAAGCAATCGAACAATTAACGAACATGGTGAAGTTGAGATAAGGCTACGATAGTTAGAAGTTTGTGGCCGAGGGATTAAAGCAGGAATAGAGGACAAAGTAGAGAACGAAATACAGAAACCACGTGCAGTCGGCGGGTCAGAACATGTAGAACCAATCGTGCATCAAAGCAACTATACATGTCGTACAATATATCTTTTACGACATGCATTATATATACCAGAGTTGATTGGTAGGACGTCTCTAACAGGGGAGCTGCGGCCTGTTATTAGTTACTAGGCCAACTACCGAGTACTTATAGCAAGTCACTCTACCAGTCTCGAACTATGGGGTCAATACTCCATTAACCTCCAGTTGTCTCCCAACGTGAAAACATGGCGTGAAAGCACTATTTGACTTATCCACAGCTTAGTGTTGATTTATATACTTTTTGTGTTCAAGTCGGTCATTTTTTTCTTAACCCTACTCCCCCTATTTCCCTACTATTTGACATTGCTTATCACTAATTGTGTTATATAGTTTTTATGTTTAATCGTGTTTGTTTTGTATGTAGAACAAATATCGAACATGGAGGGGAGAGTGAGAGGGCTATGCAGCCCAAGGATTATCGATTAGGATTAGGGATAAGTACGCGCTTGCACCACATTTCATCCTAACCTTAACCCTAATTCTAAGTCCCTGCCCCTACTGGCGATGTTCTCTGCTTTTAGCTTCCTCCCTACCCTATGTATACTTATCGCATGGACGAAAATAGATATGTTTCTCGAGCCGGATTGAAGCTTGAACGCGCACTCGATGCATTTAACATCAATGTTCGTGATATGTTCGCTGCTGATCTCGGATGTAGTACTGGTGGTTTTACAGATTGTCTACTCCAACGAGGCGCAGCCAAAGTCTACAGCGTGGATACTGGTTACGGGGTCTTGGATTGGAAGCTACGTAATGATCCCAGAGTTGTCGTCATGGAGCGAACTAATGCACTGCATGTAGTATTGCCAGAGAAGATGGATATTATTACTATCGACGTTAACTGGACCAGGCTGGGACTTATCATGCCACACGCACTATCACTACTGAAACCGAGCGGTCAAATTGTTGCCCTGTTAAAGCCACACTATGAAGCCGACGCGCATCAACTCAAAGGCGGCATGTTGGATCTGCACCATTTGCCGGACGTTCTGACAAAAGTCACTAACAAACTAGTGAACTTGGGAGCTAATGTACTAGATACTGTTGAATCACCCCTCAAAGGCAAAAAAGGTGGTAATACTGAGTACCTATTACATATCCGTCCTGTCTAGGCTGTCTTACTGTAACCTATCGCCTAGAACCTATAACCTGTGTTTGTGTCGATAAGAGAACGGTGGGTGTGGCTTTGGGCTCCCGTCGGGGGTGTCGTAGGCGCGCCAGAGGCGGCCCCGTCTCACCCCTTACACGGGTACCTCTGTCTACTTCTTCATCACAATGACGACCCACGCAACTGCAAGGAATACAATGACAGCCACCGCCATAGCGCCCAAGACGATCAGGAGCTCGATCATGTCTCACCTCCTAGACGAGTTGTCCGCACTATTCCGTGTCGGTGATCCTCATAGCCCAATCTGTCTATCGAGATATGCCCCTAGGCATCTGAGAAACCACACGACGGATAGAACATATGGCACTAGGAATAGTCCCATGCTAGGCCCCCTACATCCGATCGTGTGTCATCGCGTAGATCACGAACGCAAGCACTGCAAACGTAGCGATAGCTCCTCCGACAACCCCGGCGAGTCGTCCAAGCAACTTTGAGTACAGCGGTTTCATCGGCATAGTCATCTCCTAGTCGTCTGGCAGAACTACTGTTGTCGTAGACGTAGACGATCGGTTGTTGTCTGAATCATTGACCAGTACGGCCGCAGCAAGCGATCCAGCTGCAGCAAGTGCAAGTGCTGATCTGAGTACCCTCCTCTTGAGTAGGCGGTTATCATACCCTGTTGACACGCGGTCTCCTTTTCTACCTCGTTACTGAAGTACTGACGGTTGTTGGCCGATGCGTAGGACGTGGTTGTGGCTTTACGGAGGTCATCCATAGAGCTCCAATGATCCCCACAACTAACAGGACGGCGATAAGAATGCTGTCGCTGCTTCCGCTCTCACCTTGAGACATGTATAATCTCCCGTTCTCTTATCGATGTGAAACTGCTTGCAATCCACCTGGCTGGTAGATCACTTGCGCTAATTAAACCACCAATTGTCTGTTATGGCTATAGCTGGGAGGACTAGATCCTATCTTAGTAACGTCAACGATAATACGCTTTTTCAGGAATCCTCAGATCGACATACTCACTAGGTGTGATGTTGTTCTTTGTCAGATAATTCCTTATGTCCACTAGGGCCTGAAGCTGCTGACTGGCAGGTTGTGTGGCGCTGAGCTTGATGTAGTACTTCGAGTCAGCGAATTTCACTCTCACCTCACGCGGTACTGCTGGCAGACTATAGGTGTGAGTCTCAAGCGATTTGAGTTGCGCGGCCTTCTCGAGATCACGAATGAAGGTAACTATATCTTTCGAAATACCTACCTTCCCGGTTTCCATAGGCAAACTATTGTCATCTATTAGTAATGGGTAAACTCTAATCTCGTCCGCTGTTGGAGGTTCTTGTCTTATCTGACTGACGACCCCATCGATATTCAGTAGTGCATAATTGGTTTTACTCTGAACTATCAAAACAGTGGGGCTTTGGATGAGACTGACCCTCAGTGTTCCGCGAAACGGTGAAAAAGCATAATCGACAGCTAGGATGTCGGGTCGTTTATCGCGGATTTGTGCCGAAGCTTCTTCCTTATTTAAGGATAGTATGTAACGGTTTCGAAGGCCACCAGAATTAGTGATGCGTTGGACCGCTTTTGCATCTCTAGGATCAGCCTCCCCCACTTCACCGCTGACTATTGTATTTACTGCTACGTTAGATATACTCCCCGCCCAGGCTAATACGAAAAGCAAGCCAACTACAAATACAAACCCCCTCTTCCCTCTCAAGATACGGGCTACGAGCATTCGTCGTTGCCGACGTACAAGCTGTCGGCCTTGGGTGCTATCTGGAGCTGGATCATTTTGTCTATAGTATTGGTATGTGTTCGCTCTTTGTTCGGGCTGCCCTCGTCGCCTACTATCAACCGACCGAGGTTTTAATTCACCCTCCTGCTTCGTCCGCCCCAGGATGTTCATGCCTTACAGACCTCTAAGACCACTTTGGCAATATCCACCGCCGCTTGAGGTCGAGCTAACTCATGCATAGCCGCACCGAGTGCTTTCATCCTGTCAGGATTATGAAGCAGATCACGGATCGCATCCAACAGTACCGTAGGGGTATCATGAATAGCTTTCTCCTGGAGAACAATTGCTGCACCACGAGTTTCGAGACTCTCGGCGTTCTTAAGCTGGTGCCCATCAGTTAGTATCGGGCTGGGGATAATAATCGACGCCTTGCTCAGTGCTTGCAGTTCAGCCATCGCGGCAGCTGAAGCGCGACTGATAACCAAATCGGCTATAAGCCGGCGTTCAGGCATGTCATAGATAAACGGCTCAACCAAGACTCTTTTGCGCTTAGTTTCGTCCAGCTGTGCATCGTAAGCCGCCGAGACCTCATCGGCATGGGCCCTGCCGGCATGATGTATGACATATGCTTCCGTAGCGAGCTCGGGCATGATACTAATCATCGCTTGGTTAATTTCACCCGCCCCGAGACTACCACCCGTGACTAAAACGATCGGTAAATTCTCATCATAATGATACTGCTCTCTGATTCTACCCTTGTCAGTCTCACCCAACGTGTAGTATTCGTTCTTTATGGGGTTGCCGGTGTAGTGTAGTTTATGCGCCGGATATGTATAGAATTCCGCTGGCATCCCAACCGCGCAGGCCACAGCCCATTTGGAAAGTACGCGGTTAGTAAGACCTGGTACAGAATCAGAATCATGCGTCACAATTGGGATACGCAACAATGCGCCAGCTATTCCTACAGGCAGGGCCACGAAGCCGCCTTTGGAAAAAATCACATCAGGTCTATAGCGAATTAGGAATAACAGACTTTGCCAAAAACCAAGAGCTATGAGAAACAGGTCCTTGATGTTCTTGAGATGTTCGCTAAATTGCACTTGATAAGCTTTCACCCCATGGTAGCGTCGGTACTTCCCTGCCGAGACAAGTTTGACACGTTTGACGGCTTGATTCTTTTTGATCAAATCGATAAACTTGCCTCGTTTTTCACCAACATAGACTATCTCTGCCTTAGGTGATAGATCGTGCAGAGCATCAACAACCGCCAATAGAGGCGTGATGTGTCCCCCTGTACCGCCACCAGTTACTACGATTCTAGTCGTCTTATCTCGCGCCATCATTAACCTCGTCGATTAGAGCTTGGTGAGTAACTCGTATAGCTCGGACGACGTCCGCCCACGTGGCTACTTGAGTCTTCTCCCAGAGTAGCAACTGCCTGGTGAGAAGTATAGCGTGAAATATGAAACACCACCCCGAGAGCTGCCATGATGAATATGATGCTCGTCCCGCCTGAACTGATCAATGGCAAAGTGATACCCTTAAGCGGCATGAGGCTCAGCATCGCTCCGACGTTGATAAGTATATGGGCCGTCAACCAAGCGAATATCCCCGTGACAACAAGCCGTGCCGTTACATTTACAGTCCGATCTGCAACGCGTAAAATTCTCATGATAAGTACCGCGAAGATGACGAGCAGTATGACAGATCCTATGAAGCCAAACTTCTCAGCAAATATCGAGAATATTGAATCATTGGCCGCCAGTGGCAAATACCCGGCCGCCTGCACGCTCCTGCCCAGTCCAACTCCGAAGACACCACCAGAGCCAACCGATATAAGAGACTGGCAGACATGATAGCCTGCGCCAGCACAATCACGATCGGGATTCAGGAAGGTCACAAACCGTGAGATCCGGTGGGGTGCGAGGGCTATGGCCAGCCCGGTCGGCACTACTAGACCAGCAACTAGTGCACTCAGAATCTTCAACCGCATACCGCCGATATAAAGCATCGATCCCAGCATTGCCAGCAGAACCATCATAGAACCCATGTCTTTTTGAAGCACTACGACCACGAACGCTACGATGGCCGTCATGATTCCAAATGGCACTAGAGTTTCTTGGAAATCATTCAGTTTTCCCGCCTTCTGCCGTGTGGCCAGAAACTGGGCCGAATACATCAGTACTGAGAATTTGATAAGTTCTGCGGGTTGGAAACTAAACGACCCGATAGCAAACCACCGAGTTGCGCCAAGAGCAGTAACTCGAAACGGCGAACCAGGTACGGCAATCAGCAGGCACACCACAGCGGTTAGGCCGAGCATCACGGGGATTGCTTTCAGCCACAAGCGAAGCGGTACCAGCATCGCACCGATAAACGCAGCGATACCGATACCTATTGCGATGAGTTGGCGGATAGTGTAATACTGCTCACTTACCGCACCGCCGTGCAGCTTGCTGAGACCCGGACTAAGCGCAAAGATGAGTATCAGTCCAATCAGAAGCAATAGTCCGGTAAGCAGCACGATGACATAGTCTGGCTTATGCTTTCGAACTGTTACGTTAGTTTGTCTCCTCTGTCTATCCATGTTAGTGACTGCTTTTTGTTTAGAGTTTAGAGCTTAGAACTTTGTTTTCTCTAGATATGTCCACCGAGCAGGGCGAGAGTTAGGCCGATAGCACCGGCTACCTGGCCAATTACCCAGAATCGCATCGTGACTTTGGTTTCGGGCCAACCGATGGCCTCGAAATGATGGTGAATCGGCGCCGACAGGAATATCTTTCGTTCAAATATTCGCTTCGATAGTATCTGTAAAGCGCTTGATCCGGCCTCGACTACAAATACAAAGCCGATGATTGGAAGTATGACGACGGTATTCGTCAGCATCGCCACCACTCCCAGCGCCGTACCTAGGGCGAACGATCCCACATCGCCCATCATGAACCTGGCAGGAAAGATATTGAACCAGACATACGCTAGCAGTGCGCCGACTATAGTGAAGCAGAAACCAGCCAACCCGTATTGCTCTTGGAGATAAGCGATAGCGCCGTATGTTGCGAAGGTGCTAGCTGCCAGACCACCTGCCAAACCATCGAGTCCGTCAGAGATATTGACAGCGTTGGCTGTGCTAACCACGACGGCTACAAATAGCGGTATGATTAGCCACCCTAGTGTCAAATCGCCACCATAGGTGATGTGGATCTGTGTCACATCGAGTTTGGCGAAAAAATACCAGCCACCGAGTAACGCTACGACCATCATCAATCCAAACTTCAACCTGGTTCTTAGTCCGGCCACACCGGCACCAAGGCCTCGAACATTGATGATGTCATCGATGAGACCGACGAGTCCCGCTCCGACAAGTGCTGCTAACGGTAACCATGTTTGGCGACGCGATAGATTAACCCCTAGAGTCACTACTGCAATGCTGACAACCATGATCATCCCAGCCATTGTCGGGATGTGTCGTTTGTGTTTGGCAGCGTGCAATTTGGCAAATACGGTCGCTTTCTCACCAGTCGTAGCAGTAGTACGCATCTGTTTCCACCATCTGAAATGATAGGCTAGTGTTGTATAGACTGGTGTTATAAGCATAGCAACTGCGAAACCCAAGAAACCGAGCAACAGGACGTCTGGTAGTCGATCGAGGTACAGCATGCTAGATGTTTTAGCGAATAGATACATACGTTTCTCCTATAATATCATCTTTTATGTTACGCATATTCCTGATCCTACTTTCCTGGCGGGATTGAATAGTAATCAACCAACCAATTAGCCATGTTTTTGACAATCTGACCGGCGGTATAAGTACCGCCGATGGCGGAATTAGGCTCACTGATCCGAACCACGATGACATACTCGGGGCGACTACCGCCGACATATCCCATATACGAGTCGTTAGTCTTGTCCTCGTCATACCCTCCCTTTTCATCAGCAATCTGTGCCGTACCGCTTTTACCGCCCATCATGTAGCCAGCCCGATTCATTTGAGCATTTTGACCGGCCGCGGCCAACATCGCTCGAATAGTTTGGCTTGTCGTATTGTTGATGACGTTGGTTCTGGTTGGTTTGGGATTTTCACCTTTATCTACGATGTACGGTCGATAATAACTCCCACCATTGAGCACTGAGGCAAACCCAGCGCCCACCTGTACGAGGTTAACAGTCATACCTTGTCCAAAACTCATGTTGGCGTATCGAACATTATCACCGTCACCATTATTCGGCTGTATAACTGCGCCCCCTACTTCCCCGCCTAGCTCGATACCCGTTGGCTTACCCAAACCAAAGTGATCTGTAAAGTATTGGTACAGACGCTCCCTGCCCTGTTTATTGATAGTGCCGCCGCCTAGCTGCCGAAGCACGAAAACCGCGCCGGTATTGAGTGATTTCTGCAAGATCTCGGTCATCGTTCGCTGCGCCGATCCCCAGGGATAAGAGTTTTTAATAGTTCGGTCTTCGACTTGTGTTGTTTGACTGTCATAAAATGTCGTACCTTCGGCTATAGCACCCTCATTAAGACCAGTTGCCATGGTGAAGACTTTGATAATCGACCCCGGTTCATAAGCTGTAGATATAACTCGGTTATTAAAGACGCTGTAATCTGTAACTTTGTCGTAGTTCCCGGGATCAAACGAGGGATAATTTGCCATGGCGATGATAGCGCCGCTTTGAGCACTTACTACTACGGCGGCGGCTGATTTGGCTTTATACTTCTCGGATTGTTCTTTGAGCAAATCCTCGAGTTGTTTCTGGGCGTTGATGTCGATAGTGAGATTGATGTCCTGGCCGTTCGCAACGGGTTTTTCGATGGTGTCATTGCTCGCCGCCAGTGGAATTCCGTTGATGTCAGTGATAGCTTTGAGTAGACCAGGACTACCTCTTAACTCTTCATCCATGCCCGACTCGATGCCGTACTGTCCCTTGCCCTCGCCATTCACAAAACCCAAGATCTGCGCCGCTACTTGACCTTGAGGATAGACACGATATGAAACATCACTCAAACCCACGCCCTTTAACTCACCCTTAGACCTAACATCCTTAATCGCGTCACTTTGAGACTTTGTCAGTTTTTTATACAAAACGACGTAACTTCGATCTGATAAAAGCATATCTCGGTAGGCATTGGCGTCACCACCTACAATCTGGGCAATTTTCAGTGCCGACTTTTCAGCATCTTTCACATATCGTGGATCAGCATACAGCGTAGGTCGATTCTCATTGAGGACCATCGGTATATACTGGTCGCCGTCATGTGCTTTGATTTGTCCTCGGCTTGGTTCAAGCTCGAACTTTTTGAGGTGTTCGGCTAGCGCCTCAGCTCGATAGAAGTCATAACGAATAATCTGGAGATAGAATAGCCGAGCGATAAAAATTGCTAGTAGCACCAATACGACGCCCATGAGCGTCGTACTTCGCCTGATACGATGTGTACTACTGTCTTTCAAGGCAGATCCATCCTGACTAGTTGCCGGCAAACGTTGTCGCAACTGGCGCGGTCATTGTAGCGGCAACTGGTGATGTTTTAACACGTTCGACAGATTGCAAGCGAGCGCTTTCTACTTGAAGTGATTCACTCTCTTGCTCCAGTTGTACCTTCTTTGATTTTAGAGTGTTGATGTCATATCCGTAGGTATTAGTACGCGTGGTCTGCATCAAATAAATCAAGCCAATCAAGCAAAGCAGTATAGCTAGAATGATGGCATTGGTAATTGGACCAAGTGAACGGAACGAGCTTGTAAAACGAGCATTATTCTGTCCACGACGCATGTTCGCGGCGCGGGCCGCCGTAGAATTCGAATTGACACTTGTGAAGATGGCTGATGAATAAGTCATGATGTTTATGTTTTTTTAGTAAACAGGGTGGTTTCAAACTCAACGCACCGTGCTGATGCGCAGAATCGACCGCCGAATTTTTGGTATTTGTTATTTTGGATTGATCCCTCACCATTCGTGATGAATGGCGAGGGACTAGCCTTTAGCCGTGTCGAACGCGGATGCGAGCTGCACGGGAGTTTTTGACTAGTACTCGTACTGACATTGACTCTCCTTTTGGTTTTTGTTTTACAGTTTCACTGCGGCACGAAGCTTGGCGCTTCGCGCTCGCGGATTATGAACGTCGTAAGTGCCCGATATCGCATGTTTGGTCAGTAGTCTCATGGTCGATTCATACCCTGAACCACATTGCTCTTGCAGAAACTCCTTGACCATACGATCCTCCAACGAGTGGAAGCTGATAATGGCCAGCCGTCCGCCAGGGTTTAGAAGCCCTGGCAAGAGCGGCAGAGTATCCGAAAGCAGTGTGAGCTCTTCGTTGACTGCGATACGGATTGCTTGAAAAGTGCGAGTCGCCGGATGGATTTTACCCAAGCGCGGACGACCAAAAGCTTTGCAAACAGTAGCAGCTAGTTCAGTTGTTGTGCTAAATGGCCGGTCGGATACGATTTGTTTCGCGATCCGTTCAGCGTGCGGTTCCTCGCCGTACCGTGCAAGGATAGCGGTGAGTTCGGCCGGCGTCGAGTTGTTGACCAACTCGGCAGCGGTCATTCCACGAGTTTGATCCATTCTCATGTCGAGAGGACCTTCCCTCATGAAACTAAATCCGCGTTCAGCCTGATCTAGCTGTGGTGACGACACACCCAAATCGATGAGGATACAATCAAACTGCCGTCCGCTTCCCGTGAGTGTCTTGGCGGCATCGAAGAAATCGGTTTGAATGATTTCCACTATGTCTCCATAGAGCCCGCGGTTTACGGCGACTGCTTGCGCATCACGATCGACGAGTACCGCTTTGGGCGGTGCTTTTGTCCGTGCCAATATGGCCGATGAGTGTCCTCCATACCCAGCCGTTAGATCGAGATAGGAATTCCCTTCCTTCGGATCTAGGTACTTCAGAACTTCGTCGAGCAATACTGGCTCGTGGTTGTTGTGGTGGTGTGTTGGTGTTTGCAAGGTCACCTAACCAGCAGTCAACGTTTTGTGTTTGTCTTCGGAAACCGCATCTGCGAAAGGTGCGCTTTCCTGCTGTTTTTGTTTTTGTAAACGATCTGCAAAGGCTCTTCGTCATCTTTCGATGTCTAAGACCACTGTACCGATGCAGAAAAGTGTTTGAGAGACTTATGTGTGAGGTGGAGTTTTGGGAGGTGTTTAAACCTATAAAAGGTGCGAGAAGTTTTGATAAGCGAAACTTCCAAAAATTCGCGTTGACTGCCAGATAGCTAACTTTGAATCGAAGTTATATCTATCGTTTGTTAAAGTACAGACCGGATCTATAGCTACTTGGCTAATAACCGCCAGTAATTCCCCGCCCTGACTGCGACCACGTCCCGATCGATACCGGCATAGTCGAGCAGATGCTGCTCGAGTGTCACACGACCTTGTTTCTGATCCAAAGTCTGCGACATCTTGCCCATACGGAACTGCACGTTGAGATCCGCCGTCCGCTCATCGAGGATGTCCCCTCGGAGTTTCGGCTCGACCTCACGGTCCCAGGTTTCTTGTGTGTAAAGATGTAGATAATTTCCAAACCCGCGCGTTATGACGATAGAGCCGCCAAATTCTTCGCGAAGTTCTGCGGGTATAGTCAAACGGCGTTTGTCATCTAGCTTGCGCTCGAAATAATCTGTCGCCATTGGCTTACCTCGCCCTTATCTACTACAAGTGGTGTTTGTTTTAATTTTGCCTGAGTAGCCGTTATGGAAGCTACCCACGTTTACCCACTAAGGACAGTCTACTACCCACTCTTACCCACATGCAAGTGTATTTTATAGATAATCACTCCACCCCAACAACTTATCCACAGTATAGTACTGTTATCCACTAGGTGTGGTGTGTGGAGCTTTTCTGTAACACTACACAAGAAAATAAAAACCCAATCCCAGCCTCGTGACCTAACCCTTTTGGTTTTTAAAGCATTTTATGACATAATATACCAATCTTAGGCTAAGTTTTTTGGTCTAGGAGCAGATTGATAAATCGGCTCTCAAATTAAATCGTCCCTTCAAATACGGGAGCGAGTATACATATGTATATTCACTTCCCTATTTGAAAGGAAACGCATTATGGACGTTGGATCAACTCTTCATGTTGCTGGATATGTCCTCATCATCGCATGGTGTATGTGGACGCGGCAGTTCCCGATGGCTGTTCTCAAAGTTCTTGCTTTCAACTGGTTCCTCGCACCTGTTAGGCCTTGGGCCGCAGTTTGGATCGTGTTGATCTGCAAGGTGATCACAGAATGGCCTTCATCAGCAGGTACCACGAGGAAGGCGGTATCATGAACGGCAGGTACCTTGACGACTACGAGCGTCAGCTTCGCGAAGCAGCGAAGCGGCTGAGCCAACGTCGACGAATTCAAAAGTTAGTCTACTTGGTGACAACGCTCATCTTCCTCGCCGTCCTCGTCTGGTTGCTAGTCCTCTAAACCGACTCAAGAGAGAGAAAGAAGGTCATAGTGAGCATCAAGAAAGTCTGTGCCGTGGCTTACGCCATACCCGCAGTCATCACGACAACAGGTGCAGCCTGGTACTACACAGATACCACTCACCCACTCTGGCGTCAGCTCTGCCCGAAGTACAGGGTCAGGTACGTCGTCAGATCAGCGATCAAGTCGGCCCTATGGGGCGCGTGTTGGCCGCTTACAGCAGTTCGTGTCAGTCAAAGACTGGGCGACGCAGCAATGGCGGGTCAACCACCGCAGCGTCCAAAGCGACAACTTCGGGCAATTCCTGGCTTGTTACCCACAAGCCACATCGACATCTACGCGGAGCTTGCACGCCAAGATCCATATCTGGCCTGCAAAGTCGACTGATCAAACCCCACGCGAGAGCCGTACCCGGGCGGGAGATCATCGTGCATCCTGCACGACTCTCCCGACCCGGCGCAGTACTTTTTAGACTTCAATCTTCCACAAACTCAGACTAAAGAATTTGTATTTCATTTCGAAATCTTTACCACGAGAATGTCAAATGGTGAAATCCAACTTCTATTTATACTAATTTTATGATCTAATATACATATTCTTAGGCTTAGCTGCTTAGGAGTCCTTTTACAAATTGACTCTCAGTTTTCGTGAACGGCTAAAAGTACACACTTGCGTATTCCTATCCGTTCACGAACGAAGGAATGAAATGATGAATGAGATGTTCGCATGGTCAATGTTGGTTCTTGGCGCTGGATTGTTGGTCGGTCACCGACTCCTGACGAAGAAGTCAGGAGTTATTCACAACATGGTGTTACTGCAGATGTTCCTTCCGAGAAACATCCTTTGGGCCGCACCGTTACTAACGTGGCTTTTTGTTTCTCATGGTAAGTTTGCATACCACCGACTGATATCACAAATCAAACACGACAGCGGATAACTGCCTCAGGAGAAGCACATGCCTAGTTGTGAATACGAGCAGTACATCAAAAAATGGGACAGACTCGCCTTCCAGAGACATCCGTTCCGTTGGATCAAAGTCCGAACACTTGAACTCCTACTCAACATCTTCTGAGGAGAAGACATGTCCAAACTGAAAACCACCTACAGAGGGTCAGTGATCGTCGTTGGGGCCGGGGTAGCCTACGCCGCCTGGGACATCCGTCCGATCTACTACAAGAGCCCTTGGCAGCGAGTGAAGTATATACTCGGTGCTCTCGGAGCTGTTGTAACTGTCGCACCGACCTGGCCAGTGTCGGTTCCTCTGCTGTTGCACGTCATCAGCAAAGCCATGGATGACGGAACGAACGACAACGGCATCCACGAAGTACACGCCAACTCCCGAGCCTACTACTGGGAAGCTGGCATTCGCCACTGAGAGCCAACACACCGCCGGGATTGGGGAGCTCTGTTGTGCACTCGGCACAATACCTCCCCTCCCTGGCAGAACTACTCAAACTAGAAACTAGAGTTGAGAGACTAGAGATCAGGGAGGTACCTCCTTATACTCTAGTCCTGAAGTCCGGTCTCTATTTTTGCATTTTTCAGATCTGTGTAGAATAGCGGCATTCTTCTCATCTGCAACTGAGTAGTTTGCCTAACACTTAGCCAAAGCTGCTTTCATATTGCTTTATTGCAAGTTTATGAGATACTAACTTTCAAATGACTGACCACCACGATAGATCTGAAGTATTTAGATATGAATCTGGGCAAGAGCCTGAGCAATATCCGACGCTTTTAGAACGTCTTACACCCGATGAGATTGACGCCATTGCCGATGCTACCCAAAACGAATATAAATGCGAGGTTATCGCTCGTTTTGAGCTCGCTGATAAACCTCACCTGTCGATTCGTGAGGCACGAGATGGAATTAATTCACTCATTGTCCAGAACGGCAACACCTGTCAGCCGACCACTACCAATACAGTGCGTGGGACTATAGTGCACTTCACCGATGCAGGAATCCTCGAGCAAGTATCTACACCGAACGGAAAAGAAAAGTATAGTTACTCTCTGACGCCACTTGGCAGACAAGCTGCTGCACTCGCAGGTAACTTGTTAGAGTTTGGTTTCCAAAACGATATACGTCTCAGAGAGATATTATCTGAGGGCAGATCTTCTGGAGAAGAAAGCTGTTCGTCTACATTAACGAGAATAGCCCTCATATCTACAATCTTAGCGGCACGCAAGAAAATGGGCATGAATGTTCCGTTAGCGCTTCTCGACCAAAGACAGTACGGTATATACACCCCGGATGTTGCTCGACTCCACGTGGCAAGTCTCGAGAAACTCAAGCTAGCACGCACCACTCAGAGAGGTAAATATAAACTATTCTCAGTAGACGGTCGCCAAGCTACAATTTTGCAGCAGCTAGTTGATATATATGCTCGATCGATCACGGGTGATGTCCCATCGTTTGAACGAGGCATCGCCAATCTTCGTCAATTCGGTGATGATCCTAAGATTACACCATATTTACTCCAGAGAAGTGTTGCAACTTCACAAAGATATGAACCCTATGATCATGACAAATTTACAGGTGATGTAGTCAACTTCCTGAGATCTACATCAGGTGTCACGACGAGTGAACTTATAGCTCACCTGGGGCTAAAACAATTCACTTTCTGGAGTAGAGTTAGAGCTATTGAGGCAAATGGTGGCTGGCCAGTCTCCGTCAAAAGATCTAAGTTTGGTAAACAAATTATGTGGTCTGCGGGTACACAAATTTTTCTAACTGAGAGATAAGACTAATACTTTATCGGTTCCTGCTCGCCCAAATACGTCGCCTTGGGATGAGTGACATAAAGTTTGTAGGTCACGAGATTGATGCCAAATAGCTCCCTGATCGAATACTGTGGGATGAGCTTACTGTAGATACTGAAATACCGACTCGTCCCCACCCCTACCGCATCAATGCCAAGCTTTCTACACGTAAATACCGCCCTAGGCATGTGATAACCCTGGCTCACAATTATTGCGTCTGTGACGCCGTAGATTTGCTTGGCTCTATAGCACGTGTCATAGGTGTTGAGGCCATATGGATCCATGACAATATCACCGCTCGGTATGCCGAGCTCTATGGCATAGTCTTTCATGGCAGTCGGTTCATCATGATGAGCTGAGCTGGCATCACCACTCATGAGCAATTTCTTGACCGTACCAGCCTTGTAGAGATCGACGCCTGTTTCGATACGCGCTTTGAGGATAGCTAATGGTTCGCCGCTCGGCTTCACGCCCCCACCCAATACAATTCCAACCGAGCGACTCGGTACCGCTTGCCCCTCAGCATAGACATGATGACGAACCGCAAAAATCGCATACGTAGGTAGGACAAATAGCACGATTATGAGCAGCAGAACGATTCCAAACAGATTCCTGATCCAATATTGCCGTGGCTTATCTTTGCTCTTACGCCTTTTCACTTATCTATTGTAGCGTAATTCCAACCTCACGCAGAGTCTGTTCGAGTACTAACAAACTCACTTACCATTTCTGAACGCTCATCGAGCGAACCCTCTAGCAAAACATACGGAACATGTAGAGTGGCAAAAAATCCTATGTATGCTTCGTGAATATGTTGTCGCTCAATCCCACTCTCTTTTCTTATAGCATCATTTTCAAACGGTACACCCTCTGGGCTACAGAGATAGATCCGAGAATAGGACGGCATCACTAGTGCAGTCTTAAGTGCCAGCAATAATCCCCCTGATTTATCACCGGTGGAAGTGACATAAACTGCTGGATCAACTGCAGCACACCGATCAAGGTAGGTTAATCTCGGCCGCCCCACATAGACCCGAGTTTCGTTATCAAGAGCTACATTCTGAACCCTCAATTGATGCATGAATTTAAACCTATCCGATTCAGGAATCTCAGGATGCTGCTCAAAGTACCTACGAGCGGCCTCATCAACAAACGCTACGGTATCATCACCCGCGTGTTCAAGTTTTTTCCGCTCCAAAAGTGCTGTCTTACCGGTACAGCCAGCCCCAACAAATGCGATTCTAGTCATACCCTACCTACTTAAGCTTATCCGTAAGCTCATCTGTTTTTACTCTCTCCTGCTCGGTCGTATCGCGATTTCGTACAGTTATAGTATCATCTTCCAGCGTTTGGAAATCGATCGTCACACAGTATGGCGTGCCTATCTCATCCTGGCGACGATAGCGTTTACCGATGTTTCCGTTGTCATCCCACATCACCGCGCCTAACTCTTGCTTCAGCATAGTGTAGACTTCGCGAGCTTTGTCCACTAATTCAGGTTTGTTTTTGAGTAACGGGGATACGGCGACCTTGATTGGCGCCAGATGAGCTGGGAGTTTGAGATATGTTCGCTTCTCGCCTCCTATTTCGTCCTCCGTATAAGCTCTGGTCAGTACGGCCATGATCGCCCGCTCCACACCGAAGCTTGGCTCGATAACGTGCGGGACTAATGATTTCGATCCATCTTTGTACCGATACTCCATACTCTTCTTGGCTTCACGTTGTATATTGCTGAGATCGAAGTCCGTCCGATAAGCTAGCCCTAGTAATTCTTTGCGCCCATGTGGGAAATCGAACTCGAAATCAATTGTTCGTTTGCTATAGTGCGCTCGGTCTTCATCTGGTACTTCAAGTTCATGTACCGATCCGTCCTGCAAACCAAGTGCCTTGCACCATTCATGCACTTGTGTCCGCCACATCTCGAATGACTCTTCCCATTTCTCGGGGTCGACGAAGTATTCGATTTCCATCTGTTCAAATTCTCTGGAGCGGAAGACAAAGTCTCGAGGGCTAATCTCGTTACGAAATGCCTTCCCTATTTGGGCGATACCAAAGGGCAGATCCGGATAGAACGTATCCACGACGTTCTTGTAGTTCGTAAATATTCCCTGCGCCGTCTCGGGACGTAAGTAGCTGACCGAGTTCGGATCGTAAGACATCAATTGGTATTTATCGGCATCACTAATCTCAACCTCATTGCCCATAGGATCAACTGGCTTGCCCACGCGTTCTACTTTGCCACCTTCATATGAGGGACCGACAAACGTCTTGAACATCATATTGAACTGCCGAGCTTCCCCAAATGTTCCTTCTTTGCCACACGCCGGACATTTGCTGGTATCGATTTGGTCTTCCCGAAAACGAGATTTGCAGTTACTGCACTCCACCAACGGATCGGTAAATGTATCAACATGGCCACTTGCTTGCCAAACTTTCTGGTTCATTAGGATAGCAGCATCGACACCATACATATCCTCTCGATCAGTAACAAACATCTTCCACCAGAGGTTCTCAATATTGCGCTTCAGCTCGAGTCCAAGTGGACCGTAATCCCATGTACCTGCCAACCCACCATAGATCTCAGAGCCCTGGAATATAAATCCCCGGCGCTTCGCCAAACTCGCAATATCATCGAGAGTTACTTCGGACATAATGGTTCGTATTATAGCATTAACGATGAGTCTGCATCTGGACTAATCTCTGTAGTAAATTGTCGAGCGGTGGCAGGAGTTTATCTACTCCTTGCACGCGCTGTATAACTTCCGGCCCGTACTTCGATGCTAGACGCAAAACTTTGATATGATCCTCGACGTATATCCCCTTCTGACTCCTAACAAAACTCATGGCTTCGAAATCAAACAGGAACTTGTCCTTCTCGACATCCTCACCCACACTCAACTCTGGCATGTGCCCCAACGAATGCAGCAATCTAAGCCCGAACCACACCTTCACTACACCTAGACTAATCGACAGATCCCCTAAGGCTCTCATGGTTTGCTGCAGTACCTCGAAGTGCTCTACACCGCTTGCTTCCTCCGTCACTCGGTCCATGATTTTCAAGATTTCATACCCATACAGTGTGCGATCCATATTCTTGATGATGTCGCCATAGTGGATGATGAGCCGAGCGGATATCAGTTGATCGAGATTCTTGCGGCCCTGGAGTAGCGTTATGTCGCTGACAGAAAACAATTCTATCCCGCCGGCTAGTTTGCTTTTTACTTTGCGCGCACCTTTGACCATCGCCCCGACTTTGCCATGGGTTGGCGTCAAGAACGTCACTATCCGATCTGCTTCCCCATAATCCACTCGACGAAGCAGGATGCCTTTGGTTCTGAATTGTGAGTTGTTCATATTTCTACTGGTTGTGATTGACGAACAGTTCTGATGAGATCGGTCATCTTGGTGGTTGGTTTGTATAAATACGCTACGACACCTAGTCGCTTCCAATCCTCTGATGATAGTACATGCTGTGAGGGCGGGACAGTCGTCAATATAACCAGCGGTATGGTCGTCCAATCATGATGTGAGCGAATTTCGTTTATAAACTCCAGCCCGTTGTGTTCTCCAAGTAGTAGTTCCAAGATGATGACATCAGCTGGTCCATTATCGTCCAGCCAATCAACCGCCCCTTGGGCGTTGGAGACTAGGATGACTTTGTGGTCGTCTTCACGCAGAATCCTGGAGTAGAGTTCCGCTAACCATAGGTCTGGCTCTAACAACAATACTCGCATCAGAACTCTCCGAGTAGGCTCAGCTGTGTACTGAGTGGTAGTTTGAGCTCCCACACCCTCCGTCCTCTTGCTCGCTTGATATTGAACTGACCGCCGAGACCCTGCAACAAATCCTGTAGTATACGCACGCCTACTCCATGCACACCCGCAAAACTACGGAAAGTTTGTTCTCGGTGACCAAGTGTTTCCATAGCCCTGGATAACTCCCTCTTCCCAGGCACCACTCCGTCATCTTCCAGTACAACCCTAGCTACCCCGCTCTCGCGCCTCATATGCACATGTAGTTCCGAGGCAGGTAGACTGGTCAGCGTCGATAGATCTACCAACGTCATAAAAGTCGATTTCAGTATTTGTCGATCGGCGATGACAAGTGCGTCGCGACCTCTGAGTCCTGATGTCGAGACAACTGTATGCTGGAGTCGCAGCGCTCTCGGCTCAGTCTCGCGCATGACGTCTCTGATGAGCATCGACAGATTGACGGGTTCGAATTGCAAAGCAATCTGTCCGTGCAGAACTTGTTGCGAAAGTAGCAGACTATCTATTAACTGCAATAAGCGCTCACTACTGAGACTAATTCGCTTGAGGTATTCTTCCCTCACATCACGGGAGACTTTGCGATCACGTAGGTAAGACGCGACAGTTTGTTGATATACGAGCGGGGCCTTGAGTTCACGCGCCACCGCCACTAGCAAACTTACGTCTGATTGGTATAGCTCATCTCCCCTCATCCAAGTTCCCTCTTTCGTGTCTAATAGTAGCACGCTGGTAGGATGAGCGGGTATGTCTATTTTACAAATGACAACGACTTGAGCACCGTGTTGTCGAAGTCGTTTTTGTATTCCGCTGACTCTGTCCATACTTTGAGAGTCTTGTCTCGCAGGGGCACCATCACCATACTTCCGACTATGTTCTGTTGCTCCAATTCACCATCGTAGCGTAGACCTTTTTCACCAGAATTTTCGTAGGGTGCCGCTTTGGTCTTACCTTGTTTTACCTTATCCTGAATCTGGTTCTGTGCTTGGTCGAAAGATTGGTTAACCAGTTCTAGGCGTAGAGCAAACTTCACGTCTTTGGTCGTAGTACTCGGCACAAGGTTGGGATGGACGAATACGTTGATCGGCTTGGACTCGTTGGTGTAATCGACGAAGCCACTCCATGTCTTCGGGTAGTTAAACTTCACACTACCCAGCGATGCTGGGCCTTGATATATACGATTGGGCAATTTTTCACGTTCTGCAAATTCAGCCTCCAGCTGTTTCTTCTGACTAGACTGGGCTTGAGCTACTGCATCCTGTACTTTTTGGGCGACATTATCACGGTTGTCGGTGAAGCCTAAATACGCCCAAACTGCAAAGCCACTAACTCCTATAAACAATAGGGTTAGGATAACGATCGGGACGATGAGCACGTCCATGGCTCCGCGTTGCGAATTGCGAACATTCATAAGCGAAATTATACCACGCTCTCGCGGGTCAGTTGTATTCATACAAAAATACGCCACTTTTTTCTCTCAGGGCTTTGCGTCCTGGGACTTTGAACGTGTAGCTTGCCAGGTGAAATGGTTTAGGGAGTTCGGTGTCGAGTTTGGTATCCAGACGCGACATAAACCTATCCAGTAGGAACACGAATACTCCATCAGCTCGCGGCAGCGACACACTCCAATAATTTGCGTAGCGGACAGTCACGTGTTTGCGATATGGCCTGGTGCGGATCCAAGCAATACCAAACAGAAGAGGATTCAATTCATATCCGATAACATACAGTCCCCGCCTCGCAGCTGCGATACACATCGTCCCGTCACCGCAGCCCAGCTCGAGTAGTGTCTGGCCAGGCTTGAGATCCAGCAAATCTAGAGCAACCTCCCGTTGTCTCCTGAGCGTCGGCACATACGGTGCCCCGAACAAGACAACAAAAGCAAAGCTACAGAGCACGCCTAGTAATACCAGTAAAACTACCTGCATCGTATCAAGCGTCAAACTTCTTTTTTACAATTTCGATTTTGTTCTCGGCGGTTTTCAGATATTTTTCCAACTCTTTGGTAATCTCCATACCGCGTTCGTATTTCGCTATGGCCTGGTCAAGTTCGACTTCATCACTTTCAAACCACACCAGTATGGCATCCAATTCGCCCTGGAGCTTTTTGTAGTCTACTCTGATGTCAGCTTTTAACTTGGCCATCGACTATACCATCCTCCCCCACATCTGGCCCCACAGACTCTGTGCTTATGCCAAGAATTATCAGTCTATCCAGTCTCTTTCGATGCTTATCAATCCCGTCCAATACTTCCAGCGCTACTAGGAGCTGGTCGGACCCTTCCGGTAACACAACACCCCGACTGCCCAATGAATCATCTCCAAAACGTTCGAAAGCCAACTCAGACATACCTACTCTCCCTTGTTCTTACGCAATTCTGATATTGTAGCCCCAGCTTCGCCATCTGTAAAATGTATGACCACACCGTCCCCGACGGCTACGGCAGAGAGTGATGTGACATATTTGCCACCAGATCTGACTAAAGCATATCCACGCTTTAGCACGGCCGAAGGATTTAAGACTTTTAGCATCTCATGATAGTGCTCTAGGCTTCGCTTGCGATCTCCGAGAGTGCGTTCGATCACTTGATACATATGCTCAGTCTGGCTTCTTAGACTCTCCCGCCTCTCGCGTACTGGCCGTCCCAGCTTTTCGGCCAGCATCGCTCTTGTTTGATCAAGCGTACTTAGTACATGCCGACGATCGGGAACAAGTAGTTGCGCAGCGTTGCTTGGCGTGGAGGCCCGGACATCTGCCGCCAGCTCAGCGAGACTCAGGTCGATCTCGTGTCCGATAGCCACAAGCGTCGGGATGCGGCTGGTGGCTACTGCTCGAGTAACACTCTCAGTACTAAATGCCGCTAGATCATCGATCGAGCCGCCACCACGTATGATGACGAGAACGTCGACTAGTGGACTTTCGGAATTAAACCAGTTGATAGCCTGAATGATTTGCGAAGGCGCTGACTCTCCCTGTACCAACACGTTGGCAATCTGCACATCTACCCCACCCCACCTCTCCGCCAAGATTTTACGAAAATCCGCTTCAGCAGCCGAACCAACACTCGTGATCACACCTATGCGCTTCGGTGGATAAGGCAAAGTTCGTTTACGTTCAGGTGCAAACAGTCCTTCACTTTCAAGTTTCCGCATGAGCAGTTCTTGAGCCCGACGGATACTTCCCTCGCCACTCACCTGCATACTCTGCACGCTGAGACTAAAGCCATACTGCAGGTGATGCCGAGGCGTACAACGTACTTGAACTTTGAGACCGTCTTCCAGCGGCCCAGGCAACATATAGACCGTTCCGAAGAATCTCAGAACCGCTCCCTCGTCATCTTTGAGATTGAAATACACCCAGCGGTTTTTGCTAACTCGGAGTTCGCTGAGCTCACCCTCGATCACCACGCTTGGGTACGCAAACTCCAGCGTCTGATTGAGAAGCGCTATAAACTCACTCGGACTTAACACTAAATCCATTAACTTAGTATAACTCTTAAAGCTGATGTTCTTTCAAAGCCCGTTGATAGAGAAAATACCCAGGCGGGAGGAACAGGAGCATATTCAGGATACGGTAGACCAGCGTAGCTGAGAATGCTAGACCACTGTCTACACCCACCGAAGCCAGTACCGATGTCATGAGCGTTTCATAGACTCCGACTCCACCGGGCATGATCGAGACCAGACCAGCTACGTTGGCCACTGCATAGGCCAAGATCAAGGCTCCCGGATTTATAAGCTGACCGAAGGCGATATAGACGACGTATATCGTTGCGATTTCACTAAACAGCAGTACCATCGCCCACACAAACGGCTTGAGAAGTTTGCGCCAATCGCGAGCTATAATCATATAATCTTGGTGTAACTCGCCGAATACCCTCTCGATTTTCTGGATATCAATAGTATCGTTTTTGTTTTTTCTAAATTTTCGGGCTACACCATTGAATGCCTTGGGTAGAAACCCGAGGAAGCCTTTAATACGATTATCATCCCCGATGATGTAGATAGACAAGATTGCCCCGAACACGATAAGACAAGCTATCGTCGTACTGATCAATATAGCCAACCCGCTAGCGTGCCCAAATGCTGCCAAACTCAACATACCAACAGCCAAGAAGATTATGAAGCTCACAAATGTCAGTGCATACCTAACGCCCTGAGCTAGTGTGCTCTTAGCCGTCGAGATGCCGAGTTTTCGTAACCGAATATGCAGATACGAGAAACCGCTGACACCTCCACTCGGAAACACTTGGTTGATGAAATTCAGTTCAAACGAGATCATGAACATTTTCTTCAAACTGACGCGCTCGCCAACGGTCGCAAAATACGTTTTGTAGACTTGACCGGCGCTTGTATAGCTCAGTAGCTGGATCGGGATGATCATGAATAGCGCATAGGCGTTTAAGTCGGTCAGTTTTTGCAAAGCATCGACTATTTGATGACGAGCGGCATACCCCATCACACAGAGCGCAACAATCGTGAAAATGTTGAGCCAGAACTTAAATTTTTTGGACATACAAATAGTATAGTGTCATTTTTGAGTGGTGAATAGAGGGTGTTTGCATAAAAAGATAATGACTAATCGATACGTAGGAATGGGATTTCAATCCCTAGTCGTTTTAACACCAGAAACACTCCGGCTCCAAGCGCCAAGCCCCCCAATAGCATAATGCCCGCTTGAACCACCTGGCCTATTCTGCCGCTAGCTTTTAGATCATCTTGAGAGTAGTTGGCTCCATGACATGAGTATCTTATCCAGACTGATATACCATATACTACCTGCGTGAACAAACTTATCGTCATAGGAATGATAGCAGCAAGTTTAACTACCACTTCGTGGTTGTAATTTTCCAAATACCAGGACAAACCCCACACAGTTTTTATGAGGTAGGTATTCAGAAATATGCTTATAGCTAGTGCGGCTAGCACTCGTGCAAAACGATCACGATAACGACTGTAGTATGATTTCAAGCCGCCTTCTTTGAAAACTATCGAACGTCCAGGTTTGAATCCTGGTTTTCTCAACAAATCCAGAAAAATGACGATGAACAAAACCGCAGATAATAATGCCCCTAATATACCCATTATCAATTGCTGTAGTAATGCCTGAGAATATACTGTCATACTTGAGTATTCTACTACGGATTACGCTTGCTACATGCTACCCGCTACTTCATACTCTGTTATATGCAGACGATCAGTATTTTAGGGAGACAGCCGGCGATTAGCCTTGCCGAGCTGGAGAGTCTATACGGCGCCGACATCATCAGACCCATTGGTGATTACGCGGCGTTGCTCGACTGTGAACCAACCGACATTAGCCCTACCCGCTTAGGTGGGGTCATCAAACACGCCAAACTGCTCGCTGAGATCAAAAGTACCAACTGGAGAGACATCGAGAAGCACCTAAGCGATACGGTGCCCGAGCACATCCAGTACGTACCTGAGGGCAAGTTCAAACTTGGCATCAGTGTCTACGGCCTGGACGTCACGCCAGATATTATCAATCGCACCAATCTAAAACTGAAAAAGCTCATCAAAGCAACCGGTCGTTCCGTCAGGGTCGTGCCGAATAAGGCCCTAGAGCTTAACGCCGCCCAAGTGCTTCACAACCAGCTCACTCGTTCCACGGGCTGGGAATTACTCCTGATTCGCGACGGCTCACAGACACTGCTCGCCCAGACACTATACGTCCAGGACATCAATGCCTACGCTGCTCGCGACCAAGTTAGACCCAAACGCGATGCCTTCGTCGGGATGCTCCCGCCCAAACTAGCCCAGATCATCGTCAATTTAGCGGTTGGAAACAAACACTCATCCGAGCTGACCATCCTCGACCCTTTCTGCGGTACCGGCGTACTCCTCCAAGAGGCTATTCTGATGGGTTATAGCGTTATCGGCTCGGATATTAGCCCCAAGATGGTTGAATTTTCGAACGAAAACCTCGAGTGGCTGAAGAAAAGCCACGGACTATCAGCTATGAGCTACCAGCTATCCGTTGCCGATGCGATTTCGGCTACTTTGCCTGACAATTTCGACACTGTTGCAACCGAGACATACCTCGGCCAGCCGATGGTCACCCTACCCGACCGCGAGAAGTTTGAGAGAATTGTCCGCGAAGTCGACCAGTTACATACTAGTTTTCTCAAAAACTTGCATGGTCAACTAAAATCCGGCACGCGTATTTGTCTAGCCGTACCGGCTTGGCGTCAGCCAAATGGTGAGTTTCGGCACCTTCCAACCCTTGACCACCTCGAGAAATTGGGGTATACTCGCACGAGTTTTGTTCACGCTTCCAATGATGAGTTACTTTACAACCGTGAAGATCAGCTCGTCGCCCGTGAACTAGTAGTACTAACGAGGAATTAAACATGAGTACAGTAAAAGGTGGCGGTACATCCAAAAACGTTCGCGATTCAGCCGGTCAACGACTCGGCGTGAAGGCTTTTGGTGGCGAAAAAGTCAAAACTGGCGACATCATCGTCCGCCAAGTTGGCATGACCAAACGACCCGGCAAAGGCACCTTCCTCGGACGCAACTACACTATCCACGCTGCCCACGACGGCACCGTCAAATTCGCACAGCGCCGTATTAAACGCTACACCGGTCGCAGCGCCATGCGAACCGAAGTTATTGTCGAGTAATAGAAATTATACGTAAGGCGTTGTGAAGTTGCCTTTATGGACAGCTTCAACATATTGATCTTGATCAAACGGCACGTCTAAGCCTGCAACAAACTCCAAAAAATCTTCAGGGTTATCGTTAGTACCTTCTCTCTTCGGCACATATGCATTAACCCGCACTCCATCTTCTGGTCGATTTGCAGCAACCAACATCAACATAGAATCAGGACTATTAGTAAAATCGCGATCCCTGTCATACCCGCCCCTGATTAGCTCAGCCATAGTGCGTGCTGTTCTGCCATTGCCATCTTCAAAAGGGTGTGCGAGGACTATCCCGAATGCCGACAGGTTAGCGCACCTGTTTAGAACATTTTGTAATGACCCACCCTCCTTGCGATACTTGGCGACTACTTTCATTGTTAGATCATGTGCTTTTTCGAAGATAGGTAATCGTTCTTCTGGCATTGCAAGATCCTTGCCTGATCCCGTCGTCTTATTTTCAAGTCTTATGGGTCTGTCAAGCGGATATGCTGGTGCTTCTGGAGCTAATTTCTGATGTAAAGCTGCAGTACCATAGATATAATCCTCAAGACTAGCATGTTCAATAATTTCCAATCGTCTTTCGGGGGGCATTTTATCAAAACCCAATTCTTCAAGAAAATCACATAGTTCGTCGCGAGAATCTACTTCTCTCGACTTATTGAGCTCACGCTGCGATGGTTCAGTTGTAATGTTTGACATATGTGTTTTGAATTAACAGATATTACACTAGCATAATGTTTATGCTTTGTCAATCTGTTGTTATAGAAATTGTATGGAACTGGATTTATTTCATACTAGCTGCGATCAGACCGTCGAACAGCGGATGCGGACGGTTGGGACGAGATTTGAACTCCGGATGGGCCTGGGTAGCGATGAAATATTTGTGATCTGGGATTTCAATCATCTCGACAAGTGTATTATCTGGTGAGGCGCCCGATATCCTCATCCCCCACTGCTCTATCAGATCTCGGTACTGGTTGTTGATCTCGTATCGATGCCTATGCCGCTCTACAATCTTTGTCGCCCCATACAAGCGATGTGCCAGTGAGCCTTTTGCTAGGATACATTCGTAATCACCGAGTCGCATTGTTCCACCTGTTCCCTCTTTGCCTATCTGCTCAGCCATGGTACTTACGACAGGATCTGGTGATTTGGCATCAAACTCCGTCGAATTGGCCTCAGTGAGACCGTTTAACCTGGCGTGTCCGATGACCGCCACCTGCAAACCGAGGCACAGACCTAAGTAGGGCAAATCATACTTAATGGCGTACTCGGCTGCCGCTATCTTACCCTCGATACCGCGGGGTCCGAAACCACCGGGCACGACGATACCATCACATCCTTTCAGCAACACCTTAGCCCGCCTCCTAGTCACCGCCTCGGCATCGATCCAGTCGATTTTCACACCCACTCCATGTTTCAGCCCGGCCGCCGCCAATGCCTCGAACACTGATAAGTAGGTGTCTTCGTTGTCTAGGTATTTGGCGACTACTCCTATCGTGACTGTTCTATCGAAGTCTTCAGTCGCCTTACGAATCATGGATCGCCAAGCAGTCAGATTGGGACGTCGTTTGGGCAACTTCAGACGGCGTACGACATAGGTGCCGATGCCCGCTTTCTCCAGTGTCAGAGGTACCTCATAGATAGTTTCGGCATTTGGTAGTAGTACTATCCCGTCGGGTTCGACATCACAAAACATTGATAGTTTGGAGCGAATCGATTGTTCGTTGTGTGGTACCAGATTACTGCGAGCTACCAGGATATCCGGTAGGATACCAAGACTTCGAAGTTCGCGCACAGCATTCTGGGCCGGTTTGGTTTTGAATTCTTTACTAGCACTCAGATATGGCAAATATACAACATGGACAAATATGCAATTCTCCCGGCCTACTTTCCTAGATAATTCGCGAATGGATTCGATAAAACTCAGCCCCTCGATATCCCCGACTGTGCCACCAATTTCCACCATATGCACATCAAAACCCTGCGAGGCTTTGATGATGTGTTCTTGGATGAGATTGGTGAGATGCGGGACGACTTGAACAGTCTTGCCGAGGTATTTGCCCGCCCGTTCACCCTCGATGAGCTCACGAAGTACTCGGCCACTCATGAGACTACTCTCCTGGGTCAGCTCAATATCAAGAAATCGCTCATAGTGCCCGAGATCTAGATCGGTCTCAGCACCATCTTTGGTGACAAACACTTCGCCGTGCTCGGCTGGATTTAGAGTGCCAGCATCGACATTGAGATATTGATCGCATTTCTGGATATTTACTTTGAGCCCACGAGCTTTGAGGATATTACCCATAGAAGCCGCGGTGATGCCCTTGCCGACACCGGACAAGATTCCGCCGGTCACGAATATGAATTTTGTTTTGCTACCTTTAACAACACTCCCCCGTGTTTTTGTCTCTCCCATGTACGAGTATTATAGCGCTTTGGCTGGGAGGGTCATACTGTAGAAATGACGACGCTACGCAAGCTTATGAGAGGAAGTGATTCTTCCTCTCATCCCTACGCTATCGCTTCGGTGCTCTCCATCCCAGCTGAGATGCAAAACCTGGAATGAATCCAGGTTTTGCATAAATCAATTGATGAATGCGGAATTCAGATATCAAAGTAATTAATCCTGACTTTGATATCTAGATCCCAGATTCAAAAGGGGTACTGCTTGGGAGGTGGAGAGTGTCACGCTGGATGCGTAACGCCTCTCCCCTCCCGGAAGTTCTCTGTCAACCGCTATCCGAGCTTGCCTCAACGCCGCTGAGACTGTCGGGACCATACACAGGGGGTTGGAAACCAGTCCGAGTTCCACGAGTCCGGAGATGTTCGGGGAGTACTTTCGATAGGTGTTGGAGCCTGCGCCTCTCTTCATCGATGACGAGTTCACGTGACAGATGGAAGACCGCCACCCACAACTGCCCGTCAGTCGGAGAGTAACCTCCCGGTCCAGACTCGAGCGCGTGATAGGCGTAGCCTTCGTCCTCCTTCTCCTCGATGAAGACCGTCGCTTGGCGGATCGGGATCTCGAAGAAGTAACGCCTGAATTGTCTGGTCGTTGCCGCAAATGATGACACTTTTTTCCTTCCTTTCGGTCGTTTGTCCTTATCGGAATCTAGATCGTGGGACGATTCCAGCGCGGAGCTGTCGTGGGAGTAGACCCAACACCCGAATCGTCCACCGGCGGTGAATCGTAGCCAGGGATTGACCCCTCAGTGGACGAGTCATCTGTCTTCGGGTAGAAGACAAGAACGTACCAAGCAAATCTTTCCGCGACTGGCCCGGACATGGCTTCACTCAACTTCCGCCCTGCTTGCTGCTGCTGATCAATCACATTAGGGGCATCCTCGAGTGAGACGCTGACGAACAAGAACTGCTTGTCTGCAGGTGACACTTCACTTTCCTTTCGGTTGTTTGCTGCTGCCGGTCAGGACCGAAACGTCGTCGACATGTCGGTTGCCTTCTTGCCTTCTCTCCACATCACCAACATGAACATCGGTTTGGGAGGATTAGCACCCGGATCAAAGCCGCAGGGGCCCGATGAGTATTCACTAAGGGTCCAACCTTCCTTCGTCATCCTGTTGGCTTTGATCTCGGCCTCAGTATCACTCAGAGCCTCGATGTGGAACTCTCTTTCGATTGTCATTTACTCTATCCCTTCGGTGATTTAGACGGAGCACACTGCCAAATCAATGCTGCAACCAACGCGACAACACAGGGCACCAACAGAGCAAGTTGCCTTGTTATCAACGCCGAGATGAAGTATGCAAACGCTTGTCCAACTGCAAATCCAAACCAATGTTTTTGCATTTTTCTCCTAAATTGTGGTCGGAAATCCGTGTACCAGCGATACGCGCATCACCAACCACATAGGAGAAGTTACAGAGAACTTATATGTAAAAGATCTCCTAAGCTTTAGGGCCTAGGAATTATGTATATTCTACAATTTTTCTTAACTTCTGTCCATGTCAGTGTCTTTGGGGGGTCTGGGGCACTGACGAGTCCTGGTGAACGAATGTCATTAACCCCAGCAGTTTTGGCTACTTTTGATGAGAAAAGTAGCAATTAGTCCAGCTCTAGCCGGAAAAGTTATTTGATTTTGCTTTTCAAAATCTCTATGGCTTTGTCTTTCTGCGCATCCTTCCCTGCCTTCACATCCTCATCATTGAGTTCTACTACCGTATCAGGGGTGATACCCTCTTTGTCGATGTTTTTGCCATTCGGCGTGTACCAGCGAGCGATCGTCACTTTTACTTCTCCACCATCACCCAGCTTCTCAACTTGCTGGACACTGCCCTTGCCAAACGACTTAGTGCCGACCAATGTCGCCATACCGTTATCCTGCAGTGCTCCTGAGACAATCTCACTAGCACTAGCACTGCCACCATCGATTAGTACGACAGTCGGTATATCATTAAATACCGCCCGGCTACCGGTTTTGAGCGATTCCACAACCTTGCCATCACGTTTCTCTTGGGTCACTAGTTTGTTATTCATCCAGATACCGGCGATATCGACTGCTCCGTCCAAGTACCCGCCGCCATTTCCCCGAAGATCCAAGATGACGGCTTTGGCGCCTTTGGATTTCAAATCCTTGGCAGCCGCAGCAGCTCGCTCGGCGGTGTTGTCACCAAATTGTGTCAATCGGATGTAGGCGATGTTGCCCTCCAACATCTCACTCTTCACACTTTCTATGACGATCGTATCGCGGACAATTTCAAACACCAGAGGCTGATCAGTTCCCTCTCTATATATTTTCAGCGTAACTTTGGTGCCCTTCTCGCCACGAATTTTCAGAACGGCCTCGTCAATAGTTAATCCGGCAGTATCCTTACCGTCGATTTCAACGATGACATCCCCCGCTTTGATCCCAGCTTTTTGGGCTGGGTAGCCCTCAATCGGTGAGATAACCACTGGTCGGTTGTCCCGACGACTTAGCTCGGCACCTATGCCGCTAAACGAACCTTTCAGTTGGGTTGTAAACAGCTCAGCTTGTTCTTTGCTCAGATAGTTGGTGTATGGATCTCCGGCAGCGTCGACTAGGCCTTTTTTCATGCCGTCCAAAAGCTCTTGCGGATCTAGTACCCCATCATACTTGGTACGCAACGTGTCATAGACTTCTTCGACAGTTGTATAATCCAAATCCTGCTTCAATGTTTTGTTGGCGGTCGTGGACGTAAACGAGGCCCGAAAGACGTGTATATTCTCAACACCTAAGCCCAGTGCAAATGCCAGAAAAGCAACACCCAGTACGATAGGCAATTTGATTGTCTTCTTCATCACACCCTCTTTTTCTTCCATTAATCCTATCTTACCACGCTAACCATGAGCTCAACAAACCTCCGCTTTGCTTTTAGCATTGCCCACACCTCCCACGCTTGAGCTGCCTTGATTACAGAATCATCACAATTGGATGCAGTGCAACAGCCCCTCGCCTTCTACGCTCGAGCTAATTTCGGTGCGAACAGGAGGAATGAAGCGAGATGTACAAAGAAGTACATCGAGTGAGTACCGGACTGTTCAAGCCGGAAATAGCCGAGAAGTCAGCAGAGTTTTGTGCTCTGCACAAAAACAGGCTGACTGGCGTAGATGGTGAGGCTAAAAGTGGATAAAGATGGCGCTATTTGCAGGTATATCCATCTCGTTATACATCCCCGCCCAGTTGAAATTGTACTGCGACACCCGGATCCAACCATTGCCATAGACCTGCTCGACATACATAGCGTGTCCGTATGGGTCACTTGGATTTCTCCATCCCCAAATCGCCACATCCCCAACCCGAGGATTATTATCGGTTGGTATGCCGGCTGCAATCGCATTGTCTGGCCATTGTTTGGCATTGCCACGTCCACCCCAATACGGCATATAGCGTCCAGTTGAGGCAACTTTCCAAGCGGTGTAGGATACACATTCGCGGTTATACATACCCCAGTTATCTACTAGACTATCTATAGGCGCGAAAGCCCAAACCCCAGGATAGCCTCCCCCGCCCATGACTAGGCCAGTGGCATTTGAGCCCGAGGCAGAGCCGGTCAGCGCTTGCAGGCGACGAGCGTTCTCCGCAGCCTGTGCGGCGCGAAGTGATTTGATTTGACTGTTGTTGTTGGCTATCTGAGATTGGTAAGCCGCTTCCTGGCCCTGCGTATCAGCAAGTAGGCGGTCAGTTTCGGCTTGTTGCGCAGCTAACTGTGTTTTCTGGGCGTTTTGATCGATGATTAATAGATCTATTTCTTTCTTACTATCTTCGAGTGTTTTCTTGAGTAGCGTGATCTCAGTGACGGTATCAGAAATCTTGGTCTTAAGTGTATCCAGGTACTGCTGCTTGTCGACGAATTCGCTGATGCTGTTGCTAGAAGCCAACATCTCGACGGTCGTGACATCCCCCTCCAGATAAATCTGCCTGATGCTCTGTGCCAGGTTGGCTTTCTGTTCGGTCAGTTTCTTCTCGGCCGCAGCAATCTGATCGGCCAGTTGTTGTTGCTTGAGTTCGTTGGCGGCAATCAAACTTTGCAGCGCGCCAATCTGAGCCTGCAAACCTGCCACCTTATTGGCCAATGTGTCGGCCTGAGCCGCCAGCTCAGCGGCAACAGCCTGCTTGGCGGCAATATCGGCTTTCAGGGCAGCTATCTCATCATCAAACCGATCAGCTCGAACTGGCGACCACGGGATGAGTGCCACGAACATGAGAGCCAAAATCAAAGCAACGACTCTAAATTTTTTGGGTGACGTCCGCAGACGCGGTTGTTTGTGTGTGGTGGAAATCATAGAGTATAACCTTCCCTTCCAAAGTACCACAAACCGCTTATGCAGTCAACATTTCGACTACAATTGTCAAGAGCTTCGATCGGTGTATAGATATTTGTTTTGTCTATGTGTTTCTCCTGAAAATAGTTCCAGTTTTCATCCTGAGATATTTACGAGTAGCTAGCGAGGATGAAATGATGCCGATCATGACACCCAGTCCCATCATCACCAAAAATATGAGGATCCGGTGGTTTGTAAATACCGCTTTGGTGTACTCGGTATCAATATCTTCCAGATAATACTTGAGACGAACACCCTGCAGGGATAGAGCTAGGGTTGTCAGGACAGTAGCAAGAATGGCCGCCAATGTACCATATAAAGCCGCCTCCACTAGGAAAGGCCCGCGGATGTACCATTTCTTGGCTCCGACGAGCTTCATGATTTCTATCTCGTCTTTGCGGTTAAATATCGCCATGCGGATGGTGTTGAAGATGATTAACACCGAGATAACACCAAATACCACACTGGCTACTATCCCGGCTACTTTGATAAAGTTCGCTGCTTTGATGATCTTGTCGATAGCATTTTTGCGCTCACCGGAATATGAGGGCTTGTCGCTCTGCATCTTTTTGATATCTTCCCTGTCGATGAACTGAGATATGCTTTCCAGTTTGTTGTGATCTTTGGGTTTGATACGGAGACTAGCCGGCAGGGGGTTCGTCTCGATCTGAGTGATGGAGTTGGCAACTTCTGGTTTATCTTTGTATTTGTCTAAGAAATCTTTTAGGGCGTCGTCTTTGGATACAAACTGGATGCTTTTGACATTGTCGAGATTCTTCAGATCATTCTCGAGTTTTTCACGTTCTTCCTTCTTGACAGTGTCTTTCAGGTAGATCGAGATGTCGATTTTGTCGGTAACAGTCTGAATGGTTCGTGAGAAAGTGATATTGGCGGCATATGTCCCCAGCACCGTACTAAGTGTCACCACCATCACCAGTGTGGCAGCCGATGTCAGCCAGAGATTGCGTGACAAATTCTGAAGTCCGGTACGGCCGACTCGACCCAGACTGATAAAAAATCGCCTGGTATTCACACTTTCTCCTTTTCAAAACTTCCAGCCGCTTTATCAGATACGACATGACCATCTTTGATAGTTATGACCCGACGCTGCAACTGGTTCACGATATCTTGGTTGTGTGTCGTCAAGATGACTGTCGTGCCAAACTTGTTGATCTTCTCTAAGACCCGCACCACATCCCAAACGTGCTTGGGATCTAGATTGCCCGTTGGTTCGTCAGCGATTAGAATTTTGGGTTGTCGTACGACTGCCCGAGCGATAGCCACCCGTTGGCGCTCGCCCCCAGACAACTCTTTGGGGTAACTACGTTCTTTGCCTGTCAGTCCGACTATATCCAGAACCTTAGGCACTGTTCGATTGATCTCGGTGGTGCTTACGCCGACGATTTCCAGAGCGAAGGCGACATTTTCGGCGACGGTTTTGTTCGGCAGTAGTTTAAAATCTTGAAACACGACGCCAATTTTACGACGAAGATACGGGATGTCGCGATCTTTGAGTTTTTCATAGTCAATCCCACCGACGACAATTTTGCCAGAGGTAGGTTTTTCTTCTCGGGTGAGGAGTTTGAGAAGCGTTGATTTCCCCGCCCCACTAGCGCCGACAATGATGACGAATTCTTTAGGTTCGACATGCAAACTGACGCGTTCCAGCGCCGGCGGATTGTTCCTCCCATACAATTTCGTCACGCGATCAAGCAAAATCATCTAAACCATTTTAACATAAGGGGGTCACACCGATACAGATACATGGCGCTACTTTGCCTGTCCGAGACTGTATTCCAAATAAGCATCGATGAATTGGTCGAGACTGCCATCGAGAACACCCTGAGTATCACTTGTTTCATGGCGGGTACGCAAGTCTTTAACCATTGAGTACGGATGTAGCACATACGAGCGGATCTGATTACCCCAGGCCGCTTGTTCGTTCGGTCCTTTGAGTTCTGAGATGTCGGCGGCATGTTGCTCAAGCTGTAGCTGGGCAAGCTTGCCTCGCAAGATCTTCATGGCTGTCTCACGATTCTGAAGCTGCGAACGTTCATTCTGAATCGAGACCACGATGCCGGTCGGGAGATGAGTGACGCGCACTGCCGAATCGGTGGTATTGACGGACTGCCCCCCGTGCCCACCAGCTCGAAAGACATCAATTTTCAGATCCTTCTCATCGATTTCGACCTCATCGGGCTGGTCGATCTTAGGTACCACTTCCACTTTGGCAAAACTCGTCTGACGTAGACTGTCAGCGTTGAAAGGACTCAGTCGCACCAAGCGATGCACACCGTGCTCGCCTTTTAATTTGCCAAAGGTGTTCATGCCACTCATCGTCAAGGTCACGCTTTTAAGCCCCGCCTCTTCGCCAGCCGACTGCTCCAAGGTCTCAACCGTGACGCCATGTGTTTCAGCCCAACGGACATACATCCGAAGTAGCATCTCAGCCCAGTCCTGAGCATCGGTACCACCCGCTCCGGCATGAATACTCATAACTACATCGTGATCATCATATGGTCCATTGAATTTGAGCTCTTGCTTTAACTCTTCGTATCGATGGTGGATTTTCTCAACCTGTGTTCGGATGTCCACAGTTAGACTTTCGTCTTTCATGGCTATCAATTCTCGTGTTTCTGCAAGTTCAGATAGTAATGATCTCCAGGGGGTGATACGTTCTTCGAGCCGGGCAGCACGTTTGCTAACATCTTGGGCTTTCAGATTGTCTGACCAAAAATCAGGCCGCTGTATATCGGCCTGCAGGTCCTTTAGCTCGGCCTCAAGCTCATCCAGTTTGATGCGTTTCGTCGCCTCGGTGACGCTGTGTTGTAATTCAGCGACTTGTTTGTCTAACTCATGCATGGCAACAAGTATAGAGCAAGCAGCTACCACCCACTAGTTTTGCAAATACTGATGGATCATACGAGTGATGTTAGCGAGAGCCGGCCAGGTCATATTGTTTTTGCTCATGATAGAGATAACGTAGGTACTTTTCGAACCGTAGACAACAGCCGTATCATTGTAATACTCATCGACATTGCCAGACTTGTCGGCAACGACCGAACCAGTGGCTCCAGTCGGTATGCCGCCGCGGTATATCTGACGCTTGAGATAACCTAAGATCCGACTACGGAACGACTCGTCCATGATTTCGCCTCTGGCGATCTTCTCCATGTAGGTCATCTCATCGTGGGCGGTTGATACTTTGTGTTCGAAATACCCATGATAGTAGCTATAGACTTTGGTATTGATGATCCCAATTTTGGCAAGCTCTTGGTCAGCGCGTCGCCAATCGATAAAATCCCCGACCGCTGCCGCACAGTAATTATCCGAGACTGTCAGCATGCGCTCAAAGCATGTATCGAGTGTCAGCCCGCCGACCACCACATCGCTCCAGTGTTTTTCGCCCAGTGTCGTTCGTTGGTATACCGCCTGAGTGAGAAGTAATTTGTATGTACTGCCTGTTACAAACTGCACATCACCTCGGTATTCGGCCGCGCGTTGTTGACCATTCAGCTCTTTGACCGCCACACCGTAGGTGCCCCTCTGCGATCGTACAGCGAGATCGATAACACCCAGCAAGCTGTCAGCCTCCAGTGGCTCGTCTTTGACGATAATCGGTGCGGGTACTGGCTTGGTTACGACCGCTATATCCTTTTCGACATTTGTGCCGTCTTTCAGCTGACTGATGATAGTGGCAGCCATGGCCTCAGTGTCGATTCCCACGCCACTCTTACCGAGTGTCCGACCAATCTCAGTGCCGAGTGTCCGTCGCACAACCGTCGGTGTTGGATCGACGGTCAAGGACTTGGCTATGTCGTTTACGTAAGCCTTGATGGCGTCAGATTTATAGTCGATCGTGGGTTGTTCCTGAGCGCTCGGAGGTATGGTTATAGTTGTCCAAGAAGCAATTGTTTTCTGATCAGGCACTACTACCTGTTCATTGACGCGAAGCGGTATTTTGCGTGTTAGTAGATTGTTGTACTGGGCGACGATGTTCGTTAGAGATTCGTTGGTTCGCTCCGCCTCGATGACGTTATATGGAACTTCGATACCGTTGTTATAACTAGAGTCACTCAGCAATGCTTCCATGATCTGGGGGACACTATGTTGCTTGCCAGACTTCTCTGGGACGATGCTTGCCGAGCCGTTGTCATCGTAAGTCACAAAGGCGTTAAGACCTGGCTTATCGAGCTGTAGGGCAATATGCTCAGCTAATTGTTTGAGCCGCTCAGCGTCAAAGGTATATTCCACTTGCACCGATGCCGGTGTTGTCACTTGATGAATGATAGAAAAAGGAATAAGCCGCTCTACGATGGAGTAGTCACGGGCATCAACAAGACTTTGCTCGATTTGGGCAACCGCCCCACCGGCCGCCAACGGAACTTCTAACCTATCTACACCGGACGAAACAGACACGATCTTAGTCTTGGCCTGTTCGCGCATGGCACTTTCGATGTCACCTGTGTCGCGCGAGTTGTAGATGATGTCATCTAGTTGTAGTTTTCGGGTTGCTAGAGTTGACGGGATAATCAACTGGGTGATGAGCACGACGAAACACACCACACCCGATACCTGGAGTATCCGGACAACTTTCTTTTCGGTCAGGTGAAAATACTCGAAGACATTGACGAGATCCCGCCAGATTCGTCTCGCCATACGTCGCTCGTGTTGCCACCAGTCTGCAACTGTATGGTGATGGATGTGTGATTCGGGCAGGTGTCCGGGTCCGCTAATCTTCAGCTGTCGCTCGAACTCCTGCAGCCACTCGTCATCCCGCTTGTGCATGGAGCCAGTATAGCAAGAATCTTCCTATTGCGTCGCTCGTTTGAACAGTGTGAGAGCACCCGAGACATCAGCCATAGCTTGCTGACCAGCCGACAAGCCTCCAAGCGAAGTCGAAGCTCCCGGGTAACTATTAGGACCGGGCTGATTATATCCGGAGGTGTTACCAGCCGCTGATGGAATGGTTGTCGAAGTATTCGGTGTTGTACTTTCAGGAGTACCAGGATTATCAATAGTCGTCATGACGTAATTTGGAGCATATGAGGTGTGTGGTATCCACAATTCTTGTCCACTGCCGGTGTCGACAATTCGAAGATCAACTCTCGTTTCGCCAAGAGTAAATACACTAGACAGTAGCTTGCCGTCTTTATATGTTTCTGAGACAGTCATGGTTCCAGTTTCGCCAAGCCCGTACTGCCAATTCTTTGTTACAGTTGACCCATCATCGACAACTTCGGGCGATGAAGTCCTGATAGATGCTGTAGCCCCTGCATACCCAGCCCGTACTTCCTCTGACTTACCAGCGTAGTAGCCCATAACTGCAATGGCGTACTGTTGCTCGGCCTGCATAAGTGCCATCTCAGGAGTGAGTTGAGTGGGATTCTCAGGACCCGACGTTGCCATATCACCCGGTTTTGAGCCACCCTGTTCGAGTCCAGTAGGTGTACTCGGATCACTGCACATCGCTGCACCCGGTGGCATAACGTCCGCAGGTGGCATATCAGTGCTAGCGGCACCAGCCATGCCTACTAAAGTCTCTGCAGCAACTGCGCCAACTCCAGCTGTTCCTAAAACCGCAGCTCCACCGAATTTCAAAAATCTTCGCCTCGACATTTCAGGTCCAGATGTTCTCATCATTTCTCCATCAAATTAGTGGGGATATTGTACAACAATATATACTAAAAACTTAAACTATTTCTTACTATCCACTTTAGACTCCGCCGTACAGCGGATCACTCTCCGCTGCTTCCACCTATTCCCAAAGTGTCGAGAGCTTCTCGTGTAGGGCTGCCTGGAGATCTTCGGGGCATTGTCCTAAGATACCAAGACACCAGTGCTTGTCTTCGAAAAGTTTCCTCGTCGTATTGACAATCCGAGTTTTGGTGACGGCATTGATACGTGACGGTACACTGAGAAAATCTTCGATCTTTTCCTCGAAAAAGTACTTACCCGAGTAGTAACTCGCCAGGCTCGCAACTGTTTGCGCACCTCTTTGATACTGGCCAAGGGCATAGGATTTGGCTGCTTGGATGTCTTCATCTTCTACCTTGCCATCCAATACCCGTCTGAACTCACGAACGATGATTTCAAACAACCCAAGTGCATTGTCGACACTCACTTGACACGATCCTCGCCACGACGTGTAGCTTGGCGTCCATGAGAAGTCCCCGCCGATATCGTAAATCAAGCCTTTTTCTCGCGCCTCGGCGAAGATTCTAGACTGGAATGTGTCGATAAGTATGATGTTGGTAATGGTCAGAGTATCCCATTCTTTGTCAGTTAGCGAGTTAGGATAGAATGTTTCGAACGTGCAATACATATTCTCAACAGTGAAATTCTCGATGTACAGCGGCGTGGGTAAGCCCGTGGGTTTCTCCTCAGGCAGCTCGAAGCGCTCACCGTCCTTGGCAAGCGGCATGCGGTCGATTTTTGATAAAATACCTGGCCCGTATTTATCCATATCACCCGCCACCACGAAGCGCATATTGGGTTTGTGATGGGTTTTTTTATAGTGTTTCCGGATGTCATCTAACGTAACGTTCTTAAGACGTTTCAACCTCTCCTGATCTCTCAAATTAATAAATCCATTGGCCTCTCGGGTTGCCAGGATCAGATGCCGGAAATGATTGTTTGATCTGCCTGTCAATTCTTCCCGAACAGAGCCCATTTCCGCTTCAAATTCACTCTCCAGAAAAATCGGTTCGGATATAGCGGTGGTCATCAGATCGACGATTCGGGCTGTTTCAAATGCCGCACACTCCGCCGTGTACTCGACATGATAAGAGCTGGTTGAGGCATTACAATACGCCCCGTTCCTCCTGAATTCTGCATCAAATGTCCGCGCTTTGCGAATTCGTTTGTTGGCTCCCAGCGAGAGATGCTCCATGATATGTGCCACTTCCCATTTTCCCGGATCATCAGTCAGGTACTCACCGGCTCGAAAGTTGAAATCAAAGGTCGTGACCGTTGCTTCAGGCACGTGAACTAATAGACCTTTGGCACCATGTTTGAGTTTTACTTCAGTAACTGTGTGTTTCATAGAATAGGTTGCGGGAATAACATCGGTGCATTGCTACCCACCATAGCCTGTCACCTGTCTACTACTTTCGCTTCTTGCCTTTCTTCTTGTTTTTTCGTTCTTGTTTGCGAGTTTTTCGACGATCGTTTCTGGCTTTGCGGATGGCAGCTTCAGCTTTGCTGCGCGAGGCTTTGAAATCTTCATCCCCGGCATGCTCGCCAGTTTTATCCATGTCCCCGCTCTCGACTGACGATCCGGCAGCCCGCGTCAACTCTGTTTCCATCTTGTCATCCGTGAGACTAGTCTGGGTCGGCATAGCCCTTAGAAGCAACCTGGTGACTTCGCTTTGAAGCTGGACCTGCATGCCTTCATAGAGGTACTGACCCTCACGGCGATACTCGACAAGAGGGTCCTTCTGGCCAATGCCCCGCCAACCTATACCCTCGCGCAGATGCTCCATATTCTCGAGGTGTTGCATCCAGAGGTTATCGAGAACTTGTAAAAATACGTCTCGTTCTACTTTACGAAAGATCACGCTTCCAAAAACTTTCTCTTGACGGTCGTAGAGATCCAACACGTATTTCTCAAGCAACCGTTCACGTTTGTTGCGATCGGCTTTGATGAGGTTATCAAGCTCTTTGTCTTCAAGAGGTAATACGGTTTGGATTTCAGTACGAAGTTTCAGGGTGTCAGTATCGTCAAGGGTCATCAAATTCTTAGCTTCCCTGGATATAACACCTTTGATAGTTGTCGATATGTCGTCCTTCATCAGAATCTCGCGGCGACGGGAATAAGTAGCTTTGCGGTGACGATTCATGACATCGTCGTACTGCACGACGTTTTTGCGCTGGTCGAAATTATTACCTTCAACCTTTTTCTGGGCACTTTCGATACTCTTACTTACAGCCCTATTCTCTATGGGGGTATCCTCGTCGACACCAAGCCGATCCATCAGTGATGCTATCCGGTCGCCAGCGAAAATGCGCATGAGATCATCCTGGCATGAGACATAGAACTGCGTCTCACCCGGATCACCCTGACGACCTGATCGTCCACGAAGCTGATTGTCTATACGTCTTGATTCGTGTCGCTCGGAACCGAGAACAAACAATCCACCCAGCGTTTTGGACTCTTCATCGAGCATGATGTCCGTGCCTCGTCCGGCGATGTTGGTAGCTAGAGTCACCGCTCCCTTATGTCCGGCCTTGGCGACAATGCCGGCTTCACGCTCGTTGTTTTTGGCGTTCAAAACCTGGTGCGGCACGCCAGCTTTGTTCAGCATGTTGCTCAGCTCTTCGTTTTTCTCGATTGACACTGTACCGATGAGAACCGGCTGACCTTTTTCGTGCAGTTCTTTGACCTTGGCGACAATAGCCCTAAATTTCCCGGCTTCGGTCTTGTAAATCTTATCAGTTAAATCTTTACGAATCATCGGTCGATTCGTCGGAATCTCCACAACTTCGAGTTTGTAGATCTGATGAAACTCTTCGGATTCGGTCTTGGCCGTACCGGTCATGCCAGCTAGTTTTTTGTAAAGTCGGAAGTAGTTTTGGAAAGATATGGTAGCCAGTGTCATAGACTCTTGCATCACCTCGACACCTTCTTTGGCTTCGATGGCTTGGTGTAAGCCCTCGTTATAGCGACGTCCATGCATCAAACGACCGGTAAACTCATCAACGATGATCACTTCTCCGTCTTTGGTGACGACATAATCTTTATCTCGTTTGAAGATCGCTTCGGCTTTCATGGCCTGATCCATGTGATAGATCTGGCGAACATGTTCAGGATCATACATATTCTCTATGCCTAAGATCTTCTGAACTTTCTCGATACCTTCGTCAGTCATACTGATCCGACGCTGTTTTTCGTCCACTTTGTAGTCAGTGTCTTTGACCATTTGGCGAGCTACTTGAGAGAACAAGGCGTAACTAGTACTACTGTCAGATGAGGCGGCCGAGATGATGAGTGGCGTGCGAGCTTCATCGACTAGGATAGAGTCAACCTCGTCGACGATGGCATAGTGAAGATTGCGCTGCCTGAGAGATTCTTCCTCACTGACCATATTGTCGCGCAAGTAGTCGAATCCGAATTCGTTGTTGGTACCGTAGGTGATGTCAGCAGCGTAAGCTTCTTTACGAGTACAGGGTCTTAGGTGGCGAAAACGTTCATCCTCATGCTCGTCGTTAACAAATTCTTCATCGTAGACAAATGAGGCATCGGCGATGATGACACCGGTCGTCAAACCGAGAGCGTGATACACCTGACCCATCCAACCGGCATGTAGCTGCGCGAGGTAATCATTCACAGTTACGAGATGTACACCCTTGCCTTCTAGAGCATTGAGATACAGAGGCAACGTCGCTACCAAGGTCTTGCCTTCACCGGTTCTCATCTCGGCGATGGAACCTTCGTGCAAGACCATGCCACCGATAAGTTGCACATCAAAATGCCTCTGGCCAATAGTGCGCTTGGCTGCTTCGCGGGCCACTGCGAAAGCTTCAGGCAATATGTCATCCAGCGTCTTTTTCTCTAAGTCTTTTTTGAACTCAGCCGTCTTAGCGCGCAGTTGCTTGTCTGTCAGTTTTTCATACTGTTTTTCGAGATCATTAATCTGACTGACGCGTTTTTGCATACGCTTCAGAGTTTTGGCTTGTGGATCAGCTCCAATTGCTCGCTTCAAAAATTGCTTCATAAGTCACCTTCCCGCTTTGTCAGAATTTCAGAGTGTAAAACTAATACAGTTTACTCTGTAGATGATCGTCGAGCAAGCCGTGAAAGGGCCCGTTCGAATTGATGACGGACGGTTTTTCTGGATGTTTTGGTTTCTTTGTATTTACGAAGTTGTTGCTTGACTTTGTCTTGGACGCCATCAATGGCTGCTTCAATGGTCGAAGCAGTTTCTTTGGCCGCCAGCGGATTGTGTGGCAGGGACAGGACTACCTCCACCGTATAGCCCCGCGCGCCTTTACCTTTCTCTTTCCACAACTTCACCTCAGCGTGGACAGTCCTGCGTGCATGTCGCTGAATATATCGGTCTAGATCCCCGATCTTCTCCTGGATATACGAGTTGATCGTGTCGTTGAGATCTAAGCCCTTGGCGCTGGTTTCGATCTTTTTGATCATAGATACTCCTTCCCACTCATAAATGGTAGTAACACCTCTGGAACTTTTACCCTACCGTCAGCTTGTTGATAGTTCTCCATGATAGCTATGAGCATGCGGCTGTAGGCCATGGCTGTGCCATTCAAAGTGTGAGCAAGCTCTGTTTTTCCATCAGAAGTCCTATACCGGATATTAAGACGGCGAGCTTGAAAATCTGTCGTATTACTACAGCTCGTTAGCTCCCGGTACCGAGCTTGAGAAGGAATCCATGCTTCGCAATCGTATTTCTTGGCGGCTGGTGCTCCGAGATCACCGCTACATAGATTGAGGACATGATATGGAAGCTTGAGATCTTGGAGAATTTCCTCTTCGATGCCGAGCAGATACTCGTGTTCATCCCGCGAGACTTCAGGTCGACAGTATGAATACATCTCCAGCTTGTCAAACTGGTGAACTCGGAAAACCCCCCGCGTGTCTTTACCATATGAACCGGCTTCGCGCCGAAAACAAGTCGAGAAACCTAAGTATCGTTTCGGTTCATCGAGCGAATCGAGGACTTCGCCGGCGTGCAGTCCGGCCAACGGTACTTCACTCGTTCCTATGAGGTAGAGCTCATCATCATCTTCGTTGACTTTGTAGATCTCATTTTCATCTGCCGGGAAAAAGCCGGTACCTTCCATCAACTCTCGTTTGACGAGCTGTGGCACCGATACGAGAGTGAAGCCTTTGGCCAAGTATTTGGCGATCAACCAGTTGACGAGCGCAAACTCCAACTGGACGGCTGAACCTTTGAGATAATAGAACCGACTGCCGCTAACTTTGACACCGCGTTCCACGTCTATAATTCCTAGGTTCTCACCAAGTTCCAGATGATCCTTGATTTCAAACTCAAACTTCGGAACCTCTCCAACTGTTTTGATAACTTCATTGGCCGATTCATCAGCGCCAACTGGGACGTCGTCCTGTATGGGATTCGGGACCTGCAGCATAGAACTACGAAAATCCCTATCGACTGTTTGGAGCTCTGATTCTAGGGAGCTGATCTCTTCTTTTAGTCGCCGCCCTTCGGTGATTTGATCGTCCGTTGGTTTGTTTCCCTCAGACTGTGCCGACAGGCTATTACGTTGTTGACGGAGGGTCTCGACCTTGGTGATCAGACTCCGCCTCGTATCATCAAGTCCAAGCAGATGATCGATATCCACCTCGACATTTTTCTGCTGGCTCTTCTCTCGAACTAGGTCTCGGTTGTCTCGTATAAACTGTATATCTAGCATGACTTTAGTATAGTACGCTTGTCACCTCTTCGGCTAGAGATAATCATTGCCAACTTCCACGCTTCTCGATACACTTATGCTTAAATCAAGTAATCTTTCAAGCAAGGAGAGATGACACTATGCTGCAATCACTCGCTCAGACGTTCTATACAACAGGTAACGAGGTTACGACTACTGCATACACAGCACCACCCGCTGTTACGTTTGGGTCGTATGGTTGGGGGATCCTTAGTATCGTCGGTATGTGGAAAGTGTTTGAAAAAGCCGGTAAACCAGGTTGGGCAGCAATTATACCGATCTACAACCTCATCGTCATGCTCCAAATCATCGACGTATCACCATGGGCGGTACTATTAGTTCTCGTTCCAATCGTAAATATTGTTTTCTTGATCATTTGGAGCAATCGCCTCGGTAAAGCGTTCGGAAAATCAAGCGGCTGGTCTTTTTTCCTGCTCGCTTTACTTTCACCAATCGGCTATCTCATCCTAGGGTTTGGTGATGCTACCTACCAGGGACCTCTAAAAAACGTTGCCTCAACAACAGCTACGCCTGCAACTCCATCCGCACCTACTACACCAACCGCAACACCAGCTAGCTAATAAGTTTTGTCACCGCCGCGACACAGGCGGTTTCGGCTCGAAGTGTGAGCTGACCTAAGTCAAAATATCGAACATTGAACCTACGGAAAACTTCGTGGTCGTTCTCTGACCACCCGCCCTCCGGTCCGACGAACAGCACAATTGGTGCTTCACTTGGAGAATCACTGAATCCTGCCTCAACCGTGCCAGCAGGCTCTTGCTTGTCACACACCAGCAAGTTGTAGTCTTTGAGCTCCTCCAGGGTAGACTCGAGACTCACAGGTTCACGCAGACGAGGGATGTCGCTTCGGCCGCACTGCTCGCTGGCTTCGATGACTATCTTCTGAGCCCGTTCGTTGTCCCAGCCAGTCTTCTCGGTTCGGTCGGTGATGATAGGTATGAAATGGCTCACACCTAACTCGGTGCATTTTTGGAGTACCCATTCGTTCTTGTCTTTCTTAAGCAAACTAAAACACAGATACAGTTCCCTACCTGGAAGCGTTCGCTTGATCTCAGTGATCAGTTCGAGATGAGCCGCCCGAGGTTCGAATTTCGTAATCCGATACAGCCTGTCCTCACCATGTCCGTCAAACAATACGACCTCGTCCCCAACCTGAAATCTCAATACTTTGGTCCATTGTCGCACCAGGTTTTCGTCATTGACCCATAGTAGGCGCTCGAGTTTGAGCGGACCCGACTTGTCGTGCAGCTGGCCTATGTAAAATCTATGAAGTCTCATCAGGGACATTATACCTTGCGCTTTAGTATTAATAAGCATTCGAGATGAGGTGTCCTCGGGAAGAAGTTGTAGCCCTCAGCTTTGATAATTTCGTAATGCTCGAGGAGCCGATTCAGGTCTCTAGCTTGCGTAGCTGGATTACAACTCAGATAGTAAATCTTAGGTGGTAGAACTTCGAGTAATTTCTCGACAATCTTCACATGTAGACCAGCTCGAGGCGGATCGAATATCACGACTTTGTCACTGGATATGTAATCCAGTGCCTTCTCAGTGCTCGTTTGTACCACCGTCGTATCTTCCCCGCCATTCAGCCGAGCCATAGCAGCCGATTGCTTATCCAGCTCGACTATCGTTAGCGGCTTTTCACCCGACAACGCCAGCCCGATACTACCGACACCCCCATACATGTCTACGAAGAAATCACTGGCCTCACTAGCATCACACATAGTTTGGACGGCACGTTCAAACACCGGTACATTAACTTGGAAAAACGAGTCAACATCATAGATAAGACTTGCTCCCAGAACTGTGTCCTTAAGTCTTAAGTCGCCCACCTCGTATAACAACTCACTCATGACCGAAGCTGGACTCTTTGGATCTGAGTAATACACACGAAGTCCCTGTACGCCTCGAGGAAGCTGGAGTTTGGGAAATTCCCGGTCTTTGACAAATAGCGAGACAACGCAATCACCCGCCTGTGAGCAGCGAACAACCATACTCTTAAGCTGGCGGCCCTGGATATGCGACGCGCTCAAAACTTCTAATACAGACTTAGCAGCTGTGTCCAAAGCTGTCATGGCTAACTTCGAACCGTTGACGATTGATTTCTGATGACTACCGCGATTATAAAGCGCCAGATGGAGCCCTGAATCATCAGCCCAAAAACTGTATTCCATTTTATTCCGATAATTGAAAGTTTCGGCACCAGCGACAAACTCGAACTCTGATAAAGGAATTTTCTCTCTTTGAAATATTTCCTCTATAAGTAGCTTCTTTTGTTCGTTTTCGTAGTCCCAGTCCATAATTTGCCAAGGCGACGTAGCCAGATAGCTGTCGGGTTCTTCTGGCGTTATACGATGTGAGGAGGACTTAATGATTTCGGTTGCTAACCCCTCGGCATATTGCTTCTTCCGTCGCCACACCTGAACTTTAACCTCCTCGCCTGGAAGGGCGTTCCATGCGAAAATCTTCTGACCATTTGCCAGTTGGCCGAGTCCTTGGCCGCCAGGAACGAGCTTCTCGATATTGACTATTTCTTCAACCATACCCGTTAGTATACAAAAGATCCCGTATCCGCTATACAGCAGAACGGGATCTTGATTAAGGTGATGAAGCTGGATCTAGGCTTTTGGCGCAGGTTTACTAGACATCATCGCTACCATACGATAGAGACAATATACTGCAGCGAGACCGACAACTGAGTAGACCACTCGAGTAAGGCCAGAGTCTACACCGAATAGTTCACTAACTAGATTGTATTCGAAAACCCCCACGAGTCCCCAGTTGAGACCCCCAACTACCAAAAGAGCAGTCGATACTTTATCGAGTGTATTCATTTCCATCGTATTTTCATCCCCTTTCAAGAGATTATTACTACGATTCCATCATAAGACTTATGTTTGGGCTTGTCTAGTGCTCGTGGTTTATAATAAAGATAGCTAAGGAGGCACACTATGAAACCTGACGAACAAAATCAACCCCAGGAAGAATTCAAAGTAAACGGCGAGGATTTGTTGAAGAAAGTCAAAGAAATCATCAACGAAGGCAACGTCCGACGTATCATCATCAAGAACAAAGAAGACAAAACAGTTATTGAATTCCCGGTAACCGTCGGCGTCATCGGACTAGTTCTAGCCCCCGCCCTAGCGGCGGTCGGTGCAGTCGCTGCGCTCGTGACCGAATGTACCATCACCGTCGTTCGCAACACACCGGACGCTACATAGCCTTGTAAGGTCTGTGGCACATTCCTCTTCCAGTTCGCTCAGCAAACTTCTGGTGATACTCCTCAGCCGGCCAAAAAGTCGAAGCTTTTGTTATCTCGGTACTTATAGGTTTGGCGTACTCTTTCTGTGCTTCAGTCTTCATTTTTTCAGCAACTTCTTTTTGAGTATCGTCTAGGTAAAAGATAGCTGATCTATAACTATCACCTATATCTGGACCTTGTCCACCTACCTGCGTGGGATCATGCATATAGAAAAACTGCCTCAAAATTGTTTCCAGGCTTGCTTGATTAGGATCAAAAGTAACCTCGACGGCTTCCGTATGCCCTGTCGTGTGGCTACATACTTGCTCGTAAGTCGGGTTGTCGGTATGTCCACCCGTGTAGCCTGCCACAGTCTTGATAACCCCTGAAACTTGATCAAAATAATACTGCACTCCCCAGAAACAGCCCGCAGCTAATGTTATCTTTTCGTTTGTGTCGCTACCGACCATTATTTTTTGCGATCCTCGTCGTACCTGGCAACCTTGAGCGGTGGCTTGGGTTGGATGTATGGTGGCAGCTCGTTGTTGCGAAGCAGAATCGTTTCGTCACATGTAAAAACTAGACCTTTGTTGGGTTGGGCCTGAAAACCTAGGTACACGGTATGAACTTTGCGGCGCTTGAGCTCAGTTATGACCGGCTGCATGTCCGAGTCAGAGCTGCAGATAACCGCTGTCTTGATTTTCCTGTCTGCAGCTAGGCTGATCATATCGACGGCCAAACGAACATCAACACCCTTCTCTTTAAAGACCGGATCAACATCCTTCCCGGCTGAGAACATGCGGACATTTCCACTAGTGATGAAATTGACTTTTTGAGCCTCCAGGTTACTTTTCAGTGCCCGTTGCAACGCGACGAGATCTTCACTCTTCTCTTTTGTCTCCTTGTAGACGTGCAATTTGGCTACATAGTACCGAATCTCATCAATTTTGAGATCAGGCAACATATCGTGCAAGAGTTGTTTCAGCTTGATATTGCCAAAAGCATGATCATCCCATCCCAGTCGCTTCTGGCGATAAACCTGCTTGATCTTCTTCTGAAAATTCTCCCCATCGACAAATACCACAGTTTTCATGGTGTGAGTATATCAGAGTTGGATCTATTGAGGTCTGAATAAAAGAACCTCGCCGGTTCCTTTCGGAATTGGGCGAGGCGTGTATGCATTTATACTACGAAAGTGCTTGGCAATTGTCAACAAGACCAACAATGATAGTTATACTGATAAGTGATAGGAACACTACTTTATATATCATTGTCCATCTGAGCGTAAATCCACACATATCGCAACTGCATCTGACTCGGTTTGATAGCACCACTTAAGTTTTTCAGACTGTAGCGGAACCTGATAACTCAGTTCACCTGTGGCGGTTTCGCCCGCAGCATACTCGCGAGCGTCGAAGGGTTTGTCGAGAAGTAATGGCGACAGCTGATAATGAGCACCGGTTTCATCTTGAACATAACTCTGTAGTGCTGGAGCGAACCACTCGCCTTTTGTGAGACGCGATTGGACCAGACTGTCAACGATGACAAACTTGTAACCTGGTTTCGGACGAAACGCTTCATCCCCAGTCGTCGACACTTTCCACCCCAAGACTTTGGTGTCCAAGTGTTGTCCGGTTACCTGCTGATCATCACGCCGTTTGTCGACTGTGAGCAAAACCATGAATATTACAAAACCAACAACCAGACCGGAGCAGACACCGATAACAACTTCTTTGCGACTGGTTGTGACCCTGCTCATAGCATTACTGTACTGCCCCCACCTTGTAACTCGCAAGGACATTATAGGCGCTTTGTTTGTGGTTATACTGTTCACCGGCTGACGACTTTGCTCCGCTCAAGTAACCGGAGATATCATGTCCGCATGTCGCACTATTAAAAACACTACTGCCGCCTGGGTGGTTCGAAACATACGAAGTTACTATGTAGTAATAACCGTTATAGATGACCCAACAATTTGCAGCCGAGTTATGAGCCGCGACCTGAGCAGAAGTACAGCTGCCGCCCGACTGACCACATGGGATAGTTGTAGGCGGAGTTGGAGTTGGAGTTGGAGTTGGCGGAGCCGTCGTTACGGTTGTCGTAGTGGGCGAGGCTGTGGTGGTTGGATTAGGGGCCGTTGAAACAACTGTCGTCGATATTGGAGTTGCCGGTGTCGCTGGAGTTTGGGGTCCAGCTACTGCTTCGGTGGTCTTGGAGTCGACAGTACTCGGTGCTTGAATATTGCTCACTTGCTTTGGATCGCTACCAAGTATCCCAAGGGCAAAGATAAGACTTACCATGCAACCAGCTGTAATAATTGCAATGAGAACGATTCGATTCAGTTTCATGTTAAAGCAAACTCCTCCGTGCGAATATGATGTTTACGAACACCTTTGGATATAAATTGCTGTTTCAAAGACTTCATCATGGATGGCGGGCCACAGATGTACAGCTCGACATCATCGAGCTTACCATACTGTTGTTCAACCCAGTCAGCGGTCAAAAAACCTTTTTGTTCATCCGTCACATAAGCATGATATGTAAAATTTTTGAGCCGATTAGGTATAAGTTTACCTAGAGCTTCCTGCTCCAGTAACTCCGACCGCGTCGCAGCACTGTAGACAAGAGTGACAGCCGGAGACGTTGGATCCAAAGCCTGAACCATGCTCAAAAAGGGCGTGATACCTATGCCACCAGCTATCCATATCTGAGGTCTTTTGGAACGTACTGAGATAAACCTACCAAATGCTCCCTCAATCTCAGCTACTGTGCCAGGCTTCAAGTTGGTGAGACTTTTAGTGTAGTCTCCCAGAGCTTTGATACCTAACCATAGGTTAACACCGGAGGGTGACGAGGTGATGGAGAATGGATGTGACTCTTTGGAGATGCCGAGTGATCGACTATCAGGGAATCGTATAAATACGAATTGACCTGCTTTGAAACTGATAGATCGCTCAACCGGACTGAGTTCCAGAGCTATAACATTACCGGGCTGCGACACCACTTTTTCGACTCGATATTTTGACCGGCGAACTACTACATTCGCCATCAGACTGCGATATGCAAAGCACGCCAGGCCTACAACCACCCACATCAGCAGATAAAACTTGAGGAATACATCTCGCGAGGTATCTGACCTAATGAGTAATACGTGTAAGCCTGCGAGCAAGAATGCCACCCCCAAAAATTTATGCGTCAGTCGCCATATCTGATAAGGTAACTTAACAAAAAAAGTGATGATGAGCAGTATGACCATGCCGAGGTAGGCCACTATGCCGTTGTTGATAGCTGATAACTGCTTGTACGTCGTGAGATAGCCATCGATGTGGATACCTCGGGGAAGCAAAAACAATGCTGCGTTATGGAATGTCGAAAGTTCTCTGAAATCAACTAGATTAAGCGCGAGGAGTATTGGGTGAAATAGAACGCATATTAGTGCCGCCCCACCGATGATATGATGAGCGATATAAACTCTATTGAGCCCACCAAATAAATCTTCAAGCCGCTTCCAACGAGTTGATAGCACGAAATTCAGCGCATATAGCACCAAACCGACGATCCCGAGAGCTTTTCCTAGTGACAAAAGCGCTTGATCCCACGTAGCGAATTGTTCGTTCAGCGGCGATAGCGATATCCAGCGCAAGAACGGAATCAAACACAGCACGATAACGAGCAACCACCCGC
>CAZDBS010000003.1:52888-80753 GCA_964503775.1 uncultured Candidatus Saccharibacteria bacterium
GATATCCAGCGCAAGAACGGAATCAAACACAGCACGATAACGAGCAACCACCCGCCATACCGAGCAACGATTCGCCTTGCCGTATTTTCTGACATCATACCCCTACTATTCTACCCTACTACTCTGTTCGGAGAGCTTCGATCGGATCGAGCTTCGAAGCCTTGCGAGCTGGCAACAAGCCAGCGATGGTAGTCACTAGCATCAAGAACAGTATTACGAGGGCCATCTGCCACCAGACAAAGATCAGTAACCTCTCCGAGCCAAAGCTGAGTTTCTCGCTAATTGTCGGGTTGAGAACAGTTCCGAGCAAGAATGCAAAGCCGCTACCCAAAGCTGCCCCCAAGAATCCTATCCAGGTCGCTTCGGTCATGAACAACGCGCTGACACTGAGACGCGACATACCAAGAGCTTTCATGAGACCGATCTCTCGAGTTCGTTCTAGCACACTGATATACATAGTATTCACAACCCCGAAAAACGACGCTATCAGTGTCACGCTACCGAAGCCAAGCACAATCCCCTGCAAGACACTAATAATTTGACCGAGGAATTTTTGCGTATCCTCGACACTTTGTGGATTGTACCCCATGCTTTTCAGTTGATCCTGCACAGCTTTGAGTTTGGTTTTATCCAGCCCATCTTTCACTCGGACACTGACATAGATGAACTTATCGGCATTGACCGTTCCGGCATTCACAAAATCACTTAGCATTTTTACATCATCACGACCAGCTAGGAGTGGACGTTGCACGAAACTGATACTAGTAGCCGGCTTTTTGGTAACGGCTGCAATAGTGAATGGCTCACTGAGAACCTTGCCAAATGGCTGCTGTACTTGCAGAGTAATCTGTTTGCTTACAGCGTCTTCGGCTGATTTAAACCCCAGCAGATCAAGATACTCATCGGGTAGCAATACCGAACGTGCCGGCAGGTTGTCCGACAATGCACCGGCAGCAATCTCTGGCTTCTGGGCGCGATTGTAAACCTCTAGCATTCCTGTGTATCGTTTATTGCCCCCTCTCGTAACATACTGGAGGTTGATCTGATAACCCTCCCTGACTTCCTCGACACCGGGTAGCACTTGGATTTTATCGATATCACTGCGATCAATCCTCTTGATACTAAAGCCCTGGGACTCCCCGATTGATTCATCATATTCGATAGGTTTCGTCGAACCACTGGCGCTGAAGATTCGATCGTCTTTGGCAACTAGTAGCTCGGCCGGATCGAAGTTGCTGGATACTATCCGATCAGTATAGGCTTTGGCACCGCGAGCCGCAGACAATGTGAGCGTGAGCGTAAATCCGCCAACCGCAATGGCCAGTGCAGTCAGCAGTGTGCGGCCTTTGGCACTTCTAAGACTTCTCCCACTTCGCTTGATGATATCTCGGATACTCATGCTGTCTTCCTTTTTGCAGGTTTATTGGACTTAATACTCGCTATTTTGCCATCCATGAGTACGATTTGAGTCTGACAACGACTTGCCAGATCTTCGTCGTGCGTAACGACTATCAACGTGCTACCAAGAGTTTTATTCAGATCAAACAACAAATCGATGATGAGCTCGCCTGTAGTACTGTCGAGGTTGCCAGTCGGCTCATCGGCAAAGATGAGTTTAGGTTCGAGAACAATAGCCCGGGCAATCGCCAAACGCTGCTTTTGCCCCCCGGATAGATCACGAGCCCGACTATCGATCTTGTCAGATAACTCTACTTTCTCGAGGGCATCGAGAATCATAGCTCGGCGTCGTGATTTTTTGATACCGGCGATTTCTAGGGGAAGTGCTACGTTTTGATAGCAGGTCTGATTGGGTTCGACGAAAAAGGCTTGGAAAATAAAACTCATCACTTTGGCGCGAAAAAGATCAATCTTACGCCGTGAGAGGGCAAAGAGATTTTTATCGCCAAAGATAACTTCTCCCGTATCAGGATGATCCAAACCACTCATGATATGCATCAGGGTGGACTTACCGGAGCCACTCTTACCCATGATAGAAACCGTACTGCCATCCTCTATATCGAATGACACGTCACTAAGAGCCGTGAAGGCATTGGCCTTCTTGCCATAAACTTTGGTGATATTACTAACTTTGATCAACTGGAGTCTCCTCTGGTAATTGCCTCGTACAAGTATAGATCACAACGCCGCCATCTTCCACTACGTAATACTGAGGCGCTAACAAGTCACCGACTGTGCGAATACAGAGTCCCAACCGCTCACTAAACCTATCTTGCTCTTCCTCTAGCTGATCAAGTGATTTGACAGTCCGTTTGGGGCTCTCTGGAGGTACCGTATCGCCTCTCCGCGTAATTATTCGCTGACGAGTTAGGATAAGCTGACTCTCTAAGTGAGCTTGCCGAAGTACGGCTTGACACAGTGATTCGCCAACTACCGATGGTTCATCTTGTGCAATATGAAGCGCGTCGTGTTGACAATCTGCAATCTGAGTGATGAAAAGGGGTAGATCCCTAACCTTCTTGAGTTGGCCTTTGGCGAACTTGTCACGCTCCCACCAGACATGATCACGATCCGGCGCGCAGGCCTGACACGTACAACCAGATTCGATTCCAAGATTGTGCCGCATCAATTCTGGCATTGGTGGTACTGGAAGACCAGATTCAAGACTGATTGGCGCTGTTTGCGCAGTTTGTATATGGGCATTGAAGTGCCTAACATAGACTTTGTTGACTTTACAATCAACCTGCATCCGCGACAAATCCTCTGCCCCTGTCATACGTATTACGATAAGCGTTACCGGCCACCAGGACAATACTCTTGCACCAAACTACAACATCTACTTGAGTTTAATGTCTGGATATATGGCTTTTGTGACACTATCAACCTCATGACGCAGCTGCGGAAACGGTACGCCTTCACGAGCCGTAACACCCTCTAAAGCCCAAAAATAGCGTTCTGAATAACTCCAACCACAAGCGGGTGGCATGCCGTATTCTAACATTTCGACAAAATCGATATCTAGCATTTGAGCCTCTTCATCGCCCGCTTCTCGCAGTTTTTCTTGCTCGAGAAAACGATTCAACTGGTCTATGGGATCATTCAGTTCTGAGTATCCGTTACCCATTTCTGTGCCCGCTATAACCGGATGGAAACGAAGTGTCACTCGCGGGTCGCCTGGGTCTTGTTTGGCAAGCGGCGATATTTCTACTGGTTCATGAATCAACCAGAAAGGTCCAGCCGATTGCTTGCGAACAAGCTTCCATACACTATCCATCGCACGAAGCACATTTACTTCTCCTTCGAGTTTCACGTTGTTGTCGGCAAGAATCTGTTTCAACTGATTCAAGTTCGGGTTGAACACATCAACACTAAACTTCTCATTCATGATCTCTGGATAACGAACAATAGGCCATTTTTGATCAAGATTGACATCAAACTCCCCGACTTGGAATTGGAGTTTGCCCCAAGTTGCTTGAGCAACTTCTTTCATCATTCGCTCATAGAGCTCCATGGCCTGATCGTAATTCTGATAAGCGACGTAACTTTCAAACGCTACGTGCTCTGGTAGGTGTTCATCCGAATAGTTTTCATTTCTAAATCGAGGACCGACATCAAAAACTCGTTCGTAGCCAGCTCCAAGTAATCTCTTGAGTGGCAATTCATGACTTATCCTTAGGTAAAAATCCTGATCTATAGCATCCATGTGAGTTCTGAATGGTTTGGCGTCGGCGCCCCCGGTTGTGTGCTCAAGCACTGGTATGTTAATTTCGATAAAACCTTCTTTGAGCAGAAAATCACGTGTTGCCTGCCAAAAGTGGCTACGGCGAATAAATCTGTCATACACGTCTTTATTGACATTCATATCTACATATCGTCGTCGGAAACGCTCTTCTTTGTTTGTAAAGCCATCTTTCTCGTTTGGCAGTGGACGCAAACTCTTCGTCAGCAGCCTGAGAGTGTCAATTTCCACTGATGTCTCACCTGTTTGAGTCTTTATTACCTTACCAGTTGCCTCCACAAAATCACCGCTATCAAGAAGTGTGATTTCTTCGATCCCCAACTCACTAGCGCCACGATTACATTGTTTGCCCTCAGAGTCGCGCCAGAATAGTTGTAGCTCCCCGCTGGCATCTTTAATTACGATGAAGGCGATCTTGCCGAATCTACGTATGAATTTGATTCGACCATCGACGGTTACGACTTGACCTTCAAGCTCGTCGAATTTTTTATTGATCTGATCTAGCGTGTGTGATCTATTAGTATCGGCAGGATAGGGATTGATACCGAGCTGCTTCAGCTCTTCTAATTTTCGAAGACGTTCATCTCTGTATTCTTTGAGTGATGCCATATAGATTTCTAACTTACTGCTTAGTATATAGCAGCGTACTGAACCTTACTATTACATTGTTTGATTTAGGATATATTAACAACCGAGTAGACTAGTTTGGAGCTTGGCGTGGCAAGTGTTACCTCTTCGCCAATCTTACGCCCTATGAGGGCTTTGCCGATAGGAGATTCGTCCGAAATCTTACCTTCCAGTGGGTCAGCTTCGACAGTACCGACAACTGTAAATTGCTTGGTCTTGCCTTTCTTGTCGCGCAGCTCGACTGTCGAACCAAGCGTTACCTTGCCGCTATTGGACTTCTCTCGGATGATAGTGACGTTGTTCAAGATATGTTCGATCTCAGAGATGCGCCCCTCGATTCGCCCTTGCTCTTCGCGAGCTGAGGCATACTCGGCGTTTTCACTGAGGTCACCGAAATCACGAGCAATTTTGATCTTTTCGGCAATTGTCAGTCGTTGTTTCTTCAGTTCACCTAGCTCGGCATCTAGTTCCTTGATACCGGCTTTGGTGAGATGGAATAGTTTTTTCATTTCTGCAGGCCTCCTACGGAACCAGCTAAGGCTCCATTTTCTTCTTTCACCCGAACATATAATCCAAAAGAGTATAGCACCTCTTTGAATTGCACAAACGTTTTATTGTTAGATTTACTACATTGTATCTGTAACCGAACTTTTAATCATCGGTTTAAACAGCTAGTTTTTGGAACAATTGTTCCCTCGACATCATCGAGACGTCATCAGAAGTCCGACTCTTATACTCGACACCACCTTGCTCCAGCGTCTTATCGCTGATCACAACACGGTGTGGGATACCGAGGAGTTCGGCATCGGCAAATTTCTCACCTGGACGCGCATCGCGGTCGTCGTACAGTACGCTAACGCCTTTTTGCTCCAGTTGATCATGAAGTTCATCTGTAGCACGGACAACAAGCTCATTAGTGCCCACGGAGACGAGATAAACCCTCATCGGTGCTATATTCTCTGGCCAGACTAGGCCCTTGTCGTCACTCATGATCTCAGCTATGGTGCCCATCAATCGACTAACACCGATACCATAGCACCCCATGATGACAGTGATCATCTCGCCTTTTTCGTTTGGTAGCGTCAGACCAAAAGGTTCAGAGAATTTGGTGCCGAGACTAAAGATATTTCCGACTTCGATTCCTTTTACTTCCTCTAGCTTGTCTTTATCAACACCAAGCTCCTTGATCACATCGTCAGTGAACACCTCTTTGTTAATCGCCAGCTTTTTATCTCGATCGAGATAAATCGTATCTTCACCTGCATCAGACAACGTCTGGAACTCGTGACTGTACTTACTGAAAACTCCGCCACTCGCAAATGTTATGAACGTACGGTCACCAAGCCCAACTCTCTTAAATACATTCGCATAGGCCACTTTTGACTTCTCATAAAAAGCATCATGATCTTCCTGACTCAAAGCAAACGAGTACATGTCTTTCATGAGGAATTCACGGCCTCTCATCAGACCGCTCTTAGATCGAAGCTCGTTGCGAAATTTTGTCTGTACCTGATAGATAGCTAATGGCAAGTCTTTATAGGACTTGGCAAAATTTTTAACAATCGGCGAGAGATTCTCTTCGTGAGAAAATCCCAATCCCAGTTCGGTTCCATTGGCGAGTTTAGTCTTAAACCAGTTGTCGACAACTTCATCACTCCAGCGGTTGGTCGCCTCATAGCGTTCTTTGATTTGCAGCGCAGGCATGAGGATTTCTTGTCCACCGACTACGTTCATCTCCTCACGAACAACATTCGCGATATTGTTGAGTACTCGTAATCCAAGTGGCAAAAACGAATATACACCTGCCATCTCTTTGTTAACAAATCCGGCACGAATCAGTAGCTGAGCGTTTTTTGCTGTCTCGTCTGCAGGCGCATCTCTTTGTGTCTTCGTAAAAAGTTGTGATTGTCTCATGTTAGTGACATTCTAGCACGCACTTCTTAGGCTTTGTAAATAAACAACACCAGGAAAGCGAGGCAGTTTTTGATGGAATGGAGCGCGATACTCGGCCATAATGACTCGGTTTTCTCGTACAGATATATAAGGAAAAATGACAATATAAAGGTGTCGATGCTGATATTCCACTGCATGTGTGCCAGACCAAATAAACCGCTGGTGAGCAGCGCGGCCATGACCGGTCCGGCCTTCGATTTGAAGCCCTTGTATAGAAACCCCCTGAATAGCACTTCCTCGGTAATCGGTACCAGTACCACAAGAATCATAAAGACGATCCCGAGGCGCAAAGATCCGCTGATGCTCGTGCTAAATGGAATACTCTGGTTCTCGTCAGCGTTAAATCCTGGAAATATATGCGACAGCCAACTGATAGTCAGAGCCGTAACTATGAAATATGCGACATAGGTGGGGATTGCCCAGAAGACACTCAGTGCATGTTTAAGCCTTAGCCCCAACACTCCGAGATCAGATTTGTGTAGTTTGATATAGCCGATGACGACAGCTAACGTCAGAATCTCGACGAGTGAGGTTATAAGTATCGAGCCGAAGGACTGGTCCTCAAGACTTAGGCCAAATGCCGACATCACTAACAGAGCTATGATTTGCGGCAATATATAGGCTAGTGTGGCTACACCCAGTCCGCTCCACGGCCCCCACCATACCCGCTGTTCGCTCCGAATAGTATCAAGAGACCTTGCTTGCATCATTAGTTCCGCAGATGCCCAATATCTAGGAAGGCTACGAGTACGAAAAGTAATAGGAATAAGGCCACACCGCTACCGTAGATAATTTTCTCTGAAGTTGGGGTCAGTTCCTTGCGTAGCAGCCGATAAGCCAGGGTTACGAATAACTTACCGCCGTCTGCCGGTGGAATCGGCAAGATATTAATCACAGCCAAGCTGATAGAGATGATACCGAGTAACATCACCATATAGCGAGCATCGATGTTGCTCGTCTCTTTCAGACTATCGACAGTTCTAATCGGCCCGCCAATAGCATCTTTGGCTTTGCTCGCCTGGCCTGTTACTAAATTGTTAAGCGTCCAGCCGATGCCACGAATCGTTACGTCACTGTATTGAACGGTCAGAGCCGCCCCAACAACCGGTGCCGACCAGGTCGAGCGACGAAAAGACACGCCGGGTTCAGCGTAGTGAACGCCGAGATACCCCTTATTGTCATTATTGTCAGCATTCAGCGTAGTGGACGTTGTTTTCGCCAGTCCAGCACGTCGGTACTCGATCTCGACCGTCTCTCCGGCATTGTCACGAGTTATACGACTGAGGTCATCAGCCTTTTTGACATCCTGATTGTCTACTTTTGTGATCTGGTCGTCACGCTGCAACCCAGCCTTCTCGGCAGGACTGCCTGACAACACCGATTCGACGACGATAACGTCTTTTACTCGCTTTGCACCCAGTTCTTTGGTATCGCTTTGAACAGTAAATTGTTCTTTGTTATAGAACTCCAGATTTTCCAGGTTCATAACCGGCATACCAACCCAGGCTAAAATCGTAAAGATCGCAAAGGCAGCGACGATATTCATGAGAACACCCGCAACGACGATTTTGACCTTGCTTCTCAGAGATGCGGCGCCGTAACTACCAGGCTCAGTATCGGTGTCGTGCTCGCCTTTGAGCTGGACAAAACCACCCAGCGGCAGGGCGTTGATACTATAGAGAGTCCCGTTTTTTTTGAATCGTTTGCCATACAATCGTGGTGGGAAAAACACCCCAAACTCTTCGACTTCGACCCCGTTTCGCTTGGCCGCTAGGTAGTGTCCAAACTCGTGGACAATTATGAGGGCGATGAAGATAAGGATTCCGATAACAAACATCAGGCACCCATTCTCCGCTGACGTTTGGCATAGACACTGAGTGCCTCATCGAGGTCCTCGACAGTAAAAGCCGGCCAGTTCTTCTCGGCGAAATAAAACTCGGCGTAAGCACAACGCCATAGCATAAAGTTACTTATCCGCTCCTCGCCTGATGTCCGGATGACTAGATCGACGTCAGGGATATTAGAGGCGTACAAATGATTTTGAATTACATCGGGTGTCACTTGGTCAGGCGTAATCCCCTCCACCATCATACGTTTCATTGCATCAGCAATTTCCAATCGCCCACCATAGTTAAAACACAGTGCCATGACACCCCCAGTATTGTCTTTGGTAACTTCCTCGGCGTGTCGGATAGCTTTTACCAACTCAGGACTGACCATGTCTGGGACTCCAAGCCATTGAACGCGCACGTTTTGGGCGTGCATTTCTTTGAGATCATTTTTTACCATACGCTTGGCCAGTCCCATGATGTACTCGACTTCTTCTTTGGACCGCTGCCAGTTCTCAGTTGAGAAAATATATACTGAGATATATTTGACTCCGCGTTCACGGGCAGCCTCAGATATAGTCTTCAGATTTTTATAACCTTGCAAGTGACCCTTGTAGGCTGGTAGGCCTTGGGAGCGAGCCCAGCGACGATTACCGTCCAGGATTAAACCAAGATGCACTGGCACGATTTCCTCGGTTTGAGATATGACCGGTTTGGGAGCAGCAGTTTTAGTAGCCATATCTAGACCGTCATTATCTCTTTCTCTTTGGCAGCAGCCAGAGATTCGGCTTGGTTTTTGGCATCTGCCATAAAGTCATCTATCTGCTTCTCGAGTCTCATCGCATCGTCCTCGCTCAATGATTTAGTCTTCTTGGCCTGATCCACGTCCTTCAGAACATCATGCCTGATGCCACGGAGAGCTATCATTGTTTCTTCAACTTTCTCGCCAAGTTGTTTGACGATTTGTTGACGGCGCTCTGTCGTGAGCGCTGGGATCGGTACGCGAACTACTCGCCCATCATCAATAGGATTCATGCCGAGTGATTGATCGTCACGGATGGCACTAGCTATGGCTTGGATGTTGCTGGGGTCAAATGGGCTAATCTGGAGCAGCTGGGCCTCGGGAGCAGTGACCGCTGCGACCTGTATAAGTGGCATCGGAGTGCCGTAGGCTTGGACTATGACGCCCTCAAGCATACTGGGATGGGCTCTGCCTGTCCGAACTTTTTTCAACTCATCTTGGAGATGGCTGAGGGCTTGTGTGAATTTTTGTTTGGCTTGATCTACACTGAACGCTGGGTTCATCAAAATTCCTCCTTCAGACTATTGTACAGGAAGACCTAAGCAACTTCGCCGAGTTGCATACGAGTAAAGCGGCGCACGACGATGTTCTCGCCTAGCTTGGCAGCAGCCTCTTTGACAACGTCTCCTACAGTAACATCAGGGTTCTTCACAAACGACTGCTCAAGCAGACATCGTTCGGCAAAATGCTTCTTCAGCATACCCTCCACGATTTGAGGGATCATGCTGTCGGGCTTGCCTTCGGATTTGGCCTTGTCACCAAACTCTGCTTCGACCATTGTCTTGGCATCTGCAGGAACTTCTTCGACACTGACATATTCAGGCGCTAAAGCCGCAACATGCATGGCGATATCTTTGACGAGGTCAGTGAATATCTCGTTACGAGCCACAAAGTCCGTCTCGCAGTTTACCTCGACAAGCACACCGATGCGGTTGTCGTGGTTGTAAGTACCGATGACGCCTGAACGCGCCTCACGTTCGCCGCGTTTCTCGGCTTTGGTCAGACCTTTCTTGCGCATCGCCTCGAGGGCTTTGTCAAAATCACCTTTGCTCTCGGTCAGGGCTTGCTTGGCATCAGTCATTCCGACGCCAGTAAGTTCACGAAGCCTCTTGATCTCTTCGATAGTCGTTCCCATGTTACGCCTCCTTGCTTTTTGCTTCTTCACTTGTAGTTTCGATTGCAACCTCGGCTTTATCTTTGACTGGAGCTTTGACCTTAGCCTTGCCCTCATTTATCGCTGCCACGACGTAATCAGTAATCAGTTGAATTGTCTTGATAGCGTCATCATTAGCTGGAATTGGGTATTTGATGACCGACGGATCGGCATTGCTGTCGCTGATCGCTACGACCGGTAGCCCAAGTCTGTTAGCTTCTTTGATCGCCAATTGATCGACAAGCATATCGGTTGCGAATACCAACCCCGGAACACCATTCAAGTTCTTGATACCGCCAAAAGATTCGTTTAGTTTGTCGATTTCCTCCTGGAAACGCTGTACCTCTAGCTTGGAATATTTACTAGCCAATTCCCCACTCTCCATACGAGCTTCCAGATCTTTGAGATGCTTCACGCGTCCCATGATAGTTTTGGAATTGGTCAACATACCACCGAACCAACGCACCGTGACATAGGGCATACCCACAGCGACGGCCGCCTTCTCGACTATGCCTTTGCTCTGTTTCTTGGTACCAACAAGCAAAATTTGCTTACCACTGGCAGCCACCTGGGTTATGGCTGGTAGAGCAACCTCGAGGGCCTCAACCGTCTTGGTGAGGTCGATGATATGAGTACCGTCACGTTTGCTGTGGATGTATGGCGCCATCTTAGGGTGCCAACGACTAGACTGGTGGCCAAAATGAGCCCCGGCTTCGAGTAAAGCTTTAATATCGACTTGCGACATTAATAAATCCTTTCACTTCGCGTGTGACTTACCCACTACATCGGCCAAGCGGCCTCTGCGGGGAGGATCATTGCCTCACGCTGCTTTAATTTGACTTTGCGATTTTAACAGATATACACCAGATGTACAAGCTTTGTTTGACTCACATCTGATATGAGGGTATAATCCACGAGATCATGAAGAAAGACTTACACCCAGCCGAATATCGCCCTGTTGTCTTCGAAGACACTTCGAATGGTTTTCGAATTCTCACTCGCTCGACGATCAAGGCAGACGAGACAACCAAATGGGAGGACGGCAACGAGTACCCACTCGTCAAAGTCCACATCACCAGCGCTTCACATCCCTTCTACACTGGTCAAGAGAAGCTTCTAGACATCGAAGGCCGCGTCGACAAATTCAAAGCCCGCACTGCAGCCCGTGAAGCACACAAAGAGCTTCTCACAAATGCCGCCAAGAAAAAGACCAAGGTCAAAGCCAAAGTCCGTCCGACCGTTCAGAAGATTGGTGCTGCTGGCCCAAAACCTCAAGCCAAAAAACCCGCTTCTGATAAGCCCGCAGAGTAACTAAGTTAATCAGTCTGAAAAACACGAGTAGTTTTTGCTCGTGTTTTTCTATAGGATAAAGCTATGGACGAAAAACTCACCGCGCTCCGTTCCGAACTCAGGATCCTCGAGGAGTTTTTTGCGCGTCCCGACGCCTATGCCGATCCTGAGGTCAGCAAAAAATCTCGACGCTTGAGTGAACTGAAACACATCATCGAACTCTACGATCAAAAAGTAAGTCTGGGGAAGCAGATCTCGGAAGCCAGAGAACTTATGCAAGGTTCCGATATCGAGTTAGCCGAGCTTGCCAAATCAGAATTGAGCAATCTAGAGGCCACACTCGCCCAAACAGAAGTCGATTTGACTGAAGCACTAACCCCCAGAGATCCAAATGACTCTCGAGATGCGATTATCGAAATCCGAGCGGCGGCCGGTGGCGATGAATCATCTCTCTTCGCCGGCGAATTGTACCGCATGTACATCCGTTACTGTGAGCGGCACAACTTTAAGACCTCGTTAGTCAGTGAGAGTCCTTCGGAGGCTGGTGGATACAAAGAAATTATCTTCGCCGCCAAAGGTGAAAATGTCTTCCGTATGTTGAAATTCGAAGCTGGTGTGCACCGCGTTCAACGCGTCCCTGTCACCGAGTCGAGTGGACGAATCCATACCTCTACGGTCACTGTCGCCATCATGCCAGAAGCTGAAGAAACCGACATCGTCATCAGTCCGAACGATCTGCGAATCGACGTCTTTCGTTCCGGTGGTCATGGCGGCCAGTCGGTGAACACGACCGACTCAGCCGTACGGATTACCCACCTTCCAACTGGACTCGTCGTCACTTGTCAGGACGAGAAAAGCCAAACCAGTAACAAAGAAAAAGCCATGAATGTTCTCAGGTCTCGTTTGTTAGCCCTAAAGATTGAGGGCGAACAAAAACAACTGTCTGACGCCCGTAAAAAACTCATCGGTTCAGGTGATCGATCTGAGAAAATCCGTACTTATAACTTCCCTCAAGACCGCATCACTGACCACCGCATCGGCTATACTCGCAGCAACTTACCCGCCGCTATGGATGGTGACATTGACGATCTAATCAACGCTTTGCATGACTACGAACGCCAGCTCATTACTACCGAAGCCTGAAACTATCAGCTCGTGGCTCCAAAAGGCGACTAAATCACTGAAAACAGTAGGTATCAGTACTGCTCGGCTCGACGCCCTCATCCTACTAGAGGACAGTCTCGACAAGGACCGGAGCTACCTCCTCGCCCACCCCGAAATTACTGTACAAGGTCCGACCTTGTACAAGTTAAATCAGCAGATTAGACAACGCGCCAAACATCAGCCACTCGCCTATATCCGTGGCAAGACGGAGTTCTATGGACGTGAATTTGTACTAAACAAGCACGTCCTCGAACCCCGCCCAGAATCCGAAACCATGATCGATCAGATGAAAGCACTGCACAAGGAAGGTCCTTGTACGGTGATTGATGTAGGGACAGGATCTGGAGCAATTGCCATCACGGCTAAATTAGAACTCCCTGACGCAAATATTCACGCCATTGATATCGATCCAAAATGTCTCATCGTAGCTCGTAAAAACGCAAAGAGATATGGCTCTAAGATCCATTTTCACAAGGGTGATTTACTCGAGCCACTACTCACAACCACTCCGCTGTACAGCGGATCACAATACACTATTATCTTGGCCAATCTTCCCTACGTGCCTGATCACTATCAGATAAATGATGCCGCCATGATGGAACCACGAATAGCTATTTTTGGGGGTAAAGACGGATTGGATTTATATCGAAAACTATTCAAACAACTTGATAAATTCCCGGCTCAGTATGTTTTGACCGAATCGCTGCCATTCCAGCACTCTGATTTACAGAAGATTGCCAAGTCACACGGATACACACAGATCGAAAGCCAAGACTTTATTCAAGTTTTTGTAAGTAGGTTTAGGAGTCAGGGTTAGGTTTAGAAAAACAAGCCCTATCCTCAATCCTATAATCTAACCTTATTCTATTGTGCTTTCGCTTCTTCTAATTTGGCGTCAACTGTTTGTTCTTTGCCATCCCGATTGATCGTCACCTTCACCGTGTCGCCGACTTGGTACTTGCTGAGAGCAGTTGTAAGACTGGTCTTCTCATCGATAGCCGTATCACCAATCTTGGTGATAATATCTTTCTCTTTGAGACCAGCCTTAGCAGCCGGGCTATCCGGCAATACAACAGTCTGACCACGGCTAGGGGCTAGGTAGGCACCGCGTTTGACAGGCAGGTTGTATTCGTAGGCAATGTCGTCAGTGATGACAACATACCGAACACCCAAATATGGTCGAATGATGCGTCCTTTTTCGAGAACTGTTTTGATGATGCCTTGGGCATCCGTAATCGGAATCGCAAATCCGAGATTTTCGGCACTTCCAGCAACCGCAGTATTCATGCCTATCACTTCACCGTTTAGACTAACCAGCGGCCCGCCAGAATTACCCTGATTGATAGCCGCATCGGTCTGTATAAGGTTACGTAGCGGCTCGGAGTCACCGGATGAATCACCGGCCGTGATATCGCGGCCGATACCCGAGATAATCCCTGAGGTTACTGTATTTTGGAATTGGCCCTGCGCATTGCCGATAGCGATTACTTTGTCACCAACCTGCACCTTCGTCGAATCACCTAGCTTGACAGCCTTGAAATCTTTGGGGTTTTTGACTTTCAGAAAAGCTATATCGTTGGCCGTATCACGACCTATGATCTCGACGTCGTCGTACTTGGTGCCATCAGACGTCGTAACGCTCACTGACGTTGTCCCGTTGGCGACAACATGGCGATTAGTCATGATATAACCATCCGAACTGATGATCATGCCGGTTCCGGCGCCTTGCTGCTGTACTACACCACCAAAGAAATCAACACCGGCATTGGCTGAAACATTGATCGAAACAACACTTTGGCCTACTTCTTTAGCAATTTGTGAGATTAGCTGGCTCTCACTGGACACAACCTGGATTTTCTCCTGAGTAGAAGTGTTGGTGCCAAGTCTCGTGTCGGAACGGCTACCTGCCCAACCACCGACAAACCCGGCCACAAGCGCAAAAAAGAGCATGCTAAACTTTTTCCAATTCATCGACAGTGTTGTAACTGCTGGCATCTTAATCTCCTATTAAACTAAATGATTATGTGCTTAACCTATGATCTCTCACACTTTTGGTGTGAAGGTTCTAATATAGGTAGCGATTCCAATCTGACAGTATTACTATTATAGCGACTAGTGCGGTAACAAAAGAAACATACAAAACCTTCTTTTGCTTAGTCAAAGTATCTCTCGCAGCAGACTTCTGTAGTTCGACGGCGACATAACCTAGACCCCCAGCGATAATAGCAACATAAGCCACTCCACTGTAGAGCAGTACCCAGCGATCTCCCAGCCACGCTAGTTGGGCGATCATGAGCCCCCAGAAAAGTGCATATGATTCTTTCAACCCGTCAGCGACATTGCTTAACACATGCCGAGCACAAGCAAAGCCGATCAGAAAACCGCACACTACAACAAAGGCTTCAGGATAAGTTCGCTGAGCACTCGAGATTGCTTGATGTGAGAATATGACTGATAGACCCAAGCTCTGAGCGATTATAGCTTGAGCAACCACCCAATTAAATCCGGATCGTGGTTTGATAATTGTTAACCACAGACTATATAGCAAAGCGTACGCAAGCTGAGCTAGTAACGTCGAGGATCGGTTGATATAGATAACCGCACTGAGACCAACGATGATATCTACGGTGTTGGCGAGGATATTCGGCCACCAATAGCGAATCTTGACTGCCAACATCCGCCATTTGCTCAATATAACCAGCAGCAAAGCTAGTGGCAGAAGTCGTAAGCGCACAAAACCAACGACAATAAACGGTAGCAGCGCGTTTAGAGCAATGTGGAGATAGTGCGAAACACCTCGATATGAATTAGTTGTTAGTCGTTTGAGTAGCCGCATCTTGCCCCAGTATTATAACAAAGTCAACAGTCGGATCAGTGACTTCAACAGGGAGCTGTCCAGATTGACCAATAACCTTGAAGCGCTGCTCGAGATACCGTTTGGTGTAGGGCTTGGCTGTGGCCGATTTGGTAGCGTCTATCAGTTGTGTTTGGGCAACTCTCGTTGTCGCGTCACCGATATACACGACTTGGTAACCATAACTTTTGAGCTCGTCAGCTTTCGTCGTCGCCAACCCCGTGACTCCAGCACCATTCAATACCGCCACCTTGGCAGCTTCTTTCTTGATATATCCATCCACCAGTGAACTTCGAACGAACGTTTTGATTTCATCAAAATTACCAACGCCAGCGTTCGGTATAACAACTGATGCTCCATTGATGCTGGCACTCCTGACAAACGCTTTGTCACCATCAACAAAACTCAGCGACTGGATACTACTTGAGGGAATTTCTTTGCCAATTTGGTATAAGCGAGCGACTTCACTGGTGCGAATATTTGTCCGTACGTGGTCACCAGCGGCGTCCATCAACTGCACAACCTTGATGGGATTACTGAAAGTATCGACTGAGAGAATTTTGTCTTTCAGGGCTACAAGTATAGTGCGTTGGTTCATATTGCGATCAAAATCCGAACGTGGCATCCCACACCCACCGTGTGAATTACGTGCCCGGCTGAGCAGTAGTGTTTGCGTACCGGTCAGGTGTTGTTGTCCTCCATACAAGCGAAGAGCGTTTTTACCATATTGCCAATCAAAAATTGGGTCATAGATACCACCATTCAAACAATTCGGATCACTGCCCTGGATATTGATGTCTATGCCACCGACAGCGTCTGTTGCTTGTTTGAACGCCGTGAAATCAACCATCGCATAATAGTGAAGTGGTATGCCTAAATGTTCTTCGAGCGTACGCTCCAGTAACTTGATCCCAGCTTTTTCGTCACCTTTGGCATCATCTTTGCCAGTTGAATACGCAGCATTGATCTTCATCGAATAGAAACCTGGAACCTTAACATACAGATCTCTAGGAATACTCAAAATAGCTGCGGTCTTGCCAAAAGGCTCGATACTAGCCACGAGCAGCGTATCTGTCAGGTCTCCAGCTTCATGACCCTCGCCTCCTCTTCCGATCAACAGGATGTTAACCCGCCCATCACCCTCACCATTTAGTTCGCTTGGAGCGACGTTTTTGCGAAGCGCTATTGATGTGCCGCCTTCTCGATCGATAATTTTCGCTTGGGTAACATAGAGTTTATAACCCGTGTATCCAGCAATACTAATACCACTGAGTAGGATTAGGATAAACCCCCATTTGAGAACACGAAGTGCAGGATTTCGACGTTTTTTGCTTCCTGTGAGGTCTTTGTGTTTACGACGGAACCAACGACGTTTTGGTTTCGATTCCGGCTCTTCAATGATTGGGGCGACCTCTGGCAAAGCGGCCGCGGGCTGCAGGCCGAGACGGGTTTTGGTCCGATAGACAAATCCGTCGTCGTGAGTAGCCGAGCCCGGCAGTTCGTGACGATCAGCCGAACCTAGTCGTTGTGGTCGGTTTGGGTCAAGCGGTCTATGTACAATCGGAGCATCGTGAGCTCGCTTTGGTCGCGAATGCGACGGGTGTTCATGACGGATGAACCCGTCTATAGGTCGTGATCTACGTGATTTCATTTACTTCTGGATAGTATACGCGATGAGTATATGACTCGGCAATCAAAATGCTCATGTCCAATTCACCCTTCCTGTTTAAATTTTACTCATATGTATAGATCAGTCATTATTTCCACGAGCGCTATGGTATAGTTGACCGTGATGAATCCGAACGAAAACCAAAACGATGTTCGCTCCTATCAGCGTGTCGAGTATGACGGCCTCCTGCAACTTCTTCAGTCAGGTCAAAACTTAACCGATGACCAGAGGAACCGTCTAGTGTCACTGGCTACTAACCTAGACCTGCCAAATCCTCTCAAACAACCCTCGGCAGTAACCATTCCGCAACCCATCGATGAATCGGCCAACCAACATCCTTCATCGCTAAAAGGATTCCTATCTCTCCTCCGTTTTGGAGTCAGTGTTATCATCATTGCTGCTTTTATCAACGCATTTGTCTTCCGACCCTATCAAGTCGACGGCACCAGCATGACACCGACACTTCAGAACAACGACCGACTCATTGTCGTCAAAGTAGCCCGTACTTGGGCACGTATCACCAGGCATGATTTCATCCCTTCGCGCGGCACGATCATTGTTCTCGATACGACACTAGGCAACGACAAACAACTGGTCAAACGTGTCATTGGTCTACCAGGTGAACGCGTCGTAGTCAAAGATGGTAGAATCACGATCTATAACAAAGATAATCCAAACGGATTTGACCCTGACGACGCGGCTTGGGGCAAAGACTTGGCGCCCACTTCAGGTAACGTGGATGTAGTCGTGCCGCCAGATGAGTTGTTTATATGCGGCGACAACCGTGTGCCCGGTGGCTCCAACGACTCTCGTAGCCAAGTAGGTACAATCCCTGCTGACCACGTCATCGGTGTCGCCAAATTCAGAGTCTTGCCCATCAACAAAGCCCGCATTCTATAGTATAGAGGGTCAGTTTTGAGCGCTGATTTGCCTGGTGATTCTCTCGAGATCTGCCTGGTCTTTATACTCGACTACCAACCTACCCCTACCCTTTGCCATAGGCTGGACAAATACTTTTGTGTCCAAATGCTTGGACAGTGTCCTCGTATAGTTATTCTGTGCCCCAGTCTGTCGGGCAGCCATCCGCGTGGACGTCGCACCTTGTTTGTAGGCGGTAACAAATTGCTCGGCTTTGCGCACCGACCAATCAAAACGTTGGATATACTCTAACAGTTCGTGCTGTTTTTTCTCATCACCTTTCAGGGCTAAGATGGAACGAGCGTGCCCTTCAGTAATCTTGCCTTCCTGCAAGGCCCCCATGGCTTCAGTAGGCAGTTGTAGTAAGCGCATGGTGTTAATGACCGTGGTTGTAGCTTTGCCGACTTTGCGGGCAATCGCATCAGCATCGAGATTAAACTCTTGCTGCAAGCGAGCCAGAGCCGCTGCCATGTCCAGTGGGCGTAAGTCCTCGCGTTGAACGTTTTCGACAAGAGCCAGTTCCAGTCTCTGAAGTTCGTCCGTACTCCTCACGATAACTGGTAGTTCTGTTAGACCAGCAATCTGTGCGGCACGCCATCGTCTTTCACCGGCGACGATCATATACTTTCCGTCATGCTTCGTTACGATCAGAGGCTGTATAACCCCGTGTTCTTTGATCGAGGCTGCCAGTTCGTGAAGTTCGATCTCATCGAACACCTTGCGCGGCTGAGATGGATCAGGCTGAAGTGAATGAACAGCCAATTGCTGCACGCGGCTTTTGTCCTCGTTCACCATTGTAAAATCCCCGACATCGGCCATAGATGTCGGGATCAGACTATCTAGTCCTCTACCTAGTCCCTTTGACACGTTTTTCAACCTCCTTGGCTAATTGTTTGTAACTACGGGCACCTTTACTCCAACGATCGTGCTCAGAAATGGGTTTGCCATGACTGGGCGCTTCTGCCAACCGCACATTCCTAGGTACAACCACATCAAACACTTTACCTTTGAAGTGGTTGTTGACTTCCTTGTGCACCTGTGGAGCAAGTGAAGTACGCGGATCATACATAGTGATCAGAACGCCGAGCAGATCCAGATTGGGGTTAAGCGCTTGCCTTACTCGCTGCACCGTGTCGAGAAGCTGACTGAGGCCCTCTAGAGCGTAGTATTCGGCCTGAACAGGGATAAGTATGTAATCAGCTGCTGTCAGGGCGTTGATCGTAAGCAGACCGAGTGAGGGTGGCGAATCGATGATGATATAGTCGGCGTCGTAATTACTTAACAGTTGTTTCAGGCGAAACTCTCTCCCCTGTTGATTCACTAGTTCAACTTCAGCTGCCGCCAGATCCTTATTGGCTGGCAGAATGAAAAGATCTGGGATGTTGGTTTTGAGAACTATTTTGGAAGCATGAGTATGATCGAGCATGCCATGATACATGGTAAGTGGCAGCTCGTGCTTAGCGATACCGAGGCCGCTGGTGGCATTGCCTTGGGGGTCCAAGTCAGCTATCAAGACACTTTTGCCAGATTTAGCTAAGTAAGCACCTAGATTGACAGCCGTTGTAGTCTTGCCAACCCCACCTTTTTGATTTGTAACAGTGATAATTGTCGACATGTTTTAGTTTTTCCCTCTCACTATTTCAACCATAAGCATACCATAAATGTTATTTCACGAAAATACGACTTTTCTGTGATTTATTCAGAGAAAAGTCGAACCTTGGCGGAAGTGAGCACCGAGCGTAGCGAGGGATGAGAGGAACCGCTCGGGTTCCTCTCATAGACGAGTGCTAACGAGTCAAGCCACAGGTGGTGGAGTAGATTGTGGCCCATAGGGGTCGGCTGGATTTTGTGGCTGTTGTGGGGCTGGAGCGTAGACATCACCCGGAACTGGGGCTTCAAACGGCGAAGTAGAGGCGACGGGTTCTGCTGGAGGAGCTGCGGGTGAATAAGCTTCGGGGGATGCAGCTGGTGCTGGCGGGGCGTATTGCGTATTCATCGGTTGTTCGTAGGCCTGAGAGTAATTACCCTGATCGGTAGGTGCTGGTCCACCGTAGGTGTTGTTGTAGGTTTGGAAAAACTCTTCTGGATCATATCCGCCAGCATCATCTCCGCCATCGTTGCGGCGGCGCTTGAGAAGCCAGAAGATCAGGAAGAACAGAAGGAGCAGCACCAAGAGAAGTACTACGACGACGATTATAATTGTACTGGCTTTGGCACCCGCTTTGCCATAGTTGGCCTTGAGCGTAAAGTCCTGAGGTAATTCACCGTTAGTAGTTTGGACGTCTATAGTAGCCTCACCGCTGATGGTACCGACTGTATATGTCACTGATTGTGAGCCAGCCGGAGCGTCTGTGAAGTAGGCGATTCCCGCCTCGGTCGTTTGTGCTTCTAGGTCGCCTATTTTAACGGTGGCCCCTGCTGGAACTGGCTTACCATCCAATCCAACAACACGCACGTTTACTAGATAACCAGTGGTTCTAAATTTGAAGTTTGCGCTCTCAGCCTTAGCGCCCTTCTCGTCGACAACCGACAGCATGGCATTGTAAGACGTTCCGGCCTGCAGTGATCCGGTCGGCAGTGTCAAACTGTGATCTTTTGCGAAACCAGTTTCGGTTTGAGTCTGTCCGTAACTCGTCTCTAATCCGTATGATAACGTACCTTTTGTCGCCACACTTGTCTTCCAGGACAGCGTCACACTATCGCGCCCAGTTTTGGCCAGCACTATGTCGGTGATTTCGATAGCCGTTGGTGTTGAAGGGGTTGGCGCAGGTGTCGTAGTGACAACTGGCGTGGGAGTAGTGTTTGTTGTTGGTCGAGACGGTATATAGCTTGTGGGGTTTTTAACAGTTTGGGATGGCTTGGTGGGTGTGGGAGTTGGCGTCGGCGTAGGGGTCGGAGTTGGTGTGGGAGTTGGCGTCGGCGTAGGGGTTGGAGTTGGTGTGGGAGTCTTAGCAACGACGATGATAGTTAGGGTGGCGTCTGCCGGATCATACTTCGTCGGATCTTTCGGGGTACAGTGTGCCTGCAGAGTATGTGTACCTACCGGCAAGACAGTACTGAGCGGTGGATTATAGGTGATATTACAGATCGTAGTGTCAAAAGCGTCAGGTACATTCCCCTGTAGTGCCTGACCTTCGGTTATTGTGATACTACCTGCCAACGACAGGCCGCTAAATATCAGGATATTGCATGACACTACAAGCGCCAACAGCCCAATTTTCATGAGCGATACATGATGGGAGGTTTTTTGTTTTATCTGTTCTATCACGATGTCTACCTTTTTATAAATACTTATGAGAAGTGTAGCTTATGCTTACTTGAACGTCAAACCCTGCTGTCTATCTGGAGTCCTTTGTGTATTGTGCAGGAACCTTAGAGCGATACAACGTGCGCAGCCAGTTCATCCATGAGTGGTAAGGGCTGTCCCTGCCAGAGATTAATCACCGATCCATCGTCTTCTTTGAGGGCTAGGATAGCTGGATACTGCATGATGCCGTAGACTTCTGCCTGCCTGGCACCTTCCCTGCTATTCAAATCGACAAGTTCAATCTCTGCCTCAGGATGCGCCCGACCGAAGTCCCGGACGTAAGTTAGGACTTCACTTTCATGCTCGGTCTTTGGTCGATAAAATACTAACGCTTTCATTGACTATGAGTATACAAGAGCTGAAAGCCGAAAGCTATGAGCTGAAAGCGACGGGCCTGGACCTCAGGAGCAACCACTTGTTGCGCCGCAAGAACTGCAGACATAACACGAACCTGCACGTTGTGTGGGATTCCCACAGTTGAAGCATAGTGGTGCGTTAGCGTCTATAGCGACAGATTTGGTGTTTGTTTTTGATTCAGCTTTTGGGCTTGATACTTCGACAGGTGAATCGTTGGAGTGAAGTTTGGCGTCAGTCGGTTCGCTCGGCTCTTCGAGGAGTGAAGTTTGGACGGCTTCGACCGGCATATCGTCGAATGAGGCTAGACCGAGTTCTAGACGATCGTCGAAAGACAAATATTCAAGTGATAATCGACGGAAGATATAGTCAGTGATCGATGATGCGGTTCGGATATCTGGATCATCAGTTATGCCTGACGGAGCAAAACTGGTGCCCATCATGGTCTTGACGTAACTTTTGAGCGGAACTCCATACTGCAGCCCGTGACTAACTGAAATAGCGAATGAATCCATCAGACCTGACAAGGTTGATCCTTGCTTGGCGACATTGATAAACAATTCGCCGGGTGTGCCATCCTCGTATTCGCCAACGGTGAAGAAGCCTTTTAGATCGGCGATGTGGAATTCAAAAGTTTTACTATTGCGTCGACGTGGTAATTCGCGTTTGACAGCGCCTTTTACTACAAAACCTTCCGATACCGCCGAGGCTACTAGTTCTGGTGTCTTCTCTTCTGAACCAGCTTTTTTGGCCATAGACAGTGGTTGACCGACTTTACAGTTGTCCCGATAGATAGCCACGGCTTTGAGTCCCATCTTCCAAGAATCCATATGGAGTTGCTCGACTTCCTCGACTGTCGCTTCTTCGGGCATATTAACAGTCTTGGAAATAGCTCCCGATAGAAACGGTTGGACGGCAGCCATCATCTTGACATGACCAAGATAGTGAATCGCGTTATCGCCCATCGAGCAGGCGAAGACTGCCTCATGTTCTTTTTTCAGATGCGGGGCACCTAGGATGCTTTTTTCTTCATCGATATAGGCCACTATGTCATTGATCTGCTCGTCGGTATATCCGAGTGTTCTGAGGGCTCTGGGGACAGTTTGATTAACGATAAACATCGTCCCGCCGCCAACTAGTTTTTTGACCTTGGTGAGACCCAGGTCTGGCTCGATGCCTGTCGTATCGCAGTCCATCATCAATCCGATCGTACCGGTTGGAGCCAACAAACTAGCTTGAGAATTACGAACTCCAAACTGTTCGCCCAACTCTACAGCCTCGTCCCACGATGCCGCAGCGGCACTTAGTAAGTCTTCTGACACCAATGAAGCATCAATGTTTCGGACTTCGTCACGATGCATCTTGAGTACTTTGTTCATAGCTTCCTGGTCTTTGTGATAACCGGCAAAAGGACCAACACGCCTCGCTAACCGAGCGCTGGTCGCATAACTATGACCGGTCATGAGTGCTGTGATGGCCGCCGCTTGGGCTCTACCTTGATCCGAGTCATACGGTAGACCCTGGGCCATGAGCAAAGCGCCGAGATTGGCATAACCGATACCTAGTTCTCGGTAAGCCTTGGCATTTTTGGTAATATTCTCAGTTGGGTAGACCGAGTAGCCAACCAGTATCTCCTGAGCTGTGAAGATAATCTCAGTGGTGTGCTTGAAATCAGTGATATTAAATGTGCCGTTGTCGTTCAGGAATTTTAGCAAATTGATCGAGGCCAGGTTACAAGCCGAGTTGTCCAAGTGCATGTACTCACTGCACGGGTTGGAAGCGCTGATGCGCCCAGCATTGGGCGTGGTGTGCCAACGATTGACAGTCGTATCAAATTGCATGCCAGGGTCGGCACATTCCCACGCCGACTCGGCGATCTGTCGGAATAACTCGCGGGCCTTCACGACCTTCATCGTCTTACCGGTCGTAACAGCCTTTAACTCCCAGTCCTTGTCGGCTTCGACAGCTTTCATGAAATCATCAGTCACACGAACGGAATTATTGGCATTCTGATACTGAACTGAGTGGATGTCTTTGCCGTCTAGGCTCATATCAAAACCGGCAGCTTGCAGCACTCGAGCCTTACGCTCCTCGATGGCCTTACACCAGATGAATTCCTCGATGTCAGGATGATCGGCGTTCATGATCACCATCTTGGCAGCGCGGCGTGTTTTGCCGCCGCTCTTGATGGCACCCGCCGACGAGTCAGCGCCCCGCATGAAACTCAAAGGACCGGAAGCTTTGCCGGCACTCTTACCTAGAGCTTCTTGGGACGAACGAATAGTACTAACATTGACGCCCGATCCGGAGCCGCCTTTGAAAATCATCCCCTCTTCTTTGTACCAGTTCAGAATCGATGGCATAGTGTCATCGACATGGAGGATAAAACAAGCACTGGCTTGCTGAGACCTCTCCATAGCACCGATGTTAAACCACACCGGGGAATTAAACGCTGCTCTCTGCGTAGCCAGAATGTATTTCAACTCGGCATTAAAAGTCTCGGCTTCAGCCTCGCCGACAAAATATCCTTCTTGCAAGCCATGACGAGTAATCGTATCGGCGACACGATTGATAAGGGTTTTTAGCGATGCTTCGCGCTCTTTGGTACCTGGTGTACCGGTGAAATATTTCTGCGCCACGATGTTGATAGAATTCAGCGACCAATCGTCCGGAAACTCGACGCCCTTTTGTTCAAAAACGGCCTTGCCGGTCATCGGATTGGAAATTAACGAATCTCGTTTAACCCAATTCTGCTGAGCATATGGATCTTGCCCAGTTTTTGTAAAGTGCCTCTTAACCTCCAAACCAGTTGTTTGTTGTGCCATTGTTTCTCTACCCCCACTTAGATGATTTTAAGTTTGTTATGTTGTTTATTTGGAGCTAGTGGCCGTACTCACAAGAGGGTCTCTCTTCCTCAAGCGATACGACATCCACCGGCTATTCCCATGTGCTTTGTACTATATACCTTTCATACCCAAGCACAAGGGTTTTCTCGAAAAACCTCAGTCGTGTTGTTTGGTGCGAAACGTTTGCAATTCCTTCTCGAAGCTCGCGATGTCTTTGAACCTGCGATAGACACTGGCGAAACGCACGTAGGCAACTTCGTTGAGATCGACAAGCTCATCCATGACGTATTGACCGATATCACGCGAGTGTATCTCTGGTTCGCCACAGGCGTACACCCTATTCTCGACGTTCGCCACTACTTGTTCTAGCTGTACGTTCGTAACTGGTGTTTTCTCGCAGGCTCGCCTGAGACCGATGAGAACTTTATCTCGATTAAACGATTCACGCGTGCCGTCACTTTTCACAACCATGAGATGTGGTCGTTCGATCCGCTCATAGGTAGTGCATCGATACTGGCATGCCAAACACTCGCGACGCCGGCGGATAGATTCACCATCAGCCACATCACGAGATTCGATAACTTTGGTTTCTGCCTTACGGCATTGAGGACATCTCATAGATTATTACCCCCCTGTCTCTAAGGCTGATGTACAATCCGCTACATGTAGCGTATCTACAAGCCAGTATAGCGCTAGCTTTAGCGTAAACGCAAGCGTCTAATGTTGTTATTTTCGTTAGTATAGATACTACTCAGATTTCTTATTTTTCTTGCGGCGGAAGCGCAGAAATGATGGTTTGTCGAAGCGATCATCATCGTCAACATCTTTGGCCCAAATGTTGTCGGTGTGCTCGGTCTCACTATGAAATTCATGAGCACCATCACTAGGAGTCGCTTCGGGTTTAGTTTCCTCTTCCGATTCGGCAGGCACCTCATCTGTTGCCTCAGTTGATGTCTGTTCTTCGGTCTTGGACGCTTCCTCTTCAGTGGTGTCAGCTTTAGCATCGTCTTCAGCCTCAACTTCCGGCACAGCTGGCGTCTGAACTGCCTGGCGATTGGTGTAATAGTTTGGATCAAACCCGGTGGCGATGACCGTGATCATAATCTCATCGCCAAGTGACTCGTCGAGTGTCGCGCCGAAGATAATGTTAGCGTCGGGATCGACAGCGCTGGTGATCGTCTCAGCCGCGGCATTGATCTCGTGCATAGACATCGAGAGTCCACCAGTGACGTTGAATAGCACCCCTCGTGCTCCGTCGATTGAAACCTCCAGCAGCGGCGACTCGATGGCAGCCTGTGCCGCATCGACAGCTCGGTTCTCGCCACTAGCTCGTCCGATACCCATCAACGCTGAACCGGCGTTACTCATCACCGATTTGACATCAGCGAAGTCGAGGTTGATAAGTCCATGGATCGTTATGAGATCGGAGATACCTTTCACACCTTGTCTTAGTACGTCATCGGCTACCTTGAAAGCTTCGATAAGTGGCGTGCGACGATCTATGGTTTGAAGTAATCGATCGTTAGGGATGGTTATCAAAGTATCGACGAAACCACGCAACTCTTCGATACCACTTTCGGCATTGAGCCGACGTTTCTCGCCTTCGAAAGCAAATGGTTTGGTCGTTATGCCCACCACCAAGATACCTTCTTCTTTGGCGACGGCAGCGACAATAGGCGCAGCTCCTGTCCCAGTACCACCACCTTCACCAACAGCTATAAACAACATGTCCGCACCCTTGATCGCTGTCCTGATGTCTTCTCTTGATTCCTCAGCCGCTTGCTTACCGACAGTCGGATTAGCACCTGCACCAAGTCCCCTAGTAGCATCTTTGCCGATGTGAACTTTGTTAGGCGCTTTGGAATGATGTAACGCCTGGGCGTCAGTGTTAACGACTATAAAATCAACGGTGTCGATACCCGAATCAATCATGCGATTGACTGCCGAATTGCCTGCACCTCCCACACCAACAACTTTGATACGAGCAAAAGTCTCAATCTCAGGATTAATTTCAGGCATAGTCTCCTCCAAGCGTCATAATTACTGAGCCTAAGTATAACCTGCCCTTCCTAGTGAATCAAATACTTACTCTGTAGTAAGCCAATATTTATCCACTGTATACAGAAGTTATGCGTTGTCGCCTCTGGTAATCACTTATTCAGCTCCTAAATTTCCGGAGAAAACCACGTACCTTGCCGGAAGTGGCTTTCCAATTGACCGACGAATTCTTGTCGTTGTACTCACTCGGTAGTTGAAAATCCAGTAGCATGAGACCGACAGCCGAGGCGTATTCGGGCGCACCGACGTCATCGATAACAGCTTTGTGCGACATACGAGCGACGCGCGCCGGGAGCTCCAGTGCCTCACGAGCAAATGAATCGATTCCGCGCAGTCCCGCCGTGCCGCCGGTTATATAGATCCCACCGGGCAACTTTCGTGATTTTTGAATCTTCTTCAATTCTTTATCAATGAGCTGGAATAATTCGTCCAGACGAGCCTCGACAACTTCATCAATATCTTGTTGTTTAAAGACATGTGACTTACCTTTTAGTCTCACTTCGACTTCTTTGTCATCCTCCTCATCGGGAAATGAGGCACGGGCGTATTTCAGCTTAACTTCATCAGCTATATCGATATCTGTTTTAAGTCCAATCGCCAGATCGTTGGTAATGTGTTGTCCGCCGACCGGTAGGACTGCAATGTGTTGTACCTCGGCTTCTTCGAACACAACTATACCGGTTGTCCCGGCACCGATATCCAAAACGACACAGCCAGATTCCTTCTGACGACGCTCCAGAACAGCCTCGGCGGCTGCAAGAGCTGAAACGATTCGGTGATGAATGTTAATCTGTGACCTTTCAAAAGAGTGCTCGATATTCCTAATTGCCGGTGTGCTGCCGGTCACGATGTGGGCGTCAATTTCCAAACGCACACCACTCATACCCACCGGGTTCTTGATATTATCCTGACCGTCCAGTCGATAGTTCCGGGCAAAAACCTGAAGAATATCACGATTTGGCGGCAACTTTATAACTGTCGCGGCTTCTTCGACACGAGCACGATCATCTTCAGTGACCTCACGAGACGTACTGCTAATAGCGATGATGCCCCGAGAATTCATACCCTGTAAGTGCGATCCATTGACACTTATGGTCGCCGCCGCTACCCGTAACCCGCTTGTTCGTTCCGCTTCATTGACCGCCGCCGCGATAGACTCGGCAACTTCGTCAATATGAATAACGCTGCCCTTGCGCATCCCTAAGTTTTGCGCCTTGCCAAGCCCTACGATGGTCGGAAGTGTATTTTGTTCGCTATCCACGGTACCGATAACACATTTTGTATGTGATGTACCGATGTCAATGCCAGCAAAAACAGACGTATGTGATTTTTGCATACCTGTCC
>CAZDBS010000004.1:0-2101 GCA_964503775.1 uncultured Candidatus Saccharibacteria bacterium
ATCGGGCTCAATCCGCAATTTGTGATCTTTGACGAATCGGACAAACAATCCATCATCAAACAGATTCTCAAACAACTCCATATCGACGAGAAAGAGTTTAATACTCGCTCGATCATCGGGGTTATCAGTAGTGCCAAAAACGAGATGATCAACCCTGATGATTACTACGGTTTTGCGTCATCACCGATGCAGAAAGTCGCGGCGGAGGTATATCCGTTGTACGAAAAATCCCTGCGCGAAGCATCAGCACTAGACTTTGATGACCTGATTGGTCGAGCAGTCAGTATGCTGAAAAGCTATCCGGAGATTAAACAGAAATGGTCAACGCAATTTAAATACATTTTGATAGATGAATATCAGGATACCAACGCCGCCCAGTATCAATTGATCAAACTTTTGACTAACAAGGAACAAAACATCGCTGTGGTCGGGGACGACTGGCAATCGATTTATAGTTGGAGGGGGGCAGATTTTCGTAACATCCTAAACTTCGAACGTGATTATCCGGAAACGACGGTGATCAAGCTGGAACAGAACTATCGTTCGACGAAACATATCCTGGATGCGGCACACGCCATCATAGTCAAAAACGAGCAACGCTCTGATAAGCAGCTCTGGACAGCAGGTAAGACTGGCGATCCAGTCCGCATCGAACAAGTGATGAACGAATCGGCCGAGGCTGAACTCATCGTACGCACCATCAAGTTTAATTGTAGTGTCGGCAAACGATACAGTGACCACGCCATACTGTATCGAACCAACGCTCAGAGCCGATCTCTCGAGGAGGCTTTTATACGCTACGGTATTCCTTATCGCATCGTCGGCGGTCTCAGGTTCTATGATCGCAAAGAAATCAAAGACATCGTGGCGTATTTGCGCTATATATTTCAGCCCGATGACCGAGCAAGTTTTATGCGCATTATCAACGTACCGGCCAGAGGGCTTGGTGATAAATCGATTGATGTGTTTTTGACATGGGTAGACGCCATAGAAGTTCCAGATCTGACTGTAGCGAACAATAAGGTCAGCTTGTTTGAAGATGATGGGCTACCCGAGGCCTCCGCTCGCGGCAGAGAATTCAAGGGCTCGAAAATACTGTATGCCCTAGAAACCGTGGCCGAATGTCCAGGATTAACTCCCAAAGCCAGAGTGGCGTTTACACAATTTGCCGATCTAGTACTAACTATGCGTGAGTTTATAGAGGAAAGCACGCTAACCGGGCTGGTTGACGCCGTCATTCGTCGGATCGATTATATGAATTATCTGGATGATGGAACTATGCAGGGAACAGAGCGACAAGAGAACGTCAAAGAGTTGGTATCAGTAGCCCGGGAGTATGAGGCGCTTGGTCTTAGCGGATTTTTGGAAGAAGTGGCTCTGATTTCTGACCTGGATGGTATCGATGACAAAGCTGATGCGGTGACGCTGATGACCATCCACGCTGCCAAAGGTTTGGAGTTTCCGGTAGTTTTCATGGCTGGCATGGAAGAGTCGGTATTTCCACATTCCAGGGCGCTGTATGAACAAAGCGAGATGGAAGAGGAGCGGCGCTTGTGCTATGTGGGCATGACTAGAGCCATGCACCAACTCTACATGATCTATGCTACGTCGCGCATGCTTTACGGTGGTTCACAACACAATCCACCTTCGCGTTTTTTGCATGAGATTGACGGGGCTTTCGATCCACTATCGCGCCAGGAACACTATGCTAGTGAACCGTTTGACGATGGCGTTCGTTATGTGCCGGAGGCTATAGAGTTGATGATAGGGGATAGGGTCCGGCATGGTGTTTTTGGTGATGGAGTTGTGCTCAATCTCGATGGCGAAATCGCAACTATATCGTTTCGAAACAAAGGGTCGAAGAAATTAAACATTGCTTTCGCACCACTTGAGAAGTTATAGCGCTTACGCATACTTAACTTGTAAATCATGGTCATGATTGGTACCATAAGAAGTGACTCTTATGCACTCCGGAGGTGTCATACAGCTACAATGCGGTCCTTTTGTAGCGATTCTGGGAGGGTAGTGAGTCACTACGCATGACTATAAGATTATCTGTAGATCCAATTCGTAACCAATATTCTGCCGTTTGGCATACTCG
>CAZDBS010000004.1:2201-52788 GCA_964503775.1 uncultured Candidatus Saccharibacteria bacterium
GGTTTCAAGGTGAACGTTTATCGGGCCCGTCCAGTACTGGTTATCGATGGCGACAATCGTCAGACTGTCGTCTCACCGCTAAACAGCCCCCGACTCATCGCCGAATCAGCGGGGCTCACTACATATCCCGAGGACGAATTTCATCTAGAACGAGTCGAGGATATTTTGAGTGATGGTATCGTCGGTCAACGACTTATCGTCAAACGAGCGGCAGTGGTGAATTTTGACGTCTACGGTGAGGCCAAGGTATTTCGCACTCAGAGAAGCACAGTCGGCGAACTCTTACGTGAGAAAAAGATCGAGGTGATGCCCGAAGACAGGCTAGACGTACCAGCTGAAGCGGCGGTGCTGAATGGTATGAGTATCCATCTCGCTCGAACGGGCAAGCAGACCCTAACGGTTGACGAACCAGTTCCTTATGAACAAATTGTAATCAATGACGTCAATATGGATGTGGGTACTTCACGCATCGAAATCCCAGGAGTAGATGGCGTCAAATCAGTCACCTATGAGCTCAATATGATAAATGGACGCGAAGCAAGTCGTACCAAGATCCAGGAAATTATCACAACCCCAGCCAGCAAAGAACGAGTAGTCAAAGGTATCAAAATCAACGGTCCAGCAGGTAATGTGGCCGCAGAGAAACAATCCGTCATGGCGGCGGTTGGTATAGCGGCTTCTGACTTCGGATACGTGGATTACATCATTAGTCATGAGTCGGGTTGGTGTGCGACCAAGTGGCAAGGCCAGATTGGCTACTGTCCAGCAACTTATCAGGAGAAGTTTGCTGGCGCCGAGACTGCCGCGGGTTTAGGATTCGGCCTCTGTCAATCAACGCCGGCTATCAAAATGTCCAGTGCCGGCGCTGACTGGCGAACCAGTGCCATAACACAAATGAAGTGGTGTGATGGGTACGCGCGAAGTCGTTATGGTAGCTGGGCGAATGCCTATTCGGCGTGGTTGAGACAGCGCTGGTGGTAAACCAAACTTCGTTTGGAGATCTTAAGCACCAAGATCTAAACTCTAAGCAACTATGATCGATAGTCCCAAAAAACATCTAGGTCAGCACTGGCTACATGATGACGCAGCTCTGAGTGCTATGGTTGAAGCGGGGGAGGTGAAGTCAGGCGATACTGTTCTCGAAGTTGGCCCAGGTCTGGGGACATTGACTCGAAAACTTCTCGTGACTGGCGCCAAAGTCGTAGCTGTCGAATTTGACCCATATCTAGCAGCTGGTCTCACGGCAAAGTTGTCCGACATTAACGACAAGCTATTATCACTGACGGTTATCCATGCTGATGTTCTGAGATTCGATTTCAGCACATTGCCAAACGACTACAAAATAGTGGCCAATATTCCGTATTACCTGACGAGTCACTTGTTACGAATAGTAAACGAAAACCTACATCCGCCGAGCCAGATGGCGCTATTGGTTCAGAAAGAAGTTGCCGAACGCATCTGTGCCCAGCCAGGCAAGATGTCGCTACTCAGTGTTAGCTGCCAGCTGTATAACAAATGCACGCTTGGTCGGGAAGTGGACAGAGAACTCTTCACACCTCCGCCAGAAGTCGACTCCCAGATAGTCATATTGAAACGCCGGACCGAACCGCTTTTTACAGATCTCGATGTCGCCTCGTTCTTTCGAGTGGTGAAAGCGGGTTTCAGCGAACGTCGTAAGATGCTACGAGGGAGTCTCAGCGGCGGTTTGCATATTTCTAAACCAGAAGTCGACGAACTATGTAAGCGGGTAGGGATCGAAAGCACCAAGCGAGCCCAGGAGCTTACGCTGGCAGAGTGGCATGCAATCTGTATCGCATACAATAATACTTGACGAGTTAAGTATTGGGGGATAAACTTATGTTTATGCACGGTCTTTCATCCAATCAGATCCTAACGATGCGTCTTCATAAGTTAGGATTCATGCTGGATAAAGCTGCCGATGCTTCCCTACAGTCTCAACTCCAATTTGGTCTCAGTCAGTTTCGTATCCTCGCTATGCTAGAGCAGGACAGTAACTGCAGTCAGATCCACATCGCCGACTTACTCGATCAGACCGAGGCAGCGGTTAGTCGTCAGATTAATCTCATGGTCAAAGAGGGATATGTGACTCGAATCACCAAACCATCCAACCGGCGGGAGAGGATCCTCAGTCTGAGTGAGGACGGCAAACAAAAACTCGAGGAAGGGTGGCGAGCTCTCAGTGAATTGCAAGATATTTTATTCGAAGGGGTCAACGATTCAGAGCGTGAAGCGTTGAGTGCTCATGCCGAGAAAATGATTTGGCGATTGCATAAACACCTTCAGACCCATGCCCTGCGCGGATAAATTAGCATTTAATTCCGAGAAAGAAGCGCAAGCAGCAGCTACGACCTTAGAATTTCAAAAAGGCGTCAGGCTCCGGCCATATAGGTGTCAAGACTGCGGACTCTGGCACCTTACAACTAACGACACAACCGGCAACTAGACTGTGTACTGCGTAGAGGTTCGACCTCTACGCAGTAACTGGCTGGACATAGATACTTGACGAGCACCTAGGAGAGGCATAGGCTGGTGCTAATGGTTGGAATACAAACAGCTAAAAAGATGTGGCACTCACAGCTCACCCGTGTGAAAAATTACGATGTTACAGCTCGTGATGCCCAGAAAGCCCGTTCTTATATCTCCCGCTACTGGTCCAAACTCACCCGTTATCAACCAAAAGACACCGATAGCCTGATTGGCCTGCCTTATCGATATCTAGTTCCTTCTCATTCCGAAGAACATAATTTTGATTTCAACGAGATGTACTACTGGGATAGCTATTTCATGGTGCAGGGTATGTTAGATCTCGAACACCAAGAACTGGTGATGGGGATATTGAATAACCAACTGGAGCTGATAAAGCGATTCAAGATGGTGCCGAACGCAACCAGAACATATCTGACTGGTCGTTCGCAGCCACCGTTTCTCACTAGCTTTATATTCGACGTCTACGATACCTACGCCTTGGATAACAAATGGTTAGCGCGGTCGATTGCACTGGCCAAGGACGAATATCAAACCGTCTGGATGGGTGAAGAGAAGCCTAACTGGCGTCAAGTGCATCTTGGCTTGAGTCGTTACTACGACATCAATATGTTGCATGATCTAGCCGAAGCCGAAAGCGGTTGGGACATGAACCCGCGGTTTCATCGTAGGGCATTGGACTATCTTCCGGTTGATCTAAATGCCCTGCTGTACAAATATGAGGTGGACTTTGCTCGGGCTGCCGAGATATTGGACAAAGCCGAGGAAGCTGCGGATTGGCACAAACGCGCCATGAAAAGAGCAGATATGATGCGCCAGCTGATGTGGAGCAACATGAAGGGGCTGTATTATGACTATAACTACACCAAAGAGAAGCGCTCAAATGTAGCCTCGCTAGCGACCTTCTTCCCAATGTGGGCTGGGATGGTTTCTCCGAAACAAGCGGCGTCACTGGTGAAGGCTTTGCGTAGATTTGAGTATAACGGCGGACTGGCGACAACCGAATCACCCCCATCTCACTCCTATCTACCGAACAAAATACCAAACCAGTGGGCCTATCCAAACGGTTGGGCGCCACTACATTTCCTCGTGATACAGGCATTGGAGAAGCATGGCTACCATGATGACGCCCGTCGTATTGCTATGAAATGGCTGCGCAATAATCTCGATTGGTTCAATACACATGGTGTTTTCATCGAGAAATACAACGTCGTTCAGCCTAACAAGCCGCCTATCAAAGGTCACTATCCAACTCAAGTAGGCTTCGGCTGGACCAACGCGGTATTTGAGCGGTTGTGTCGGGAATATTTGGACTGAATTGTATGTCCCAGAGGATTTGAGTTTGCATCAACATGAGTCTCATGGCATAGTATAGAAGTTAAAGAAGAAAAGTTTTGGGCGAACGTCTAGACAACTATGTTGGATTAGCAACCGAGGTATTTATGGCGTCGCCGGAGACGCCACAGATTGAAGTTGTGCATGATAAAGATGGAGAAGAACATGATGTGTATGGTTTTTCAAATACAATTGAAGCCTCACGCGTCATTATCGATGGGCTCAGCGATGAAGAGCTCTTGGGGTTAATAGCAGAAATTATGACCGAAACCGTTGATTATGATTTTCGAGATCCCGAGATTGTATTCGACTCCAGAAATACAACACCAAAAGAGATTCTAAAGGCTATGTTCGCACATGTTGTTAGCGAAAGACTACTGATGATTCCTGAAGTGATTGAACGTGAAGATTCGAACATGAGACAGATGGAATTACACGCAGGTTTTGAAGACAGTGTCGGAGAATAAGGCCATCACACAGCAATAAAGACCAAAGAAAACACCTCACATTTATGTGGGGTGTTTTCTTTGGTGGAGCACCTCGAAAAAAGTTCACCCCTCATAGTAGGAGAAATACATAGATGGAGGGATTTACTTTGGGAGGATTATGAGGAGTACAAAGCGACATCAACACAGCGAGAGAAGATACATAGTCCCTTGGGGTTTACGCCCCTATCAAGAAGTCTCAAATAACCATGCGGCTGTGGGGTGTATGGCTGGGTGCTCTATGCGGTCTACGAATGTTCTATAGAAGGTACGAATTAAGGGGTCTAGTGGTTCGCCGGCAGTCGTTTTGGTATCAGGCACAGCAAACCCGAGATTCCTTTCTATGTATGCAGCCACCTCGGTAGTTAGATTTGTTTCCTCATCCAGCAGTCTACGGTATCTATTCCAAACTACCTGCCAACTCTGTAGACCGGCTTCATACTCTTCAAACCCTACAGCCACCATGCCAACTTTCAAGTGCTCGGCCCATCCTGAAAGTAGGTCAAAAAGATTGTGGAGAGCTTGTCGCTCATCAGTATCAATAACTACTTTTGTAGCTTCAACTAGTTCGAGGTCTAGCCGCTCGGTAGCTTCTGGTCTATATAGGGCTGGGTCTACGTCCATCGCAGATACTATAAGCTACGATTTGTTATCTGCAAGCACAAGCAAAACAAAAACCTCTGAATTAACAGAGGTCAAGATGCTTATGGTGGAGCTGGGGAGTACTGCCCTCCCGTCCGTTGGTTTACGAACTTGATGACTACAGGCGTAGATCATTTATTGTTGTCTTTGAGATTGACCATCAAAATGATCAAAAGTAATCAATCTCGCAATCCGAAAGTCTTAGACGATACTACGGATGGTTGTATCGTAGCGACCAGAAAATGTGACGCACATCATCTCCTATCTGATGTTGGAGTTGAGGCGGTATACGTTCTTAGGCGTATACGGTTGCGAGTTGCGGAACAGTCAAGAAAGACTTGACTGTAGCTACTGCGCGAGAAACAAAGCTAGTTGCATTTGTTCTATAGTGCCCGGATAACGTTCAGGCGGCCCGACCTGCCATACAAGTTGGTAATGTGCCGACGTCTAACGTAAAGTCAGCCCCGTAATTGGTTATTATACCACTTCTCTAAGCTTTAGCAATAATGGAACTGTTAATGAAGTACTGAGTAGAAGTTCAACCTCTACTCAGTACACAAAGATGAAATCTACGAATCTAACGCAAGAACATTGACAAATAGGCATAAAAATGTAGAATATTAGCAATTATAAGATTCTTGGTGATGGAAGAGACTTATTTGAGCATATGTAGCGGTGCCCTCTGCTGCATATACACTAGACATCGTAAGCATCTTGGTGTATACCAGAAGTGGATGTCTTCCGAAGTTATATAACTTGGAAAGGGGCATCAAATGGCTGATAATTACGAACAAGAAGCACAATTCCCAGACATGGGTGGTGCTTCTTTCGCTTTTGAAGAAGTAGCTACAACGGAAGTTGTAGATGTTGTGGAGACAAAATCAGACGAACGACGAACACCGCTCGGTCGAATATTGAGTCGTGTATCTATGTGTTTTATGTTAGGTGCTGCAGGTGAAGCGGCCTTAGCGACGAATTCAGCGAGTGCCGAGGAAACCGCGTTGGGTACTCTCGACGCAGCAGAGGTGAGTGTTAATGTAATGCCAGGTACTACAGTTGAAATCAAAGACAAATCCATAATAATTGATAGAGGTCATGATCCGTCAGCGAATCTTGGACAAACCATCACTGCCCCAGGCATCATTATTAATACCATACCAGAGACCACTCCTTATTCTAGTAAGTTACCAAATATCCTTCTCGACTATGTATGTCCCCCCGGTGGTTTTGTCAAAGAGGACGGAGCAATCGGCTATGACCCATCCAAGCCTCAGCGGGCTATAGGTATTAGTGGAATATTTTCACGTAACAGCGGAGAACCCGGCGAAATGACCGTTGAGATGAGTCTTGTTGGTCACGAGGGTAAGGGTGTCGTCAAAAATATACCAGCCGCGTCAGGGGCAGCGGTATTTCAGTCCATCGACAACCTGTCACCCAATGAAACATTACAATATACGTTAAATGTACAGATGCCTAACAAAAAACAGATAACCGTCAAAGGTGATTTTCCTAACAACTGTGAAGCTCCGAAGACCCTAATAGAAAACAAAGTTCGAGAACGAGAAGCGAGCAAGGGTACGGTGGCTACCACTACTACGGTAAAAACTGCAACTTCAGTAAAACCAGCGGCTGGAACAATACGCTCAACGACAAAAGCAAAGGTCTCAACAAAGAAATCAAAGAATACGGCTCGACGCAAGGCAACTCCAACGAAGAAGAAAGCCATCAGCGCAAAGAAGCGATAGTTTATTCATTATCGTAACGATTGTTCGTTTGTAACCTAGTTCAAATTAATTCAAAGCGCATATGGTATAATCGTGCCTAATGGACGGGCGTACACGAAAGTGGCTAAAATTGGTACTGTTTGTCGTTATTCTGGCGTTATCTATTTTGTTTTCACTTCGGACGAACATAACAGCTAGTGTCTTACATGTTCGTGGGCTTGGACAAACCATCACTGCCCCAGGCATCATTATTAATACCATACCAGAGACCACTCCTTATTCTAGTAAGTTACCAAATATCCTTCTCGACTATGTATGTCCCCCCGGTGGTTTTGTCAAAGAGGACGGAGCAATCGGCTATGACCCATCCAAGCCTCAGCGGGCTATAGGTATTAGTGGAATATTTTCACGTAACAGCGGAGAACCCGGCGAAATGACCGTTGAGATGAGTCTTGTTGGTCACGAGGGTAAGGGTGTCGTCAAAAATATACCAGCCGCGTCAGGGGCAGCGGTATTTCAGTCCATCGACAACCTGTCACCCAATGAAACATTACAATATACGTTAAATGTACAGATGCCTAACAAAAAACAGATAACCGTCAAAGGTGATTTTCCTAACAACTGTGAAGCTCCGAAGACCCTAATAGAAAACCAGATTAGAGAACGAGAAGCGAGCAAGGGGACGAAATGAAATGCCGCTTTGTAACAACGAACGATAGTGCATACATGAGGGTATTTATTTTCATGCTGTCCTTATTCATGATGATTATTATCATGAATATTTTAAGTCCTGTTAGATCGAACGCGCTTTCAAGTCAAGATCAAGCCATTATTGAGCTTAGTACAACATGTTCGAATAATGATTACCCCAGATGGTTACGTTCTTTACCGTTTTTCTTTGAACCAACCAGGCCGGCTAGACCTGTACAGGGCGATTCTCGAGTTGATGTAGATATCGGTGCGGCGGCTGTGCTGTGCGACTATCCTGAGGCGCCTGCTTTAGTGTCGGGAGTGCAGTTGGAGTTGTTTAATTTCGACAGGGTGTCTACGGGTGGCTGTTCGACGGATTTCACTTGGGTGAATAGTGGTTCTATTGTCGGCCCAGATTTTGGATCTCTAGTCAAGGGATCTGATCCACGCCCGCTATCGGGACAGATTACTATTAGCATAAGAAATCCCAAAGTCACTTGCGTTGAACTTTCATTTGATGCATCAGTCTGTACGGTTAATACGTTGCCAGATATATTCCAGTATTATCGTTGTTCTAACGATGCCAACATTAGAGGGACAGCAACGCACCATACAATTAGAATCCCAATCGCTTACCCTACAGGTAATGTGAACATTGCTTCGGATTGCTCGGCGGTTTCGGGCAACTGGCCAGTATATGCAGGAACAGGGACAACGGTATTCATGCGTATTCAAGATACGAGCGGGAATATTGTTGCGAACAATATCAATGCGCAAATTGACTCTAACGGTAACTTCTCCCAACAGACTTACGGACAGATGGATGGTAGATCGGGTGGTTTTATCGCTTATGCCAGAGTTGGTACTGATGAAATACCCGGTTCAGTCCAATCTTTGAGTTGTCCAGGGGGTGGCGGGCCTGGTGGAGGAGGAATCAGCCCAGCATTGTCAGCACAATGTGGGGGTGGCACCATCAGCGGTAATGGCAGCGGGTTTACGCCAAACAATAGTGTAGATTACCAAGGTCCGGGTGGTTATCACATGAATATAAATACAGATTCAGGAGGGGGTTTCTCGTTACCTCCCAATAGTGGCCTAAGTGGTAACTATACGATATCGGCTGTAGACAATCAGACGGGGCAGAGTGCGTCTACGACCGTGTCCTGTGGAAGTCTGCCGCCGTTTGCATTCACGGCTGAGCCACAAATATTCTTCAGTAATTGCAATCCCAATCCTTGGCTTCAAATTGTGGTTGTAGCCCCAGGGTTTATCGTTCCATATGAAGGCGTCAATCAGGGACAACTGCTGCGTGTTACGATCAAGGTCGACAACGTGACCGTCCTAGATCATCGGAGGTCATATGGCAACCAAGCGCCAGTCATACCGGGGCCCGGAGGCAACACCACGCCTATGGCAAATGACACAAGCTCTAGGATAGTCTCAGATGATAATATGAGATGGATCTATAATGGGGCAAGGTGGACATACGGAGGAGATTCTCAAAATACTCAATTGGCTTCAGAGTACTTCCTAAATGCGCAACAAATGGCTGCAGCCCATACCATAGAAGTGACATCGACTACTATGGTAAAGACAGTTAATAATCTGAATGGTAACGGCGAGCCCATGACCGCATCGTTTTCTGAATCACAGCCCTACACTCAATCAACTAGCTATCCGGCCTGTCAGCAATCGCAACCTCCTCAATCTATACAATATTATGTCGACTCGGCTGACTGTAATGGTATAGCAGGGTGGGCGGCTGACCCCAATGACTGGAACAAATCACTTATCATCAGGATACGGCTAGTCGGTAATTCCAACGGGCGGGTGGTTAACGCCGGGCCGATAGTTGCCAATACGCCCAGTGCCGACGTCGGACCACACCGGTATAACTGGCCGATGGAATCTGGAGTAAAATCAGACAGTCAGTCTTACTCTTGGACTGTCACCGTTTACGATACGAACGGCACCACCGTTCTCGGACAAACGTCGGGGAATCTCGGTCCGTGTGCCACTGTCAGCATCGGCTTCACGTGTAATAGTTCCGGTGGCTTACCGCCCCGGGTATACGGAGTCGCATCAGCATATCCCAATACGAATAACCCGGCCGTTCTTCGAATTCATACGTACGGAAACGGCATCGACTACACTTCGACAATTGCTACAGATCCGGCTGGTGGTTGGTGGTTCGCTATAGACGGTACGTATTCTGGGACGGACTGGAGAGATTGGCAGTCACATACCATGGATCTTGAAGTAATAGCCACGGGTCAAAGACTCGGTACCATAGTTTTTACTTGTCCGGGTAACTTCAATCTTACTCTGGGTGCACAGGTGATTCTCACGGAAGACTCGAGTGGCAATGGTTATATATATGGTGCCTACAACAACTCGGTGTCGCTCACTAACTCTAGCCAAAGTACGCCTACCGGCTATGTGAATGTCACTAACACCTTATACCTGCTTGATACTAATGGTGTCCGAACCAACATCCAGACCTTCCCCCAACCTTCATCACCGGTTTTGCCACGATTGTCATCATCACAAACCTCGCAGAGCTATACGACAAACGCTACATACATCAATCCGATATCGAATGTGTTTGGCAAACAGCTGTGTACCGAGATAAGAGTTGATCATGTATCTTACAATGGTCCGCCCGGAACACAGACGAATTGCCAGAGGATCGCTATCAAACCCTACGTCCAGGCCTATGGCGCTGACATCTGGTCCGGTGGACAATTTGGAACATACAATAGCGTTGCTAAAACTAACAATTGCAGTGGCTCACCGACGAACAGTGGCTATATACGACTGAACACTAATAGTGGCACAACGGGTGGTGCAGGGACGCAACTGGCAGCTCTAGCGACAAATCTCATAACCGGCATGAGGTCGAGGGTTAACACCTCAGGTGGGCATGACTACTCATTAGTATTTGCCAATACCGGCGCCAACAAAGGCTCATATACATCGTCTCTCCGCTGTATGTTTGATTACTACGGAGCGCTGGATAAGACCAATAGCAATACTTCGCAAAGATTCGTAAGCGGGAATGTCGTTCTCGATGGATCAACTCTCAACAACTATTTCAACTCCAATCAGAGTCGCACACTGATCGCCAGTGGAACGGTGACTATCAGGACCAACATCGTCACCAATTCAAGCTTCTCAGTCGGGAACGCTCCTGTCTTCGTCATCGTCGCCCGTAATATCAATATCGAACCCAGTGTCAGCCGGGTCAATGCTATCCTGATCGCTCAAACCGATCCGGCCAATGCGGTAAATACCGGTATCATCCAGACCTGCGCCTCTGCCGATTATTTCAATCAGTGTGGGGCGAGCGTCTACAAGACAAACGCCAACGCCGTCAACGATCCGTCACGTCTCATCGTCCATGGTGCTCTAGTGGCTCGCAAGATATATTTCCAACGCACCTTCGGACATGTGACTAACGGCTGGCCAGACTCTGATTCTAGGGATGCATCGTCTGGCGAATTGAACACCGTGCATTCGTCTGAAATGATCGACTTCTCACCAGAGATGTATATGGGCAAAGCAGTGCTTATCGGGTTGCCTGCAGCACCGGCTCAATCAACAGGTACTAAATACGATTCTTTCGAACAGTTGCCACCTATATTCTAAGTACTAAAATAACAATTTCAAAAGCATGAGCAGTATAGGGTATACTAGAGGGCAAGTATGATTTTGCGAGTGCGCATAGCAACACTAGTTACCCTAGTCGGTCTACTGACGATGGTTGGTGGTATTCCTGTCACTACTGCCGCTGCGCCAGCATATGATCTATCTAGTTCCTATGATGTCCAAGCCGATAAGCGCATACAGGTTCAGCAGACTTTCACAACCAGCGTGACAAGCGCCGAAGCACCACTCACATCAGTCAACGTACCGGTTATCGGCAAAGACATGAAAAGTTTGACTGGACGATTACTAGACGGAACTGCACTTACTACGACGGGCAATGAGAGCCAGCATGTCGTGCAAGTGGATTTTGGCAATGTAACTAAGAAGAGTCGTAAGTGGTCATTTGTGGTGAGTTATAACGCGGCTGTGGATAGTAATTTCGGTAAAATCGAGGGTTTTTTCTTCCCGCCTACCATCGTGCCGAATATTGATGTCGGTAAGCACTCGATTTCGATATCCTATGACACCAGTCTTGGCCTGGCTAGTATCACAAGCCCCAAGCCAGCCACCGAGAAATTGACAGCTGGCAAAGAAACAATGACATTTGAAAGTACCAAAGGGGCTTTTTCTAAAACTATTGGACTACATTTTGGTGATTCGACAGTGGCTGAGGTGGCCTTGTCTCAGGAGCTGAACAACTCCAGTTGGTGGTGGAAATCTATGACGGTGGTGCTACCGCCTGACACCAATCAACAGCAAGTCATGATTGATTCCTTGACGCCTAGACCGAGTAGCATACGTTTGGACGAAGACGGAAACATCATCGCCCAGTACCGGCTAAGGCCTCGTCAAAAACTAAAGCTATCGGGCAAAGTTACCGTGCGGATGAGCGCACCGGTGTATGCATTGGATGGCAATACAGCGACGGTAGCTGATTTTCCTGAACTGGTCAGGAGTCGCTATACGAAGCTCGGTGTTGGAGTATTGGCGAACGATACGCCAGTACTAACATCTCTCCGCGATCAATATGATAAAAGCCTAGCTAGTTCGTCCAAAGATAAAGCTAGAGAACTTGTAACTGTCCTCCAACAAAAGGGTCTAGCTGCACGCCTCGTTCGTGGTGTCCAGTTTGCTTCTTCATCGAGCATGGTATTGCATGATTGGGCGGAAGTATATGTGCCAAAAGCCGGCTGGGTGACCCTAGATCCTGATAACTCCCTGGATTTTGCAGCCGCAGATTACTCGCGACTGGCCGGTCGGATTGGTGAGGGAGATTTTGTTATCGGTAAAGGGGCGATCCACTTTGAGCCGCTGTCGGATCTCCCGAAAGTAGACGAGACGCCTCAGCTGACATCGACTAACCACATGATCCTACCTGGCGTGGCTCTAAATGTAGTGTCGGTGGGTATGCCTAAGGGCTTATCGACTGACGATAATGCCCTGAAGCAAGCTAGTGGAAATATTGTCGAGCTAGGTTCATTGGCGCCTCTACAGTCAATAAGCACTAAGCGTTTCCTGATAGGTAGTAAGGCCTTCGCAAGTGAGGAGGTAAAATTTGGAACACTTGCAGATGAACAGGAAATAACCGAGTTAGTGGCGTCGTCGTCTCGTACGAGTTATCTATACATGGCTGGCGGATTGGGTGTATTTATACTTCTCATCATCCTACGCACGGTAAGACTAGTATTGCGCCGACGGGCTTCGAAGCGGCACGTACCTACCGCAGTCGAGACCCCTCTGCCATCCCTAGAATCAATGCCCGAGTTAGCTGCTGAATTAGCGCCTTCTACTCAACAACCACTTCCAGCATCTCCATCTATGCCTCAAACCGCAACTGTTATTAAACCACATCAGGCTATCGGAGTCCGACCGCGTATGGCCTATAGAGATCCTCTGGGTCAGCAGCGACGCAAGCCACCTACGTTGATTCAATGATCCACCTCTGGTAGAAACAGATAGCCTAAGCTATACTGTGAAAACTGCAAGGTATTGCTATGAACAAACTTAAATATGCCTATATCACTCCAGCTATCCCCTATGTAAACGATGTGCCACACCTAGGGCACGCGCTGCTTCATATCTACGCCGATTCACTGGCAAGATACCATCGCAATCAAGGGGTGGAGCATGTTTTGCTCAGTGCCGGGACGGATGAACATGGGGGCAAGATTGCCGAGAAAGCCGCCGAAGCTGGTGAGGATGTCGAAGCATTCACCGACCGAAACAGCAAATCTTTCCAGGAGCTATTGAAACTACTGAACATTTCGAACGATCGCTTTATCCGCACCTCCAACCCAGCTCACGAGAAAATCGCCCAGACAATTTGGAAAAACTTGGAGAAAGATATCTATAAAGGCACCTATAGTGGTCTCTACTGCACAGGGTGTGAGAAGTTTGTAACCGAGACGGCAGCGGCTGAAAATAACGGAATTTGTCCGGATCATAACCGTCCGTATGAACGGATAGAGGAAGAGAACTATTTCTTCTCGCTGAGCAAATATACCGAGCCAATCCTAAAAGCCATCGAGGACAATTCGTTTCGTATAGTTCCAGAAAACCGACGCCAAGAGATCCTATCGCTCCTAAAAAGTGGCTTGGACGATATCAGTGTGTCGCGACCCAAAGAAAAGATCGGCTGGGGAATTCCAGTACCGGGTGACGATACACAGACGATATATGTCTGGTTTGAGGCTCTCATGAACTACATCACGATCTTGGGCTATCCCGATCACGAGGATTTCAAAACTTACTGGCCGGCGACTACACAAGTGATCGGCAAAGATATACTGCGTTTTCATGCCGCTATCTGGCCGGGCATGTTACTAGGACTAGGTCTGCCGTTGCCACAACAACTATTCGCGCATAGCTTTATCCTAATGAACGGTCAAAAAATGAGTAAAACTATCGGCAATGTCGTATCTCCGAAAGAGATAGTCGATATCTATGGGGTGGACGCTTTTCGCTACTATTTCCTCCGTTATACTCCTGCACACGATGACGGGGATTTTACTTGGGAAAAATTTGAAACTGTATATAACACCGAGCTGGCCAATGAGCTGGGCAATCTCGTACAGAGAGTAGCAGTTATGCTGGTTAAATATCAGGACGGGGTCATCGGCAACATACCGGGTCCAGAACACGATACTGCTGATTATCATCAGTCGGTTGCTGATTGTCGTTTCGACAAAGTATTTGAGGATGTATGGCTGCAAGTTCGCGGTCTTAATCAGTACATCGAGGAGCAAAAACCATGGGAGATTGCGCCGACGGGCGATGAAGAACATTTGCGCGATGTACTGGCCTACACCGCCAGTGCCTTACTGCAGATAGCTGACTTGCTCAAGCCGTTTCTGCCTAGTACGTCTGAGCGCATCGAGGAGATATTCAAAAGCGGTATCGTCCAAGTCCCCGACAAGCCCTTGTTTCCAAAGATTTACAACTACACCAAACAGCCGGAACGTAAAGACAGGGAATAGACTCCATAACTGGCTATGAACTTAGTCGATACACATTGTCATATACATGATCCAAAATTTGGTTTCAGTGTCGACGAAGTGTTGAAAAATGCTGCCCATACCGGTGTAGGTCTAATGGTTTGTGTCGGTAACGACCTGGATGATAGTGACACGGCGACTGAGTTTGTAGCCAAGCATGAGGAGTGTGTTGCAAGTGTCGGTATCCATCCACACGAGGCCGATCGTTACGCTGGTGATGTCGAAGTACGTGACAAATTAGACAAACTTGTCATGAAACCCAAAGTTACTGCGGTTGGCGAGTGTGGCCTGGATTATTACTACAATCATTCGGACGCAGAAAACCAGCAGGCGCTGCTGCGCGTACATATCGAGTGTGCCATCGATCACGCTAAGCCGCTCATATTTCATGTCAGGGATGCCTTTGACGATTTTTGGAGAGTCTTGGACGACTACCAGGGCCTGAGCGGTGTGGTGCATAGTTTTAGTGCTTCGCGTCGTGAGCTAGATCAGGTGCTGGACCACGGACTATATGTTGGGCTGAACGGTATTATGACGTTTTCGAAAGATCCTGAGCATCTCGAGGTTATTAAGACAGTGCCCGAAGATAGGTTGGTCCTGGAAACAGATGCACCTTTCTTGACCCCTGTTCCGAAACGTGGTAGGATAAACGAGCCTGCAAATGTCTCTTTGGTGTGTGAATATCTCGCACACGTCCGTTCGGTGAGTAGCGAATCTCTCGCTACACAAACTACAAATAACGCTCAGAGACTGTTTATATACTAAACATGGAGTTCTACGTGCCATTATCCAATAACTTCTACCCATCACCATCTGATGCCGACCAATTTGATCAGGGCCAGTATCGTATTCCTGGCGAATATACTAAATCAGGCGGAGACTCTCAGTCTATATCTGGTCGCCTAGAAACGGATACTTTTGAGACAGATGACCTCACTCGTATCCGAGAAGAGATCAATGCCAATAGCGAGTCACTTACAAAGCAAGAAATCTTGATAGGTCTTGCGAGGAAGATGGAGGATATCGGTATCGGTATCAATGAAATGAGAGTCGATTTTACCCATCGCCACCTCCTGTCTGACCTTGATGTATCGCAGCGGAGCTTGTGGCAATGATTCGTAAGCTCTTCAAACAACTGAGCGGTTCGCGTATTAAACAGCCCAACGAACGAGATCTCATTCGCATGGAGTCTGTTATCGGCGGACGTTTATTTGGTCCGGTACCAAAGGGACACAATCGACAATTTTTCTGTCTAGATGAACGGACTTGGATTTGGTACGAATCCTGGACAGACCAAGCCGGTAATCCCCACTCCATGACTACCAGGTATGAGGTAAGACCGGACGGCATTATCAAAGCCCAAGACGGCAAGATTTACGCATACGTCGGCCAAGAAGAAGCTCAAAATTTGGTTGAAGCTGCCAGGTTGTATAGCCAAGAAGTTTCTAAGCAGATATATCATAAGCAAGCCTACTCCCTCTAATCACGAACTAATTTATACTAGCTGTATGATCTATCTCGACCACGCAGCGGCTACACCGCTCGACCAGGATGTTTTCGCACTCATGACTCCGTATATGACGGAGAAGTTTCATAATCCCTCAAGCCTGTACCTGGCTGCCCGCGAAACACGTGTAGCGCTTGAAAACGCCCGGCAAGACATCGCACAGGTCTTGGGGGCAAAATCCGGTGAAATCATTTTCACAAGTGGGGGAACCGAGGCTAACAATCTGGCCATACATGGCGTGATGGGAGGTGGCGCTGGCAAAAATATCGTTGTCGGTGCTATTGAACACGAATCAGTACTTTCTCCCGCTGAAAAATACGACAGACGAATAGCTCCGGTGCGGCCAGATGGTAGGATAGATCTTCAAAAACTCGAAGCCCTGATAGATCAAAATACAGCTATGGTCAGTATCATGTACGCCAACAACGAAATTGGCAGCATTCAACCCCTCAAAGACATCGCCGATATTATCAGGACTAAAGAAAAAACCCTGGACACCGAGATCATATTTCACACGGATGCGGCGCAAGCTGCTAATTATCTCAATCTGCACGTTGGCCGATTGGATGTGGATCTAATGACCCTCAACAGTGGGAAGTTATATGGTCCGCGGGCCGTGGGCTGTTTGTACGTGCGCACCGGACTATCTCTAAATACCCAACTTCTGGGAGGTGGTCAGGAATCGGGACGACGAAGCGGAACTGAAAATGTAGCAGGAGCCGTCGGTTTCGCGGCAGCGCTAATTCGTACCCAAATGATACGCGAAGCGGAAACAAAGCGTTTATCTGCGATACGCTGGGCAGTGATCGGCAAGCTTCACGAGACAATACCAGAGATGTTGCTCAATTCCCCACATAACCACTGTCTGCCTAATGCGATCAATATAACTATTCCAAACGTCGACGGGGAGGCTTTGGTTATGGCAATGGACCAACAGGGAGTCCAGTTAGCGACTGGTTCAGCCTGTCATGCTAGTAGCGATCTACCGTCTCACGTCCTAACCGCCATCGGCCGTAGTCGTGATGAGGCCTCAGCCAGTATCCGCATAACTATGGGTAGGGACACAACGGAAGAAATGATGTCGGAGACAGTAAAATCACTGCAGAGGTGTTTGAAGCAATTACGAGATACCGGATATGTAGTTAAGTGAGAAGTATCCTACTTCCCGCTTCTCACTAGTAGCCGTAAGCGGTATACTACGTCTGATGTTTGTATATAAAAACCGGTTGACACACTGGTTAGTTGGGGGCATGGCCTCCATGTTGTTGATTATGGCATTTGGATCGACTGTGGCAGCTCAGACAATCACGCAGGGATTTAGTAGCGATACAAGCTTACTCAGAGGCTCGGTCGTAATGATTGCGTCGGATGACAAAAACAAAATAGAGCTGGTATCTCGAGATCAGATAGACCAGATGTTCGGCATAGTCGTTAACTCCAATGACTCAGCAGTTACGTTATCAGCGGGACAAGAATCGTTATTCGTGGCAACAAGTGGTCGGTATGATGTTTTGGTTAGTGATTTGAACGGATCAATCAAAGCTGGGGATTACCTGACTCTTTCCTCGATCAATGGTGTAGCTATGAAAGCAAACAGTTCAGATCGCTCGATACTGGGTAGAGCAGTTGCCGATATTGACTTCACTAATAACGACACCATCCTCAGTAAACAAACGATTAAAAACACTTCTGGCACCGAGAAGGAAGTGGCGATTGGCAGGATATTATCTGACATAAGCATAGGTCGTAACCCTCAGTATGAGGACAAAAGCCTCGCTCCTGCCGTACTTCGTCGGTTCAGTGAATCGGTTTCTGGCAAGCCTGTTTCTACGGTACGAATTTATAGTGCTCTGGCAGTACTTGTCGTAGTCAGTGCCATCGCTACGAGTCTGATATATAGTGGTGTCAGGAGTAGTCTGGTGGCGATTGGTCGCAACCCTTTGTCCAAGCGATCGATTATGCAAGGATTGATACAAGTTGTTATCATAGGTGTATTGATTTTGATGTTTGGGCTTGTGGCCATGTATCTAATACTGAAACTATAGGAAGGGTGTGGTGGGCATCTATATACTTATCGGGTTAATCGGTGGCGGAATAGGACTGTTGATTGTTGGCTTTGTGTTGCTAGGGAATCGTCAGAAGAAGGGCCATAAAGTTGCGCGGACCCTAACGGAGCTCAAAGGCGAAGTCACAGCACAGGCTGATGGTGATGTTGAGAGGATTTTCAACGATGAATTCCGTGAAGAATTAAGAAATCGTGGACGATTGCATTTTGAGAAAATTATCACCGAAAATGCCATGTTCCTACAGCAAGATCTCCGTCTGACAACATCGCAACTAAATGAGTTTATGAAGGATGAGATTAGGAAAGTCCTCAAAGACGAGTTTTCGGCGTATGAAGAGTCTATCAAAACAGCCAAAGAGATCGCTATTGATTCAATCAAAAAGACTCAAAGTGCTGTCGAGGAACAACGTACACTTCTAGAAACACAGATTGCCGAGCAGGTTAAAGCTGAGAAGCAAGCCCTCATGGAACACTTCTCGACCAATATGAGTCAAATTATCAGTCATTATCTCGTTGACGTACTTGGTGATGAAATTGCCCTCGACCAACAGCTCGAGTACATTTTCAAAGAGCTAGAAGACGCCAAAGCGGATATGCTGGAGGATATAAGAAGTGCAGCCTGATAGCGCAATCAATACAACCGGACCTTCACAAACGCAGCAATCCCTTAGTTTGCCCGTTACGGTGGCAACTAAACGTGATGTAGTGAGGCTCCAGCTGATTCTCGAACAATACATCGATGAGTTAATACGCTCTACGGCGACTTCCCCTGAAAAAGCAGTATCAATTCCGCCCGAGATTGTGCAGTTTTGTGCGATCAACAACATTCACAAACTTGATACTCATCAGAGCGAACAGCTCAAAAAGATGCTAATGCAACTCATGGAAACAAGTCCAGTGATCCATATCGCTCTTTCTGTTGAACCGGACGAAAAAGCGTTAAATAAGTTTACGGATTGGTTTCGGCGTGAAGTTCACCCGGCATGCTTGCTGCAAGTGAGTGTCCAGCCTTCAATAGCCGGGGGATGTATTGTCCGGACTGGTAGTCGTATCTATGATTTTTCATTTCGACATATGTTGCTTGTGAGTCAGAAAAAATTGGTCGAGGCCTTGTATCGATGACCACTACTGAGAACAAACACTTTAGATACCTAATAGATCAGGGAAATCCTGTCGGGGAAGTGATGTCCGTCAATGACATCTTCGTGCGTGTTCGGGGTTTACAGCCAGTAAGTATGAACGCTCTGATCTTGTTTGAGGATGGTAGCAAGGGGATAGTCAAACACATTAGTGAAGATTTTGTAGCGATTTTGCATCTAGGAACACAGCGGCTAGCAATCGGGACGACCGCTGTCTTACAGCACAATGAATTGGTCACCAAGGTCGGCCAGGCATATATCGGACGCGTCGTGTCGGTCACGGGCGAACCACTGGACGGCAAGGGTCCGATTGCGGCCGATGAAGTGTGGCCGGTATTTTCTCCCGCTCCTCCGCTCATCGAGCGCGAGATGCTTCAGGACCAGCTTGAAACAGGGGTAACACTAATCGATGCCCTCTTCCCGATTGCCCTTGGGCAACGTATGGCTATTCTCGGTGATAGTAAATCCGGTAAGACGACATTGATGACCCAGATTGCAGTCAACCAAAAAGACACCGACCGAGTGGTAGTCTATGCGTTGATTGCCAAAAGACGAAGCGACATCGACGCTCTGATCAGCAGACTGACAGAAACCGGTGCCATAAAAAACAGTATCATCGTTGTTTCGACGTTGTTCGAGTCGCTGGCTATGACCTATCTGGCGCCTTATGTAGCCTGCGCTCTGGGGGAGTATCTGTGGCAGGTTATCGGACGAGACACAGTTGTTATCTACGATGATCTGACCAGCCATGCTCATACCCATCGGGAGTTGTCGCTCCTCGCTGGTGTTAGTCCAGGACGAGATTCTTATCCTGGGGATATGTTTTACGCACACTCATCGTTGCTAGAACGAGCCGGCCGTATTCGTAAAAATGGTAAAACGTTGACGTGCTTGCCGGTTGTCTTGGCCTCCGCTGGAGATATCACTGCATATCTACCAACGAACATCATGTCTATAACCGATGGACAATTTATTCTCGACATGGATATTTTCCGTGATGGCCAACGGCCCGCTATAAGTACTGGCTTATCAGTTTCGCGTGTTGGTGGGCGTGGGCACAACAATAGACAAAAATCTCAAGCCGATCGAATTATGAAACAACTGGCTAATTACGCACAAGCCGCTGAGTTTGCACATTTCGGTACTGAGCTGGCTCTGGCGACACGTAACGATCTCGAAAAAGGCAAGCAACTCAAAGAAGTGTTGTCGCAGGGACCTAACGAGTCATTCTCTGTAGTTGCACAGCAACTCATGCTCGAAGTGGTACTGTCATCGGATTCTGACGTGCTGATAGATGTTAAGAATATGAAGGCGAAAGTAAACGAGATTGCCGCAACCGTGCAGAAAGACGAAGATTTTCCAAAGGCCCAAGCGGCATTACTGGCAGATAGTCGCATGGAGAACAAGACATGAAAAGACCACAGGAACTTCTCAAAGAAATCGATCAATTTCGTACAATAGTCACGCTTACCAATGCCTTTGAAGGCTTGGCAAGTATGAGAATTGCTCAGATTAAAAACCAGGTACTCAAAAGTCAGACATATTTTTCTGAACTTTGGCAGATATACAGCCAGATCCACGTGAGTTATCTGCTCGATCTCACCTCGTCTCACAATGTCGAGGCTACGCGAGATCTCATAATTGTCGTAACGTCAGAAGGCGGTTTCAGTGGAGATATCGATAACAAACTCATAGACGGCATGTTGTCGCGATACGACCGTTCAGTCCACGACATCATCGTCGTCGGACATCATGGTGCAACTTTGATCTCTCAACGCGGCATTCCAATTAAAAAGTACTACAAACTACCCATCAAAGACACCAATCTTAATCTATCGCCAATTATCAATGAACTCCCGAATTACCGTACTGCAACGGTCTACTATCAAACATATATCTCGCTCATGGTCCAGGAGGTTAAACAGATAGAGCTTAAAAAAGTTGTAGCTAACCTCTCTCAAGAAGTAACCAATAATAAAGAGTTGATATCCGAAGATACTTATATCTTCGAACCAAATACCACAGAGGTAGTAGCACATATGGAGGCATCCATGATGGGTATCGCCTTGGGTCAGGTGATTTTGGAGTCAAAGCTTGCTCAATATGCCAGTCGTTTTCGCGCAATGTCCGTTGCCACAAAGCGCGCCAAAGAAAGTCTTGATGACGTTGAATTGAATTACAGTCGAGCCAAACGCGCCGCTAAGGATGAGCGACTGAAGGAAATGATCAACGGTCTAAAGAAGGTGACTCAATCATGAGTGGCCTAATACGCGCCGTCAAAGACCTGGTCGTTAAAGTTGAGTTTGTGGACGACATGCCGCTAATTGGCGAAGTTGTTCTAGTTCAAAATAAAGCTCAATCTCCGTTGATCGTTAATTCCTTTATCGATGACGTGTCGGCGTATTGTCTGAATATCAATAACGATAGTGAAATCCAGAAAAATATGTCAGTCGAACGAACTAACAAGGGGATTGAAATACCGGTTGGTTCAGAGACAATCGGGCGTATTTTCGATGCTATGGGTCGCGTGATCGATGGCGGTGAGCCGGTGAAGACTGAAGCTACTCGAGATATTTCCAAAGTCCCGCTGCGCAGTACGACCTTCACGGCTGCTAAGCCAGAGATACTTGAAACCGGTATCAAGGTAATCGATTTCTTCACGCCGTTTGTGAAAGGTCGCAAAATTGGCATCGTAGGAGGTGCCGGCGTCGGCAAGACGGTACTCATGATGGAATTGATTAACAATATCGCCAAAATTGGTAGTGGTTTATCGTTTTTCACTGGCATCGGAGAACGTATACGAGAAGGGCACGAGTTATACGAGACTCTCAAAGAACGTGATTTGCTCAAAAATACTTGTATGTTCTTCGGCCAGATGAACGAAAATCCAGTACAGCGATCGCTGATTGCCGTTGCATCAGTGGCGCTAGCTGAGTATTTCCGCGACGAAGAGCGCAAGGATATATTGTTCTTTGCTGATAATATGTATCGTTTCGTGCAAGCCCGAAACGAATTATCAACTATCCTGGACCAGACGCCATCCGAGGGTGGATATGAGCCGACGATTTTCAGTGATGTCAAAGCTCTGCAGGATCGTTTGAGTTCAAACGACAAAGGTTCGATTACGGCGGTCCAGACTATCTACGTTCCGGCAGATGACCTTAGTGATCCTGCCGTACAAATGATTCAGCATGAACTTGACAGTATCATCGTCCTAAGTCGTAAAGTTGCTGAGTTGGGCATCCGGCCGGCCGTTGATTTGATCCGAAGCACCTCGTCACTGTTGAGTGTAGAAGTAGTCGGCGAGAGACACTATGTGCTTAGTGCTCGTGTCCAGGCGCTGCTTCAGAAGTACGAATCCTTAAGGGGTATCATCGCTATCATTGGCGAGAACGAATTAAGTCCTACTGACAGGTTGGATTATGCTAAAGCCCAAAAACTCATTGAATATTTTTCACAAGACCTTCATGTTATGGAAAGCCTGACTGGAAAAAAGGGCGAGTTTGTAACTCGTGATCAGATGTTGAAAGAGGTTGAGGAGATTGTAGCCTAGATGGACGATAAGGTAGCGGACACACCGGACCTGGCAACTCGCAAAGATGTTCTATCGGTCAAGGTTGCTGCCCCATTTCGAACTTACTTTGAGGGAGTTGCTGAAAGTCTCTCGGCGGTTAATGGGACAGGACCGTTTGATGTACTGCCAGGTCATCACAATTTCTTATCAATATTGTCGGCCTGCGACGTGGTCGTTCGAACAGACGATGGAGAACAAAAAATACAAATCTCTCGTGGTGTCATCCACGTTCGATCAAACAAAGTAACGATATTTCTGGACGTCTAGGGGACTATTCGGCTGCAAAAAAATCAAAGACATAATTTGTGCCGGACAATGGTGCTGAGGTAGTACCAATCGAAAACCCAGTCGTCGTTCGCGTTACATAAAATTGAAGCCCGGCTGATGACGCACCGACTGGTGTGATAAGGACCCTCGGAGTTTCGCTAAAGGCTAGTTTGAAAGTGATAGTTGCCATAATACCTAGAACTGGTGAACTACCTGTATTAATGGTCACCGTTCCGTTTGTGTCGGTGCCGTTAATTGAGACCGTGCCTCCTGAGCCGACGGATGAGGTAGCGGCGATAGTTGGAGTAGCCCCGCCTGCATCTATGTGTTTTTGGAAACTTAAGTTTTGGTTGAATTGAATAGAATCAGCTACAACTTTAGACGCCAGCACGCTACCGCTGACCGTTGTGTCACCAGAGACGTTCAGTGATTGCTGAACTACCAAAGGACCTTGCATGGTCGTAGTTCCGACAACGCTCATACTTCCCGCTACACTTATGGAGTTGAAATTACTTTGACCAGTAACGGTGATTCCTGGTAGGTCAACGGAACTTCCTGCTTTGATCGTTCCGGCGACGTCCATGTCGCCCCGGACTAGAATTTTATTGTTAAAAACGGCGTTAGCAGCAATTGTTAACGTTTGTTGGGCATCGCCAACACTTGCATCGGTATTACGAAGTTTCTGTAACGCTTCAGTAGATAATTCTTGTGTCGAAAAGTTGAGTTCTTGATTAGCCTTCTTGCCAGCACTTGCCAGCAATACAAGGCCGACGAGGACTGCTCCAAAAACCACTAGGAACAAGAGTGTGTATATGTTTACAGCTGGTATGAGTTTTCTGAATCCGCTACCGAATTTGGTTTTCTTTGTGGGCGGCGAGGAAGATGTCTCGGGCTGATCTTTGGAAGATGCCTCTGATTTCTCGAGAGAGGATTCGGATACGAGATCACTTACCAGTTTGTCATCACCATTCATAATAGTTGCATATAACTATATCATTATCTGTCATGGGTTCGAAGCTGTTTACGCTTAGGTCGGGAACAGATACAATTACTATATGGTACGACGTCTGGAGTTGTTGGTGCTGGCACTGCTTATAACTATGGCTGGTAAGCCCCTGCCAATAATCGCTCAATATAATTCACAGAATTATAAAGTCGAAGAGAATTCAATCGATAGCGGTGGCGAGCTCGACGGTCAATCACCAAACTACCGAGCGAAATCAGGCATCGGCGAACTGGGGGTGGGGCGAAATTCCAGTACTAATTACATAGCTAATAGCGGCTTTAATACCACTGATGAGGATTACTTAGAGTTTACAATATCAGGCTCCACAGTGAGCCTAGGCAACCTAACAACGACAAGTACGGGGACTGGTACGGCAACATTCTCAGTACGGGTTTATATGTCGAGCGGGTACGTAGTTAAAACTATGAGCCAGCCGCCGGCCAGTGAAAATGGAGCAGTTTTGACCGGCATGCCTTCAGCCACAACATCAAGTCAGGGCACCGAGCAGTTTGGTATAAATCTTGTTGCAAATACCTCTCCCGCGAGCTTCGGTTCAAACCGTAGTCATATACCTGATGACACGTTTGCTTTTGGCGAACCAAGTACCGGATACAACACGGCCAACAACTACAAGTATGTTGTCGGTGACACGATCGCAGCCTCGGCGATAGGTGAGGGGCAGACCAACTTCACTATCTCGTACATTGCGAATGTGTCAGTACTGACTTCTGCTGGATCCTACCGGATGTCACATGATCTGGTGGTGGTTCCGACGTTCTGAGCTGTACTGGCGTTGTGGATAAGTAGTAAGATTTGACATTTCGCCCACTTACCACTTGTAATTTATAAATCGCTTATGGTACAACTAGTGGTAACAAATTGGATTGAATCGCCTGAAATATGAATAAAACACAAATTAAGTCTTGGTTGCAGCAAAGAGTGCTTGTATTGAGAGTAGTTGTAGCTGCAATCGTGCTTATTGTAGCTTCGGCTGTCTCGGGCTTTGATCTAACACAGGTATCGGCCGCAGGTCAGCTGACGTCCAGAAGTGTCACTATATCTTCTTCGGCTACAAGTGCTGCTAGCCAAACCTATACCTATGGTTTCTCGATAGCAACTGCCGGTCAAGTACAGGGGATCAAGTTCATGGCCTGTACGACCCCACTCAATACATGCACTGCTCCAACCGGCATGACCATTGACGCTGGGACCGAGGCATCACGAAGTGGTTGGTCAGGCGCAACAACCTTCACCCGTGATGCCACTGGCGCTAACGATTGTGCGCCAGCAGCAAATATACTATGTATCAAACGAACCGATACGACTAGTGAGAGCGGTGCCAAGACTCTCGGTTGGAATACGCAGACCAATCCGAGCTCTAATCAGACGGTTTATTTCAGACTTACGACCTATACCACCAATACTTGGACGGCTGGAAGTATTGTCGATACTGGGACTGTAGCGGCAGCGTATGTTAACCAGCTTGTTATCAGTGCTGCAGTTCAAGAGAATTTAGTATTTTGTGTTGGTACAACAGATGCTGCTTCAGCGAACGATTGCACGGATATAAGCGGTAGTACAGTAAATCTTGGTATTGTCGACTCGACGGCGGTATCTGTTTCGCCTGTTGCAGTTTCACCTAACGGAGGTAACAACGTCAACGGGCTGGCTATGATTCGTACTAATGGTTTCAACGGTACAGTGGTCCAGTTCTATTCCGAACAAAATACTAGTAGTGGTGCACTTAAAGTAGCTGGCGCGGCCTGTAGTGGTAGCTCTACTACGGATCAGTGTTTTAACAGCGCACCATCTACCATGAGTAACGGTACAGGAAGTGCCGTCGTGGCGGGTACAGAAAAGTTCGGTATGACGGTTTCCAGTATCGATACTTCTAATGGTTCGACGACCAATTTGAACCGCGTGGCCAACTGGAATGGTGATGGAGCATCAGGTGGAAGTTGTACAACCGCTTCACCGCCATCTAGCAGCACGAATTGTTGGGCCTGGAATGATACAACCACACCGGTAACAATTGCCTCGTCCACTGCCTCTTCGGTTAAAGTGCTTGATGACGAGATGATTGTCATGAGATTTGCCGCTACTGCGGCCTCCACCACGCCCACTGGGTCGTACGCGGTCACCACAACCTATATCGCCACACCAACGTTTTAGAATATGCGTCTTAGTCGCTCTCAGCTACCGCGACGACTCAAATACTTAGTGAGGGGCGGGTTGCTGATACTATTATTGTTAAGTGGGTCGCTGGCCTCATATGCCGCGACAGATCTGCAGAATCGCTCTATTGTGATTGGCACATCCAATCCTAGTGCCACGACTATCCATACTCTTACTTTTGATATTCCAGATACACCTACTCTAGGATCTATCAAGGTCGAGTACTGTTCCAATGATCCTTTCCCAGACACGGCGTGCACCATACCATCGGGATTAGATCTTTCCTCGGTAACATTATCGCAAAGTGGAGTGACGGGTTTTACGATACATGCCAGTTCAACGTCGAATAAGCTAATACTGTCTCGAATTCCGGCCCCGGCTATCTCTGCCACCTCTGTCTATGCGTTTGCGAACGTCGTTAACCCCAACGTTCCGAATGCAACTACTTATGTGCGTATCAGTACCTACTCGTCGGCTGATGCCAGCGGTTCTTATATCGATAAAGGCGGAGTCGTGTTTAGTACATCTGGTAATCTGTCGGTGGGAGGGTTTGTACCTCCCTACCTCCAGTTTTGCAGTGGTGTAATTGTGTCTATCGATTGTTCCACTACCAGTGGAGATTTTCAAAACTTTGGAGAGCTGAGTGTATCACAAACCAAAATCGCAACCTCACAATTTGCAGCAGCAACAAACGATCCGACTGGATACGTTACATACATTTTCGGAACAACACTGACATCCGGTAGCAATCTGATTACCGCCTTAACGAATCCCACCCCCCCACAAACGGGTGTAAGTCAATTCGGTATCAATGTTAGAGCTAATACAAACCCACTCGGTGGTCAGGATCGAGAGGGGATAGGTACTGCAACACCTCACACAAGGTATAACACCCCCAATATGTATGCATTTCAATCAGGTGATCAGTTGGTGGCAAGTGTAATCCCTACCGAACCAAACCGTTTTACAATTACTTATGTGGTTAATGTACCGAGCGGCCAAGCGCCTGGAGTGTATAGTACAACCATGAGTTTACTGGCGGTCGCCCAGTTTTAAGTCGGAGATTGATACGATGAAGTATGTCTATGGAAATGGGAACAAAGAGCGTCACTGGCCGTTTCGGGTGGCTGTGAGTCTATTGGTCGCCCTCGTTGGCGCATTTGTGGTTGGTGGGGCATATCTAGTTATCGATCTGAAAAAGGAAACCCTCGAAAACCAAACTCTCACGAACACCAGCTCCATCGCAGGTGTAACGACAAACACATTTGAAACTCCGTTTTTTCGCTTCCAGGCCGATAGCGGATGGAATTTATCAGGTAAAGATAGCGGGCCAACAAAATTTGTATTCCATCATCGAAACAAAACTCAACTTCTCGACCAGGAACTTACCATACATGTCGGTACTGCTCCGGAGAAACCTAGGATCACACGAGTATTGCCCATATCGATAATCGAAGGCAAGCGATTAGCCCAGGATGACATCGCTAATCCCTGCAAAAATTACGTTCAGAATAGGTTTAACAAAAATGTTCAGTTTGTCGAGCATGACTCTCTGAGCTACTGGTGTACGCCAGATGACGATCAGTTACATCTGGCACTTGTACAGAAGAACGGAACCATACAACTGCCATTTATTCATCAGGGTAAAACCCTAAATTACACAATTCTATATAAAGACCTGCGGTTTGACGTTGATATGCGAGATATTACACAACTGTTGACCAGTTTTGAAAGTCTATGATCTGCTATACTTGTCGTAGCTATATCAGGAGGGATGCATGAATTTACTACGCAAGACTGGTCTGCATTGCAGTACGCTACTTCTATTTTTAGCGTGGTTAGGTCCGATACCTATCAATGCCCAGTCAAATGCGGGAAGTGGGAGTGGTCTTAGTGTTTCTCCGACTCGTTATGAATATACGATTGATCCAGGCAAGGCCGAAAAACTTAGCTTTACAATCAAAAACGTTACAGATGCAACCGTTATCGCCCGAGCCACTGTCAATGATTTCGAATCAGACAATACTTCTGGCGAGCCAAGAATACTACTGGACCAAAACCAGAAAACTGCGAGTAGCGTCAAGCCGTTTTTATCGGGGCTAGATGATTTGACTCTGCAAGCTGGCGAAAAGAAGACACTTGATGTGTTCGCGCAAATCCCGGCCGACTACCCGCCAGGTGCTTATTTTGGAATAGTTCGCTTCGTAGCTATCCCCGCGAATAGAGAAGCCGGCGCGCCCAATCAAGTTGCACTGACGGCCAGTGTGGGAAGCCTGGTTCTAATCCAAGTTCCTGGTAACATCATTGAAAAAATTAAGCTGAAGAACATTCAGATTATTAATGGCGATACTTCCCGTAGATTTTTCACAAGCGCCCCCGACAGTATTGCAGTGACCGTTACCAACGAAGGTAACGGCTTTGCCAAGCCTTTCGGCAAGGTCACAGTGACGGGTCCGGGCGGCGAAGCGTTTAACTATGAGATGAACAATACAAATCCAAGAAGCAACATCTTACCAAACTCAACACGTGTATTCAAAGACCCCGTCAAGAAGCTAACCCGCCCCGGACGCTATACTGCTGCGGCAAACATATCCTCCGGACAGGGAGGTGAGGTGTTGGTTGTAAAAACAAGTTTTTGGTATATCCCACGCTGGTTTATGATTGCGATCGTAGTAACGATTGCCGTACTGTGCAGCTTGGTTATCTATTTCTTCCAGAAGAGAAAAGGTCATAAATCTCATCGAAAATAAAACCAATAGGTGGGCATGAAGCGATTTAGCTACAATCTATGTCTTATAGTAATAGGCGGAATAATAAGCCTTGTACCTCTGTCTTCATCCCTGGCTCTTACCGAAAAATCTGGTTCAGTTGGTCTGCAGGGCACAATATCAACCGATCCACCAAAACAAGCTGCCATTATATCGATACCTACAAATAATCAGTTTTTCTCGACGACTCCGATAACAGTAAATGGCATCTGTCAAAGTGATTTGCTCGTAAAGATCTACAAGAATAACGTTTTTGGCGGTTCAACAACTTGTACTGCGCAAGGCACTTTCTCTCTGCTCGTCGATCTTTTTTCTGGCGCGAATGAGTTGGTGGCACGGGTACACGATAGCCTCAATCAAGCCGGGCCAGACTCCAATGTTGTAACCGTCAGGCTGAATGATACTGTGAGTGTGCCGGTGTTAAATCGGATTACCTTGACCTCTATCTATGCTAACAGAGGTACGAACCCTGACGAACCGCTAAAATGGCCGTTCATCATCAGTGGTGGTAGTGGCCCATACGCCCTAGCTGTAGATTGGGGCGACCAAACGGCAACACCGTTTTCCAGTGCGTTTGCGGGAGAAATCATGACAACTCATACGTACAACAAACCTGGTATTTATGTAGTGGTAATACGCGCGACTGACAGTAAACAGGCATCGGCGTATCTACAAACCGTCTCAATTGTAAGCGGCACCCCAACTGAATCCAACGAACAATCTACTACAACAAACACAAAGACCATAGTGCGATATGCAGTGTGGCCTCTGTTTTTCGTTTTGCCACTTTTGGTAATCGTATTTTGGATCGCTACACGACATGAGAATAGACGCCTGAGGGCGCTTATGACGAGAGGACAACAGCCCTTTAGATAATCATCAGAGGACTTAGGTGCATTTTTAAGATATACTAGAGTGTTGTGAAAATTTATGTTGGTTTATCAGGTGGTGTTGACAGCTCGGTAACTGCTGCATTACTCAAGCAGCAGGGTTTTGATGTGGTCGGGGTTTACATGAAAAACTGGAGTCAGGACCTGCCGGGTCATGCCTGTCCATGGAAAGAGGACTATCAAGACGCCAAGCGAGTTGCTTTACAGCTAGGCATATCGTTTAAGATGTTTGATTTTGAGACCGAATATCGGCAAAAAGTTGTCGACTATATGCTAGCTCAGTTCAAAGCAGGCAGGACACCAAATCCCGACATCATGTGTAACCAAGAAATTAAGTTCAAACTATTCCTGGAGACTGCCCTAGAAATTGGTGCTGACATGATTGCAACTGGCCATTATGCGAAGACAGAAAACGGAAAACTATACAAGGCAAAAGATGATAATAAGGATCAGACATACTTTCTCTACCGAGTGACTGAAGCCGCTCTCAAGAAAACCCTATTTCCACTCGGAGAATATACCAAGCCTGAAGTACGTGAATTGGCAAAGAAATTTGGGCTGGTGACTGCCCAGAAAAAAGAAAGTATGGGGATTTGTTTTGTTGGCAAAGTCGGTATCAAAGAGTTCTTGAGCCAGTATGTCGAGACGATTCCAGGGGCAATAATTGATCAACATGGCGAAGAAATTGGCCAGCACGCTGGAGCCATATTCTATACGATCGGTCAGCGACATGGCTTGGAGGTCGGGGGCGGGCTACCATATTACGTCATCGGTAAGGACATGGCGAAGAACGAAGTCTATGTTACGACCGATCTGACAGACGAAAGATTGTGGTTACAAGAAATTCACCTCACTGATTTCCATGTAATTGATCCAGAAGTTGAGAAGGTGCTGCATAAGGGACAGTTTCATTCGCAAGTACGCATGAGGCACCGGGCAGAGCTAGTCGAGTGTGACCTGATTCTTGCGAATGACAACACTGCGGTGCTGAAACTTAAAGAAGCTGTTCGAGCTGTTACGCCAGGACAATCGGCAGTTTTGTACAGCGAGGAAGAGTGTCTAGGCGGCGGAATCGTTATCTGACGGTCGCATATATGGGTGCTGGGTATTTAGCTGCAAGAGGAGCATACCAGCGACTGCGCCATCAAGGCGGCGAAATTTGCTATCTACATCAACTTGTTCTGCCGAGCTGGATGCTTCGATTTCTCGTATATCTTCTTCGGTCAGTTCACTAAAGAGATTCAAGGCAGTCCTCCAACTTTCAAGACACCCCCTCTCAAGTTGATCAACGTTTAATATGAAAGGTAATTTTGATTCATACAATTGTGCTTGAGTCATGCCCTCGGGCGTATCTGGATACATAGCGGCAATGTTTCTGAGTCTCTTGCCTCGTTCGGCAGCTATGATCCTAAGTAAGGGAGATTGCAAGGTATCGGTATCATACGTGTTGCGAAGGGCTCTTTCGGTAACGTGGAGTTCGACTGGGCTGAGTCTTAATCCTTCGTGGGTTTTAATCATAATGATTGTAATACCATGATTAAAGATTGAATGGAATAGCATATAGGTTGGTTTGTGAACTTTGCCGCCTCTGTTAGAATGTTACGTATGACAGCACAAGAGATCAGACAAAAATATCTCGACTTTTTCGTCGAGCGCGGGCACGCGGTGATCCCCAGGGCACTTCTCGTTCCGCAAGATGACCCGACGACCCTTTTTACGAACTCGGGTATGCAGCCGCTGCTGCCTTACTTACTTGGCCAGGATCATCCCGAAGGCAATCGTTTAGTTGACTCGCAAACGTGTCTACGTTCACAAGATATCGAAGAAGTTGGAGACAATCGTCATACCACATTTTTCGAGATGCTTGGCAACTGGTCGCTTGGCGATTACTTCAAAGCAGAACAATTGCCGTGGTTTTTTGAACTCCTGACAGACGTTCTTGGGCTTGATCCGCAGCGAATATACGTAACCTGTTGTAGTGGTTTCCCGAAGTTTGGTGTCCCAAAAGACACGGAGTCGGCAACGATCTGGAAGGATTTGTTCGATAAAAAAGGCGTAGAAGCCAAAGAATTAGAGATTGGTTCAGAAGAGAATGGCTATTCCGTAGGCGAACAAAACGGACGAATTTTTTACTATGATGAGAAAAACTGGTGGAGCCGTGCCGGGGCGCCATCTAAAATGCCCGTCGGCGAACCTGGTGGACCAGATAGCGAAGTGTTTTATCGTTTTGATCACGTGAAGCATGATCCAAAGTGGGGGGAGAAGTGTCATCCTAACTGTGATTGCGGTCGTTATATTGAGCTTGGGAACTCGGTATTTATGGAGTATCTACGGACCGAGACTGGATTCGAAAAATTACCGAAACAAAATGTGGACTATGGTGGTGGACTCGAACGAATAGCCGCAGCTGTTATCGACGAGCCGGATGTTTTTCGCATTAGTGTACTGTGGCCAATCGTTGAGAAACTCCAGAGCTTGAGCGGGAAAGATTATGGCAGTCATACTGAGAGTATGCGCGTAATTGCAGACCATATTCGTGGAGCTGTGTTCTTGGCAGTCGATGGCGTAACGCCAAGTAACAAGGAACAAGGCTACGTCATGAGGCGACTCATGCGTCGAGCGATCAGATTTGCGTTTGATTTGGGGATTGAACAGAACCTGTGTGAAGAAATCGTCCCCGTCGTTACTGCCTTGTTCAAAGACGACTATCCAGAAGTTGCTGAGCGTGAGTTGCAGGTCAGAGAAGTGTTGGCGCGTGAAGAAAAGATCTTCCGCCAGACATTGCGAAAAGGTCTACATGAATTTGAGAAATTAACAAAAGTAAGCAAAACGCTGAGTGGTACTAACATCTTCCTGTTGCATGACACATTTGGCTTTCCTACTGAGCTAACACTCGAAGAAGCGTACAAACAAGAGGTACAGGTAGACGAGAATTGGAGAACAGAATTTGATCGTCTCATGCAAGAACAACGAGAACGCTCCCAGACCTCTAGCAAAGGAGTTTTTAAAGGTGGCCTGGCAGATCATTCGGAAATTGTAACTAAATATCACACTGCCACGCATCTCATGTACAGGGCTCTTCGCATGGTTCTAGGGGATCACGTTATTCAACGGGGCAGCAATATTACCGGCGAACGTCTGCGCTTTGATTTTTCACATGACCAGAAAGTAACTCCTGAGCAAATAACTGAAGTTGAAAAGATTGTGAACGAACAAGTCGACAAAGATTGGCCGATGAGTTGGCGCGAAGAGAATACCAAAGGAGCACTAGCTAACGGTGTCATGGGGGCCTTTGGGGATCGCTATGGTGATGTCGTGAAAGTCTATACCGTCGGTGACCCGGACGGCGAACACTACTCTCGAGAGATTTGTGGTGGCCCACATGTGGAGCATACCGGATTGCTCGGTGATGGCGGCAGGAAGTTCAAGATTATCAAAGAAGAAGCCAGTTCAGCCGGTGTCCGTCGAATCAAAGCAGTCCTACAGTAAGGTATAATCAATAGGATTATGCTAGATACTGTAAAACGTCTGCGTGCCTCGATCAGAAAATCCGAGTCATCTACCCCCAACGAACAAATTCTCGTTGGCTTGGATATCGGTACGGAATTTGTAAAAGCTCTGATAGCGCGAGTTCGTGGAGATGAACTCGATGTGATTGGTGTAGGGCGCGCCCATCAGGGACTCACGGATATGCAATCCGGCGCGATCGCCGATATTGCTGGAGTAGTGACCAATTGCGACAAAGCGTTGTCAGAAGCCGAAGCGCAGGCTGGTGTGTCGGGCAAAGCTGCCGTGATCGGCATCGCCGGAGAGTTAGTGAAGGGTACTACCACGACTGTTCATTTCAAACGTGGTAAGCCCGAAGAACCGATCAGTATGTCGGAAATGGAACACATCATCCAAGTCATACAGAAGCGAGCTTACGATCAGGCACGGGCTAGTTTGAGTCTCGAGATTGGCAGTAAGGAAGTTGATGTCAAACTCGTTAACAGTGCTATCGTGTCGATTCAGATTGATGGCTATAAAGTGACTAATCCGGTAAGTTTCCAAGGCCGTGATGTTCGTATACAACTCTACACAGCATTTGCGCCAATGATTCATATTGGAGCACTGGAACATACTGCTCGTGAGCTTGACATGGAGCTGATTGCCGTGGCGGCTGAGCCTTTCGCAGTTGCCAGGGCAGTCATCGGCAATGATGCGAGCAGTCAGTTTAGTGCCATTCTAGTTGATGTCGGTGGCGGCACGACTGATATCGCCGTAGTCGATGATGGGGGTGTAGAGGGAACTAAAATGTTTGGGATCGGTGGTCGAAGCTTCACTCGCACGCTGGCACAAGATCTGGGCTGGGAGTTTGACAAAGCCGAAGCGCTCAAAGTTCGGTTAAGTTCTCATCAGTTACCCGAAGAACAGGTCCAAAAAGCAACCAAGTCTTTGCGCAAAACACTCGATGTCTGGTTAGACGGCGTCGAACTGGCTCTTGACGAGTTCACGCGTCTAGATCATTTACCCAGCCAACTGCTTCTATGTGGTGGTGGCGCAAGTCTGGAGATGTTGGTCCAAGCCTTAGAAGAACGTGACTGGTATAAGCAACTACCCTTTACTAAGAAACCACTGATCAAGCACATTCAGCCCAAGCAGGTAGTGGGTGTTCACGATGCGACGAACGAGTTAAACGATCACACTTATATTACGGCTATGGGTCTGCTGAGAGTGGGGCTTGATACACTGCACAGTGTTCCTGAGAACAGCGGTTCTGTGAAGCAGAAGCTTGACAAGCTTCTCAGTATCTAGCCTAGGACATCCACATTGACAATCCTGCCGACGAGCGAAGCTCGTCACACTGATTGTCTCTCGGCTATTTTCGGCTTACTCCTTCCAGTACTCACTTCACTGTATGTTACTATACAGTTCGCTTCGTGCTTCAGGAGCGCACCGAAACTAGCTCGAGTGAGGATGTCCTAGTATAATGTCGAGTAAGCATGAGCTCTAACCCCACCAAAGACACCATTTATATTGACGTGGAAGATGAAATAGCGGCAATTATCGATAAGATTCGGTCAAGTAACGCCAAGGTACTGGCACTGGTTCCTCCCAAAAACGCCACGGTTCTCAAAAGCGTCGTCAATATGAAACTTCTCAAAAAATCAGCCGAAAGTGCCAAGAAACATATAGTACTTGTCACGCAGGACGAACATATTATGCCGATTGCCGGGAGTGTCGGCATACATGTCGCCCGAGATCTGAGATCCAAACCGCATATTCCAGAAGTTGAAGAAAGTACCTCCGAAGAAGCGACAATCGACGAGACGGAGACCATAGCTATTTCGCCAGATACCGACAAATCATCACTAGACACTGATGGAGACAGCAGTAAAGCTGGTGATAAAAACACCGATATTACTAACCCCAAAAAACTATCTATTAACAAAAAACTTAAGATACCGAATTTTGATCATTTCCGTAATCGTACTTTCTTAGGAGTTCTCGGTGTTTTACTGCTGGTAGGTTTGTGGATACTGGCATTCAAGGTTATGCCGAAAGCAACGATAACTGTGACGGCACAGACTACGGAAGTATCGACAGATCTCAACGCTATCTTTAGCGCCCTGGCCAAAGAAGACAATTTTACAGACAAGATATTGGTTGCAGAGTACAAAGAGACCAAGAAAAACAACATCGAGAGTTTCACGGCAACTGGCACCAAAGACACCAGTGCTAAAGCCAAAGGTTCAGTAACGATCGTGAACTGCACCAATGCCGATGTAACTGTTCCGGCCGGCACGGCGTTTTCGGCGGGTGATAAGAACTTTTTTAACTCTCAGGCTATCATAGTCGTTGCCAGCACTTTCCAATATGGTGCCTGCAAAAACGACGGTACGGCGGTCGCGACGCTAACAGCTCAAAATACAGGTGAAGCCTACAATGTCGGTCCGCAAACCTACCTGGTAGCGGGAGTACCTAGTGGGGTTACAGCTAGTGGCGAGGCCATGACGGGCGGATCATCAAAAATCGTCAAAGTTGTCAGTCAATCGGATGTCGATGCGGCCCGTACCAAGGCTACAACCCAGGATTCACAAGCGATGCTCGCTGAACTCAAGAAACAATTTGCAGGCGACATGTATGTCATCAACGACTCTTTTCTGGCAGATGCACCGAGTCCGACCGTTGTACCGGCGGTGGGTGAAGAAGCCCCCGATGGGACAGGCAAGGTCACGGCGCAGTTTATCTACAGCGTCTTAGCGGTCAAACGGAGTAGTCTCGTTAAACTTCTCGAGGATTATCAAAAAACCAAGATTGATACTACTAAACAGAGTATTCTCAAAAACGGCATCGACGATTTGATATTCAAACTGGTGGACAAGCGCAAAAACAATGAGATGGTTTTTCAGATCAAGACAACCGGCATCGCTGGTCCAGAGCTGGATAAACAAGCAATCGCTGAGTTGGTTCAAGGTATGAGATCGGGAGACGCGATGAATCATATTAAATCTAAAGCCGATGTCAGTGATGTTCGTGTTAAAATATCTCCATTCTGGATTACTTCAATTCCAAAACCCCAGAAAACAACTGTCAATATTAGTATCGAAGGTCAAAAGTAGTGGTGGGCATGAGTCTGTATGCCTGAAGGAACAATTTATACCCTATTAGCCCTTGATGTCGGCGACAAACGAATCGGGGTAGCTCGGGCTTCCTCGCTCGCCAGGCTGCCGCAACCTGTTGGCGTCATCCCGGTCGACGGGTACGAGATGGAACGTATCAAACAGATGATTAACACCGAGGGAGCAACAGTGCTAGTCGTCGGTTTGCCGCGTAATCTCGATGGCCAAGACACCGAACAGACACGAAAAGTAAGGGAATTTGTCAAGGTGTTGCAAAGTCAGCTAGACATCACCATCGAGCTGCAAGACGAGGCTGGGACATCCAAAAAAGCCGAATCAGAGGTATCCGAAAGTCGTCATCGCTTTGGCGTAGACGAACTAGCAGCAACATATATCCTGCAAGACTATCTAGGAACCCATCTATGAAATGGTGGAAATGGGCGCTTATTATAACTGGGGCGATACTGCTGATTGGTGGTGTCACAGGAACACTGGTTATAGCGCATTACTATCAACGAGGCTTAACGGCCGTTGGAACCGACGAAAAAAAACTTGTCACCATAGTATCTGGGTCATCTACCCGTGGGATCGCCCAACAACTGGAACGTGAGGAATTGATACGGAGTGCTAGGGTGTTCGAGTGGTATACGGTACATACTGCCAAAACCGCTCTTAGAAGCGGCACCTACCGGATCAGTTCATCTGATTCGGTACAAGATATCGTCGAACAACTTGCCGAGGGACGAGTCGATACCAAACTTATCACCATTGGTCCAGGGTTAACTCTGGACCAGATAAAAAAGCGCTTCATCGATAGCGGATACAACGAAGTTACGGTTAGTCAAGCATTCTCCCAAGCTTATACCAGTCCGCTCCTTAGAGATAAACCAGCAACATCCGACTTCGAAGGTTACGTTTTCCCCGAGTCATATACAGTAAATTCTCAAACTCATCTCGAAGATATTTTGAGTCAATCGTTTGACTTACTTTACGAACGGATAACTGCCGCAGATGGTCTGAATAAACTACAAACCCAAGGATTGAATATTCACCAAGCGGTTATACTAGCTTCGATTATTCAAAAAGAGGTTTCCGACCCAGCAACTCAAAAAATAGTCGCTCAGGTTTTTTATAAACGCTTACGCAACAATATCGTGCTTGGTTCGGACGTCACGTATATGTATGGGGCAAAGCTGCTTGGTGTGGAACCGAGCCCATCACTGAAATCACCGTACAATACTCGTATATACCGTGGTTTACCTCCAGGTCCGATTAGTAACTTTAACTTCTCCAGTTTTGATGCGGTTCTCAATCCGGCATCAACCGATTATTTGTATTTTGTAGCTGGCGACGACGGAACGGTGCATTTTGCGAAAACAGAAGCCGAACACATTCAAAACATCAGAAACTATTGCACCACTGCCTGTCAGTAACACTTCTGCTGCATTGGCTTGCTTTCTTGCGGAGCAAGAAGCTCCGCCAATGTTCTTGGTGTATCGCGGTGTCAGCAGCTCCAGTACTCATTTCGCAGTATACAAAATACAGCTCTTTCCGTGCTTCGCTGCTTCCTAGCGCTACACTCAAGCAGAAGTGTTACTGATGCTCAATTGTGCTATACTTTGAGGAACGAATCCCTTGTCGTTATTGTTAGATTCGCATCATAATATGAAAGCAACCAGCCATTTACGTACACTGAATGCCCACATCCCAGCAAGCAGGGAAGAGGTATCGGTAGCTGTCTCTGACGCAACCAAGCGTACCAAGCGACGTGTTTTAAAACGTATCAGAAAACTATCGGCTTACGGATTTCCGGCTCTCCATATGCTCGTGCTTGTTGTCATAGCTGCAATCGTGGCTATTGCTCCGTCAAGCTCATCGTCGGTTACAACCAAAAGCACCTCCGATACCGAGGCAGGCGTCGCTATAGATACCGTATCTGCTGCTGACGTCGCTGCACGAGTCGCCAAAGCGGCCAATGTTTTGGAAGCGGATAGTGTTGCCAACCAGGCTGACTCACTGAACGTTCAGGTGGATTTCGGAGGTGGTAGTGGGTCGTATCTCACCAAGCCCCAGCTTGTCTTGACTGGAATCAAGACTCGCAAAGATATCACGACATATACGACCGTAGCGGGTGATACGATTAGTTCGATTGCTCAGAAGTTTAATGTGACATCCGATACAATCCGTTGGGCCAATAGCGTGCAGGGCGAGGCTATTGCCGTCGGAAAACAGCTAAGAGTACTGCCTGTTAGTGGAGTTGAAGTAACTGTCAAAGCCGGTGATACCGCCGAAAGCCTAGCGAAGAAGTATCAAGCCAACAAGGACACAATCGTGAGCTTCAACGATTCAGAACTAGAAGGTCTTAAAGTTGGGGAAAAGATAATTATTCCCGGTGGAATCATTCCTGCACCTGTCGTAAATACACGTTTGACAGGGATATCATTCAACGCACCTCAGTCGGCTGGTTTTGCCTTTGGTACCGAAGCGATCTACGGCGGTAACGGTTACGCTTTTGGGTACTGTACGTGGCACGCCGCCAATCGTCGTATACAAATTGGTCATCCTGTGCCCAGGAATCTCGGCAACGCCATCACCTGGTTTAGTGCGGCACGAGCGGCCGGCATCCCTGTCGGCAATGCCCCACAAGCTGGCGCTGTTCTCTGGCATCGTTATCAAGGTGGGCTTGGTCATGTGGCGTTCGTAGAAAAAGTTAATCCAGACGGAAGCTACCTCGTGTCGGACATGAACTATGCCGGTAACTGGAACCGTGTGACGTATCGTACGGTGCAACCCAGTGAGACGTATCAGTACGGATTCATTTACTTCTAGTACCTACCTCTGTTATCCTATAGGGTAATGTTTGTAGACAAAGTACAAGTGACGGTAAAAGCTGGTAGTGGCGGCGACGGTGTCGTCTCTTTTCGTCATGAAAAATACGTCGATAAAGGCGGCCCGAATGGTGGCGACGGCGGTAAGGGTGGTGATGTTATATTCATAGCCTCGCGTAACGAAAATACTCTGGCAAATTTTCGCTTCCAACCTAAGTTAGAAGCTGAGTCTGGGAATCCGGGGGCCAAATCAAACAAGCGCGGAAGAAGCGGTGAAGACCTATTCGTAAAAGTACCTGTCGGAACAGTGGTTATGAACGGTGACATATGTGTAGCCGACATAGTGGAGGATGGACAAGAGGTTGTCGTTGCTGTCGGTGGTAAAGGCGGATTCGGCAACGCCCACTTCAAATCATCTACCAGGCAAGCGCCGCGAGTTGCGGAAAAGGGAGAAAAAGGCGAAGAGGTCAATTTGTCGCTCGAGCTCAAAATGATTGCTGACATCGGACTTGTCGGCTTACCAAATGTCGGAAAATCGACACTGCTGTCTGTCATCTCCAACGCCAAGCCCGAGATTGCCGATTATCCCTTTACGACGCTAGTGCCTAATCTCGGTGTCGCGGATATAGACAACACCAGTCTGCTGGTCGCCGATATCCCAGGGCTAATCGAAGGAGCCAGTAGTGGTAAGGGCCTGGGTGATGAGTTCCTAAGACACGTGGAGCGTAGTGCGGTACTTATCCATCTCATAGATGCCAGAAGTGATGATGTTGTTCGTGACTATCAAACCATCATGACCGAGCTCAGATCATATGTCATCGATATGTCCAAACGCCCACAACTCGTAGTACTAAGCAAAGTGGATGGTTTAACGCCAGATGAAATAGAGAATCAAAAATCCAAGCTGGCGTCCACTCTGCCCAAAAAATCAAAAATCTTCGCTTTGTCGGCTCAGGCGCACTCAGGTGTTACCGAGTTGCTGAGGGCGGCCATAAAAGTTGTCGAAAAGGAGCGAGTTAAGCACGCTGAGGATGAGATCAAGCCGACCATACCAGTTTTTGAGCTCAAAGACACTGGCGATCAGTGGAATGTCACTAAACTGCCCAAAGGGCGTTTTGTGGTCACCGGGAAAAAGATTGAGAGATTTGCGGGGCGGACACATTTTGGTGACTTCCACGCCGAAGAGCGCCTAAGGGATATATTGCAGCGCAATGGAATCATGCACGAACTGAGGCGGGCAGGTGCAGAACCCGGTCACGTGGTTCAAATAGGTAATCCGAGTCTCGGCGAATTTGAACTGTAAGTGCGTAACTTGATCTTGAGTAGTGATGTGATATATACTATAACTCCAGGTTTTATGGGAGCACTATAGAGCCTACGAATTTTGAAAGTCAGGTAAAGTAGCTGGTTTGTAGGCGACGAAGAGGATCTTAATACTCTTGGATCTTGCTTGTCGCTTACAAGCAACAAATTTGTGGATCACTTCCTCCCCAGCAGGTGGAAGGAACCCACCCTCAGCAGGTGCGCCAGGACAAGTGGACGTAGAGCACGGGGAAGTGCTGTTCGCTGAAGTCCCATAGCCGCCTGCTGCAGGTCGCGCTGACAGTAATGTCGGCAAATTCTGGTGAGGCCCATGCTGTGGTGGTCATGAGTTTCTCACCCTGGAACGGCTGGTGGCTTCGGCCCCCAAAGCTTCGGCCATCGGTCGTTCCTAAATTCTCGCCAAGTACTGAGTGGAAAACTTCTCCCCTGGAGACGTTGACCATGGTGAGACTACCCTGTCACCCACGGCGTAGTATCGGTACAATCCAGTTCAAGACGGGTGTCTGGAGAGGGACCAATGGCGTTTGCGCCTAAACATCGTTGGCCTGCGGCCTCTCTCCATTCACTCAAACACCCCAAACACTTCCCAACCACTACACCCCCTACCTTTACCTGACTTTCTCTTTCAATCTCATGGATAGTGAATAATGGAAAGTGAAATGATTTTCCAGTATCCAGTATTCGTAAGTGACCGTGTGCGCTAGACGCTTCGCGCTAAACTGATGTACGCTATTTTCAATGACATTTTATTTCTACGATACGGAGACGTCGGGCATTGATGCTAAAGTTCAGCGAATCATGCAGTTTGCTGGACAGCGAACTGACGAGAATCTTGAACTAATCGGTGAACCGCATAATTGTCTAATCAAAATAACCCCAGACGTCCTACCCGAACCAGAGGCTATTCTACTAACCGGCATCACCCCGCAAGCGACGCTTACTGATAGCTTCACAGAAGCAGAATTTCTCAAGCTATTTCACGCTAACATAGCGACACCGAACACTTGCATGCTGGGCTACAACACCCTCAGATTCGATGATGAGTTTGTGCGCTACACCAATTACCGTAACTTTTATGATCCCTACGAATGGCAATGGAAAGATGGCCGGAGCAAATGGGATCTGATGGATGTCGTCCGCATGACGAGAGCGCTACGTCCTGAGGGTATACAGTGGTTTGAAGATGAGCAGGGCAAAGCATCGAACCGGCTAGAGGATCTGGCGCGAGTCAATGATTTGCTGCACGACCAAGCTCACGACGCCCTCAGTGATGTGCATGCTACCATAGCTGTAGCCAAGCTTATCCGAGACAAACAACCCAAACTTTTTGAATACCTACTATCGATGCGCGATAAAAAACGTGTAGCCGCCGTAGTCAATGTCGAGCGCCCTGTGCCGTTTGTGCATACCTCAGGGAAGTTATCTGGTGATTTTATGAAAACATCTGTCGTGGTCCCGATTGCTCAAGGCATAAATACGACGGTATACGTGTATGATCTTCGATACGATCCATCAGAATTTGGCGATATGTCACCCGAGGAATTGTCTGAACGACTATTCACAAAACAAGAAGATCTAGGCGAGAAAAATAGACTACCAGTAAAAGGAATACACCTGAACAAATGCCCGGCTATTGCACCACTCGGAGTTCTCGATGATAATTCGATGAAGCGGTTATCACTCGACATGAAGACTATCAATAACAATCTGAAAAAACTCCAGTCGATCAAAGGTTTTGCCAAACGAGTATCTGAAGCCTTTGCATATGCTGACAAAGTTCGTGATGAAAAAGCCGGAGAGTACGATGGCCCCATCCAGGTCAAAGATGTTGACGGACGGTTGTATGAGGGGTTTTTCAGCGATGCCGACAGGGAAATTGCCAGGGATATTGTAAACAAAGGACCCAAAGAATTTAAAGATTATAGTCCCGTATTTGCAGATGAACGACTCAACCAATTGCTCGTACTATATAAAGCTAGGAATTATCCTGCCACGCTTTCGACAGACGAAGCAGAAGCGTGGCGAAAACATTGTGCACTCAGGTTGCAAACCGGCGGTGAGCGTAGTCGGATCGCTCAGTATTTCGCACGACTTGCTGAGTTGGCAGCGGCCGATGACCTGACCAGTGACAAAGAATACCTACTCGGTGAATTGCAATTATGGGGACAGTCTCTCCTGCAGGAAACAGAATCAACGTCCGAGTAGCTTGTGTTTGACGAATCGATCTAGTTTTTGGCCGCGGTTGCGATTGATGAGAAAAATCGTGATACATCCAAACAATACACTGATGGTGATGCCCAAAACATGCGGTTCGTAATCGTCATACAGCCAAACGAGCATCATGGTAACAAGTGCTAGTACCAGTATGTCGTATATGAGCTGGATGTGTGCTCTATCTGGAAAAAGCTTCACCATGGCTTTGTTCCCGCTGCGAAGCAGATAATCTTTCAACCTCCGTGCCCAAGCATTCTCGATAGACAAAAGACCAAGTGCCGTGAGGGCAAGTGGCAGTCCCCCGGGTCCAGGCAGGGGGAGTATGGCAATCGCCAATATGAGCAATAAGTAGCCAAGTGTGTCGATCAGTATTCGTCTCACGTGTCGCTTCATGACTTATATTCTACCACCACAGTAAAACTGATGACACAACTAGGGGTCGGAGCGTATAATTGTCTGGATATGAGTGAGACAATCAGGGTCCAAGGGGCCCGTGAGCATAATTTGAAGAATATTGACGTAGAAATCCCCAGGGGCAAGCTCGTGGTGATAACTGGTCTATCAGGCTCCGGAAAATCGTCTTTAGCGTTTGACACAATATACGCCGAAGGCCAGCGACGATATGTCGAGAGCCTCAGTAGTTATGCCCGGCAGTTCCTTGGGCTGATGGAAAAACCGGATGTTGACCAGATCGATGGCCTCAGTCCGGCTATATCAATAGATCAAAAATCAACCAGCCGAAACCCCCGCTCCACCGTTGCAACGGTTACGGAGATCTATGATTACCTGCGTCTACTATATGCACGTATCGGCATTCCTCATTGTCCGATGTGCAACAAACCGGTAACTCGTCAGACCTCAGAAGCCATCATTGACCAGATTACGTCTTTGCCACAAGGTACCAAGCTTATGGTCTTGGCGCCGGTCATCATCGATAAAAAAGGCGCCTTCGAGCATATACCCGAACAATACCAGCGTCTAGGATTTGCCAGGGCTCGAGTGAATGGCGTGGTCTATGCCTTAGACGAGTTCCCTGAGCTGGAAAAGCAGTACAAGCACACGATCGAGATTGTCGTCGATCGAGTAGTTAACGATCAGGATAGTGTCGGTCGTTTGAGTCAAAGTGTTGAACAGGGTTTGGCGCTAGCCGACGATAAAATTCGGATTCACAATGCCGATACCAACGAGGATAAGGACTATAGTTTGAAATTTGCTTGTATAGATCATCCGGAGGTCGCTATACCCGAACTCGAACCTCGGACATTTTCGTTCAACGCGCCTTTTGGGGCATGCCCGATATGTACTGGACTCGGCACTCGACTGGAAGTTGATCCGGAACTAGTGATACCCAACGGCAACCTAACGATTATGGAGGGTGCGATCCGGCCGTTTAACCGAGTGAGTGTCGATGCTTGGTACATGAAAAAATTGGCTGCTGTTGCTGATCGTCATAAGTTTAGTCTCCATGTACCGACCAGGGAACTTTCCAAAGAGCAACTAGATATCATCATGTACGGAACGGGATCCGAAACATACAACGTGCCCCTGGGCAGTGGCCGATACTACGACACAACCTACGAAGGTGTCATACCAAATCTCGAGCGACGTCACAAAGAAACCGAGAGTGATTTTATGCGTCGAGACATCGAACGCTTTATGCAAGAGAAGCCCTGTCACCAGTGTCAAGGACGTCGATTGAAGCCTGAAGTCCTGGCTATTACCGTAAATGACCGCTCGATTATGGATATCTGTGAGCTGTCGATAGATGATGCGGTTGATTTTTTCGGCAATCTGAAACTTAACGACAAAGAATCACAAATCTCTGTTCAAATTCTCAAAGAAATCAATGCTCGCTTACATTTTCTAAAAGACGTCGGTCTTAATTACCTGAGTCTGGCTCGTGGCGCTGCGACACTCTCGGGTGGAGAGGCGCAACGGATTCGATTGGCCACTCAGATTGGTTCGGGATTGCAAGGTGTACTCTATGTGCTCGATGAACCGTCGATTGGGCTCCATCAGCGTGATAATGAGCGGTTGATCAAAACCCTGAAACATCTGCGAGATTTGGGTAATACCGTGCTTGTCGTGGAGCATGACGAAGAAACCATGCGCACCGCCGACTACCTCGTAGATATGGGACCGGGAGCCGGTATCCACGGTGGTCATGTGGTGGCGCACGGCACCCCCAAGGAAGTCGCTAAAAGTGCTTCAAGTATCACCGGAAAGTATCTAAGAGGCGAAGACTCGATCCCTACTCCCAAGAAACGTCGGGCTAGCAGTGGTAAGACTTTGATCATCAAAGGTGCTAGAGAACATAATCTTAAAAATATCGATGTTGAAATTCCTCTAGGTATGATGGTCGTTATCTCCGGTGTCTCTGGTTCTGGGAAATCAAGTCTCATCAATGATATTCTGGCCAAAGAACTCTCCGCACGATTACATCGTGCCAATGTGGTGCCCGGCAAACATGACAATATCGAAGGCATCGAGCATCTGGACAAGGCGATTATCATCGACCAATCACCGATTGGCCGAACGCCGCGGTCTAACTCGGCGACATATGTCGGGCTCTTCACGCCTATTCGTGAGCTATTCGCCAATACCCCAGAAGCCAAGATTCGGGGATATAAAGCTGGACGATTCTCGTTCAATGTCCGGGGAGGTAGATGTGAAAACTGCCAGGGAGACGGTGTCATCAAGATAGAGATGCATTTTCTGCCGGATGTCTACGTGACATGTGAAATCTGCAAAGGTAAACGCTATAATCGCGAAGCTCTCGAGATTCATTACAAGGGCAAAACAATCAGCGATATATTGGAAATGACGGTCGAGACGGCTGCCGAGTTTTTTGAAAACATCCCGAGTATTCATAACAAACTCAAGACCCTTGTCGATGTGGGGTTGGGCTACATCGGGCTCGGTCAACCAGCCACTACTCTATCGGGTGGCGAAGCCCAACGCGTGAAACTAGCTACCGAGCTATCTCGTCGCGCCACCGGACGGACGCTCTATATCCTCGACGAACCTACCACCGGACTCCATATCGCCGATGTCAAAAAGCTACTAGAGGTACTACATGCTCTTGTCGATACTGGCAATAGCATGGTGATCATCGAACATAACCTCGACGTGATTAAGTCCGCTGACCATCTGATTGATATGGGTCCAGAGGGAGGCGAAAACGGTGGCCGGGTGCTGGCGGCCGGTACCCCCGAGGAAGTGGCCAGTATCAAGGGGTCATTTACTGGACAATTCCTAAAAGAACATCTTTGAGGTATACTAGTCTACACTTGTAACAGAGGTATCACATGAGTTCTCAATCTATCCGTCTCGATCTCGAACCACGTACTGTAACTGGCAAAAAAGTTGCATCATTACGTCGTGAAGGTAAAATTCCGGCAGTAATCTATGAAGGTGGTAAGGATTCGCAACTTGTCGCAGGCCCAGCCGTGATGTTGACCCGTGTCTGGTATGTGGCTGGTCGTCACCAACCTGTGGAATTATACGTGGGCAAAGAAAACCATCTGGCCATGATCAAAACCGCCGACGTTGATCCGGTTACTCACCAGTTACGTCACCTTGAATTTCATGCTATCAACCGCAATCAAAAAGTGGAAACAGAAATCCCGATTCACTTGGGCGAAGATATTCCTGCTGAGCGCAAGAGTCTCACGGTTCTAAAAGTACTTGAGAATGTTAAGGTCGAAGCTCTGCCTTCGGACTTGCCGGAATCCTTTGAACTGGATGCGACCAAACTCGAAGAAATTGGCGATCGCCTCACAGTTGCCGATATCGTGGTCCCGAAGGGTGTTGTTATCCTGGATGAACCCGAAACAGTTATCGTTATCGTCGAGGAACCTAAAGTTTACGAAGAGCCTGTCGTAGAGGTTACTGAAGGTGAAGAAGGCGCTGAAGCTGCTGAGGGTGAAGCCGCCGAGGGCGGCGAAGCTGGAGAGAACGCCGAAAAAATCGCTTAGTCTACTCTTTCAGGAAGCCATCACTTTGATGTGACCATAGGTATGCATATTTTCCTCCTTGCTCTATCAGCTCTGTATGTGAGCCCTGCTCGATAATCTTTCCATTTTCAAGAACCAGAATCTTATCCATTTTTTGGATAGTGCTGAGTCGGTGGGCAATTACAAGTGCCGTGCGGTCTTTCATTAACTTCCATAAAGCATCCTGGATTAGATGTTCACTCTCGCTATCTAAGGCGCTTGTTGCTTCATCGAGCAACAAAATTGGCGCTTCTTTCAGTATCGCTCGAGCTATGGCTATGCGTTGCCTTTGACCTCCGGAAAGTTTCACGCCTCGTTCGCCAACAAGCGTATCGTAACCATGAGGTAGCTTGTCGATAAACTCAGAGGCGTGTGCTCTACTAGCTGCTTCGCGCACGTTCTCATCTGTGGCATTAATTTTGCCATAACGAATATTGTCAAAAATTGAGCGATGGAATAGTAATGGTTCTTGCGGAACGTAAGCGATATAAGATCTGAGTTCTGATTGCTTAAGATTTGCAATGTTTTGACCATCAATAAAAATTTCACCCGACTGAATATCAAAAAAACGCAAGATTAACTTAGTGATGGTAGTTTTGCCGCCTCCAGATGTTCCTACTAGTCCAATTTTTTGACCAGCCTGAACGTCAAAAGAAAGGTCGTTGAATAATAAATCATCCTTAGCATCATGATAACGAAATGATACGTTTCTAAAACTTATAGCACCGTTTGAAATTGTTGCCTTTTCGGGCGTATCAATATCAACGATCTCATTATCTTGCATTAGTAAATTTGCCATTTCTGTGGCATCACTTAGGTTTTTTTCAATATTACGTATGACGCGAGAAAAATCATAAAATCTACCCGTGAGACGAGTAATATAGGCCAAGACAACGTAGACGCCACCCGGGGCGATACCATAACGATACGTTGCTATGATTGCGCCAACGAGTGCCACTGAGTTCATGAAGTTAATGCTTGCACCAGTGAAGAAGTCCATCGGAAAATTACTATAGTTCCACGACTTGAGACGTATTTGAGCGAGGTGTTTGTTAATCTTTGAGAATTCCCGAGTTTCGTATTTTTCTGCAGCAAATGATTTAATTGTTAAAGTATTTGCTAAAGCATCTGCAAGTCGTCCCGTTTGGACACTCTCAGCTTCAGCTCGTGCTCGGTTTAGTTTTAGTCGGTGACGGGTAAGCGGATAAATAATAAGAAGATAAATGACTAGCACCACCAAAAAACTAACAGCAACTGGCCAAGATATTCTCCATAAAACAACCGTAGCAAAAACCAGACCACTCAATGTACCAATAAGATCGATGATTAATGTATCATACAAAGGTTCGTAGGCATTAACGTATCTATTGGTTTTAGCAACGAGTGAGCCAGCAAAGTTGTTGGTATGAAAACTGTATCCGCGTTTAATAAGATGATCAAAAGTGCTTTCTGCCAAATCGGCCATGCCATTTGAATCACTGCGATTTAAGAACCAGTACAATATTCGTATAAGTACCTCGCCTAGTAATGGTATTAGAGTGAAGGCAACAACTAGCGGTATAAACGTTCTTATACTGGGGAGCGGATGCTGTGTGAATTTATTGAAAGCGCTTGCGATAATGAGCGGAGATATATAATTACGAGCAATATCGGAGATTGGAGATAGAAAAATCGGCGGTAAACTATACCGCTTATGACGCCAAGCCACGCGAGCGTATTGACGGAATGTGTAAGAAATAGCATTCACGATGAGCCCCTCCTGAGATGTCGACAGAGCAATTGATAACGTTTTAGATGCGAGGTTTGTCTTTGTTAATTAGCTTTAGGATTAAGACTATACTATTCAACAGATGTAAATGCAACCAAAAACTTTGTTATACTATCTATTTGATGCAAAAGATCATTTTGTTCTATAAATTTGTACTTGTTCCGGATCCAGAAACTACGAAATTCTGGCAGAATTCGCTTTGTCAAAAATTAGGCCTAAAAGGTCGTATTATAATTTCTGACCACGGCATCAATGGCACCCTTGGTGGAGCTATCGCTGATGTTAAAGCGTACATCAAAAACATGAATCTTCATCCGTCGTTCAAAGGTATCGAATACAAATGGAGCGACGGGAAGGGCGATGATTTCCCCAAACTTAGTGTCAAAGTCCGAAAAGAACTAGTCACACTTGCTCCCGACGAGGATTTTGATGTTTTTGATAAAGGCACAGCTCTTAGACCCAAGGCTTGGCATAAGTACCTAGCCGATCATCCTGATGTAATTGTTTTTGATGCGCGCAATGATTACGAGTCAGCCATCGGAAAGTTTAAAGGCGCTATCACTCCCGCCATCAAAAACTTCCGTGATGTGAAAACAGAGATCGAAAAACTGCCCAAAGACAAACCGGTGTTGACTTATTGTACCGGTGATATCCGCTGTGAGTACTTATCGGCGTATATGAAGCATAAAGGTTTCAAAGATGTTTACCATCTTGACGGCGGGATCGTGAAATACGGTCAGGAATTTGGTGACGAAGGTTTTTGGGAAGGGAAGTGCTATGTCTTCGACAATCGCATATCCTTGCCCTTCAGCGAAAAATCGAAAGACATCGGTGTTTGCGTTCATTGCGAATCACCAACCAGTAACTATATAAATTGCGGCAACGTAGCCTGTAATCGTCAAGTTTTGGTTTGTGATAAATGTCAGACAGATAGACGGCTGGCTTACTACTGCTCACAAAACTGTCTGTCGGTTGGCGAGGGTAAAGCCAGTGAAGCCTGATATATCCGATGCGCTCAAGACGAAGTTGAAAACTCTTCCGAAGTCACCGGGGGTGTATTTCCATAAAGATAAGATCGGTGAAATTATCTACGTCGGCAAAGCCGCGATTCTGCGTAACCGAGTGCGCCAGTATTTCCAGACCTCACGAACTCGTGATCCAAAGACCGAAAGTCTGGTGGCGGAAATCGATGATACTGAGTGGATGGAAGTCGAGAGCGAGATCGAAGCTTTGTTCCTCGAGGCCGAGATGGTTCGTCGGTACATGCCTCGGTACAACATTTTGCTTAGGGACGACAAATCTAGTACTTACGTAAGGATCGACATGAAATCTGACTACCCCAGCGTCAGTATGACGAGGCAGCCCATGGATGATGGTGCCCAGTATTTTGGACCATTCCTGAGTGCCTTCAGCATCAAACGTGCTCTCAAATATTTACGCAAAATATTCCCTTATTCCGTACATACAACACTGCCTAGTCGAGGTTGTTTACAGTATCACTTAGGTTTATGTCCGGGACCAGAGACTGGGGCTTTGGACAGCGGTGAGTACAAAAAATCGCTACACAAACTCATCATGTATCTGAAGGGCGAACGTAGTCGAGTATTTTCACAGCTTGAAAAAGAGATGAAGCAGTCTTCAAAGAAAGGACATTATGAAAAAGCCGCCGAAATTCGTGACCAGCTGCAAGCGCTGAAGGAACTAAACAGGCAAGTAATCTTCAGCGATAAAGAGTTCCAGGATCTGTCCAAAGACCACGCCCTCAACGATCTTAGTGAATTGCTTGGACTTGAAGGACTCCCAAAACGTATCGAGGGTTATGACATTTCACACATGCAGGGGACTGATACGGTCGCAAGTATGGTTGTTTTCACCAATGGCGTGTCTGACAAAAAATCATACAGAAAGTTTAAAATGCGAATCCCGGGCAATGATGATTTTGC
>CAZDBS010000004.1:52888-60332 GCA_964503775.1 uncultured Candidatus Saccharibacteria bacterium
ACAAAAAATCATACAGAAAGTTTAAAATGCGAATCCCGGGCAATGATGATTTTGCCCACATGAACGAAGTTATCTCTCGCCGGTTTAGCGAGAAGAATATTAAAGCTTGGGGATTACCTAGCTTGTTGCTCATCGATGGCGGCAAGGGCCAACTCAACGCTGCCATACAGGCATTGCAGTTACATAATTCAGAGATTCCGGCAATCGGGCTGGCCAAGCAATTTGAGCAAATAATTGTTCAGAAGCCGGGAATGACGAGAGGAAGCAGCGTGAGTGTTAGTGATTCTAAATTGAAAACTCTCAAAGGCAATTATGAAGAGTCTGACGATTTCATCACCATCAACCTACCGGATTCATCGCACATCGTGAAGTTATTGCAAAGAATTCGAGATGAATCGCACCGTTTTGCGGTTAGCTATCATACGACACTCAAGCGTGGTCGTCAGACAACCAGCCTTCTCGACGATATACCATCAATCGGCCCCTCAACTCGTAAAAAACTTCTTCGGACATTTGGTAGCATGCGCGGAGTCATACAGGCTCGAGATATGGAATTAGACAAGTTAGTTGGCACCAAAAAAGCCACGATCTTGCGTCAATACCTACGCGCTGAAAAGAAATCCGAAGGTGGTGAGGGTTAGGTGCTGTACAAGGAACGTCCTTGGAAGTAAACCAGCGTTAATTAACAAACTTTGCTACAATACATACAATTCTTATGCCAAAAACTATACGATCGTTTGTAGTACGTTGGACAATCAATGGCTTAGGGCTGTGGATTGCCGCCCAACTTCTTTCATCTGTTGATTATGAGGAGCGGCTGGGTGTGATAGTCCTGGCAAGTTTCGTATTAACAGTAGTAAATGCATTCATACGTCCTATCGTAGTGTTTATGTCGCTCCCAGCAGTTCTGGTAACGCTAGGTTTGTTCATGATCGTCATCAATGGCCTCATGGTACTTATTGTCAGTCGATTAATCGACAGTTTTCAGGTACATGGGTTTATACCGGCTATGCTTGCTGGCTTGATCATTGGGTTGGTAAACTATCTGGTGACAACAGTCTTAGAAGATGTGCCAGGGACACGTAAATTACTATCATGAAAGACATATACAAGATAATCACGATTGTGAGTTCGGTTATAATGGCCATACTCATACTATTACAAACTCGAGGGGCGGACTTAGGGGCTGGGTTTGGTAGTTCTGGAGAGGTTCATACAACCAGACGTGGTTCGGATAAGGTCTTATTTCAGTTAACCATTATTGTTGGTGTCATATTTGTTCTGTCTATTGTATTTGGCATCATCACCGCTAAGTAGATTCATGGGGGTGGGGCCTCATCATGCTTAAAAGACACACCAAACTTCGCGTCAAACGTAGAATCCGCATCCAACGCCGGCGGATTACTGACGCCGGGGAGCAAGCCAGCAATACAATTGAACGACACTTGATTAGGCGTTGGCGCAATCTCAACGATGTATGGCGACACATTCTCGCCTGGTGGTTATTGATTATCATTGCCTCCGTGGGATTGTTCCTCCAGACTGGCTGGCTGGATGCCTACTACCGGAAGATTAGTTATGTACCCGGAGGCGTATATCGTGAGGGTATGTTGGGCGAAGTTACCAACATCAACCCGATATTTGCTTCCGACGAGCCAGACAGGGCCGTGAGTCGGTTGGTGTTTAGCGGGCTATTGAATTTTGATAACGAAGGACGTCTTGTTAATGATCTAGCTCAGTCAGTGACGGCTGACGACAAAGGTACGACTTATACTGCGGTATTGAAACCTGGAGTAACCTGGCATGATGGACGACCGCTGACCGCCGAGGATGTGGCCTATACAATCCGTATGATTCAACATCCTGACACTAGGTCACCACTTAACCTCAGTTGGCAGGGTGTCGTGGTGAGCATCGTAGATGCTCGTACGGTGAAATTTGAGCTTAGCTCGGCACTCACCACGTTCCCGCAGTCCCTGGTAGTTGGTATTATCCCCAAGCATGTTCTAGAAGGTCAGGCACCAGAACGACTCCGAAGCCAACCGTTCAATGCCGCCAAAGCCGTAGGCAGTGGTCCGTTCAAAATTGACAGCATCACCCTGCGTGATCCGAGCGAAGTGACCAACCGGCGCATCGTTTTGAATAACAACCCGGCGTATTACAATGGTGCGCCAAAGTTAGATCAGTTCGTAATTGATACTTACAATAATTTCGATGATATCTTGGCCGATTATCGTGCCGGCCGGTTGACGGGTATGGTTGTAACTTCGGCTGAGCAACTCCAAGAGATAAAAGGAAATAAGCAAATCTCCGAGCGCGAGAAGGTATCGACCGTGCCACTGTTTACAGGGCTTTATGTTTTTCTCAAGACGACAGATCCGCTGTTTAGTGACGTTAAAGTTCGTCAGGCGCTAGTTCTCGGGACAAACCCCGCCACCATAACAGCCAAGTTTGGAGAACCGGTCATCTCAGTCGATTCGCCGCTACTCAAAGGCCAAGTCGGGTACGACAAGAACATAACTCAAGGTCATTTCAATCAAGCTCGCGCCAACCAGTTGCTAGACGAAGCCGGTTGGAAACGTAACCCCGACGGCATTAGAGCCAAAGACAACAGACAACTGGATATTAACTTGACGACACAGAACAACAATGACTATCCGGCGATTGCAGACGATATCAAAAATCAGTGGGCACAACTGGGAGTAAAAGTTACGATTCGCAGCGAAGCATCAGATACAATCCAACAGAATATAATCGCACCTCATGCCTATCAAGCATTACTCTACGGTATTTCGATCGGACCTGACCCGGATGTGTATCCATATTGGCACAGCAAAGAAGCGAGCGTCAACCGTTTCAATCTCGCAGAATATAAGTCAGCCTCTGCCGACGCAGCTCTAGAGGCGGGCCGAACCCGGGCTATACCGGCTATCAGAGCCGTCAAATATCGACCGCTTCTCGAAGCCTGGCGAACCGATGCTCCGGCGATTGGACTGTATCAGCCCCTTTTTATCTATGTCCAAGCCCCGAACAGTTTTGGATTTAGAACCGGCCGTTATGTCGAAGCTGCCGACAGATTCTCCAATGTCAACGAGTGGATGGTAAGACAGAAGATGATAGATCAGTAATCATGGTAAAATAGCACCGATGCGGATGTGGCGGAATGGTAGACGCGCTAGCTTCAGGAGCTAGTGGGATTTTTCCTGTGGAGGTTCAAGTCCTCTCATCCGCACCACGTCGACATGTACAAATAGGGCCATGCAAACTTTTGTGATCAAGTAACAAAAGTTATGATGGCCCTATTTTGCTGTCTCCTCTTCCGATTCGAGAATCCCCTCTCGAATCGGGATAAGAAGGAGAGAGTATAAAACCGAAGAAAGCGTGCATTATGTTAAGTCCTCTCTCGCACCAAGAATCCTCTGGGTGGGCAGACTGTGCGAGGTGAGGTTGATTCTGACGTAAGCATAAGCTACACTGAACACAAATAGTGAGGGCGATTTACCCTGATGGCAGACGAAGTAATACAACCAGTGGAGTCAGATGCGGAAAAACCACCCGTAGCTACTCAGCCTACTGTCACTGACAGTTTTGGAGTTATGAAATCCGGGCCTCCATTGAAACATCTGCGCATATTCATGGCTTTTGGCGTGATTGTCTTGCTGGTAGGCATACTGCTGAGCGTCCGAGTGCTAGATACGAGGAAGGACGAAGAGGCAAAGAGCCACCCATTGCCCTCGCAGGAGCAATCCGTGACATGTCAGAAAAAACTCCCTGATGGTGATACTCAATGGGTATACGCCGTCAACAACGACTCTCGATACTGTGCTAGTACTTGGGTGTATGCCGGCCTCGGCCTTGATACTCCTATGGCAGATCCTCTCAATATCGGCGCAATCTACACACTGAAAGGCGACAAAGAGGAGCCATATACTCGCACTGTAAATAGCCTAAAAGGCCGAGCGCTCCAAAATTCAAAAGGTTCCGATAAGGTGGTGGGCTTAGATTCGTATATCCCGCTGGATTCCAAAGGCAAAAAGGCGATTGAATGTAGTAATGCTGCCGGTAAAGAGATCATTTTCAATAACTCCGATAAAGACATTAATTTCAAAGTACGCTTTACGAATACGGGCTCGATCGCTTGGAATAGCAAATCCAACATGAGGCTTGTTGTGCCAAATGGCAACACCACATTCGGTAAGTATTTTTTCACGGGCCAGTATGAAGTTGTCACTGATAAGGGCACACTGGAGAAACGTGATGTTGTGAACCCTGGTGAGTCTACGGAGTTTAGTGCCAAACTGACGTTACCGGTGAAGCAAGACAAAACCAATCCCCAGGATGGTTGGTATACGATGTTTTGGGTGATGTCGGACAATACGAACATGCCGTTTGGTGAGATCGGCTATTGTTCAATGGCTCATACCTCAGGAAATGATCTAGTAAAGACTCCGGCTCTGTATCGTGTAGCGAACCCTAAGAAATAGTGATTGACTCCTATGAACTATCTATATAGACTAAATTCAAAAGCATAAACGGAATTCCCTATGTCAAAACAGAAAACAGTCCTCAAACCACGTGCCCAAACCTCGTCTAAAGGTACCAACTCCAAAGAACTTAAGGGCAAATTCAACGTCGGTAAAAGACTCCCGTTGATTATACTTACCTTGTTTGCTCTGGCGGGAGCTGTCGTGGGCGGTTATGTTTTACTCAGATCAAGCGCCGAAGGCGAATGCGTGACCTCACCCACTGCCTCTGGGCATAACGCCTGCGTCTCGATCTACTACGTACCGAATGTTCACCCAGGAGTCGACTGTACTGTAGGTGCCGGAGCGACACTCGACCAGATGGTGCAGTGGCAATATCAGAAGATGGGGAAGAATGTTTTTATCAATGAGCCACCTCGTTCATATCTGTTCAAAGAATCAACGGGATGGCGAACCGCGGATCTGTATTACCAAGAGTATGGCTGTCAGGGGTATTCTGACCAGGGTGTCATAGTCATGCAAATGAAAAATACGGGCACAACAGCTTGGGACGTTAGTAAGGTGATTGGTGACCCTGCTGGCGTCCATATGCACATACCGAATATTGCCGGTCTTGATTTCGGCAGTAAATTCCATAGCATGGATACGGTTGCGCCAGGGTATTTCTTGTTGCAACGGTATGCCTACAAAGGTGCGATGCCTGATCCGAAAATTCATGGGACATCGCTCAGCTCGTACAATATTGACTGCCCCAACAATTCCTGTCTGAAACCAGGTGATCTAGTACAACCTGGCGAGACTATCTGGACCTCAACGGTCATCTACTATGGGAATGCATTTACTACGAATGGAAACTATTCAGTAGAGTTTCAGATGATGAACAATAACGGTGCGCTCTTCGGGAACAAAATCTCTTTGCCGGTTACTGCTAGGGCTGGCGGTGGAGTTCCACCAAACTTCGCTAGTAAAGCACAACTTTGTCTTCTACAAGTTGGCGGCAAGGTTGATCCCAATAACAAAGGTGTGATAGCAAATTTCGCCGAGACAGTAACTGGAGCAAATCCTGCATCATGTACCCAGGCTCAGTATGACGAATCCGGTTTCAATCCTGCCAAACCATCGACGGCCTCAATAGCACCCAAAGTTAAAGCCAAACCAGCACCGCAAGGGGTTTGGAATCAATAAATAGCAAAAACACATCTACTCGTTACCGAGTGTCTCTGTACCGTGGTACACTTTTAGGTGATAACCATGAGCAAGTTAGTTCAATATCTCCAGGAGCACATCACCGGTGAGGTGATAGATACGCCGGACGCGCGGGAGTATTTCGCAACTGATGCAAGTATCTTCAGAGTGCCGCCGGCACTTATCGTGTATCCCCGTTCGGCTACGGATGTACGCAAAGTAGCACGCTTTACTTGGCAGTTGGCAGAGCGAGACAGAATGATGCCCATCACGGCCCGAGGTAGCGGTACTGACCTATCTGGTGCAGCCATCGGGCAGGGCGTAATACTTGTTTTCCCAGCACACATGCACAAAGTTATGAGTTTTGACTCCGGAAAAGGCGAGGTGCGTGTTCAGCCTGGTATCAACTTCGATAAGCTACAACAAGCACTTCATATACACGGTCGTTTTCTCCCTCCTTATCCGGCTTCGATCAATTACTCGACGATTGGCGGTGCGGTTGGAAATAATGCCGGCGGCGAGAAGTCAGTTAAGTATGGCTCTACCAGGCAGTACGTTGATGGGCTGGAAGTAGTATTAGCCAACGGAGATATCATCACTACCAAACGTCTGGATAAACGCGAGCTGCGCCAGAAAAAAGAGTTGAAAACGTTTGAAGGCGAAATCTACCGGACGCTAGATGATCTCATCGATCGAAACGCTGATGTTATAGCCAGTATGGCCTATGGTCCCGAGACGAACAGGCCAATTACCAAGAACACGGCAGGTTATGTCTTGCACACTGTCAAAGACAAAAATGGGTCGTTTGATCTGACGCCGTTAATAGTCGGATCGCAGGGGACTCTCGGCATTGTCACTGAGGTAACTCTAGCCACGGAGAGTTACAATCCGACTCCACTTCGTATGGGAGCGGTTTTCGATGAAGTATCCAAAGCTGCTGAAGCTGTGCAAAAGATTCTAAAACTCAAACCAAGCTCACTCGAGATGGTCGACAAATATCTCCTCGAGTACGTCGCCCAGCAGAACAAGGAACTCCTATCTAAAATCCTAACCCCACCCTACGCGCCAATCACACTGTTGATCGAGTTTGATGACCCCTCAGTCCGCAAACGTAAAAAATATCGGAAAAAGGTGGAACGGGCGCTCATCGATCTAGCTTCGTCATTAGTAGTCCCCGAGACCGAACAAGAGCAAGAAAATCTATGGAAAATTCGTGATGCCGCCAGCGTCGTGTGGAGTGCGAACGAGTTGGCGAATCGGGCAATACCGGTAGTTGATGACGCTGTCGTGGCACCATCTGTCTGGCCGGCACTGTTGGAACACATCTATGCAGTATCGGAACAATTCGGCATTCGCCCAGCGGTTTGGGGTCATGTCGGCGATGGCAATCTGCATTTTATGCCGATAATGGATCTCAGCACTGAGGCTAGTAAACAACATCTTGTGAAATTTATGCACGAATACTACAAAGGTGTAATTAAACTCGGTGGCAGTACCTCCGCCGAACACAACGACGGTCGTTTGCGGGCTATGTATACACGTGCGCAATACGGCGATGCTGCTTATGAGGTTATGGTGAAAGTCAAGCGACTCTTTGACCCTCATGGTACGCTCAACCCAGGTGTAAAAATCGGTGTTTCGCTGAATGATGTGCTCCCGTTTATCAGATCGTCGTATAGCTTGGACCATCTCTATGACCACTTGCCTAAATCGTAATATTTAAGGTAAGGTGGTAGCTGTGTTTCATTTCGACATACAAACATTTATCAAATCCG
>CAZDBS010000005.1:0-9734 GCA_964503775.1 uncultured Candidatus Saccharibacteria bacterium
TGGTGCAGGGAGTAGGATTCGAAGACTGCTGCAACGAGTTGCAGTCGTAGGTTCGCACTCTCACTTGACCAATGAAAAACCCGCCACGTTGGGCGGGACTTTCATTGGTGCAGGGAGTAGGATTCGAACCTACGAAGGCCGAAGGCCGGCAGATTTACAGTCTGCAGTGTTTGACCGCTTCACTATCCCTGCGTGAAATTACGTCAGTATTATAGTCAATAGTTAGACTTCTGCCAATGCGCGTGTTTGATGAAGAGTCACAGACGAACAGATAGCATCTAATTGATCGTCAGGTATCTCGCCAGCATTTACCCCATTTACAGTTCTAAGCCCGGCGAAGAAGTAGGTGTCGCCTGTAGTTAGAACCAAGCGAGCTTCACCGAATCTATCTACTTGTAGCTCGCCACTGTGTATACGTGATTCACCGGATTTGTCACAGCCTACCCACACAAGTACTGAACCATGCCTACCGTCAAACCATTGCCAGCGAGAGTGAGTCAGCTCAGGGTCGTAAGCTCGGATACTCTCCAAAGCGGCCGAAGCGCGTTGCGCTACTTGAGCAACTTCATTAGCTGAGTCCCGATATAAATACTCGGCATATCCCAATGCCCTATTAGTTTGAAGTTTCTCTGTCATTACTAATTTCCTTGATTATGTATGGAGCCGACGGAGGGATTTGAACCCACGACCCGCTGTTTACAAAACAGCCGCTCTACCACTGAGCTACGTCGGCCTAAACCTGAAGAATTTTATCAGAATAACAGATGTGAAGCAATGCACAAAGTCAGCTGACGACTGCTCGCCTGCTTCGTATGATGCGACGGGGGCGACTACTAGGCATGATCAGGGTTTTGATTTTCTCACGAATAGCAGTTGCTTCATCATCAAACCCTGTGTCTTCGTAAGCTCGGGCTAATAACTCATAACTCTCGGGATTTGGTTCTATCTCGGCGGATTTTTCCAGATGTGTTAACATGCCTTTTGTGTTGCCTAATTTCTCGAGAACTTTGGCGTAGGCTATATGACGTGTCGCTAGGGTATCCTCCATACGCAGTGCCTGCTCGAAAGCCAGACCTGCTTTTGGATAGTTTTCTGTTTCGTAGTATATAAGACCGAGGTTATGGAAACTTGAGGCACTCGGCTCCAGACTAGAAGCAATCTCGAAACAATCAATCGCGTCTTTGAATTCTTTCTGCTTGGAGTATAGAATCCCCAGCCTGTTGTATGCCGCGGCGCTGGTGTGATCAAGTTTAAGAATCGTCAGCAGACTCTTCTCGGCACGGATAAATTTGTTCTCACGCATACTACGCTGCGCTTCGTCCCAAAGCGTCTGAAGTCGCAATGACAATTTCTTCGGTATGAGATCCTGTTCTTCTTCGGACTTACTGATGGCCCTTAGGACAAGTACAACCAGCGCTGCCATGAAGAGTAACGAAAACATAAACTATAGTATACCACCATTTAGTACCTATCAGAGGCTGAGTATAAGCGAATCGAGCTGCAGTTTGATGTTGGCATTAGCCGAAATTGCTTCGGTGGCTATCTGAATGGCTTGAACTCGATCTGTGAGATAACGCACACCAGCAGCGTCATTGCGCAGGGCGTGAGCACGACAGAGCACTCTATATAGCGTTTGTAGATTTACGAGAAACTGTAGTGCTGCTCCTCGATCTTTGGACATCGCATCTACGTGTGTTAACTTCTGATACAACGACAAGCCTATAAATGATTTTACATCTTCAAGAGGTATAGTGTTGTCGTCGGCTTTTAATATCATTTGCATAAACCCGACCACACCTTGAGATAGTGAGTAAGCTTTCTGAAATTCCGGGGTTTCGATTTCGAGTTTGAAATACTCGCTCAAAGCTTTCTTGGTTGGTGGTATAACCTCTATATGTGTGACTCTGGAACGGATAGTTGCTAGCAACAAACTCGGGCTTATGCAACTCATGAGTATGACAACGCCTCTCGGAGGCTCCTCGAGCAGTTTGAGTAAGGCTGTTTCCGCCTCATTACTCATACACTCGGCGTCTCGCACGATAACAACTTGACTGATACTGTCGTGAGTTGGCTGGATCTTTGTGAATTGACGTAAATTTTGGATAGTTTCAATCGAAATTGTCTGCTTATCATCCGGCTCTATATAACGTATCGCCGCAAAATTACGCACGTCTACATTGCCTCGATGCAACAACTCGCGAGCTAGCCCTTCAAGTATCAATGACTTCCCGATGCCATTCGCCCCGGTCAAAAGCAACGCGTGACTAGGATTTGAGAGGTAGTTGCTCAGATGCCGTCTGACTCGATCATGAAGTAGTGGCTCTTCGTGCATAGCGATAGTGTAACCTAATAAGCTTTAAACTCTTTGGGAACTGAGCTGACGAAAGTTTCTCTGTGTTTGGAAGGCAATGTAATCTCGAGAGATATTGCATGGAGGTACAAACGATCAGCCGCTTGCCCGCCGTATAGTACGTCGCCGTGTATCGGGTTGCCCAAATGCTTCATGTGTACGCGCAATTGATGGGTGCGACCAGTTGTGGGACGAAGTTCAACTAGGGCAAATTTATTGTCCTTGCTGACATGAAGTACCTTGTAAACGGTCTCGGCTGATTTCCCATTAGCGCCCACACGAAATGTTTGTGGAGCTTTGGGATTTCGCTCTATAGGCCAAGTGATCATCGCCTCGGGTTCTGAAGGAATACCTTCGACAACTGCTAGGTACGTTTTTTTGACGTTTCGGGTTGAAAATTGTTTCTGCAAGTACATCTGTACTTTCTCGGTCTTGGCGCAAATCATCACTCCGCTCGTGGCACGATCCAACCGATGCACGATTCCATCACGATCACCTATCTCCGCTTCCAGTTTTAAGCTCTTGGCCCTCAGCCTGTCTGCAAGCCACGTAGCGACAGTCGACTCTGGGTTGAATGCACCTTTGCTATGTGACAAGACACCGATTGGCTTATTGATAACTACAACTTGGTCATCCTCGTACAACACCGGGATGTTGATGGCGGGCAGTATTTCCGTCTCACTCGGATCATAATCAACCTCGATGTTGTCTCCGGATCGTACGCGGTAGCTGGGCTTAGAAGACTTGCCATTGACGAGTACTCTGTCTATATCGATCAGATACTGCGCGTAGGCTCGACTGATGTCTTCATATTCTTGAGTAACCAGGACATCAAGCCGGACGCCTTTTGACTCATCAGTGATTTGAATAGTCATAGTTAATCTCGCAAGCCTACTGCTTTTTGGACACGCAGCAGCGTCTCATTTGCTGCTTTATTCATGGCTTCCTCTGAAGCCTCGAGCTTCGACAGTACAACTTGATCATCAACGCTCTTATACTTTGTTTGAAAATCTGTCAGGAACTGTCTTACTTGCTCAGCCACAGTAGACTTGAGTTCGTTGTAGCTACTCTTCCCCTCCCACTCTGAAGTCACGACCGCCATGTCGCTGCCGCCCAAAAGAGCAGATATAGTGAGCAAATTGCTGATCCCAGGTTGATTGATCACATCATAATGAATCGAACCCACGGAATCGGTTGTTGCACCAGTGACTTTTTTAGCAGCATCCTCTGGGCTATCGCTCAGAAGAATAGTCCCCTTCGGATCATCGACACTTTTACTCATCTTATTAGTCGGATTAGAAAGACTTTTAATCCGAATGCCACTGTCACGATGACTGAAAGCTAACTGTTTAGCCCATTCCAGAGGTAGCGTAAAAATCTCCTGATTAAACTTAGTGTTGAGTCTCGTGCCTAAATCACGTGCCAATTCTAGATGTTGTTTCTGATCATCACCAACAGGCACGTAGGTTGCTCCGTAAAGCAGGATATCAGCAGCCATAAGTACCGGGTAATCGAACAACCCGACCGTTACCGATTGTTCCTTGAGTTCAGTAGATTTGTCCTTAAACTGTGTCATCCTGCCCAACTCACCAAAATAAGTGAAATTGTTTAGAATTACACAAAGTTCACTATGTGCAGGTACATAGCTCTGCCGGTATATATAAGTATCCTGATTCTCGATATTAAGTCCTGATGAGATGAAATATTTAAGATTGCGCAGTATGTTATGATGCAGAGTCCCAAAATCAATAGGCGTAGTAAACGAATGTAGATCAGGCACAAACATGTTCAGCTGGTACTCACCGTCAAGCACGTGTTGTTTTTGTAGCTCAACCATCGGAAGCATCGCCCCTAGATAGTTGCCGAGTGTTGGCTCATCGTTGGCACGGATGCCGGTTAGTATTGTTGGTTTGTTCATACTGCTCCTAGTATAACTTCCGCACCCAGTTCACACCAGCCTTCCTGCCTTCTAGCAAAGCTAGAAGCACTGAAGGCCTCTTGGCTACTTTCGGATTACTGCCTGCGGTACTCACTGCTACGTATCGCATATACGTCTTGTTCCGTTTCTCTGCAGTGCACCGAAACTAACTCAAGTGTGAATGGTGCGAGATTAGATTGTGAAATAAAAAGAGGCCTCGGTGGCCTCGTTAAAAATCTTCCTGCATGCAAAATCTTACATAAGAAGCCACGAAGAATCAGCTGTTGACCAGTTGACGCTCCTGCCTGCAATGGTGGCTTCATGCAAGATCCGCATAGCCACAGTATAACATATCTACCTTTTCGTAAATTGTCTTTGCTTGCGAGCTCTCTTGAAACCGAATTTCTTACGCTCTTTTTCGCGCGAGTCGCGGACCAGTAGATCGGCTTTTTTAAGCGTACTTCGAACGTCGTCGTTCATCACCGAAAGTGCCTTGCTAATAGCTAGCCGGGCTGCGCCAGCTTGGCCGTGCATGCCACCACCTGATACTTTGATAGATATATTGTAGGCCGAGTCTTTAGCCAGGAGTACTAACGGTTTAACCATGTCATATACCAGACTCTCATCACCTGAAAAGTACTCCAGAGCTGGCTTGTCATTGATTGTGATGACGCCTTTGCCGGTTGTTAATCGTGCTCGAGCAGTTGAGCTCTTTCGTCGTCCGAGACCGTAGAAATAATCGTTTTTCGCCATAATTATTTACCTTCCTTCAATGAGTAGGCTACTGGTTTTTGTGCGTCGTGACCATGATTGTCATCTACGTAGACCTTCAGTCGATTCAGGCGTTCCGGAGTAAGCTTATTGACTGGTAACATGCCTTTGACGGCCGCTCTGATAACAACATTCGGATCGCGCTGCATAACCTCAGTAAGGGTTAATTCTTTGAGATTGCCTGGATAGCCACTGTGACGATAATACATTTTGTCGAGTAGTTTTTGACCACTAACAATTAATTTGCCAGCATTGATGACAATAACATAGTCGCCGGTGTCGGTGTGAGGAGTAAACATCGTCTTGTGTTTTCCGATAAGTAGAGTGGCTACCTGGGTAGCTAAACGACCCAAGGGTACTTCTGAGGCATCAACGATATACCAAGCTCGCGTTACATCAGCTGGTTTGGCGCTATACGTTTTTCCAAGGTGCATTTTAGACATTATTTAGTCCCCTTTGCGACAACCTTTTTCTTGACTGGTAGTTTCGGCTTCGCTGTAGTTGTCACGGGTTTCTCCACTTTGACTACTGGAGCAGACAAGTCGTCTACGAAGCTAACGCGAGCCATCTGAGCATTATCGCCTCTTCGAAACGCTGTGCGCTCGACTCGTAGATGTCCACTGGTGCGTTTACTTAGTTTGGGAGCAACTTCATCGACAAGCTTATGCGCCACATCAACTGTTGATAAACTAGAGATTACCAAGCGTCGATTGTGTAAATCACCCTTTTTGGCTTTGGTTATGAGTCTTTCAACATAAGGCACAACGGCTTTGGCTTTAGGCAAGGTAGTCTCGATTGAACCATGTTCAATCAGGCTTGTTGCCAGACCTTTCATCAGAGCTCGACGTTGATCGCGTTCTCGATGAAACTTTGGACCGATGTATCCGTGTCGGTGAGTCATTATTAAAGCTCCAACTCCGCGATTTTCTCTTTAACTTCATCAAGAGCCTTGCTGCCAAAACCTTTGAGCTCTTTGAGCTCAGTCGGGCTAAGTGACAACAAGTCTTTGACAGTATGAATATCATTGTTGATCAGTGCGTTGGTTGTGCGTGCTGAAAGGTTTAGATCCTCTACAGACGTCATAAGTTCAGCTGGCTCATCAGAAGCAGAACCAGCCATGCCGTCTACGTCATCAGAAGGTAGAGCTGACCTAACACTCTCGACTCGTGTTTGACCAGCTAGGGCTGTGTATTGTGTTACAAGAATTGCTGCAGCCTCTTCGAATGCGTCTTTAGGAGTGATGGTTCCGTCCGTATCGATAGTGATGATCAATTTATCAAAGTCAGTAATCTGACCGACGCGCGTTGCTTCAACCTTATATCGAACTCGAACAACCGGGCTGAACAACGAATCCATGGCGATCATGTCTGTATTTTTGCGTACTACGCCTTCTTCTACTGTAAGATAACCTCTACCCGTCTCAACAACCATGTCGAGGATGAAATTGGTTTTGTCACTATCTACTGTGGCGATGACGTGATCTTTGTTAACAACTTCAACATCGGCGTTGCCTTGTATGTCAGCAGCTGTGATCAGGCCTTTGCCCTTCTTGCTTATACGCAGAGTCTGAGGTTCATCATTAAAGACACGGAATCGTACACCTTTGAGGTTAAGCATGATGTCGACAATATCTTCTTTGACCCCGGCGACGGTTGTAAATTCGTGCGTAGCACCCTCTATTTTGAACATTGTAACAGCAGCGCCGGCTATACTCGATAGCAGTACTCGCCGCATGCTATTGCCCAGGGTCATGCCATAGCCGTTATGCAATGGTTCGATTACGAAGGTCGCACTGGTACCAGAGTGCTCATCGATGTTTACTAAGTTTGGTGTATGGATATTCTTAGACACGTTCTACTCCCTTCGCTACCGCGAATAATACTCAACTATTAACTGCTCATTAATATCTTCCTCGGCCTCATCACGAGTTGGAATACCTGTTACCTTGAAACTGCGCTTTGTCCTGTTGACACTAAGCCAACTAATACTTTCGTCATTCTTGGGTGAATTATCATCAAGGTTGGTGAAATACTGACCTTTTTTGGACTTGTCACGGACAACGACCTCATCACCGGATTTCAATCGGATAGACGGTATATCAACTCGGCGACCATTTAGCATAAAATGTCCATGCGAAACAAGTTGCCTAGCAGCAGGACGGCTTGGAGCAAATCCTGCTCGATATACGGCGTTGTCCATACGTTGTTCGAGGAACTGGAGAAGTGTTGAGCCAGATTGGCCTTTAACCCTCGAGGCTTCGATCATGAGATTTTCAAATTGTCTCTCCAGAAGTCCATAAAGTCGTTTGACTTTCTGCTTCTCGCGTAATTGCAGAGCGTACTGGCTTTGATTACCTTGCCGACCGCGTCCGTGCTGACCCGGAATAGTCGCACGCTTAACCAAATGCTTATGAGCCTTTGGATGAAGCGCATAGCCTTCGCGTCGACTCATTTTGGTGATGGATTGAAGTTCACGTGCCATATTTATCCTTAGACTCTTCGCGCTTTAGGTGGTCGACAACCGCCATGCGGTATGCCCGTTACATCAGTGATTGATTCAACGCCGATATCAAGACCAGAGAGCGACCTGATAGCAGCATCTCTTCCAAGTCCGATACCTTTTACAAACACATTAGCTAGCTTTAAGCTATACAGCTGCTTAACAGCCGTTCCGGCTTTCTCAGCTGCTACTTGAGCGGCATAAGCCGTTCCTTTTTTAGAACCACGAAACCCACAACCTCCAGCACTAGCGCTGGTTAAGACGGCGCCATGGGAGTCAGTAAACGTTACGATCGTATTGTTAAAAGTCGCCAGAATATGAACTTGACCATGCGCAACTGCACGCTTTACTTTCTTTTTCTTTGGTGCAGCAGCAGGGACTTCGGTAACTACGGCTTCAGAAGTTGTGGTGGCTTCGACTGGTGCAGGAATCTTTTGATCGTCCATATATTATCCCCTAAGTCTTAGATGGAGCTTTCTTAGCTGTTCCACCGACAGTAACTTTCTTACCTCGTCTTGTCCGCGCGTTGGTCTTGGTTCGTTGTCCGCGGCTTGGTAGATTTTGAGCATGCCGTATACCGCGGTAGGCCTTAATCTCCTTAAGTCGTTTGATGTTGCCAGTGACAATTCTCTGAAGTTCGCCCTCAACAGTCAGGCCTTCGCCGATAAAGTCTCTGATTCGCGACAACTCCGCCTCTGTTAGATTTTTGACCCTGGTAGTGGGGTCCACTTTAGTCTGCGTCAAGATATCTAGCGAAGTCTTCGGTCCGATACCGTAAATATACGTCAACGACACCCAGACTTGCTTGTCGCTTGGTACGTCAACTCCAGCAATACGCGCCATCTTAACCTTGCCTCTGCTTGTGCTTAGGCTTCATCTTGTTGATGATGTAGACGCGACCCTTCCGGCGAACGACTTGATCATCAGGACTGATTTTTTTGACACTCGCGCGTACCTTCATGCAGATATACCTTGTTAGAACTGATACTTATTTGCGGTAGGTTATCCGACCCTTACTGAGATCGTAAGGTGTCAATTCAACCGTCACGCTATCTCCAGGAACAATACGGATAAAGTTCTTCCGCATTCTCCCTGCGACATGTGCCAGTATGACATGACCATTCTCGAGTTCTACCCGAAATTGAGTACCCGGGAGGGTCTCAACTACCGTACCGGTGAGCTCGATGACGTCTTTGGTTGCTGGCATATTGATAACAAGGTGTGATTATACAGATCATGAACAGATATGTAAATACCAAAGTTAACGATATTACACAGCCTTGTAGAAAAGCTTGCTTCGATTGTAGCACACGCACTAGTTTCGAGGTCAAGAGCTAGAGTCTAAACACGTCGACTACGTAAGCGAAATCGTCGATTTTTTGGCTTATTGTCATCATAACTATAGGTATCGCCATCGTAAGTAACCATCAGGGCTCTGGACTCGAGCTGTCGAAGCGTTTCAAGCGCCACAGAGACTACGATAAGCACGCTGGTGCCGCCGATGTTAAACTGAGTCGTTTTAAGCCACTTTTCGACTAACACTGGCATTACGGCTAATAGGCCAAGCGCTAGTGCTCCAAACAGAGTTAAGCGCCCGACAATCTTCTTAAGATGTTCCTCGGTCTGTTTACCGGGACGAACCTCAGGCACAAACCCACCTTGTTTTTGCAGATTTTCTGATATTTCTTTGCTATTGAAGGTGATGCTGGTATAGAAGTAAGTAAAAACAAAGACCAACAAGAAGTATGCGATCGGGTAGACCCAGGCTTTGAAACCAGTTTGATATAGTGATTGGTTATTTTGACCCGGCGTTTGAAACCACTCGACAAGCTTGAGCCCCCAGTCTTGCATCCATTGACTCTGGCCACGCTGAAGTAGTTGTCCGACAAAGTTCGGTACCGATAGAAACGCCAATGCAAAGATAATCGGTACCACGCCAGCTGTTATCAGCTTAACTGGCAAAACACTGGATATCCCGCCGTATGCACGATTCCCCTGGACACGCTTGGCGTAGTTGACGGTTATGACACGCTGGGCTTCGTTGAGCTTCACCACAAAATAAGCAGTTAATACCGTTCCAAGTGCCAAGAGCCCAACTATGAACTGGGCGCGATTGACCGGCAGAGTCCAATTTTGCCCAAACCAATCGATGTGCACTTGACTGGCTTTTTGCGTAGCCGTTGTTATCAATTTGCC
>CAZDBS010000005.1:9834-25253 GCA_964503775.1 uncultured Candidatus Saccharibacteria bacterium
ACCAATCGATGTGCACTTGACTGGCTTTTTGCGTAGCCGTTGTTATCAATTTGCCGATAGTACTAGGCAATTGACTCGCAATTCCGGCGAATATCAGGAGACTTATACCGTTACCGATTCCCTGCTCGCTTACAATTTCGCCGAGCCACATGAGCAACATCGAGCCGCCTACAACACTGGCCACCATCAGTACCCATTGTAGAAGCGATGCTCCCTTTGTGATATCTAAGCCCGCAAAACTATTGGCAGACTGGCGAATCAAGAAGATATAGCCGATGGACTGGACGATTGCCAGCGGAAATGACACCATGCGCGTGTACTGATTAATACGCCGCCGGCCGCTTTCGCCATCTTTGCTAATTTCTTCAAGTTTTGGAATCGCTTTCGTCAATAGCTGCATAATGATCGAAGCATTGATGTAGGGACCCAATCCCAGTAGCATGATTGCAAAATTAGCTAACGCCCCACCCGATAGAATGTCGATAAACCCAAAGACTTGCTGGGAGTTAAAAATGTTCTCGAGGAGTTGTTTAAGCTGAACCGGTTCAGCGAGAGGTATTGGGATATGGGCTAACGCACGAAATACCAATATCATGCCAAGCACAGCGAGAATTCGCTTTCGCATGTCTTTGTTCTTCAGTGAACGAGCGATTGTTTTCCAGCTCAAACTTCCCCCTTTGACTTTGGATGACCCTATTTAACCAAATTACCGCAGTTATTGCTAGTAAACTGATCTAAAGTTTCTCTGAAATTTTTGCAGTAGCGGCTCTGGCCGGTCGCTCTACCTTGTCGAAGCTGCCACCAGCTTTCTGTATAGCAGTCACGGCTGAGGCTGAGGCACCCTGTAGCTTTACATTTACTTTTTTGGTCACGTCACCCTTGACAATGACTTTTGTAGGTTCATAGGCCGAAGTGATCAAGCCTGCTTCAAATAGGACAAACGAATCCACGGTCTTGTTTGCAAACTGATCAAGTTGGCCGGTATATACGACCTGAGCCTTCTCACGGTAGCTCTTGAAGCCTCCGAGTTTTGGCATACGACGCACCAGTGGACTCTGACCTCCCTCAAACCCAGGTCGGATTTTACCTTTGCCAGTTCTTGCTTTCTGACCCTTAGTGCCACGGCCGGCAGTTTTACCCTGGCCAGCACTGATACCGCGACCGACACGTTTGCTTTTTTTGAACGAACTAACCTGGAGCTCGTGGTACTTCATGATGCCTTCTCCTTAGTAGTTGTCTTGGTGCGACTCACATTTGTTAGCCATTGTTTGGCTGGGATAACTGATTGTAAAGCCTCGATCGTCGCGTAGGCACTATTGACCTTGTTTGAGGATCCCAGTGATTTACTGAGTATATTCTGAATACCGGCGACTTCCATAACGGCTCGCACGACTCCGCCTGCGATAATGCCGGTCCCTGGTGCTGCTGGTTTGATTAAGATGACAGAGCCACCGACTTTTGCCTGTGCATCATGAGGGATAGTACTCTTATAGATGTTTACAGTTATCATATTTTTCTTAGCAACATCGACGGCTTTAGCCACAGCGGCTTGGACATCAGCACCTTTGCTGACACCAACTCCCACTCGACCTTTGCGGTCGCCAACAACGACTAGTGCTTTAAAGCGAAAGCGTCGGCCACCTTTGACAACGCGAGCCACACGATCGATATTGATCATGCGTTCCTCGAACTGTTTCTCCTCGGGAGTTTCGTTTGCTCGCGGATCGCGATTTCTAGTATTCATTCGTTTATCATCTTTCCTATCCATATTAAAACTCCAATCCCGCTTCGCGGGCGGCGTCAGCTAGAACTTTGATTCGGCCATGGTAGAGACTACCGCCCCGATCAAAAGCGACCTTAGTAACTTTAGCCTTTTTGGCCTTGGTAGCGATGTCTGTCCCAACCCAACGCGCTTTGTCGGTCATATTTTTACCGGCATCCTTGACGCCAGCTGATGTCGAGAAAGCAAGCGTATGTCCTTTTTCATCATCAATAATCTGAGCGGTTAGATGCACATTACTAACATGCACGCTAAGTCGTGGTCGTTCGCTAGTGCCAGTGACTACAGCTCGGATTCGATGTTTTCGAATCAAACGCTGGTCACGCTTCTGTGTGAGTCGCTTCATCATTTATCCTTTCCTGACTTACCGGCCTTACGCAAGACTCGCTCATCACTATACTTGATGCCTTTGCCTTTGTATGGTTCAGGTTTCTTCAATGATCGTATTTCAGCTGCCACCTGTCCAACTTGTTGTTTATCAATTCCGCTAACAGTTACGACATTTTGCTCCACAGAGACTTGTATACCTGTGGGAATTCGATACATAACATCGTGAGAAAATCCCAGATTTAGTTTCAAATCAGCTCCAGCCACTTGGGCGCGGTAACCAACACCGTTGATCTCGAGTTCTTTTTTGAAACCCTCGGTTACACCAACCACCATGTTATTGATCAAGCTGCGCATCAAGCCATGTTTGCTACGATGCTCTTTGGCATCACTATCACGCGATACATTAACAGTATCGCCTTCTAACACTGCTTTGACACCGGGCATCGTAAACTGCGACAAAGTGCCTTTTGGCCCTGTCACCGTGATCTGATCAGTGTCGACAGTGATTGTCACACCGGCCGGAACGGCAATCGGTAGTTTTCCTATACGACTCATAATTACTCCTTAATAAACCTTACAGATTAATTCGCCACCCAAGCGTTGCTTGGATGCTTCAGTGCCAGACATAACACCGCGACTGGTTGATACGATGACCACACCACGACCACTTTTAATTTTCGGGATTTCATCGGCACCAGCATAGACTCGACGACCAGGTTTGCTGAGCCTCTCAATTTCAGTAATACGCGCATTGGTACCTGGTTCATTTATGGTCACTGTTAATTTCTTGAGGTGCGCTAACTCACCATCTTCGACTTTCACTTTGTTGATAAACTTAGATTTGACTAGCTCTCTTGCCACGGTTTCTTTGAGGCGAGAGTACGGCATGGTCACTTCCGTCTTGTTGACTAGAATCGCATTACGAATGCGGGTCAACATGTCTGAGATTGGATCGGTTGATACCATAGTAAACTCCTTACCAACTGGCCTTAGTTACGCCAGGAATTTCACCTTTGGAAGCATGCTCACGAAACGAATTTCGGGACAGTCCAAAAGTACGCATGTACGCTCGAGAACGACCGGTCTCTGCACAGCGGTTTTTCCAGCGAGTAGGTGACGAATTGCGTGGCAATTTAGCCAAGCCTTCTTGGTCGCCCATCGCCTTCAACTCAGCACGCTTGGCCGCGTACTTGAGAATCATTTGCTGGCGCTTTTTATCGCGCGCAATAATCGACTTTTTAGGCATATTAAACTTCCTTCCGATCTGTTGTTTTATCGAAGGGCATACCGAAAGCTCTGAGTAGGGCTTCGGAATGTTCTTTCGATTTAGAGTTAATAACTAGGTTTACCTGCATACCGTGTAGTGTGGTTGTCTCCTCAAATGTCAGCTCTGGGAAAACTGATTGTTCGCGCAGTCCAAGTGAGTAATTACCCTGTTGATCAAATGCCCTGGAGGATACACCATGAAAGTCACGGAGTCGAGGTAGTACGATTGTGATCAAGCGATCGAGAAACTCATACATGCGGTCGCCTCTAAGTGTAACCATGCAACCGATCTTACTACCTTCACGAAGCTTGAAAGTCGCGATACTCATGCGTGCGGTAGTTTCAACTGGCTGTTGACCGGTGATCTTGCGCAGTGTGTTGACAGCGACATCCATCAGTTTTTTCTCATCTTTAGCCTGACCGAGTCCAACGTTCACGACAATTTTTTCAAGTTTCGGAACATCATTGATATTTGTCAGATTCAATTCTTTCTCTAGCTGCTTGACGATTTCGCTCTGATATAGAGCTTTTAGACGAGGTAGCGTGGTAGAGACGGTTTTAGTGGCCATCATTTTATCTCCTTGTTGCCAGCTTGGCGCGCCACTCGTATCTTGCTGCCGTCTTTTTTTACCTCAATACCGATTCGAGTAATCCGCTTCTTGTCGGTTGGGTGAACTAACCCAACTTTTGATACCCATATTGGCTTAGTTATTTCTATAATGCCGCCAGTGGGATTGGTGCGGGTTGGTTTGACATGCTTTTTGACGATATTGATACCTTCGACAGTAACTTTATTCTCACGAGGATGGACGGCGACAATCGCACCTGTTTTACCCTTATACTTGCCGCTGCGAACCATGACAGTATCGCCTTTTTTTAGCTTTATCTTATAGATGGCGTTAGTATTCATTAGAGTACCTCCGGAGCAAGACTGATGATCTTGCCATAACCTAGGTCGCGCAGTTCTCGCGGAACCGGTCCAAAGATACGTGTGCCACGCGGTAATTTGTCATCACCGATAATGACGGCTGCGTTTTCATCGAATTTGATAGTCGATCCGTCTTTGCGTCGAATAGGGTTAGTGGAACGGACAACGACTGCTCTAACGACACTTTTGCGCTTCACCAAGCCCGTTGGACTCGCGTCTTTAACAGTAGCTGTTATGACATCGCCAACATGTGCATAACGCCGCCTAGTGCCACCCAACACACGGATGCAAAGTATTTCTTTGGCACCGCTGTTATCGGCTACAGTCAGTCTAGATTCCTGCTGAATCATACTTCTTCCTCATTTACTTCGACAAGCGAGGCTTCGTCAGCTCTTTTGACGATTTTCGACAATGTGAATCGCTTTGTCTTGCTGATGGGGCGCGTCGAGATGATCTCTACAAGATCACCCAAACTGGCTTCATTCTTAGCATCGTGAGCGTGAAATGACTTAGTTACGCTGTACCGCTTCTTGTACAGAGGGTGGGTCAATGTCTCGTGAACGGTGATGATTATTGTCTTATCACCTTTGGTGCTTGTTACGATACCGGTTAGAATCTGGCTCATCGTGAGGCCTCCTTCTCAATAGCTTTGTGGCCGAGTAATGTCATACTGCGAGCAATATCTTTCTTCAAATTTGCTATTTTCTTAACATCTTTAGCCTCGCCAAGCTGCAACGATCGTCGTGTTTCGTTGATAGCCTTGCGAGCATCCGTAATAATCTGTGTGAGTTCAGTTTCGGACTTTTTCTGGAGATCTAGGTATTTCATACTGTCTCCTCCCCAGCAGGGACTTCGTCTGGTTCGACAGTCTCGACGACGACTTCCGGCTCAGCAAGCGCTCGAGCTTGTGCAGCCTCAAGTGCTCGTGTGATTTTTTCACGATCTTCTTCGGTCAAATCACGTCGAACGATTTTCGTCCGAACTGGTAGTTTGTGACCAGCTAGGCGCATAGCCTCACGTGCTGTTTCCTCTGACACACCAGCCATTTCGAACATGATAGTTCCAGGTCGCACCTTAGCCACATAGAGCTCTAGGTTGCCCTTGCCGCCGCCCATTTTAACATCTTGGGGTTTCTTAGTAACAGGTGTGTGTGGGAAAATACGAATCCAAACTGTGCCACCACGTTTGGTATAACGTGTCATGGCTTGACGGGCGGCTTCGATTTGACGGGCAGTGATGCGCTCTGGTTCAAGGCTTTGCAATCCCCACTCACCATAGGCTATAAAGTGACCTTTGCTAGCCACGCCATGGATTCTACCTTTTCGCACCTTGCGATGCTTGAGCTTATTGGGGACTAACATGCTAGACTACCTCTCCCTTGTATATCCATACTTTGACGCCTATTTTGCCAGCCGCCGTTTGCGCTTCAGCCAACGCGAAATCAATATCAGCTCGAAGGGTATGTAGAGGCACCGAGCCCTGTATTTCCTTTTCACGTCGTGACATATCGGCATTGTTCAGTCGTCCAGCAACTTCAATACGAACACCTTTGGCACCAGCACGCATGGTGCTGGCGGCTGTTTGTTTGATAGCGCGACGAAAAGCGATGCGACGCTCGAGTTGGTTGGCAACGTTCTCAGCAACCAGCTTGGCATAGAGCTCAGCTTTTTTGATTTCCTCGATGTTTACACGAACTGGTACGCCAAAAACTTTCTCTATTTGGGCCTTTAATTCTTGGGCGCCTTGACCACCACGACCGATAACCACACCGGCTTTGGCGGTTTGAATTGTGACCGTTACGAGGTTTGGTGAGCGCTCGATATCAACTCGGTTGATCGCCGAACGAGTTCCGTTTTTATTCTCGATAAGTTTGCGGACTTGCAAGTCCTGTGTCAGAAACTTTGCGTAATCGCGTTTTGAAGCAAACCAACGAGAACGCCAATTTTTGTTGACTTGCAGACGCATGCTAATCGGATTAACTTTCTGTCCCATAGCCTACTCCTTGGTTTCCTTTGCTTCCGGTTTAGTTACTTTACGAGCTTGTCGCTCTTCACCATCGACCGTGAGTCGTATGTGCGTCGTTCGGTGTTGGTACTCATGCGCTCGTCCGTGAGAGATCGGCATGAAGCGCTTATAACGAGGACCGGGTCCTAGATCGATACTCACAATTCTCAGGGTCTTTGGGTTCAGATTATGATTGTGCTCAGCATTCGCCACGGCACTTTTGATAACATCAACAAGCGGCTTCGCAGCTCGACGTGGGGTGTGCTCGAGGATAACAAGTGCATCGGCGACAGTACGGCCGCGTACCAACGCCGCCACCACACCTATCTTGCGTGGTGATTGTCTGACACCTTTAGCTACAGCGAGTACTGACATAATCTTAAGCTCCTGTTTCCGTCGTTGATTTAGCCATCTTGCCACCATGTGCCCGGAACTTACGTGTTGGAGCAAATTCTCCAAGTCGGTGCCCGACCATGTTTTCGGTCACAAATACTGGTACATGAACACGACCGTTGTGCACTGCAATTGTCCGACCAACCATTTCAGGCGAGATAACACTATAACGGGCCCAGGTCTTAATGATAGTTCGGTCCTCAGCACCCAAAGCGGCAACTTTCTTCGCTAGCTTTGGATCGACAAATGGTCCTTTTTTGAGACTGCGGCTCATATACTATTTCCTCTTAGCCGCATGGCGGCTTCTTACGATGTATTTAGATGTACTTTTGCGAGTTCGGGTTTTCAATCCACGAGCTGGTTTACCCCAAGGTGTCATAGGATTACCACCCTTACCGCGGCCTTCACCACCACCATGAGGGTGATCGACAGGGTTCATGACAACACCGCGTACTGATGGGCGGATACCACGACGGCGACTCCGACCGGCTTTACCATAACTCACATTGGAATGCTGCTCATTACTAACTATACCGATAGTGGCCATACACATGACATTGATCATACGAACTTCACCACTCGGCATACGAAGCTGGGCGTATTCACCCTCTTTGCTCATCAACTGGGCTGACGTGCCAGCACTCCGTATCAGTTTGCCGCCCTGTCCTGGACGCAATTCGACGTTATGCACCATCGTACCAGTTGGGATAACTGAGAGGGTCATGCGATTACCGTGATCGATAGCTACATCATCTCCAGAACTGATCTTTTTGCCTACTCGCATGCTAGCATCGGCGATGACATAATGGCTGGTACCGTTCTGGTCTTTGATACGAGCGATTCGGGCACTACGATTTGGGTCGTACTCAATAGCTTCAACAACGGCAGTTGTACCGGGAGCCAGTTTGAAATTGACTAATCGGTAAAATTTCTTAACACCACCACCTTGATGACGAACCGTGATTTTGCCTTGATTATTACGCCCAGCTTTTATCGGCTTTTTCACTAGCAAACTACGCACTGGCTTTTTGTGTGTGATCTGCGAGAAATCTTGCGATGTCATGCCACGCTGCGCCGGAGAGGTTGGCTTGTAAGCTTTCATACTCATGATTTAGCTCCCTTCACTTTGGCGGGTGCTTTATCGTCCTCTTTAACCTCGTCAAATACTGGAATTCGATCGCCTTGCTTCAAAGTCACGTAGGCTTTTTTCGTATCTGTTCGTGTAACAGACATCGGTCGCGCACGACGACTCTTCACACGATTAACAGCCTTGCCTTTAACAACTAAAGTTTTGATAGTCACGACAGTTACTTTGAACTGGGTCTCAACAGCCTTTTTGATCTGTTGTTTATTGGCCGATTTTGGAACATTGAAAATCACGACCGGCGCTAGATCATTGGTAGATAGTTTATAGGCCTTCTCGCTAACACGCGGTATGACTGTCATGAGCTCGACGTTCATTTCTTACCTCCAAGCCATTCGGTCACAACTTTCACGCCACCGTCAGTCATGAGAATAGTGTTTGCATTCAAGATGTCATAGACCGTTAGGTATTTGACCGTGATGACTTTAGCTCGAGCGATGTTGCGGAAACTTCGTTCCAACTCAGAAGTTCGTGATTCTACAACTACAAGTACCGAGGTATCGGCTTTGTTCTTATTCAAGAGATCGGTAGCAGACTTTGTCTTGCCATCGACCGAGATATCATTCAGTACTACTATCTTTCCATCTTTGTCAGCCAGAGTGAGCGCCTGTCTGAGGGCGGTTCGCTTGGCCTGAGTTGACATCGTAATCATGTAATTCTCGTTGCCTGTCGGGCCAAACACTATACCACCGCCACGCCAAATCGGGTTACGGCTTGAGCCGAAACGGGCACGACCAGTACCTTTTTGCTTCCATGGTTTTTTGCCCCCACCTCGCACATCACCTCGAGTCAAAGTCTTGGCTAGATTAGGACGACTGTTCGCCAGGTATGCCAAATATGCTTGCTTGAGCAGCTCGTGATTCTTGATCTCAACACCGAAGACTTCTTTTGGTAGTGTACTGGTTGTAGCCATTATCGAGCTCCTCGGCCTCTGGCTGTCTTGATCGTAACAACCGAACGCTTAGGACCAGGGATGGCACCAGTAACAGCGATAACATTGTGCTCCAGGTCAACGACTGCCACCTTGAGGTTCTTCATGGTGATTTGCTCGTTGCCTGAACGACCGGCCATGCGCTTACCTTTGAAAATCTTCTGAGGATACATAGAACCGATTGAACCAATACGGCGATAGCTGCGACCACCATGGGTCTTGCGGCCCCTCTTCATATTGTGTCGCTTGATAGTACTAGTGAAGCCTTTGCCTTTGGTATTACCGATCACATCCACCACATCACCCGCTTCAAAAACCGTGACATCAAAAGAGCTCCCAACTTTTATATCTTCTAGAAGCTCTCCATCGACACGCATTTCTCGAACAATAGCCGGAACCATATCGATGTTCTTATACTGACCTGAAATTGTTTTACCTGGATGCTTTGCAGTTTCAAATCCCAGTGCAACCGCTTGATAACCATCAGATTCTTGACTGCGAACACGAGTCACTACGCAAGGGCCAGCCTGGATCAAAGTTACAGGTACGCTCACACCATCCTCGAGGAGGATTTGGGTCATGCCTATTTTGCGACCGATCAATGCTTTCACGAACAGTAACTCCTATTTATGAACAAAAAATCTGGTGTCGCCGCAGTATCGTATCTGTTATTAGATAGGACTTACAGCTTCACCAAGCCACGAGGAACTAACCTCATGAAATCCTGACTATGATAACAGATGTCAGGACATTACGTCAACACCTTAAAACTGTAATAATATGCCGGCTGGAAGGAAGTAAGTGATGATAGTCACTATCAGTAGCACAGCAAGCTCGATTTTTTTATCCATTTGAAAATGTTCATGACTGGCAAAGATGAGTCCTATTCCCAGCCCTACGGGCAGTCCAATATGCTCGTCTACCCTCCCAAAACGAATCCAAAGACTGCCTAAAACGATATAAAGCAACAATTTGAGAAAATAGACACTCGTGACTTCGTCTTTTTGATTTACTCGTCGTTTTGACATAAGCATCATTGTAAATGAGACAAAAGAAAAACCCTAGTAGAGACTAGGGTTTATTTGTGAGCGGTCAGTCACGACTTGCTTATATTCTACCATAACTTCTATGGTATGCATATATTTCCAAGGCCAGGCCTTGGAGATGCTACATACGGATTTCGGCGTCGCAACCGGCGGGCAAACTCAGGTTCATGAGCGCGTCGATTGTCTTCGGTGTTGGATCGCTGATATCGATCAGGCGCTTATGCACGCGCATCTCAAACTGCTCACGGCCCTTCTTAAACACATGTGGGCTTTTGATGACTGTGTAGGTGCTTTTACGTACTGGAAGTGGTACTGGACCTGAGATGGTCGCACCCGTTCGCAGTGCTGTGTCTACTATTTGCTTAGCTGATTGGTCTATGACTTTGTGGTCATAAGCCTTCAAACGAATGCGAATTCGCTGCTTCTGGTCACTTTTAGCATCTGCCAAAGTAATCTCCTTATCTTGACTTAGTATGATGTAACATCCGTATCTACTTATCCGAAGTAGGACAGACTTTTAGTCATCACGATTTATAACAAGCTTATTCTACAACAAAATGACAAAAGATAACAGTAATTAACCTAGAAATTACTGTGTACTAATGTCATCACTTGTAACTAGTTGTTCTGCCACCATAAAGTGAATCGAAACTTCACCTATTGTAGCTTTAGCTGTCATGCCTCGAGCGTATGGATCTGCATCTTGTGGATATTCGGTTGTGTACGCGTTAATTATTTCCGGTAGATGCACATTACCCACTAGAATCGCCTTACGCAACGAGGGATCCACAAGTTTGCGACCAATCCATTGATCAAAATTATCAAACATATCTTGAATATACTCTTAAACTAATCATTTAACCAACAAAATGGGAGTGATTTTACTCACTCCCTTTTTTTGCAAGCTGTTTGTTGTTACTTCGTAATCGCAGTTACAACACCAGCACCGACCGTCTTGCCGCCTTCGCGGATAGCGAAGCGCAAGCCCTGCTCCATAGCGATAGGAGCGAGTAACTTGACCTTGAAGGTTACTGTGTCACCTGGCATGACCATTTCTTTGTCAGCTGGGAGCTCAACCTCACCAGTTACGTCCGTTGTACGGAAGTAGAACTGTGGTTTGTAACCTTTGAAGAACGGAGTGTGTCGTCCACCTTCTTCTTTGGTCAAGATATAGACCTCAGCATCAAACTCGGTGTGAGGCGTGATGGTACCAGACTTAGCCAAGACCTGACCGCGTTCGATATCTTCGCGCTCGATTCCTCGAAGCAAAATACCGACATTGTCACCAGCTTGACCCTGATCCAGATTCTTCTTGAACATCTCCACACCAGTTACGACAGTCTTGCGAGTGTCGCGGATACCAACGATCTCAACTTCTTCGTTGACTTTGACGATGCCTTGATCGATACGACCTGTAGCAACGGTACCACGTCCTTTGATAGAGAAGACGTCTTCGATAGCCATCATAAATGGCTTGTCCAGTTCCCGCTTTGGCTCTGGAATATAGTCATCCATAGCTTTGACGAGTTCCATGATAGAATCCTCAGCCGCAGCGTCACCAGCGATGGCTTTGGTAGCCGAACCACGGATGATCGGAGCTTTACGGTCAAAATCGTACTTAGCAAGTAAATCGCGAACTTCCTCTTCGACTAGGTCGACGAGTTCAGCGTCAGCTAAGTCCATCTTGTTTAAGTAGACTAGAATCTTCGGTACACCGACTTGCTTAGCAAGCAGTACGTGTTCGCGAGTCTGTGGCATAGGGCCGTCAGCAGCGGAAACGACGAGGATAGCACCATCGATCTGTGCGGCACCAGTGATCATGTTTTTCACATAGTCAGCGTGACCCGGCATGTCGACGTGAGCATAGTGTCGCTTCTCAGATTCGTACTCTTGATGAGAAGTAGCGATGGTAATACCACGAGCCTTCTCTTCTGGAGCGTTGTCAATCTGGTCATATGCGATCGCTTTGTTTACATCACTTGGCAGTCGCTTGGCGAGTACCATTGTAATAGCAGCAGTGAGGCTTGTCTTACCGTGGTCGACGTGACCCATGGTGCCGACGTTCACATGCGGCTTGCTTCTGTCAAAATCAGCCATGTTTTCTCCTAAATTATTGATTAGTTGTTACTAACGCGATGCAAATAAGCCTCGCATGAGATACCGATGAATTATAGAGACTCAACAGGGGTTTGTAAAGGATTATCCCGTTGGATCTCGTCTATTTCTAAATGCGACCAAATTTTTCTCTAACTTCATCTAGTGAGCTAGCATCAAGCCTGACTCTCGATGCTGCCCAAGTGATTCTGTATCCTAATGCCGCGCAGTGAACGGATCTAACAACCCTTACCGACCCCGAGGAATCATCCCTAAGCTTTATCGCTTCAGAATGTCGTGCATTTAAGTTGTCGAAGCGGGCCAAACTTACAGCCAATGCTTCTTGCGCATCCAATAATACCCGCTCTGATAATTGAGTATGCATGTACGCGCGTTCTACTGCCGACTGTTGTGTTGGATCAAAACCAAAATTGCCAACATTTGTGATCGGTAGCTTATTAATGATACCGTCCGCATCCTCAACCTGAGTTGTCATCTGATCTGACACGATAGTTCTCCCTTATAAACTCATCCTACACCTCTCTAGAAGAATATCAAGCGTTTCGCATGCTCAATAATTTCACGTTTTGTCGGCGTTCTCTCTCTATTAGGAAAGGCAATTTTTATCCATTTTCGCACATCAGTCGCAGCCGAGTGCACGGCAATAGTATCACTGAGAAGCCCGATATGTCCGAGGAATACAAGAACCGGAGGGTCATTGGGATTGATAGAGCGAGCAGTCTCAGCTTGTCTAGCTATTGACTCTCTTAGTCTGTGTTGTGCATAATCGTAGGTCTCTTCCCATCTGTTAGGAGGTGGCAGATCCACTCGACCATCACACTCCTCCCATTCTTCATCTGACGAACCTCTGGGGAGTTCTTCTTGAAGAGCTGGCACTGCGACAGAGCCAGGTGCAACCCAAACTTCTACAGTCTCCTCACCAAAGTCGTCGACAACCGAACGCTCAGTTTCGAAACCACTTCGTATAGTAAGCATACTTGACCACTATTATAAACCTATGTGCAAGACCTACTTGCTGCTTTTGGCAATGATCGCTTCAGCGACGTTGTTCGGCACGTCTTCGTAATGAGCAAGCTCCATACTTGAGCTGGCACGTCCTTGTGTCATAGAGCGTAGATTCGTCGTGTAGCCAAACATCTCTGCCAGGGGGACAAATCCGGTGACAACTTTGGCGCCAAATCGATCTTCCATCGTCTCGATACGGCCACGTTTACTGTTCAGATCACCGATGACATCACCCATGAACTCCTCTGGTGTGACGACTTCGACTTTCATAATTGGCTCGAGTAGTACTGGCTTGGCTTTGCGAACACCCTCTTGGAGCGCCATAGATCCGGCAATTTTAAATGCCATCTCACTAGAGTCCACATCATGGTAACTGCCATCATAAAGAGCGACTTTGACATCGACTACTGGGTAGCCAGCCAAGACACCGTTGGCCATGGCCTCGACGACACCCTGCTCGACAGGCTTGATATATTCGCTTGGTACTACACCGCCTTTGATCTCGTTGATGAATTCAAAGCCTTTACCAGCCACATCTTGTGGTTCGAGTCGTAGCCAGACATGACCGTACTGACCGCGTCCACCAGATTGACGGACGAATTTGCCTTCGACTTCAGTTGTAGCGCGGATCGTCTCACGATATGCCACCTGCGGTTGACCGACATTTGCGACAACCCCAAACTCTCGCTTCATACGATCAACGATGATCTCGAGGTGCAGCTCGCCCATGCCTGAGATGATGGTTTGACCAGTCTCATGATCGACTTTGATACGGAAAGTCGGATCCTCTTCAGCTAATCGCTGTAAAGCAACGCCCATCTTCTCCTGATCGGCTTTGGTAGCCGGTTCGATAGCTATGCTGACGGGTGGCTCGGGGAATGTGATGGATTCTAGAACTACCGGGTGATTAGGATCACACAGGGTGTTGCCGGTTGTAGTGCCTTTAAGTCCCACTATGGCTGCGATGTCGCCGGCTGAGACTTCAGTCACATCTTCACGGTGATTAGCATGCATACGAACGATACGTCCGACGCGCTCTTTCTCGCCGGTTGTCGAGTTAAGGATATAGCTACCGGCTTCGAGTTTGCCGGAGTAGACACGGAAGAAGGCCAACTTACCGACAAATGGGTCAGTAGCGATTTTGAACGCCAATCCTGAGAAGGTTGAACTTTCATCTGCGGGCAGTTCGATTTCGTCACCAGTCTTCGGATTGATACCTTTTTGTGGCGGCACATCTGTAGGGCTCGGCAGGTACATAGCGACCGCATCGAGTAAGAACTGGACGCCTTTGTTCTTCAGTGCTGAGCCACAGAGAATCGGGTGTAGCTTCACATCGATGACACCCTTGCGAATCGTAGCGATGATCTCTTCTTCGGTCAGCTCCTCGCCCTCTAGGTGTTTCATCATCATGTCATCATCAGCTTCCACAATCTTGTCGATCATCTTGGCACGCCATTCTTTGGCTTTTTCGGTGTATTCAGCAGGAATCTCGACAGTATCAAATTCCATACCGTCTTCAGTCTTGTAGGTATAAGCCTTCATCTTGATGAGGTCGATGATGCCTTTGAAATCACCCTCAGAACCGATTGGGAGCTGGATCGCAACACCGTTCTTAGTAAGTCGGGTCTCGATACGCTCGATATCGACATAATAATCAGCACCGGTACGATCGAGTTTGTTGATAAAACAGATACGAGGGACGTGATATTTGTCAGCCTGACGCCATACGGTCTCTGTTTGAGACTCAACACCAGCGACACCATCAAATACCGTCACGCCACCATCTAGCACGCGCAAACTTCGCTCTACTTCCACAGTAAAGTCTACGTGTCCTGGAGTATCAATGATGTTGATACGGTGTTCTTCGCCAGCATAAGTCCACATACAGGTAGTAGCAGCCGAAGTAATCGTGATACCACGCTCTTGTTCTTGCTCCATCCAGTCCATAGTCGCTTCACCTTCATGTACCTCACCGATTTTGTGAGTACGACCGGTATAGTAAAGAATCCGTTCGGTGACGGTTGTCTTGCCGGCATCGATATGTGCGATGATACCGATGTTGCGAGTTTTATTGAGTGGGATCTTCTTCGTGGCCATTTATTTCTCCATTATGCAACATTAGAAGCTGTTGATTCTGCTTGTAATAGACAATTTCGTGCTTGTTTCTCCGCTATTGGTAAGTGCGTACTCGATTCGAGACCACAAACGGCATCACCACAGGCCAACATCGCGAGGTTACAAGTATCGGCTAGTTCTCTGTGTATCGCCAGAGCTTCTTCGTCTACAACAATTCCCGCATCATCCCAGGTTTTTTCAGCAAGCCGACTCAGAAGTCGACTCATCTCGCCTCTTTTCGAGCAACCTGGCACAAACGACGGGAAGAATTCGAAAGCCATAAAAGACCTAGAACCTCGCGAAGTGTGCGAAGGCTCGGTTAGCTTCAGCCATGCGGTGGGTGTCTTCCTTCTTCTTCACAG
>CAZDBS010000005.1:25353-35286 GCA_964503775.1 uncultured Candidatus Saccharibacteria bacterium
GCGAAGGCTCGGTTAGCTTCAGCCATGCGGTGGGTGTCTTCCTTCTTCTTCACAGCATTACCACTGTTGTTGTAGGCGTCGACAAGTTCGGCTGCGATACGGTTGCTAATACTCATACCCTTGCGACTACGAGCAGCTTCGACAAACCACATCATTGTGAGATGGAGCTGGCGTTGACCATGAACTTCAAATGGTACTTGGAAGTTAGCGCCACCGACACGACGAGAACGAGTCTCGAGATGTGGCTTGATGTTGTTCATGGCTCGCTCAAGTACTTCAAGTGGACTTTCTGACTTCAACTTCTCGGCAGCAATCTGCATAGCTTCATAGACGGCTCGCTCGGCAGTCGTTTTCTTGCCATCGCGCATCACGCGATTGATAAGACGCTGAACTAATTGACTGTTGTAGCGACGATCTGGGGTGATTTCTCTTTGTAGGGCTGTAGTCTTCTTGCGTGGCATATTATTTACTATCCTTCTTGGCGCCGTATTTGCTGCGTCGTTGTTTGCGACCACTAACACCCTGTAAGTCCAGTGCACCACGGACAATATGATAGCGAACACCTGGCAGATCCGGTACACGACCACCACGGACCAGCACCACGGCGTGCTCCTGTAGGTTATGGCCTTCGCCAGGAATGTAAGCCCATACTTCATACCCGTTGGTTAATCGTACTCGAGCAACCTTGCGGAGAGCGGAGTTTGGTTTCTTAGGCGTCTTAGTAGTTACTTTGATACACACTCCACGTTTGAATGGCCCTGGCTTCTCATAGGATTTGACCTTGAGGTTGTTGACCACGCGCTGCATAGCTGGTGACTTCGATTTCTTAGTCACTTTTTTGCGCGGCTTGCGTATTAGCTGATTGATTGTAGGCACTGTAGATAAATCCTTCGGATTTTATAAGCGGTCAACCGGTAGTGGCCTGGGTCAGGGCAGCACACCCTGAACCCTCTACACTAGACGTTTCACGCTCTCTTATATCGAAACTCGCTGTAAATCTTACCAGATTTACTCCTCTGAAGCAACATCTGTATCTTCTTCCAACCCTGGTCGTCCGGTACCGACAGGGATACGGCGGCCCAGGATGACGTTCTCTTTGAGACCGTAGAGTTCATCGACTTTACCACTGGTCGCGGCATTGATAAGCACACGAGTCGTGTCCTGGAAGCTCGCAGCACTCAGGAACGAGTCTGACCAAGTAGAAACTTTGGCAATACCGAGGAGAAGCTGATTGTACACAGCTGGGTTCTTGTCATCGGTAACCAGTTTCTGATTAGCCATGACAACTGCAGCTTTGCTGACGATGTCACCAGTAACGAACAGGCTGTCGCCCGGCTCTTCGATTTGAACACGACTGAACATCTGTCGAACGATAACTTCGATGTGTTTGTCGGCGATGTTTTGTCCCTGTGCAGCATAGATGCGCAACACTTCATTGATGATGTAGCGCTGGGTTGCTTCGATACCTTTTAGGCGCATCAAATCATGCAGGTTGATTGAACCAGCAGTGAGACGATCACCCTGACGAACATGATCACCATCTTTGGCAACAAGTTGCTTGAAGGACGGGATCTCATATCTTACAGAAGCTCCTTCTTTGGCCTTGATCAAAACATTGGCTCTCGTCACTTCGACCACACCAGCGATAGGTGATACCAGTGGGCTCTCGCCATCTTCTTTGGAAGCCACAACATCACCGATAGCTACTTCTGTACCAGACTTCAGGCTGGCTTTGCGACCGTCTAGTTTCAGCTTGATAGGCTCTTCGGTATCTGCCGTGATCTGTACTACATAACTACTGCCTTCTTCCCAGGCATGAACTATGCCGGAGATATCAGCGAGGTAAGCCTGACCCTTAGGAGTTCGAGCTTCAAACAACTCTTCAACACGAGGCAGACCTTGGGTGATGTCAGCGGCTGCAGCTAGACCTGATTGGTGGAATGTTCGTAGCGTCAACTGTGTACCAGGTTCACCCACTGATTGAGCAGCGATAACGCCGACTGGTTGATAGGCTTCGATCAAGCGACCGGTAGCCATATCCAGGCCGTAACTTTTGCGATTGACACCACGTAGGTTGCTGCTGGTGAGTACTGACATGATCTTCACTTCGTTCACATCGCTTGTATCGATCTTAGCAGCGGCTTCACGTGAGATGACTTCGCCTTTTTTAGTTACCTTCTCGCCATCAACTTTGACGTCTTCAGCAGCGTAACGACCTGAGACTCGTGATGAGAACTTGAGGCCAATGTCCTCCGACTCAGCACGATAGACGACGAAGCCCGGGTCCTCAAATTCACCCTCAACCGTGAAGACGTCTTGAGCCACATCAACCATACGTCGAGTGAGATAACCTGAGTCGGCGGTCTTAAGCGCCGTGTCAATCAAGCCCTTACGTGAGGCACGGGTATCTACGAAGTACTCAAGCGGCGAGAACCCCGCTTTATAGCTGGACTTAATCGGAAGCTCTATCTCGCGTCCTGTGGCATCGACAACCATTCCCTTCATGCCACCAGCTAGCTTGATGTTACTGATATCACCACGAGCTCCTGAGTCAACCATGATCGATACCGATGTATCTTGACCGACTAATTGAACCCTTAGAAGCTCCAGTACTCGTTCATCAATTTCTCGCCAGTTTTTAACAGTTAACTGATAACGTTCCTCTTCTGTGATGAATCCCTGTTCGTACTGCTCGTTAATGGCAGCCGTCTTCTCATCGCCCTCAGCGATCAGATCATCTAGGCCGACGATGTCGACATAGTCATCCATGCCCGTCGATAGACCGGACCGAGTAGCTTCACGGAAGCCGAGATTTTTCATCTCATCGGCAATATTGGCCATTGTATCTTCGCCGTATTTGTCAAAGATAACAGCCAAGACACCTTTGAGCTTCTTTTTGCCGAAAACGTCGTTTTGATATGGGAAGTCCTCTGGCAATATCTCGTTGAACAAGATGCGCCCCAGTGTCGTGTCGCGGACCTCGCCTTTTACAGAAACGATTATAGGCGACTGGTATTTGATCTGACCTTGGTCAAACGCAAATTCTGCCTCTGCTACTGACGAAAACTTGTGAGGGGTTCCCTGAGCTGAAGGCTTGAGATACGTCAAGTAGTAACAACCAAGCACAATATCTTGAGTTATAGACAGAACTGGTTCGCCGTCAGCTGGTTTCAGGAGGTTGCGTGTCGCCGCCATGAGGTCGCGAGCTTCGTTCTGTGCTTTATCGGACAACGGTAGATGAACCGCCATTTGGTCACCGTCGAAGTCGGCATTAAACCCAGCACAGACTAGAGGATGTAGCTGGATAGCCTTACCCTCGATGAGTCGTGGTTGGAAAGCTAGTACGCTGAGACGGTGGAGTGTAGGAGCACGGTTGAGAAGTACGTATTTGTCCTTGATTACCTCATCGAGTGCGTCCCAAACTGCAACTTCGCCGGATTCGATCATGCGTGTCGCACTTTTGATGTTGTGGGCGAGGTCTTTAGCGATGAGATTACCGATGACGAATGGCTTAAACAGCTCCAGGGCCATCGTTTTCGGTAGACCACACTCTGTGATTTTGAGTTCAGGACCAGAGACGATAACCGAACGACCTGAATAATCAACGCGCTTACCGAGGAGGTTTTGTCGAAAACGGCCTTGTTTGCCCTTCAACATATCACTCAACGATTTTAAGCGTCGACGATTGCCTGTCGCACTAACTGCGCGACCGGTTCGAGCATTGCTGTTGTCGATGAGAGCATCGACTGCCTCTTGCAGCATACGCATCTCGTTACGACGGATGACTTCAGGGGCATTGAGCTCGATGAGCTTCTTCAGACGGTTGTTGCGATTGATGACACGTCGATATAGGTCGTTGAGGTCAGATGTCGCAAAGCGACCACCGTTGAGCTGTACCATCGGGCGAAGATCTGGCGGGATAACCGGCAAGATCGTCACACACATACTGGATGGTTTGATGTTAGCTCGGTGCATGCTTTCTAAGATCTTGAGACGCTTCATGGCCTTTTTCTTGCGTTGGCCTTTGGTGTTCTCGACCTCTTCGTTGAGAGCTTTTATAAGCTCCGGTAATTCGATCGTATCCAACATAGCCTTTAGAGCCGTGCCGCCCATCCCGACTTTTACGAGATCTTGGACCTCGTCAGGCAGGCTTCGATATTCAGCTTCGCTAATTAGTCGATATTGTTCGAGGTTTTGTAGCTGTGCTTTCTTCTCGGAGTAGCCACCCATGATCTCAGCCAATTCTTTGGTCTGAGCTTCGGCTAGGGCTTTAGGGTTAGCTTCCTCTTTCTCAGCCTCCGCCTTGTAGCGGGCTTCGATGGCCACTTTGGCTGCAGCCGCTTCAGCTTCGACATCCGTCAGCATCTGATCGCGCTTCTCGGCGTTAACCGACATGATGACGTAGGAGGCAAAGTAGGCGATACGCTCGAGGTTTTTGACAGTCATGCCCAACAGGAGACCGATAGCGCTTGGCGTACCACGCAGGAACCAAATGTGTGCTACAGGCGCAGCCAGATTGATGTGACCCATGCGCTCTCGTCGAACGATAGATCGAGTTACTAGCTCGCCGTTTTTATCAACAGCGGCTTCACGACTTCGCAAGCCTTTGTATTTGGCATCATGCGGATTGATATCCTTCTGAGGACCAAATATTTTCTCACAGAACAACCCATCACGTTCGGGTTTCTGAGTTCGGTAATTGATTGTTTCCGGCTTTGTTACTTCGCCATAAGACCAGTTCAAAATATCATCCGGACTGGCTACAGCGAGGCGTACCGCATCGAAATCAGCGATATTCGTACTGTGTGTATATCTACGCATTATCGATGTCCTCCTCGATTTCATTAGCTATTGCATCATCACTTGCGTCATCATCAACCACGACTGGACCACTGGTATCCTCCAGAACGAAGTCGTCATTTACGATCGAGGCACTCACACCGACCACTGATTGCTCGTCAGGAAGTTCAATTCCGGCCGGATGTGTAGCTTCGTTGTGAATATTCTCAGCGAGCAGTTTCTCGGCATCGATTGCAGCTTGTGCTCGTCGATCGACGAGATCCACTTTGAGACTTAGACCCTGAAGTTCCTTCACGAGAACATTGAACGACTCTGGAACCTGAGGACCCATGATTTCGGTACCCTTGATGATTGATTCATAGGCTTTAGATCGTCCATATACATCATCAGACTTCAGTGTTAGCATTTCTTGAAGTGTGTAAGCAGCTCCGTATGCTTCCAGAGCCCAGACTTCCATCTCTCCAAAGCGTTGACCACCATTTTGTGCCTTACCGCCCAGAGGCTGCTGCGTGACCATGGTGTATGGTCCAGTAGAACGGGCGTGAATCTTATCGGCTATCATGTGGTGAAGTTTGATCATATACATGTTGCCAACCGTAGTCCGTTCAGTAAACGGTTCCCCGCTGCGCCCATCATAAAGTTGGGCTTTGCCATCCTGATCAAGTCCTGCTTCAGCCAACAGTTCTTTTATTTTACTGGTCGACACTCCGTTGAACGGTTCGGTAACTACTTTTAGACCGAGTGCTCGAGCCGCCATGCCGAGGTGCGTCTCAAACAACTGTCCTATGTTCATACGTGATGGCACACCGAGTGGGTTAAGCACGACATCGACAGGTGTACCGTCTTCTAGGAAGGGCATATCTTCCACTGGAAGTATGCGAGCGACAACACCTTTGTTACCGTGACGTCCGGCTAGTTTGTCGCCAACCTGGACTTTACGCATTTGGGCTACAAAAACCTGAATTTGCATGATAACGCCGGCCTTGAGTTCATGACCGTTCTCACGGGAGAAAATCTTCACTCCGACCACTTTGCCATGCTTACCGTTGCTCATCCGCTGTGACGTATCGCGTACGTCTTTGGCTTTTTCACCGAAAATTGCTCGCAGCAACCGTTCTTCACTGGAAAGCTCTTGCTCGCCCTTTGGCGTAATTTTACCGACGAGAATATCCCCAGTGTGGACTTCGGCGCCAATACGCACGATGCCGTTCTCATCTAGGTGCCTGAGACTTTCCTCTGAAACATTGGGTATGTCAGCCGTTACGACCTCAGGACCAAGTTTGGTTTCTCGGACTTCGGTCATGTAATCAACGATGTGTATCGAGGTCAGTTCGTCGTCGCGTACAATTCTCTGAGACAAGACGATGGAATCCTCGTAGTTGTAACCACCCCACGGCATAAAGGCCACGATAAAATCTTTGCCAAGAGCTAGCTCTCCGTTGTCAATCGACATACCGTCGATCAATACATCACCCTTTTTAACCTTTTGGCCAGTCTGAACGACGACTTTCTGATTGATACAAGATCCCTCGTTGCTTCGAACGAAGTGTACGGGGGTGTATTTAACATCGCCGCTCTTGGTACGAACTACTACTTCACGACCCTCAGCCTTTACTACTTCACCATCGGCTTCAGCGTAGATGGCCTGTCCTGAATTGCGAGCGGTTACTTCTTCCATACCCGTAGCAACGATTGGGGCGGTTGGTCGAAGAAGCGGAACGGCTTGTTTCTGCATGTTTGAACCTGTCAAAGCTCGATCCACGCGGTCTTTCTCAATATAAGGCACGAGGGCAGCTGTTGAACCCAAGATTTGCAAGTTCGAGGCATCCATATGCGTTACCAACGACACGTCCACCTGACCGGGTCGGAGTTTGGCACGGGCACTGACACGACTCTCTACAAACGAGCCGTCGTCTTTAAGCTGGTTGCCAGCACCGGCGATGACGGCATCTTCTTCGGCTGCGGCATCCAGGTACTCTATCTCAGATGTGACTTTGCCTTTGACCACCTTCTTGTACGGCGATTCGATAAAACCATATTCGTTAATGTTGGCAAAGCTGGCTAGGTTAAGCACTAGACCAATGTTTGGACCCTCCGGAGTTTCAACAGCGCAGATGCGACCATAGTGGGTCGCATGCGCGTCGCGAACTTCAAATCCGGCACGTTCTCTAGACAAGCCACCTGGGCCTAGTGAGCTGAGTCGACGCTTGTGAGATAACTCAGATATCGGGTTGGTCTGCTCCATGAATTGACTAAGCTGTGAACTAGCGAAAAATTCTCGCACTGCCGCGACAATGGGACGAGCGTTGATCAACTGACCTGGCGTGACGGTCTCTATATCACTCATCGACATACGGTCTTTGGCATTTCTCTCCATGCGTAGCAAACCGATACGGAACTGTCGCTGGACGAGCTCACCTACCAGTTTGACGCGTCGATTGGCTAGGCTATCAATATCATCAGGTGCTTCCTGAGTGTTGTTGAGCCGAATGATCTCAGCGATGATGGCTTTGAGATCTTCGAGTCGCATGACACGGTTCTCGGCAGTATTCGCTACATCGAGACCAAGTCGTTTGTTGACTTTATATCGGCCAACTCGAGAAAAATCAAAACGTTTGAAGTTGAAGAACATATTCTCGATAAGCGTCCTGGCATTATCGACAGTAGCTAGATCACCTGGCCGAAGTCGGCGGTACACTTCGATCAACGCGTCGCTATTGCCTTTGGATGGATCTTTTTCGATGGTTGCGTTGATGTACGAAGTTTCGCCATTATCAACATCTTTGAACAGATCTTGTAAGCTGGTGTTGGTGCTGACACCAAGCGCCCGGAGCAATGTCGTGACTGGGATCTTACGACGACGATCGATTTTGACATACATAGCGCCGTTGGCAGCTGTTTCAAATTCTAGCCAAGCACCGCGTCCGGGGATAACTTTCGCGCCGTAAAGCAACCGCGAGCCACTAGCTTCGGCTGTAAAAAACACACCTGGACTACGAATTAGCTGAGAGACAACGACTCGATCAGCGCCGTTGATGATAAACGTACCTCTCTCGGTCATCCATGGGTAATCACCGAGGTAGATTTCCTGTTCCTTCACCTCGCCAGTGACTTTGTTGGTAAGTTCGACTGTAGCTTTCAGTGGTGCTTCATAACTGACGTTGTTCTCTCTAGCTTCCACTTCGCTCATCTTAGGTTTATCAAAATGATACTGTTTGAACCTTAGCTCCAACTTTGTCCCTGTGTAATCCTCTACCGGATTAACCTCAGCAAAAATTTCGCCCAAACCCTCCTCGACAAACCAGTTAAAGCTCTTCAACTGATGCGTTATGAGGTTGGGTAGTTCAAGCCGGTCCTGAACTTTGGTGAAATATTGACGCGCCACTTTCTTAGTAGCCTGTTTCATCGCCGGTTTCGCCATGCTTATTCCCCTTGCCGCCTTAGGTCATAGGATCTAGACACTTCTCGCATTAGTGTCTACGTATTTGGAGAGTGATCAAGTCTCCAAAGATCCAGATGAATTTCTGGCAGGTTATTCTATACCTGATATATTTGATTGTCTTCGCTCGGCCGTTGCTCGAAGGCTTTCTAAGTCTGTCCCACTCGTTTGCCACCCTGATCTAGTTCTGGCACGCCGCGAATAGACTTACTCTGCTTCTTGGGTATAAGTTTGACTGATAATGCAACCGATGTCAACCCTTATTACAAGACCTCAGCTTGAGCTGCCCAAGGATACTCGTCCTCTAGAGCGCTCCTCACATCATGAGGTCTTTCGAGTGCGATGCTCGCCCGCTCAAGGCTTACTCGCTTCCTCCCTCCATCAAATATAAATGTCGCTGGTTCTATACTTCCAGGCTTACCGACTTCAAAACCCCACTCTTTATAGCGATTGAGGGCTTCTACCTCTGTTGTCAGTTCACCAAAAACCAGTTGCTGAGGCTCGGGTTTATCGAGGAATTCAACAACTGTTGCATGCCATGCTGCCACGTGCCCCAACAAGCGAACTTCTGGATCAACTTCAGTGTCAAAATAAGCCTCGCTGTTAGGGGTCTTAAAATCAGCCTTCAAGAATCCGAGACGACTATGTAAGCCGACATTGGTAGGGTGTTTGGGATTGATATTGCCAGTTGTAACGGTGAGATAGGCTCGTGCGCCTGTTTGGTGACCTTGTTCGATTCGATCACTTATGAGGTTAACCGTATCACTGAAATATGGACCGACATACCGAAGTTGTTGCAGTACATCGCTAGCGTGTTCGCTCCCAATTTCTGGGATCCTCGCTAGCCGAGCCCCTAGATCCAATCGTATACAACGAACGAAATAAGCGGCATGAGAGCGCAGCGAAGAATTCACCCCAATTTCCCTATCACCTGTCGGCCTGTAAAACCTTGTTACTGACTGCACCATAAGCCTATTATATCACCGACTACGAGGTTTTGGGATTTTGTTACCTAACGATTAGAAATCACCTTATCGACTAAACCGTACACTTTGGCTTCGGAAGCATCAAACCAGCGATCGCGTTCCATATCATCATGAATTTTACTTATCTTTTGCCCAGTGTTCTTGGCCATGATTTCTTCCATCTGACGCTTCAGTTTGGTCATTTGTTCCAGTGTAATCTCCATATCTGTAATCTGACCTTGTGTACCAGCGTGCGGCTGATGAATCATAACCTTAGAATTTGGCAGTGCTAGTCGCTTACCCTTGGCACCAGAGCTTAGCAAGAAAGCAGCGGCACTAGCAGCCATCCCGACAGCCACTGTGCTGACATCGGATTTGATGTAATTCATAACGTCATATATCGCCAAGGCGTCGTAAACACTACCACCTGGGCTATTGATATACATGAAGATATCTTTTTTGGGATCTTCGTATTCTAGATGCAGTAGCTGAGCGATGATAAGGTTGGCGGTATGTTCGTTTACCTGATCACCTAGAAAAATAATTCGCTCTTTGAGTAGGCGCGAGTAGATATCATAAGCCCGTTCGACCCGTCCATCCGACTCTATAACCGTCGGGACGAGGATAGCACTACTATGATCTTTCAGTTCATTTGTCATATTTATACATTCCCTCAAATAATTACATTCCTTACTATATAAAACTAGCACTCTCAATGCAAGAGTGCTA
>CAZDBS010000005.1:35386-40483 GCA_964503775.1 uncultured Candidatus Saccharibacteria bacterium
CAAATAATTACATTCCTTACTATATAAAACTAGCACTCTCAATGCAAGAGTGCTAAGTCACTCGTTGGCACTCGTTCATAGGAGGAGGTGAATCCTCCTCCTATCCCTACGCTAACGCTTCGGTGTTCTCCTCCCCAGCTGAGACAAAAAGACCGGAATGAATCCGGTCTTTTTGTGAATTGTCATTATTACTGTGCGGACTCTGCGATTTTTGGTTCGTCATCAATCGTTATTCCAAATAGATCAGGAATATTTGATTCAATAAAATCTGTTTCGATAGTGTCATGACCATTCTCTGCACAAATCTCAAGTAGAAGTTTCACAGTTTCCGAAGTCAAAATGATTCGTTCGGGGAACTGTCTTGTTTTTGTCTCAGTATCTTTCGTAAGTGCAAAAGTACTGACCACTTCTGCGCCGCGAGATGGTTTAAAGAACGCGAGCAAGAAGGCGGCGGCTTTTATCTGCTTATCACCTTCAAGATACCCGCTGTGAATACCGTCATTCTTGTCAAAGAGTATTTCCATAACTAACCCTTTTTAGCATACTCCACAAGTTTGGCAACGGTCTTCTCGCTCATCATCTGACTGGCGATGTTACGTCGAGCCTCTGGCTTGTCTAGTTCAGCTTGCATAGTCGGATCTGAAGCATACTGACCTTTTAGTAGCTGCAGTCGTACTTCCAACTCCTCTGGAGTAACTTCAATTCCTTCTTTCTCAGCTATCTCAGTCAGCACGATGCCTGTTTTAACCCGGCGCTCAGCCTCAGGACGAAGCTCTTTGTCTTTCAGCTCATCTTCATCCTTGAGTCCGGTTTGGGTGAGATACTCACTAATTGTTACACCTCGGTATACGAGATTTTGTTTGAAATCAATCAATGATCTCTCGAGCTGTTCCTTAACCAAAATCTCTGGCAGTGCTGCCCTACTCTTATCGACGATCCCCCCTAACAATTCGTTTTCAAAGGTATTCTGAGCTTGAGCGGTCTTCTCGTGCTCAAGTTGCTGGCGTATATCTTTGCGTAATTCATCAACAGTTTTAAATGGTCCTGACTTGGCGGCAAAGGCGGCATCTACTTTGGGAAGTACGACTTCCTGTACCTTATGCATAGTCACTGTAAACTCAACTTTGGTACCTGCTAGAGGTTTATGACCATAGTCTTTAGGAAAAGTTACGTGAAACGTCTTGGTCTCGCCGGCTTTCATACCTACGACATGCTCTTCGAATCCAGGTATAAATGTCTTGGAACCCAAGATCAGCGGATAATCCTTTCCGCTTGCACCTGCCACGTTTTCGCCCTTTGCATCTTTACCTTCGAAATCGATGATAACTTGATCGTCACTTTTAGCTACTCGATCTACATCCTTTTTCTCACTCAGTCTTAGTCGCAGGTTTTCTATAACTTCGTCTACATCCTGCTCTTCAACTGGTTGGGTTTTCGATGATTTTTTGATCTTTTTGTAATCTGACAGTGTTACTTCACCGATAGTTTGTACGGTAGCTACAAATGACAGTGTTGTATATGGGACAAACGCCGTCAGGGCGATGTCCGGTCTATCTATAGGCTTTAGTTTTTCCTGGATCGCGGCATCCATATACAGCCGCCCTATAGTATCTTCGAGGAACTCTGTCTGCAAGATAGTTGGATCAAGTGCCTTCTCTATCAAAGCTAGCGGGGCCTTGCCTTGACGAAAACCGGATACTTTTTGCCCCTTGGCCAGACGCTTCAAAGTCTTTGCTTTGAAATGATCTAGCTCGGTACTTTCGGCGCTAATCTCCAGTTTGACTTCAGTTTCAGAAACATTTGTTCGTTTGATTTGCATGGGTTTTGATTATACACGTGATCTGTTATCTAACAAGGATGTATGCCACGAGAACCAAATCACCCAACACAGTCAAGAAGCATATAACGCTCAAATACTTACGAAAATTTTGTTCATGTGGGGCTGAGTACCCCACGCTTCGTCCCATGTAGATACTGACAAAGATCAGTGGGAAACTAAGTAGCGTCAAAAAGCTAGCGGCAACCCACTTCATATTTACTCTTCGCTCTTGACGAGAACTGTCTGGATCACACGCTCGATACTCAAGGCTTGTTCATTGCCAGTAGCTAGTTCCTTCAAACGATATTGACTACTTTCGAGTTCCTGTTCGCCCAAAAACAATACGTAGGGCACCCCTTGCTTTTCAGCAGTCTGGATTTGTTTGTCTAGTTTTCGTCCGGTCATGTCCGTCGTCACCCTGACCCCTTCCTCGCGGAGTGTAGCTATAGGTTTTTGGGCAGGGATAAATACATCACCAACCAACACAACGTAAACTTGTGTGTCTATGGGCAGGACTGGGAGTAGCTGATGACTTTCCAGGAAATTCTGCAATGGTACGTCACCCATAGCAAAACCTACACTCGGCACTGGGTCGACACCGAAAAGACCGACCAATCCGTCATATCTACCACCACCGAACATCGAGCGATTATTTTCAGGATCGGTGTCGAACACCTCGAAGACGACATCAGTGTAGTAATCAAACCCCCGCATGAGTGTCAGATCGATTGGAGTGTTAGTGATACCCACTTCCTTCAGCATGCTTTCTAACCGCAAGAGACCGCCGAGAGACTCGTTGCTTCGCAACGACTCCGGCATCTCCTCAAGTTTTGTGGCTTTCAGTATGGAGATAAGTTGCGTGGCCTTATCTTCTCCGATCAGCGCTTGAAGTTGAAGTTCGAACTCACTGGTTTCCATTTTTTGCATCCGGTCTGTCAGACGAATCACAGCTTTAGCGCGCTCAGGATCAAGTTCTAGGTATGTCTGAAGCAAGTAGTCAACAAATTTACGGCTGTTGAGTTTAAACTCATACATCGATGATTTGGCACCAAACTTCTTCAATATGGCATCTACGATTTGGATCATTTCGAAATCGCCAGTTATCCCTTGAACTCCGAAAAGATCAACGTTCAGCTGCCAAAACTCCCGAAGCCTACCACGCTGTGGACGCTCATAGCGCCATAAGTTTGGGATGCTGTACCAGCGGATCGGGTATGCCAGCTCCTGACGACGAGCGGCCACCATGCGACTGACCGATGGTGTCATCTCGGTGCGGATGGTTACGCTACGGCCACCTCGATCTTCAAAAGTGTAGGTTTGTTCGTTGACGATCTCGTCGCTTGTCTTTGATGCATAGATCTCTGTTGGTTCGAGTATAGGCGCATCATATTCCTGATAGCCAAAGGATTCACAAACTTCTCTGATTTTGCCGAACATGTACTTTTGGATGCGCTTATCTTCAGGGTAGAAGTCCCGTGCACCTTTGTATGGTTGTGTTGATAAACTCATAATATCTCCATCTTATCTTAAAATTTGTAAAAAGGTATGAAAAAGCCGGCGCAGAGCCGGCTTTATTTTGAGAATCAAAACAAATCTACCTGGCACTGCCCGGCGAGATATGTTGATGATGGATTTGTTTTGACATATTCGTCATACATTTACTATATCACTGTAATCAGCAGTTGTCAATTTGCTTATGCTAACAGGTTTGTCTAGGCTTGGGAGGTAAACTGCCTGACTGCATCTTCTGCTAGTTTTTGTCGCTCTGAGAAATTGGCATCTGTGATGCTAAGCCCGATAGTTGCTGAGTGCTCGCTCATGAACTTCTGATGATCTTCGGACCACGACTTCACATACTCCTCCGGTGGATGGTATTCCTTGGCATCCTGTAGTTTGGCGACAAATTCATCACTGAGATCCATCGAGACAACAAACAGCCGATAGCCTCTCTCGTCGGCAAGCTTTTTCACTTCATCCATGCGTCGATCGACGCTTGTGTCATATATAAAGTTGGATTTTTTATCCAAAACGATACTAGCTCTTTCGTCTCTGAGAGCTTCAAATTTCTCTTGATTGAGATATGTCTCGAGCGTGTCTTCATGAACCTCGACGCGAATGACGTTGTTACTGAGCACGGGAAGATCAAAGACAAGCGACAAGCGCATGGCCACCGCACTTTTGCCAGATCCAGGAACTCCCGCGAAGGTGATGATATAGGGTTTTGTTTCCATGCTTTAATTATACGCCAATTGACAAGATATCACTGGTGTGTGTAAATTATCAGCAATTTAAACATGTGTGGTTAATATGATTTTCAAAACGAAAGAAGACTTAACTAGATTTCTTACAGCAGAAGATGAAGTTACTAAAACTGGGTTTGACTCATATACAGATCCCGTGAAACGTGATGCAGAAAAGTTGCAAGTGATCGCATTTAGACAAAGTATGGTACTCCACCTTCTTGATGAGACTACTATTTCTGCTTCCGAAACAGCAGAGTTGTAGACTAGTACAATTTTGGTGCGCGGGAGAGGACTTGAACCTCCACGCCTTGCGGCACTAGCTCCTAAGGCTAGCGTGTCTGCCATTTCACCACCCGCGCAGATTGCAGCTATTGTAAAACACCTCTGTTAATAAGCAAAATAAAAATCGCCCTACGAGCGATTGTCTAAGCGGTAGAAGACCAGTGCCGCGTCACCATAACTTCGATTGTCCACCACAACAACCCCTTGTATAACCGACACATGGTCTCTACCTGGTTGGGATATTACCATAATGCTCGAGCTTTTCATATGTCTGACGAGCTTCGAAACTGTGGATAACTGCAAATCGTCGTACGGAGGATCGCAAAGGATGATATCAAACTTTTTATCTTGATTCTGATCTGACCACACACTGCAATTCATCTGGTGAAATTCAAATCTGTCGGCCAGTTCTGGATAAGGAGATTGAAGTAGTGTTTTGGCCGACTCCCTGATAGCACCAGCGGCTTGTTTGTCGTTGTCCAAAGCTACGACGTGTTGGGCACTGCGACTCAAAGCTTCAAAAGCCAACGCGCCACTACCGCTAAAAGCATCCAACACCGTCAACCCCTCGATATCACCCAGAGTACCAAACAACCCACCCATAACCCTCGTACTCATCGGATGTGTCCGGTTTCCTCTAGGAGCGTCGAAAATTCGACCTGATAGCTGTCCAGCAATGATGCGCATATTAATTGAGATTAGTAATAGATCTTAACTTCTGTACATGTTCCTGTAGCACGGGGTAGTGTATCA
>CAZDBS010000006.1:0-12403 GCA_964503775.1 uncultured Candidatus Saccharibacteria bacterium
CATCTTGAAGCATTGTCTTCATGCCATCACGGATAGCTGCAGCTTCGAAATCCTGAGAAGTCACCTCACGAGCTGGTTTTTTGAACAAATCCAAGATTCCCGGTTTCATCAAAAACTGCTCTCTAAGCGCCACTTGTCCCGAGTAACCAAACGGATTCTCAGCGGAACTTCCCGGGTTATAGAGTTTTACGCCATCCAATGACGGTCGATCGACACCTTCGGGTAATGTGTCGATTACTTCCCTTAGCTTCACCAGTGTCTGCTCGTCTGGATCATAGGCGACTTTGGTCGTATCATCGAGGCGCCTAACCAAGCGCTGGGCCATAACCAAACGTATGGCTGATCCGAACAATGGGTTCTCCCCGATGACATCCATAAGTCGTGTCAGAGCAGCGGCGGCTGAACCAGCGTGAAAGGTACTTAAGACTAAATGACCTGTCAGCGACGCCTGAAGTGCTGTCTTCGCGGTATCCATATCTCTAATCTCACCTACCATGATGATGTCCGGATCCAGTCTAAGTACAGCACGCAAGCGATCAGCAAAGTTAAACTCTTGACTGTTCTTCGAGGTGATAGAAATTTGCGTCATGCCTTCAAACTGGTATTCCACCGGGTCCTCTAGCGTGATGATTTTGCGCTCAGAGTTATTGAGAGTATTGAGCATGGAATACAGAGTCGTAGTCTTTCCGGAGCCAGTTGGTCCAACGCATAGTACGAGTCCGCTCGGTTTACTGATGATATCGTCCACAACTCTTCTCTGCTCATCACTAAGACCCAGTCGATCGAAGTTGTACATCGACTGATCCATATGAAAAAGTCGCATCACAACATCCATACCATGGATAGTAGGGACTGTTTCCAGACGCATATTGATCTGGACTTTTGAATTGTCGGCCATCGTTACTTCTTGGGAGATGTGACCCTGTTGGGCCTCGGGCGCACTTGTCGAGACGTTACCGGCTATTGCTATCGAGGATTGAAGTGATCGGTATTTTTCATGACTCAGGCGCGCCACGGGATGCAACACGCCATCGATGCGAAATCGAATACCAACATCCTGCTTGGCACATTCGATATGGATGTCTGAAGCGTTGAGCCGGTGGGCTTGTTTGACTAGATAAGCCAAGATATCGTCTGCACGTACTTCAGATAGAGTTTTCGATACCTCTTGTACTAGATTATCTGTGCCGGCATTAGACACAGCAATATCCTGATAAACGACCTGCTTGGGTGGATCATAGAGTTTCATGAATTCTTTGAAACCGGTTTCAGAAATCATGACAAAGGTAATTCGTTCATCCGTAAATCGTTGTTGCAACCGCTCGAAAGTGTGTTGTGGAGTCGAGATAGTTACAGCAAATAGACCAAAGCCCTTTCCGAAATCTATCGGAAATGCTTTCAGCTGATACATGTCATCGACTGGGAGGACGTCCTGGAATAGTTTCCTCTCTTGTAGATCGGCTGTGTTGAGATAGTTCAAACCCAACATCTGCGCACGGCTGGCGGTAATTTGTTCTTCTTTTACTCGGGCTGGATCCATAACTTTGTCTATTGTAGCATTAGCCTTTCCAGTTCCGCTGGATTGTTGTCGGCTTGGGTGAATATGTAACATGTGTTTAAAATTAACTCATGCCCAAACTATCACTTATCGTTCATAACGTTAGGAGCACTCACAACGTCGGCTCCATGCTTAGGACGGCTGACGGGCTGGGTGTCGATCATGTTTATCTAACTGGCTATACGCCTTACCCGTTGCACCCACGTGACACTCGCCTCCCTCACCAAGCAAAGAAGATCAATGATGCTATCCATAAAACCGCCCTGGGAGCAGAGGTTTCAGTATCGTGGAGTCAGCACGCTAATATCGAACTACTCATCGAGGACTTACGCAGACAACACATCACCGTCCTAGCATTGGAACAAGCTGACACTAGTGTCGAACTGCAGACCTACATAAGTAATACGCCACCAATGAATACGGCTATACTAGTCGGCAATGAGGTCACTGGTATTGACAGAGACCTACTAAACTTGGTCGATACTGTTGTAGAAATTGAGATGAGAGGCCAAAAAGAGTCTTTCAACGTGTCCGTCGCGGCAGCAGTAGTTATGTACCAGTTTAGTGTCAGATTTACGCTGTAAGTCTTACTACTTATTTTAAACAGAATCGCATTGCAATATATATGCCTCATGGTCTACAGTGTGTTTGTATATAAGTTTGCAGTCTGTGAGTGGGCGTCTGCAGCGCTAGTTAATCATGGAGGGTATAGTATGCGCACATTCTCACAGAAAATAACAATGTTGGGGTTTGGTATGGTTGCAGCCATATCCTTAGCCTTAATTAGTAATCAATCAGCCTCGGCGGCTTCTGGTTCGGCTAGTACACCTAGCACGACAACACAGTCAAATTCGTCCGCTCCAGCTACACCGGCTTCACAATCCCAGGCACAGTACACGTTTGTTGCTACCAGTGGCGATTCTTTAACGCTATTCGCTCGCCGGGCGGTAGACCAATATGCCAAAGAACAGAAAGTTAACATCACCCCGGCCGCTCGAGTTTACGCCGAGACAAATATCGTGCAAGAATTAGGAAGCCGATTCCTCAACCTTGGCGAGAACGTCAGCATCCCTAGGGCGCTTGTAGAAAAATATGTCAAGTCCAGTCAAACACTTAGTGCAGATACAGTTGCGGCCTGGGATGTTTATGCTGCTCAGGTAGATTTTGCCTCCAGCCTTGCCACACCAGCACCGGCACCAACGACACCAACCCAACAACCTAGCACCACCGACCAATCCACACAGAACAACGACCAGAACAAGGACGCAGCGGACAAAAAGGACGACTCAGCGACAAAGTCCTCAACCCCTTGGTATTGGTGGCCAATCGGCATCGCGACACTCGCCGGTCTGTACTATATCCTCGGCGGAAAACCCGCAAAGCAAGAGAAGAAATAACCATAGGTCGACTCCACTTGAGCATAGTTAGCACAAGAGGTATAATCATTGTCAAATAGCTATCAATAGAAACAATGCGTTATCTAAAACAAAAAAACCCATACAAACATCGCTCACGCCAAACCTTGGTTTCACGCAATCTTCATCGTCCCAAAGACACTCATTTGCCTCTTAAAATTGCCGCTCTTACATTTCTGCTGTTTGCTGTTGGTCTCAATATCTTTGGTATCAAGCAGGGACACTCGTCGAATGTTCTAGCCTATGCTACCAATACCACCGTTGATGGACTTTTGTCGGCTACTAATGCCGAGCGAACGAATCGCGGCTTGACAGCCCTGGCCCTCAATAGCAAACTTGTCAGTTCATCACAGGCCAAATCAGATGATATGGTTGCTATCAATTACTGGGCGCACAATCGTCCTGATGGCACAACCCCGTGGGTTTTTTTCGCCAACGCTGGCTACCAGGGCTTAAAAGAGGGGGAGAATCTAGCCTATGGTCAACTCACTGCTCAGCAAGCGGTGAATGAATGGATGGCCAGCCCGTCACACCGAGATAATATACTGGATAGTTCATTCTGTGAAGTAGGTTTTGGTATCACGAACAGCTCAAATTTTGTGAATACCGGTCCCGAGACAATTGTGGCCGCTCACTACGGCCAACCAACATCTGGCTGTCCTTCGGTACAACCAGTTGCCGCTCCACAACCCACGAAGTCCGTCAAACCCGCCACCAATACTCCAAAAGTCACCGTCGTAACACCAACTCCTGCTCCAGCAACCACTCCAGTTGCAGCGACACCGGAATCTACGACTCCCCCAGTTAGCGAAGCCACAAAACAAACGCCGACAGCTTACACCAACCTGTCATCAACCTCTGAACCCGACGAGACACGTCTCACACGCATCCAACTCTTCACTCATGGTCAGGCCCCTTGGACTACCTATGCGCTCACTATAGTTCTCTTTGTATCAATCGGTCTCTATATACTCAAGCACGCAATCGGCATCCGAAAGACCGTTCTCCGAGGCGAGAAATGGGTGTTACATCACCCAGCACTAGACATGACTATCCTAGGGATAATCGCTCTGAGCTTCTATCTCACTCGCTACATCGGTGGCGTCATCAAGTAAGGATCAGGATCTGGTGTTTATTTTCCCGACACTAACCCTACTTCAATACGACAGCATTGTCTCCCAGTAAGCCGCTAAGACTCCCTAGTAATTGTTCGTGGGGATCGATACGAAACGGCAAACGTATGGCTGTTTTATGCTCACCTTCTCCTAGCACTAAAACGACCGAACGCCCGCCAGGTGCTGTGTTAAGTTGCTGTTTCAATTGTAAGAGCGTGCTTTCATTCTTGGGATCTTTGACTTGCAAGTATAAAACTGGTTCCATTGGTGAAATTGTGGGTGTTACTGGGACCTGTGATTCGACTTTCTTCTTGCGAAACTTTGGCGCTTCTTTCTCTATACCAGTGCTTACATACTTATCGATGCTTTCCGGAGTTACTTCTGTTATCTCGTCGGCTAGAATTTTGACATCACTACTCAAGTTGCCTTCACGATCTTTGGCATTAATCTTGCCTTTTGCCAATATTACGTTGTCCAGAACGAGAAGTGACTCGTTGGCTTCAAACACACTCGGAAACACCACTAGCTCAACTTCCCCACTTTGATCCTCTATTTTGACAAACGCCATCTTCGCGTTATTCTTGGTTACAATCTGCCGTACGGCCGTGATAATCCCACCCACCTGGACTGACTTGCCGTCCATATCCGAGAGTAGCCTCTTAGCCCCAACGGCGTTTTCTTTGAGATAGGCATCATATAGCTTGAGCGGGTGATTGGAGAGATACAGGCCGAGCAGCTCTCGCTCCCATTGCATCTGCTCGCGCTCCGTAGGCTGGCTAGGAGCTGCCTCAAACTCGATAACACCGATATACTCATCAGTATTCATCAGGCCGCCAAATAGGTCAGATTGACCCTCAGCAGCTTCCTTGTGCAGTCTTGCTCCAAAAGCCAGAATACCGTCGAGATTATGCAGTAAATCTCCACGACTCTGGAATCTATCAAAGGCACCTGCCCGGATGAGACTTTCCCATACTTTACGATTCACGGCTTTGGTACTGACTCGCTTCATGAAATCTTCAAGAGAGACGAATTTACCATCCTCAGTCCTGATTCTCACAATTTCCTGAACCGCCCCTTCACCTACATTCTTAACAGCCGCCATGCCGAACCGAATTTTGTCGGTCAGCGGATCACCACCAGGAACAACTGCAAATTCAGCAAAGGATTCATTAACATCTGGCGGCAGCACCTCTATTCCCATGTGCTGGCACTCGGATATTTCAATGGCCAATCTATCCGTATCATCCATATCACTTGTCATGACCGCTGCCATAAAAGCACTAGGATAGTGGGCTTTCAGATAGGCGGTTTGGTATGAGATCAGCCCATAACATGCCGAATGAGACTTATTGAAGCAGTAGTCAGCAAATCCCAAAAGATCTTTCCAGAATTTTTCAATTAAAGTTTGGTCAACTCCATTAGCAACAGCTCCATCGATAAATTTAACTTTCATCTTTTCCATGACATCAAGTTTCTTTTTGCCAATCGCTTTACGCAGAGTATCTGCTTCACCACCCGTGAATCCACACACATCACGAGATATTTGCATCACTTGTTCTTGGTAAACCAACACACCAAAAGTATTACCTAGTGCCGCTTCCATCCTAGGATGTGGGTACGAAACAGCTTCCAGACCATTTTTACGTTTTATGTAGCTGTCTGTCAGTCCGGCCGATAGAGGGCCGGGGCGGTACAGCGCGCCCATGGCCACTACATCATCAAAAACTGTCGGTTTTAAATCTCGAAGGTAGCGTTTCATGCCTGCCGATTCGAACTGGAACACACCAGTTGTATCCCCTTTGGACAACAGCTCGAACGTTTCTGGATCATCGAGAGGAATCTCTGAAATGTCGATGTCGTTGTTGTAGACTTTCTTGATGATACGCAAAGCGTTTTTAATAATAGATAAGTTTGACAGCCCGAGGAAGTCCATCTTAAGTAGACCCAATTCCTCTATCGGACCCATAGGATACTGTGTGGCGATAACACCTTTTTGTGCCATCTCTAGAGGAACGAATTTGACAATATCATCTGGGGCAATTACCACCCCAGCGGCGTGGACACCATGGCTGCGGATCGTCCCCTCAACGCGCATCGCAAGATCCAAGACCTTTTTAGCCGTAGGATTGGAGGCATATTCTCGTTTCAAATCAGCATTTTCCTTGATCGATTTCTCAAGTGGAATATGGCGGCCTTGTTGAGGAGGCGGCACAAGTTTGGCTAACCGATCTGCATCAGCGTATGGAACTTGCAAGACACGAGACACGTCACGAATAGCGTTTCGTCCCATCATCTTGCCAAACGTGACTATATTAGCCACTCGGTCTTTACCGTATTTCTCGACACAATACTGGATAACCTCGTCACGTCTGGTGTCTTGGATGTCAATATCAATATCCGGCATGGAGATACGGTCTGGATTGAGGAATCGCTCGAAGAGCAGGTCGTATTTGAGCGGATCAAGTTCAGTAATCTTTAGACTATAGGCAATTATCGAGCCCGCGGCCGAACCGCGACCCGGTCCGAAGATGATACCGTTGTCCTTGCCCCAATTCACGAAGTCCCAGATGATCAAGAAGTAACCATTGAAACCCATGTCATCAATTACGCCCATCTCATAAACTGCTCGTTCCAAGACTTCTTTGGGTAATAGTTTCTCGGCTTCTTTTTGTGTAATCTTCTTGGCTTCTTCTTCGCTTGAACCGCCATATCGCCACATCAGGCCTCTGTACACTAATTCATGTAGATAGGATTTCTCGTTTTTACCCTTCGGAACTGGAAATTTGGGGATTAAGATACGCCCGAGTTCTAGCTCGACATTGCATCGGTCGGCTATGGCTTTGGTATTGCTTATAAAATCAGAGTGTTCGGTGCCCCAGCGTTCGATTAACTCTTTGGGGTCAGTAACGTGCAGATGAAAATCCTTGAGGCTCATGCGATCCTGATCGGCTAGAAACGATCCGGTCTGAACACAGAGCAGTATCTCGTGAGCTTCTTGATCGCTGTCGCGTAGATAATGAGCATCACAGGTGACAACGCACTGTATTTCTAATTCCTGGGCAATCTTCATTAATTTGCGATTGACTTCGACTTGTTGATCCCACTTCAGAGGGGCGTCGGGATGGCCGTGGTCTTGTAATTCTATGTAATATCTATCACCAAAGACAGATTTGTACCAGGCAGCGACTTCTTTGGCTTGTTCGTCTTGATTAGTGGACAGAAGTTCTCCGAGCTCACCACCCATACAACCCGAGAGCACGATAAGGCCTTCGTTATATTTCTCCAGTAAGTCATGATCAATCCGTGGTTTGTAATAGTAACCCTCCAGGTTGGCGATTGTACTCAGGCGCATCAGGTTTTCGTAACCCTTGTTGTTCATGGCGAGCAGGATGATATGATAACGACCTTTGTCCTTAACAGGATCTTTGTCGGTATGTTTCCGGGAAGCAACATAGGCCTCCATACCAATGACCGGCTTTATATCACGAGCTTTGGCTTCTTTGTAGAACTCAATCACACCAGATAAAGTGCCGTGGTCAGTCATAGCAATCGCTTCCATACCAAGTTCTTTGGCGGCATCAAGCATCTCGGGAACTTTTTGAAGCCCGTCCAACAAACTGTACTGCGTGTGGTTATGCAGGTGCACGAAGTCTGATGGCTGGAGACTTGTATTGATAGATTTCTTGTCCGCCAAAATATACCCTCCACAGTTCAAGCCTATTATAACTCGAACAACCAATCACCAAGTAACAATGACTATATTTGGTAATTATTGATTAAGTGAGTTTTGTACCGTCTCCACCAAATGACCGATAAGTGGTAGTGAGTGGAACCGAGAGAGCAGCCATATCAATACCGTTATGCCAACTGTGCCGCCGATGGCAGCTCCCAGTCCCGAGATGATACCTTTCATGAAACTTAAGCTATAGACCTTCTTCTTGCCAAAGTGTCCTGTTTCATACAGCTCGACTAATTTTTTGCCTAAGTCTTCGTAGTTTGTGTCTTTGTTGTCCACTCTATTTCTTCTCGTCTGAGGGTTTTAGGAGTTTCACTATCTTACCTTGGACACTTTCGGCATCCTTAATCGTCGTGGCCACCTCAGTATCGTCGGCGTCGCCATCATGCAAACCACTCAGAGCCTCTCTCACATTACCTAGCGCCACCTCAGCCTTGCCAGCGAGCTCTGCCAGCTCTTTCTCGGCCTTGCCTGTTGCTTCACCAGCCAATTTCTTGAGATCAACTGATTTGGCTTGTAGGTCTTTGTATAATACTTTTAGCTTTTTCTCGGCTTCAACACGAGCTTTGGCTACGCCTTCTTTGATGTCTTCTCTGGTTTCCTTGCCACTTTTCGGTGCGGTTAGTAGTCCAGTGACTAATCCGGCTAGAGCTCCAAACAATGCTCCCAATGCAAACTTCCTACCTGTAGCTTCTTTTGACACCCTATTCCTCCTTATCTGATTTCTTAGACTTGTGTTTATTCAGAGTAATGGTTTCGATGATATTAGCCACAACTTTGGTGATAGCCATAGGTGCTGCGGTTTTTTTGAGAAACTGTCCGACAGCCTCGACGTTATCCAAGACGTCCTCGGCTCGGGCGATAATTTTGCGTACTTCTGACAAGATCTTGATGATGATAACGCCGGATATAACAGCCAATAGTAGACAAATCGCCAGTATGGTTGACAGAATTATGACAAGAATTTCAAATGCATCCATACTGAGAAGTATATAGCAGTTAGTAGCCGGTAGCTAGCTTAAATGTTTCTTGATTAACTCAGCGACAACTTGCGGATTGGCCTTGCCCTGGGAAGCTTTCATTACCTGCCCAACTAGGAAACCGATGGCTTTATGCTCGCCGTTTTTGACGTCAGCTGCAGCTTGCTCATTTTCTTGCAAGATCTTCTTCACAATTGCCTCAAGCTCACTTGTATCAGAAACCTGGAGTAAGTTCTTAGTTTCAGCAATTGCGCTTGCATCACCGCCTTTTTCTACCATTTCGATCAATACTTCTTTCGCCGCCGAAGAGCTAAGTTTATTGTCCGCTACCATAACTGAAAGTTTAATAAACGCTTCTTTGTCAAGGTTGAGGCGCTCCTCAGTCCATTCGTTGTTACTGAGTTTTTCCTGGACTGGACCGATTAACCAGTTAGCAATCCGTTTGGCATGCTCAACATTATCCACACACCCTAAGAGCAGCTCGACAAATTTTGGCTGCATGAGCAAAGTCTCGACATGAGATGGCTGCAGGCTAAGCACTGCCAGTTTACGACGGATTTCTGTTGGCATCATGGGCATTGTTGATTTGACCTCGTCGATATACTCCTCGGTCAGCTCAAGAGGTGGAATATCGGGTTCTGGAAAATAGCGGTAGTCATGGGCCTCTTCTTTGCTGCGTTGGCTAAATGTCTGCTGCTTGGCGTCATCCCAACCTCGGGTTTCTTGTACTACAGGCTCACCACGTTCTAATACTTCGATTTGTCGTTTGATCTCGTACTCAACAGCTTTTTCTACAGATCGAAATGAATTAAGGTTTTTGGTTTCTGTACGAGTACCCAACTGACTTGAATCCTTGGAGACGGATACGTTCACATCAAACCTCATGTTGCCATAGTACAGGTTGCAGTCACTGACCTCCGCATACCTCATGAGTACGTACAGCTCCTCGGCGTAAGCTTTGGCTTCAGCTGATGTATGCATGTCGGGCTTGCTGACGATCTCCATAAGTGGAGTGCCAGCGCGATTGAGATCAACAAGACTGTAGTCTTGGCCCGCGGGATGCGTCGACTTACCAGCGTCCTCCTCTAGATGCGCCCGCTCAACGCCAATTCGTTTGGTAGTACCATCGGGTAGTGTGATGTCGACATAGCCTGTTCTGACGATTGGCTCATCGTACTGGGTTATCTGATAACCTTTAGGTAAATCGGGGTAGAAATAATGTTTGCGATCGAATTTGTTTTTCAGTCCAATCTCGGCATTGAGTGCAATACCCACCCGAACCGCCAATTCAACAGCCTTTTCGTTTAGTACAGGCAATATACCCGGAAGACCCAGGTCAATGGCCGAGATTTTAGTATTCGGCTCAGCATCACGCGCATCATTGTCGACAGCTGAAAACAGTTTAGTTTTCGTCTTCAACTGAACATGCGTTTCGATACCGATTGTCGCTGTGTAATCGTTCATCTAAAGAGCTCCAAGATCCCTAAGTGCTTGTCTAAAACTCAGTAGCGCCTGCTGGATATGATGTTTTTTTGGTGCAAAATCAGTCTCATGCACGATCTTGTTACGAAGTTTATGAGCCATCCAGACACTGTCGGCTTTCTTAAAACTTTTTTGGGCCGACACCATTCGCTCGCCCATAGTACCGCCTTTAAATCTCAGTTGTTTGAGGGCTTCATCGAGTAATTTGTCAGCCTCGATAACCGCCAATTTCATACCTTCTGCTGAGCTTAGTAAGTTCTGTAAGTCACCCCATCGCTTTACGAAATAGTCACGCTTGATATGCGATGTTTTTCTCTTAACAACAGCCATCGCTCCGAAGAGCACTACGGCAAATAGCACGACTATACCAACCAAAAATAAATTCTTCATGATGTCCCTTTGCTGATAGTTTCGTAGGCTTTGGCCACAGATAGCAGGTACTTGTCTTTACGTTGCGGCGCCATTAATTGTACACCTACCGGCAATCCGTTCACTTCTGGACCAGGTACCGAGATGGCAGGTATGCCTATCAGGTTTGCTGCTACGGTCATGATATCTGTCAGGTACATCTTGAGAGGATCACTGCTGTGTTCACCAATTTTAAAGGCCGTTTCAGGAGCAACCGGTCCGATGAGAACATCGACATCCTGGAACACTGCATCAAATTCTTGTATAAGCTTAGTTCGTACCTCCAGGGCTTTTTTGTAATAAGCATCGTAGTAGCCACTACTAAGCACATAGGCTCCGATCATGATTCGTCGTTTGGCCTCGGCACCAAAACCGACTGAGCGGCTCATCTCGTAAGCCTCTTCTAACGTCTTGGCGTCAGGGTGGCTGTATCCAAACCGTTGACCGTCGTAACGACTAAGGTTCGAGCTTACTTCGGCGGGCACTACGATGTAGTACACGGCCAAAGCCAGTGGCAGTGTCGGTATACTTACATCTTTTATATCTGCTCCGGCCACCCTCAGTTGTTCAATCGCCTGTTGGATAGATGATTTGACGCCAGGATCTACACCGCCTTCCAGGTACTCTTTGATCACGCCTATTCTTACGCCCTTAAGGTCAGTAGCATCAGTCGGATATACTTGCTCCTCGCATTCAATGGTCGTAGAGTCGTGTTCGTCTTTGCCGGACATGACATCAAGCACCAGTGCTGCATCGTCAACAGTTTTGGTTAAAGGGCCGATTACGTCATTAGAACTCGCCATAGCTATCACACCGAAGCGTGACACAAGCCCATATGTAGGTTTATAGCCAACTGCACCGGTGAAGCTGGCTGGCAATCGGATAGAACCACCGGTTTCGGTCCCAAGTGCGAACGGCGCCATATCGAGCATGACTGCTGCTGCCGAACCACCCGATGATCCACCCGGTACTCGCGACGGGTCGGTCGGGTGTTTGGTAGTCATCATGTCACTGTGTTCAGTACTTGATCCATGAGCAAAGGCGTCAAGATTGGCTTTGGCGACACATATTGCACCTTCAGCTTCCAGTTTTTCAATCGCTATAGCTTGATAGGGCGCGACAAAACCCTTCAGGATGTTACTGGCGGCTGTCGTTTCGCCGCCAAACACCAGGAAATTGTCTTTGGCTATAAATGGAACACCGGCCAACCGGCCAATTTTCTCGCCTCCCAAGACTCGTTCGTCTATTTCTGCAGCTCTCTTGCGAGCGCTTTCATCCAATGTCGCAATTATGGCATTGAATTCTTGCTTCTCGGCAATGACTTTTAGTGACTGCTCGACGAGGTCGGTAGCTTTTAGTTCGCCACTTTGGACCTTCTTTGCAATCTCAACAATCGGCAACCAGCTCATGTCAGAACCCGCTTTACTTTGATGTAGTTGCCCTCACGATTAGGTACGTTCTTTAACAGTTCCTCAGTTGTTGCCCCGTAATCCTTGATTTCGTCCGGTCGCATGACATTCTTCAGCCCCGTCACCTGTGTTGTTGGCTCCAAACCGGATACATCGACATTTTTCAGCTGCTCCACATATCCCAAAATTGCCGAGATTTCATTGCCGAATCTCTCGACTTCTTCGTCGGTCAACTTCAACCGAGACAGTTTGGCCAATTTCAAGATGTCTTCTCGAGAAAGTTTTGTCATATATTAGACC
>CAZDBS010000006.1:12503-17624 GCA_964503775.1 uncultured Candidatus Saccharibacteria bacterium
CAGTTTGGCCAATTTCAAGATGTCTTCTCGAGAAAGTTTTGTCATATATTAGACCATAGTATACCAGACTGAGAGAAGTTAGTGGATTGCTACATCTTCGCCCTAATCTCAGCTATGGTGTCGCGCAGCTCGGCGGCTTTTTCGAACTGCAGATTGGCGGCGGCGAATTCCATCTGCGTCGTCAGATCTTTGATGAGGTGTTTGTATTCGTCTTTGGGAATCTTTCTCAGGTCGATCGTCGGTTTTTCTTCCTGTGGAGCACGCGGCATACCATCCGCAATTGTCTTGCTGATGCTGGTCGGAGTGACACCATGCTCTTTGTTGTAAGTCTCTTGGAGACTGCGACGTCGGTTCGTCTCGTCAATCGTCCTCTTCATAGAGCCAGTTATGACATCGGCATACATAATCACCCGACCTTCTTGATGACGGGCAGCTCGACCAACAGTTTGAATAAGCGCTTGTTCGCTGCGCAAGAAACCTTCTTTGTCAGCATCTAGGATCGCCACGAGTGATACTTCAGGCAAGTCCAAGCCCTCACGAAGTAAGTTAATACCGATTAACACATCATAGATTCCCAGTCTTAGGTCACGAAGTATGTCGGTTCGCTCCAGAGTATCAACATCCGAGTGGAGATACTGAACTTTGATATCGAGCTCCTGGAGATACTCAGTCAAATCCTCACTCATTCGCTTAGTCAGCGTAGTTACTAGAACACGTTGACCTTTCTCGACAGTAGCTCTAATCTCAGCCAAGAGATCATCGACTTGACCTGTAACCGGACGTACTTCGATGACCGGATCGAGTAGTCCGGTAGGACGGATGACCTGCTGCACCGGTTCGGGACAACGGTCGAGTTCGTATTGGGCGGGTGTGGCCGATACATACACCACTTGATTGATGTGTTTTTCAAACTCCAGGAAAGTAAGCGGGCGGTTATCTAGAGCGCTGGGCAGTCGGAAACCATGCTCCACTAAGACTTCTTTGCGAGCTCGATCCCCGTTATACATGCCTCGAACTTGCGGAATCGTCATATGTGACTCATCGATGAGTAATAGGTAATCGTCGGGATAATAATCAAGCAGTGTCGCCGGCTGTTCGCCAGGTTCACGATCGGTTAAATACCTGGAATAGTTTTCAATCCCTTTGACAAAACCTGTTTCCTCTAACATCTCTAGATCAAACCGAGTGCGCTGCTTGAGTCGCTGGGCCTCTAGTAGTTTTCCCTCTCGCTCAAACTGTGAGACTCGCTGTTCAAGCTCATGCTCGATTTTACCAAGCGCGACTTTTAACTTGTCATAGGGTGTGACGTAGTGACTACCCGGAAATACTTTGAACGAATCGACGTTGGCCAGTATTTCACCTGTCAGAGGATCAATGCGAGTAATCCGTTCCACGCTATCACCATAAAACTCCACGCGGTAAGCTACTTCTTCGCCCGCCGGGAATACATCTACTACATCTCCACGTACCCGGAACGTCCCGCGATGAAAGTCAATGTCGTTTCTCTGATACTGAATGTCTGTAAGATGACGGATAAATTTATCTTGTTTTCGCTGCTCTCTTTTCACGACTTCGATAGACATACCACCGTAATCTTCAACCGAACCGATACCGTAGATACAACTCACACTAGCCACGATGATAACGTCGCGTCGCGTAAGCAGAGCATCCGTCGCCGCGTGCCGTAACCGATCAATTTCTTCGTTGATCTGTGAGTCTTTCTCGATATAGGTGTCGGAGCGAGGAATATAGGCTTCTGGCTGATAGTAATCGAAGTAACTGACAAAGTAATGCACAGGATTATCGGGAAAAAACGCTTTAAACTCGCTGTAGAGTTGCGCAGCTAGGGTCTTGTTGTGGCTCATCACCAATGTCGGTTTCTGGGTATTTTGGATGAGATTAGCCATGGTGAATGTCTTGCCCGATCCGGTCACACCTAATAGCACCTGCTCTTTCGCACCACCATGCAGGCCCTCTGTTAGTTTTCGGATCGCCTCTGGCTGATCACCCATCGGCTTGTAGTCACTACTAAGTCTAAGCTTTTCCACGAGCAATATTGTAGCAGTTAAGAGAGACTAACCGTGTCTTTTAGCAATTGGTCTAGGATCCTTACGCGACTTGTCTCTTAGAGACACGTCTTTGTACTCGTCATCGAGTACTTTTATGAGTCGCTTGATCAATCGTTCCGGATTATCGTCATATAAGACCAAGTCTTTGTGGGGTGGTTCCAAAGTCGTCATGAGATCGGGGATCACATCGGCCGTACCGCCACTCCCGAGCAAGACACCGCAGGGTTTACCGGCCTCGAGCGCCGTTGTGAATTCGTGAAGGCTACCAAACCGCCCGCCAACCGTGATAACTGCATCACTCGACTGGACCAGATGAACATCCCGCCCAACGTAAGCCATGCCGGTAAAGTTTATGAAGTCAAACGGAGCGACAGGTAGCCGATATTTGTACAAGTGTTCTCTCATAGACGTGGCAGGCGAAAACCCGACAGACATTCCACCAGCGGCCTTCGCTGCTTCTGCGGCAAAATACGGCAAACCAATAGTTGCACCCGTCAAAAGTATGTGTCCCTCTTTGGCAACTGCTTTGCCAAGTCTTACCGCCAGGGCCGAGGACTGTTTGACGGTCGCGCCCGAGGCAGCACCTGATACGCAAATCTGATATACATTCATACCCTTATCCTACCATTTTCTTTGTTAATTTTTCAGGCGCGATGAGATCGTTGTCCAGCTGCTGGAGCACTTGCTGTTCGAGTGTCTTCATGCCCATGTACCGTGCAAAAATTTCGTTCCACAGACTCTCTCGGAAATGATAGACCACCCGATCGTGATACGGAGTATTGGTCGAGTTGGCGATCGATACATCCATCATATTGAAGGCTACGGGCCGCTTGTCATACATAGCTCCGACATAGTCTAGGTCTTTCCAGAACGCTAACTCAGGGTCAATTTCGTATAGTACTTCCTCGGCTTTGCGCCAATGCAGATCTTCAGGCTGGACATGCGGTTCAAAGATCTCAGGATGACGTTCTTTCTCCAACTTACCGAAATAACGCTGGATTACTCGCCAGTGAATGTTCTGCCCGGCCATGACTGCTACATTGGCCGGATCGGCGATAAGGGTCTCGACAAAAGTCTGACCGAAATGCGGCGACATACTTTTGAGCTTGAAGAAAGCGCTATACAGCCTTATCTCGTTGATGTAGTGGAACAGTAGCGACAGTGTCGTCATAGTGAAACCGGGTATCTTTTCTACTTTCACCGGTAACATCAGGATTATCCCCAATTCTTTCAGGTGAGTTATGTCGTGGCGTTTTTTGTGTACAAACTCTTCGGCGATATCACCCCACCTGTCAGCAGGCATAATCACGATCTCGATGGTACGTTTCTCGAAATCACTCGGCTTGAGGTTCTTATAGTGTTTATCGAAGGTATCCAGCCATTCTGATCCTTCGGCAAACCTGAGAGCGCCATAGATCTCATAGAGATTCTCGTTTTTGATCATCGACTCAATTGACTGATAACCAAGTCGTTTCATGATCTGTGGCGGTGGTGTCTGACGCAACATTTCTCGAGCTACTGACTTCTTCAATACCCAACAATCCTTAGGTGTATCCACTTTATCGGCGGCTTTTTTGATAAGTGGGATTAGTTCTGCGACAGTACTTTTCGCCGAGCCACCGATTTCGGCGGTCAGATGTAGATCATGCTTACCCACAAGATGAAGTAGAGCGTGGTAGAGTTCAGTTCCTGTCGTATCTTTAGGATCAAGACCCAGTTCTCGGGTTTTCATATGGACCTTGCCGATAATTTCGGCTGTCAGTCGAACATCAACCGATATATTACCCGATGCTTGCTCGAGCTGCTTAATTGCCATGGAGAACAATGGCTCTTTCGCCTCCAGTAATTCTGATAAAATTCGAGACATCTATACCCCACCTACAATGTTCATGCTTATGCACTAGTGTAACAGGTGTGTTTCTATAAGAAAACGGTCTCTTGACGAATATTATAGAAAGTACTACTATCATGCTCATTCTCAACTAGAGAGTACATTGAAAATCGACGGAAAAAGTCATGTAGGCATGCGGTTTGTGAAGCGGAAGATTCGGCTTCAAAAGTCGCATGTTTACATGCAACAGCACGCGCGATGTAACAGAAGGTGAGTAGGAATGGCTGCGGCTGTTCTCAAATCTGGAGTTAGGAGCTTCAGGGTAGTCTACCCGAGCTTTTGGCATCGGACCCATCGCACATCATCGTAGGTGAAACAATCCGGTGTAGCTCAGCAGCAGAGCACTTGCCTAATAAAGCAAGTTGTCGTTGGTTCAAGTCCAACCACCGGAGCTGGATCCTTCGAGATCCTTGTAGAAAAACGTTTCACCCCCAGCGCGCTTAGCTAAGCGGCCTAAAGCACCATCTTGCCAAGATGGGGAACGCGGGTTCGAATCCCGTAGTGCGCTCCAAGATAGCGAAAGCTATCAGGCTTGTAGCTCAGTGGATAGAGCGTCGCCAACTAAGGCGAAGGTCACAGGTTCGAATCCTGTCAAGCCACCGGTTCTGGTCGTAAGAGGGTCGCTCCTGTCGCGACCAGAACCACCTTGTTCCTCTCGTGGACAGAAAGCGATTTCCGTCGTCGCCCCACCGCCCACGAGAGGGACGAAGCTTAGTGCAAGGCACTGCAGCTAGAGCGAGCCGCCAGGCCCTCGAACACATGCGCAATGGAGCACGGGTACCGACACTACCTCTCCGAGTAGCCATGCCGCTGCAGTGCCAAGCTTCACCCAGGAAGCTCCGCTTACCGACATCGCTACTCCCCTGGCGATTTGGTGTGGTGGAAAGTGTAAGGTTACCGATGACCGAGCACCGAGTACTCTACCAACGGTAGTAAGGACAACTTCCTCTTGGGGAACTCAGCGGTGTGCACGCAAAAAACTTGGCGAGTGTTGACGACTCACCAGGCTGATTGCCTCTACACATCGCTGGGTACCCGGGTTTCTCCCCAAAGCAGCGTGCGTGAGTACGGTTGACCCTAAAGGTCCCTTCACGTTTCACCTGCTAATCGTATTCATAAGTGCATACCTTATGCTGATGAGCTGAAAACAGCGAAATACGA
>CAZDBS010000006.1:17724-21206 GCA_964503775.1 uncultured Candidatus Saccharibacteria bacterium
GAGCTAAAAGCGTCGCCGGCGCCTAGCCTATCGATGACGGGCACATCCTCATAAACACCAGCCCTGTACACAGCTTCACCATCTCTAGCTACTACACCATTCGGACCATCGGTGATAACAACATACCGGATCTCGTGAGCTGCTCGAGCTAGGTCTTCCATCGTTTCACCCTGATACAGCTTCTGCATTTCTTCCTTGTTCAGGGATAGTACGTCCAACTTGGACAGAAGGAGTTTGAGTCTTTCGGTTTGCTCCAACTCATCATTACCGGGATTCATGGCTATTTTCATCCCTAGCCTGTGTCCGGTGTTGACCAAGTATTCCAAGACATCCATATTACCGGCCAGGCTCGTAATATACAGCCAGTCAGCGTGGAGGTGAGGTTCGGGATAATCGGCTATCTCGTGGGTATGTGCCGCACCACGATAGATCAGAATTGTTCGCTCTCCATCGCCATTGAGTAAAATAGTCGAGTATTGTGTCCCCAGTGTCGGGTGATAAACCACGCGAGAAGTATCGACATTGTCCTCGGTTAGAGCATGTATGACGTTACTAGCTGCTAGATCATGACCCAGCTTGCCGGCGTAAGAAGCGTGCAGACCAGCACGAGCAAATGTGACTGCTGCGTTTGAGGCTCCACCGCCCGTACCGAAAGTCACTTGCTCGACTTCCAGCTTTGACCCCAGCGGAAATTGCTCGACACATTGCTTCGTCTCAGCATTGCAACGAGCTGATATTGCACTACCCTGAAGATAGACATCTTGTGAGGCGGCACCAATAGAGATAATGTTTATGTCCTGATCTGCCATGATTTTCAGATTAAGCATAACAAATTTGCTATAGTATTGATAATGTCATTCTCTCCACTTCAGACTCTCTACTATTCGTTTGGCCAAAGTCCCTGGCTTGATTACTTGAGTCGGGATATGATCGAGTCCGGTGAACTAAAAAAATACATCGATAGCGGTATCCGCGGCATTACATCCAACCCGAGTATCTTCGAAAAAGCGATCTCAGGCAGCGATAGCTACGATTCGACCTACAAACATTTGCGAAGCGAAGGACATGACGTTGAAGCGGCATTTGTCCGTTTAGCCCGCCAAGACGTCCAGACCGCTGCTGATCTGATGATGCCTCTATATAAACGCACTGTTGGTCGAGATGGTTTCGTCTCGATCGAAGTATCACCACGTTTTGCACACGACACCGACAAAACTCTCGAGCAAGCCCGCTGGCTCTGGGACACCATCGAACGTCCCAATCTCATGATCAAAGTACCGGCGACACGGGCAGGACTGCCAGCCATCGAGCAACTGACGAACGAGGGCATCAATGTCAACGTCACGCTTATCTTCGGCTTGCATCGTTATCTCGAAGTCATGCATGCCTATCTGAAAGGTCTGGAAACACACCAGGGAGATCTGAGCCATATCCACAGTGTTGCATCATTCTTCGTCAGTCGTGTCGATACCCTAGTCGATGAGCAGCTCCATGCCCTCAAGAAACCATCAGCCGCCCGTTTGTGTGGTCACATCGCTAATGCTCAAGCTTATGTAGCCTATGAGATGTTCCTGGAAACTTTTAACGATTCCAAACGTTGGCAGGAACTCAGATTAAGAAACGCCAACATCCAGCGTCCGCTGTGGGCATCTACTTCTACCAAGAATCCAAAGTATCCTGATCTTCTCTACGTTGCTAACCTCTTGGCTAGTGATACCGTCAATACTATGACTCCAGAAACTATTAACGCGCTAAATGATCATGGAGTAATGACCCAAGAAGCTATCACCTCGAAGCGCATCGAACACGCCCATGCCGTTCTCAACCATGTCAAAGACTTGGGTATAGACATGACAGACGTCAGTCATCAACTCGAAAAAGAGGGCATCGAGAAATTCGAAAAAGCCTATGACGCTATACTGCTTGCCATAAGCAGAAAAGGTTAGTATTTAGGATTCTATCTGATTGTTTTCCCGGCGGAATTAAAGAAAGTGATTTTGGACTCGACGACTGACTGAACTGCATCATAAACAGCTTGATTAATTCTGATGATTGCAAACTCGTCTTTATTCTCTGCTAGGACTTTTTCGAGTGTTGTTCGATAGGCATATCTTAGATCCGAGTTTACGTTGATCTTACTCACGCCTATCTGAACTGCGCCTTCGAAGAAATGGCCCTCAGTATCGCTACCGCCATGTAGGCTCAGATTACAATCGACTTCATCGCGAATTTTCTGCAGTAGATCTAAGTCTAAAACTTTCGGGACAGGGTATTTGCCATGTAAGTTACCTACAGCCACTGCATAAGTATCGACACCAGTCGCTTCGACAAACGCTTTAACCTCTTTTGGTTTTGAGAAGAATTTCTTCACTTCATCATAATCAATCTTTTCGGTATGTACATTGGATGAACCCATGAAGTAATGCGCTTCACTCTCCACGATCGCCCCAGTCAGCTTGGCGTGTTCCACGACTTCTTTGGTAGCAGCGATTATTTCTGCGTCAGTGGCATCATGATTGGACTGGCTGATGTCTATATGGATAAATTCAAAACCAGCTTCAATCCCAGCTTTGGCGTCTTCCACAGAGGGAGAGTGGTCGAGATTGATATACATTTCGATGCCATACTCGTGTTTGTAGTTGTCGACAAGATCACGGACGTTGTAGAGCCCCATGGCTTTCACTTCGCCATCGCTGATCTCTACCATGACGGGCGCGTTTAGCTTCTGCGCAGCACGAGCGACAGCCACCAATGTCTCTTGGTTGTCTATATTGAAGGCGCCAACCGCAAAGTGTTCAAGTCGTGCTCGCTTCATAAGTTCGCGGGCTTTGTGACAATTCTCACGTACCCTAGGTAGTGTTAGCGGCATATCATTTACCCTTCATGTTTAATACTTCATGAACACTCATGACGATGTGTCGATCACTTAGACCAAAATGCTCCATCAACTCCTCGGGTTTACCTGACTCCCCAAAGCGATCCCGCATACCGATACGTCTCATATGTGTGGGTAAGTTCTCGGCTAGAAGCTCAGCAACTGCACCACCTAATCCTCCGGCGATCTGACCCTCTTCACATACCACGACTGCCCGAGTCCGATCGATACTACTGAGTATGGTGTTCTCGTCCAGTGGTTTGATCGTCGGCACGTGGATAACCTCGGCATCGATGCCATCATGATGCAATTTCTGGGCCGCAACCATAGCCTGATAGGTCATAAGTCCGGTTGCGATGATAGTAACGTCACCTCCAGGCCGGTAGACATAAGCCCTACCTATTTCAAAAGGTGTCTCCTCCGTCGTCATGATAGGCGAAGCCTCACGGGCTACGCGCAGGTAACCTGGATTAACATCATCTTTGGCTAGAGCCTGGGTAGCCTTTTCGGCCTCCACAGCGTCACCTGGTACAACGACTATCATCCTAGGCAGCACTCTCATCAGAGCTATGTCTTCGAGCATTTGATGAGTCGCTCCATCCGGTCC
>CAZDBS010000006.1:21306-31101 GCA_964503775.1 uncultured Candidatus Saccharibacteria bacterium
GCACTCTCATCAGAGCTATGTCTTCGAGCATTTGATGAGTCGCTCCATCCGGTCCTACGGATATGCCAGCATGAGAACCGACAATTTTTACTGGTCTTTCGTTCAAGCATATCGTCGTCCGAATTTGTTCCCAGTTACGTCCCGGACTAAATGCCGCATATGACGAGACAAATGGGATTTTACCCATAGCCGACAGTCCCGAGCCAACAGTTACCAGGTTCTGCTCGGCGACACCAACCTCGAAAAAACGATCGGGAAAAGCCTCGGCAAACATACTCATCTGCGTCGAACCAGTTAGATCGGCACACAAGGCCACCACCCTCACGTCATCTTTTCCTGCGGCTACTAACCCCCTTCCAAAACCTTTGCGAGTGGCTTCGGTCTTCAAATCGCTGTGAATTTGGTGAAGATGTAGATTACTCATGTTCGCTCCTGATTTTGCCCCGAAGTGTTCGTAGTTCATGCAAAGCAATCTTGGCCTGCTCGGCACGAGGTGGTGCACCTGGAATATCCTCGATGCCAACTGGTATACCGTGCCAATGATAGTCGTACTCCATAAAATCTACGCCCTTACCGGGAATAGTGTGAGCCAGGATAACCACCGGTCGTTCAACTATAGCTCGGGCTTGTGAACAGGCATCGATGATTTCTTGGATATTGTGTCCATCGATATCCAAGACCCGCCAACCGAAGCCCTCCCACTTAGCGCGTAGATTTTCTAGCGGCATAACCTTCTCAGTCATGCCATCTATCTGGATATTGTTACGATCGACAATCGCTATGACGTTGTGAAGTCGGTATTTGCTGATGAACATGACTGCTTCCCAGTTGTTGCCTTCGTTCAGTTCACCATCACCAGTCACTACATAAACCCAGCGGTGATTTTGATTATTCAATTGCATACCCAGCGCCATACCCGCCGCCTGACTTAGACCACACCCTAGCGGACCGCTTGTCGTTTCTAATCCGGGTAGTCGGACACGTTCGGGATGGCCCTGAAGTCGCGAACCAAATTTACGAAGCGTCAAGAGCTCCTCTCTATCAAAATACCCAGCATTAGCCAGTGTGGCATATAGGCCTGGAGCACAGTGACCGTTACTGAGGATAAATATGTCTCTATCGTCCCATTTGGGATCTTTGGGACTATGTCTTAGTACATCGAAGTACAGTGCCGTGAAAACGTCAGCCAGATCCAGGGGACCAGCCGAATGCCCACTACCAGCATGTTCCAGCATCCGGATAATGTCTTGCCGAATGGTATTGGCTATGAGCTCGAGATCTTTGATAGAGTGTGTTTGTGACATACGAAATACGCTTCTCGTTCGATTACTTTAACTATACCATAAGGGTTATTCGAGAGAGCGCACTAATTTCAAGTACATATCACCAGGATCATCGGCCCGCTGAATAGCTCCACCGACATTGAGGACCTCGATACCGCCATTTACGAGCTGTTTGACATTTTCCAGATTAACCCCTCCGTCCCAACCAATCTCTTTGGGTAGTTCGTGACTTGTAGATCGTATCTGGCTGACCTTGGATAACAGACCAAGATCAGCCGTGCCGCCATAGTGACCCAGATGACCTGAGAAAATTAGCACATGATCAAATTTATCCATCAATTCCTCGATACTCGATATCGGTGTGTCCGCGAGAATAGCTACGCCTCTTTTTATGCCAAGTTTTTCAAATTCTGAACTGCGATCCACAAATTCCTTGAAACCATCAGCCTCAGCATGAACGATGATAAGACTGGGCTTCAGGGAGATAATAGTCTCTATGTGTCTCTCGGGGTGCTGATACATTAGATGGATATCAGCTGTGAGACCATCCGGCCACCAGTAATTAATAAGCTCCGGACTGCGTGTCTCCACAAACTCACCATCCATCAAATCAAGATGAATCCGCTCACTAAATCCTACAACTCTATCGATTTGTTCTTTGTATTCTTTGACTGATGTTGGTGTTATCGAGGGGCAGATGCAAGACATATTATATTTCGTCCAGCTGTTTATTCCGTCGGATATAACGAGTAGCCGCTTCGAAGGGCGTCTCCAACCAGGCTTTGACGATGGAGTTCGCCTGATCGCCTTGGAGGATGCGCGATGGCAAACACAGCACATTACTATCATTGTCGTTGCGGGTCGTTTTAGCCTCCTCGACGTCCCATACTACCGAAGCACGTATACCCTTGAATCGATTAGCAGCTATGGCCATACCCTGACCACTGCCGCAAATTAGAATAGCCCGAGGATCATTATCATTGCTCCCCAACACTTTGGTCGCGGCGGCGGCGGCGAATTCAGGAAAATCGTCATCTGGACGCAGTGTTTTATCGCCTACATCTTCGACATCGTATTTCTGTCTCTCTAGATGCTCATATAGACTTTGCTTGAGTGCAAACCCGTTATGGTCAGAACCGAGATAAATTTTCATACTCCTTACGCTTGCAACGCCTTTCCGACATCTGCCGTAAGCTCTACTAGACGATTGCTATATCCCCATTCATTATCATACCAAGCGACAACTTTGAGCATATTTCCACCTACAACCGCCGTCAGCGATAGATCGACAATCGCCGAATGACTGTTGCCTTTGAAGTCGGAAGATACCAACTCTTCTTCGGTTACTGCCAAGATCCCTTGGTAATACGGCTCACTCGCCGCTTTTTTGAACACGTCATTTACTTCATCAGCGGTAACGTCGCGTTTGGTGATGACTACGAAGTCTGAAAGCGACACGACTGGCGTCGGCACACGTACCGACATCCCACCAAATACGCCTTTGAGTGACGGCATAGCTTGGGCAGCTGCAATCGACGCCCCTGTCGTCGTCGGAACGATATTCTCGGCAGCGGCCCGAGCCTCGCGTAGGTCTTTGGCAGGTGCGTCTTGCAGGCGCTGACTAGCTGTATAGCTATGAACAGTAGTCATCATCGCTTTTTCGATACCAAAAGCTTGTTCTAGTACAGCCATAACTGGCGTAATGCAGTTTGTTGTGCATGAAGCGTTGGAGATAATTTCTCCAGCTATCTCCAGTTCATCCTCATTGACTCCCAGCACAATTGTGTTTGCTCCTTCGCCTTTGGCAGGGGCGGAGATGACGACTTTCTTGGCACCGGCGGGATCGACGTGTGCTTTGGCTTTGGCTGGGTCGACGAATAGACCGGTAGACTCAATCACGACATCGATAGCCAGGTCCTTCCACGGCAACTCAGCGGGATCGGTCTTGGCAAAGACTTGAATTGGCGTACCGTTTACTATAATGTGCTGGTCATCGAAAGTTACCGGTTGATGATATATCCCGTAATTTGAATCATATTTGAGGAGATGGGCCAAAGTTTTGGTATCAGTGAGATCATTTATGGCCACGATCTCCAGATCGTCCCTTTCGAAGGCAATTTTGAAGGCGTTACGGCCGATTCGACCAAACCCATTGATAGCGATTTTTGATTTCACTTGTTTCCTACTTGCTTATGGTTTTATACTTTTAATCCTACTGTTTGTAGGGGTGTTTAGCAAGTGATATTAGATACCGCGCGCTATAGCAATCATATAGCCCAGCTTCTGACGATAATCGTCACGCTCCCTGCTTAGAAGTTCTTCGAACGAATTAGCTTTGGGCTGACCAACACACGCATTCCAACCTACAAGCGCCCCATCCTGCGGAGATTCAGCTGCAATGAGTGGATTTACGATCCCTCTTTTATCATGCTTCAAAATTATCTTTGATGCGACCTCGGGATCTGACATCAATCTCCTGTCCCACAATGACTCCGGGATAATGCCACCATTCTGTTTTAATTCCCTTAAATCATTATCGCGCTGGAGTATAAGAGCGTACAACCTATCACACCAGACAAGGGCATGCTCTCTTGTGGCTTGGCTACATTCTGGACGGCCGCGTACAACACCAGTTGACGCCTGCATGAGAAACGATAGGAATTCGATCGCTTCATCAAGAGGTAGGTGATCAAGCATGTCAGGCGTAATCGTCGTGCCATAGCGCTCGTCAGTATTCCTGTTCCTGTCGTATACGTAACCACCATATGGCAATCTCCAGCCCACTAGTGGCATATTGGTCATCATAGTGCCACGCTCTGTACTAGTCATGACTGGGAATGATGATTTAAAAACAGGCTTGGAATACAGAACACCGACGTCAGTTTTGGTTGGATCCTGGGTATACATCGACCATGACGCCTGTTGTCCGCGAAAAATAACGACTCCAGGCTCTTCTTCGCTAGCAACGAAGACCGGACCCGCCTCAGGCGCTTTGAGTACGTGCATCAGTGCCGGAACGTTTGTGTCGTCCGATGGCTCCCTCGGCATTTCTATTACGACAAGTTCTGAAGAGCCGGCGGCTTCAAAACGCATTTCCCAAGCCCGTAAATCCCGACGCACGGCTTCCTCGGCTTCAGTCGTGTCGAATAATTCGCCTGTTTCTATCTCTCGGATGTGACCCTCGCCTACTAGCATACTCATCCCCTTAGCTACTTCATCATATTCTTGTCCCTCACGGCAATGTGCGCAAGGTTATCCGCACATCACTTACGCAGTGGTAGCTTTTCTCGAGTAGCAGTATACTTTTATCCACAATGCAAGCCGAAGAATTCCTGAGACTAGTTACGGACCACTACAGCACTCAAGACATCGAGTCGATTGGTGATGCTATAAACCTAGCCACCAAAGCTCATACTGGCCAGTTTCGGTCATCAGGCGACCCTTATATCACTCACCCACTAAGTGTCGCTGCTATATTGGTAGGTTGGCGCATGGATATCGACAGTGTCTTAGTGGGTATTCTCCATGACACGGTTGAGGATACAGACGTAACACTAGAGGAAATTGATATTCATTTTGGCGCGGATGTAGCACGCCTCGTCGATAGCGTGACCAAAGTCGGTAAAGCGCGGAGTGGCATGCGAGAGCTAGACACATATCTACCTCAGACCAAAGATAACCTAAGTAAACTGTTGATAGCCACTAGCAAAGACTTACGGGCACTAATCATCAAGCTTGCTGACCGACTCCACAACCTCCGAACTCTTGAGTACTTGACCCCAGCTCAACAAACGAAGATTGCCAAAGAATCTTTGGAGGTATTTGCGCCCTTAGCTGATAGGCTCGGCATGGGACTACTACGTTCCCAGATCGAAGAGCTGTCATTCGAGTATTTGTATCCTGAGAAATCTCGAAAATTACTCCACGAACTAAAATCTCGCATCAGAAAAGCCCAGCGACAATTTGAGTCTATTCAACAAAATGTCATCAAGGCCTTGGAGAGTGAGGGTATCAAGTTTGAAATTGACGGCCGCGTCAAAAGTCTCTACAGCCTACACAAAAAACTGGCCAAGGTCGGTACCATCGACAACGTCTATGATCTACTGGCTCAACGAATCGTTGTGTCAACCACGGCTCAGTGTTACCAGGTATTGGGCATACTTCACAACTTGTTCCGTCCGATGCCAACACGAATCAAAGACTATATCGCTTCACCCAAACCGAACGGTTACCAGAGTTTACATACAACCGTCATGACACCTCACGGCGGGATCGTTGAATTCCAAATCAGAACGAGAGATATGCATGAGTTTGCCGAACGGGGCTTAGCGGCAAGTTTCTATTACAATGAGCAAAAACTAAGTGAGGAATATGTCAATCGTAACGCCCAGTCACTTCCTCGCCACCTCCAGTGGGTAGCTCAGCTCCAAGAAGCCGCCAAGGAGCTCAAAAAAGGTGGCGACTTCAACCCAGAGGATCTCAAAGTCGACCTCTTCAGTGATCGGATATTCGTCTACTCACCCAAAGGCGATATATTTGACTTACCTGTCGGGTCGTTCCCGTTAGATTTCGCTTTTGCCGTTCATGCCGACATCGCTACGCACGCTGCCAGCTTCAAGGTCAACGGTCATATCACAGCATTTGACAAACCGCTTGAAAACGGCGATTTTGTAGAGGTAGTGACCCGAGGCAACATCAAACCGCACATTGATTGGCTTCACTATGTGCACTCGTCACGAGCCAAGCAAAAACTACGCCATTGCTTGCGTGAAGAACAAGTAACCAATTAACCCTTAGAACTACCGAATCTCTGGACGCACTCCTCGAGAACTTTGGCGGCTGCTGCCTGATCGCCCCAACCACTCACTTCGACTTTGTCGCCTTTGAGGTCTTTGTAATGTTCAAAGTAGTGCGCTACTGCTTTTTTGAACTGATCACCGAGATCGTCGAGAGTTTTCAGGTGATCTTTGCTCTTATCACTTTTGATGACACCGACTAGTTTATTGTCGACTTCACCTGAGTCATCCATATACATAACACCCAAAATCCTCATCTCAGCAACCATACCCGTCGGAAGTGGATCGTCAGACACTAGAAGTACGTCGAGTGCATCATTGTCTTCATCAAGAGTACTTGGCACGAAGCCATAGTCGGTCGGTGAACCCAAGAAAGTTTGGTGTATTCGGTCGATGAAAAAATAACCCATCTCAGAGTTGTATTCGACTTTGAGTCGGCTGCCTTTGGGATTTTCTATGACGATATTGACTATGCTTGGCGCATCGTCGCCGACTGGAAGGTGTGATAAATTCATAAATTCTCCTTATTCTGATCTGTATTGTACTACAATTTTCCGTTGAGATACTCGCGAATCTTGAGGGCTGCTGTGGCGCCTTCACCCGTCGCCGAAGCGATCTGCATAGTCGCCCCACTTCGAACATCACCTGCGGCGAAGACACCGCGCATGCTTGTCATGAGATTCTCATCAGTCTCGATAAACCCTACTTCGTCGAGCTTGATGCCTGACGCTGCCGCAAATCCTGTGAGGGGTTTTAGACCTACGAAGACAAACACCCCGTCTGTCGGAAATTCTTTCTTTTCTCCTGTTTTGGCATCTTTGCCAATCACCTTGATGATTTTCCCACCACCAGTGGGGGGATCGCCAACTATTTCTTCGGTTGTGGTGTTGTAGTGGACGGTAATCTTATCTTTGTGAGTGTCGAGTTCATGCTGCAAGATCTCCGAGGCACGCAGATGATCACTCCTCACCAACATGTCGATATGAGTAGCAAATTTGGTTAGAAACATGGCTTCCTGTACCGCCGAGTTACCGCCGCCAACAACAACCAGTTTTTTATCACGATAGAAAGCTCCGTCGCACGTCGCACAGAAATGCACCCCACGAGCGAAATACTCTTGCTCGCCCGGGATACCTAGTCGCTTATAATCCGTACCTGTCGCCACAAGTACGGCTTTAGCTAGGTATTCACCGTCAGTTGTGATGACCCGTTTCTGTTCACCCTCGTCGACAATCTTGCTTACTTCACCAAATTCTATCTGTGCTCCAAACCTTTCCGCTTGTTTCTGGAGACCCTCAGCCAGAGCTAGACCAGTGATCCCTTCAGCAAATCCGGGGTAGTTATCTACCTGATCCGTGATAGCCGCCATCCCACCGATAACTCCTTTCTCTATAAGCACCGTATCGATATCTTCCCGGGTAGTGTAAATAGCCGCCGACAAGGCCGCCGGACCAGCGCCAATCATAACAACATCGTGAGTTTTGCTATTATCGATGGGTGTAGCGTCGTCTTCAGACATGTTTATCTTTCTCCATTAAACACTAAATGCTAAGTTCTAAACTCTAAACTACCATTTTTTAGAATTTAGTGCTTAAGATTTAGAACTTGAGGCTTAGGCGACCGCTGGAGCCAGTTTTGATAGGTTAAATCCTACGATCACTTCCTTACTATCGTCGTTTTTGGTAACAACCGTAACCGGAACGGACAGTACACCACTGACGGCCAGGGCTTCCTGTTGGCGCTCGGGTTGCTGATCTAGGTTTACTTCCTCATAGGTATGACCCTTGCTAGCCAACCATTTTTTCACCATGCCGCAGTAGGCGCAGGTGTTTGTCGTAAAAATAGTGATGTTTTTTGCCATGAATACCATCCTTTTATTTTGTGATTTACGTCTCTTTACAGTATATATTGTGCTTATGATTACAGTCAATACACTACATGTAGTGAATTTGTCTACTGACCCTGCTTATCGATAACCATCAGTTCGATATCAAAAACTAGATCGGCGTTAGCCGGTATACCAGATCCAGCAGGAGGATTGGCGCCGTAAGCCAGGGCAGCCGGGATGAGCAATCGTCGAATTCCTCCAACCTTCATACCCGGTACACCATCGGTCCAGCCTTTGATAACATCGCTCAGACCAAAGGAGATTGGGTCTTTACCGAAATCACGATTACTCTGAAAGATAACTCCAGTAGCGGCGATCGCTCCAGTATAGTGTGCACTGATGGTAGCCCCAGGTTTGACTTCTTCCCCCGTGCCGGGTTTGGTATCGATTTTTTGTAGCTCAGTTACTTTGGCTACTGGCTCAAAGTTATCTAGTTTACGACTTGGGTCCAATGTCTTCTCCTTCTGCTCATTTTGCGTTTGCAATTCTTGAGCGGCTTTATTAATTTCCTCTTGTTTCTTGGTATCGCTATTTTGCTGAGCGACCAGCATGTATATGCTTCCGACAGAAGTAGCCAGAAAAGCAACCACCACTAGAAGTAACAAAATCTGAGTTTTGCGCATATTAACCCCTAGACCTCCTTAGGTATTGCATCTATTATAACGTAACGATCGGCACGGTTTGTTGTAAAACTAAGCTGCCAGCTCGAACTTTTTAAGTGAAGCTTTGGCTGATTCTGATTTTCTATCCTGGAGCCGGAGAAGCTGAGCATAGATACCATCGGTATGGGATAGCTCTGCAGGGCTACCTATCTCGTCAATTCGCCCGTTGCGAATCGTTATAATTTGATTGACACTCTGAATCGTACTAAGCCGGTGGGCAATGATAATGGTGGTGCGACCCTTCATCAGTCTTTCCAACGCTTCTTGAACCATAGCTTCGCTCCGACTATCCAGGCTGCTGGTTGCCTCGTCCAGGACTAGTATTGGAGCGTCTTTCAACAGAGCCCTAGCTATGGCGATGCGTTGCTTTTGGCCTCCGGAGAGTTTTAACCCTCTCTCGCCAATCTCAGTATCGTATCCTTTATCAAATTTAGAGATAAACTCGTCGGCGTTGGCAGCTTTCGCGGCGGCCATGATTTCAGCTTCGGTTGCTTTTGGGTTCGAGTATGAGATGTTTTCGCGGATAGATCCACTAAAAAGAGACGGGTCTTGGAAGACAACACCGATATTCCTCCGGAGACTTGCCTGCGTAACGTCAGCTATGTCTTGACCATCGATCAGAATTGTTCCAGATTGTGGCTCGTAGAGACGGAGCAATAAATTCGTCAGTGTCGATTTACCCTCACCACTCTCACCAACCAGCGCAATTTTGGTATCTGGTTTGATGTCAAAAGTGATATCGTGCAGGACTTTGGCTTGCGCATCATAACCAAAATCAACGTGATCAAAACGTATTTCTCCCTGGTCAACTCTTAGACCCCTGGCCTGGGGTTTGTCTCGAATCTCCGGCTCTAAACTCATGGCCTCGAAGTAATCTTTGCTGTCAGCAATCGCACGTTGAGTATTCTCTACCAAGAACGTGATTGTGAAGAGCGGGATACGAATTAGCGCGCCGTATTGGATGAGCAAGACAGCCTCACCAGGAGTTAGTTGTCCGTGAAAAGCTTGCCAACCGATAGTCGCATACACCAGGCCGAACACAATATTGAGAATTGTATTGCGCTGGTTGTCACGCATGTGCCAATAGCGACTTTGTGGTCGTGTCAGATCGGCGATGGCTTTCATGTGTTTACTGAAAAACTTAAGTTCGCGAGCTTCTTGGGCAT
>CAZDBS010000006.1:31201-34536 GCA_964503775.1 uncultured Candidatus Saccharibacteria bacterium
GCGATGGCTTTCATGTGTTTACTGAAAAACTTAAGTTCGCGAGCTTCTTGGGCATAACTCTTGACTACTTTTACCTGAGAGATCGCTTCCTGAAACCTGCCATAACCGATGTCCTGGTGTTCATTTTTCTCGCCCTGATATTTCTGCCACTTCTCGCTGGTCCGCATCGTCAGCCACAAGAAAATTGGGTAGAGCGATAGGAGCAAGAGCCCTACCTGCCAGCTGTAATATGAGACGATGATGAGGCTGAAGACACTGGTTAGGATAAACTGACCGAAATTGTTGGCCATCATATTCATGAACTGTGTGACTTGTGCAATCGAACGATTCAAGCGCGACGTAATCTTTCCAGATAACTCCATGTCAAAATATCGCTGTGGCATAGATAACATATGTCGGTAGTACCGCTCGCTCAGCAGTTTATTCATGCGAGATGACATGAGATCGCCGATATAACCACCGATGTTGGTCAATAGCCCCACGAACAACTCAGCTAGGAATATGAAGAGTACGAATATCAATATACGTTGCTGACTGGCCGACAATCCCCCGGTCAGTTTCAGTAGTTCGTCAATTATACCTTTGGTGAAAATAGGTTGTAGCTGGTTGAGGGAAGCGACCAAGACATTGAAAATGACTATGACCACATAGAATGGCCACAGGTCTCGGGAGAACTTCAAGATTCGAAATATAAATTTCATGCTGTTAGTTTACATGTTAAGTATATGTATGACTAGAGATTTCACCTGAGCGCTACCATCCACCGCCTCCACCGCCTCCACCGCCGCCGCCTGAGAATCCGCCGCCACCGCTAAAGCCGCTGCTTCCGGAACTACTGGGAGCGGCAAAACTAGTCCCCATGGCGTTAACGCTGCTCGTCACGCTCGACGCCAGGTAGGCGGCATTGAAGGTCGTCCAATTACCGGCGTACCAGTCTGGTGGCGTGGTATAGATGTCTTTGAATTGTTCCGCCCATTGCTTCTCGACACCTAAGATCACCGCGAACGGCAAGAGTTTTTCAAACAACTCCACAGTACGCTTGGGTTCGTCATGGTTGGAAGCGTACTTAGCATTTGGTGCCTGTAGCATTTTGATTCGATCTTTTTCGGCAACATTGAGATATAATTTCAAACCCTCTAGATGCTCTTTAGCCGCCACGCCTTTGCTACTCCTCTTGGCCATAACCGCACCGGCTATCAATAAGCTGACCGCCCCGATTCCAAGTCCGAGAGACACCCAGGTATGTAGTAGCCCCGCCAAAAAGAAACATACGACACCCATGAGTATTAGCCCTCCCCCGCCACTAGATGGTTTTGTGGCGTAGTAACCTTCTGAATCAAGTCTCTCATGAACCAGCTTTTGGGCTTTGGCGACGGTTTTGTAAAACGTCTTCTTCAACGATCCGAGTGTTATTGTCGTGCCGTTTGGAACATCCTTGAACAACCCCTCAATAATCTCTCGCTCATGCGGTAAAAGTGCCGAGTAATCATCGTTCAAAAGCTCGAAGCTGTATTTTGTCGATCTGGACAACAACGATTTTTTGGACTCTTCATGAATACGCAGGTATTTACGAACTGCCAGATCGATGATAGTAGCCGATATGTCACGATTATCAGTCGTGAAATCCATCAGCGTACCGGCTTCAGCTGGAGTCATGCCATCGGGCTGATCATACTCAGGTACGATAACACCCCTACCTTTGGGGTCTCTCCCTTTCTTGAGCCATTTTCTCCAAGCATAGACGGGGAGGCCAATGCCGGGGATAACTACCTGGACAAGCGGCCAGACGTAGTCACGATACCTTTCCCAAGTGGTCGGCTCCCGAAAATATCCCTTGTCGAAACCAGCTACGAACGTTAATGTTTCACCAGCAACCAGTGTCCTAGTACTGCGCACCTCGATAGTGCTCGATGAAGTAGAAGCAATCGTGCAGTCTTGCGCAGTGCTCCCATAACTCCCAGTGAAACACTTCAGTTTATCAGGGATAAGATGAAGTCCTGTTGGGTAATGTATGGTAGCTTTGACATTTAGAAATGGCTGCTGCCACTGATCGCCGTTAACATCCCAATAGAATTCGTCCAGACCGTTTTGGTTCATGTGTATGACATTGTCCATATCGTACTGGAGTCGGTACAATTGACGTCCTGTGACTGTACGACTTGGGTCACCAATTTTGACGACTAAGTTGCCATTATTTGTATATGTTGAGAATGGCAATTTTGTGTTTGCATTTGTGTAGACTGCAGACAAGAACTTCGTATGCAACTTTTGATCACCATATGTTTGCGGCAAAGCTCTCAAGATTCCATGATTATTGTCGCTGAAATTGACTTCAATTTCTTCAGTTGTGTACAGCCTTCCGCGCGGGGCAGAATTGTCTATCGAGTAGTCGGCATCAAAATTGGTGATAGTAAAATCATTGACTGATGCTGCAGCTCTTACTGAAAATGGCCCGCCAATCACCAATACACTGACACTAGCGACCACGAGCTGTCGCAGATAGTTCTTGAAGTACCTCATCTTCAGATCCTTTCTGCACCAACTACTTCTTTGGCAGCCGATGCGACATCATCAAGTAATGCATTCACTTCTTCGGCTTTCAGGGTGCGGTTATATGCACTGAGCCATAATCGGAATGTTAGATGTTTACGCTCAGTATCAGCATCGGATTGATATATGTCGACTGGGCTAATTGTCGCCAAGGTATCCTCGGGCTTACGTTTTTCAATTTCAGACGACAATACGTCGTAAACCTGGCTATAGGTAATCTCTAGAGGAACTTTGAGACTGATGTCTTGTTGAACTTTCGGAAACTTAGGTAGTGACACGTACTTGGTCTCGCCAAAATCTTTTAGTATATCGAGGGATATCTCAAAACCAGATGCAAAATTTGGCAATTTGAGAGCTTTTTTCACACTTGTTTTGAACTCACCAATCACACCCCAAACCATGTCGTCAACTATAATCACCGCTGAGCGCTTCGGCTCATACGGAGCAACCATTTGTTGTCCCCAGGCATCATCATTCATATCAAAGCCTGATAACGGCACTAGATTGCATGCCGGCAACAATTGCGCGAGGTACTCTCGGGCTTGATAGTAAGCCGAGTCTGAGTATTTTCGGGCAGCAGTTTTATCATCGGCCGCGAAGACTAGCGCTAGGTGCAGATCCTCAGCTGGTAGATCGGTTTCGCTCTCGTCCTGCTCACCAACCATGTGAATTTTGTTTATTTCAAACATTGCAAATTCATTGTCGTCCGATCTGATCATGTCAGATTTGAGATTTAACTGTACCTTGTCGAGCAGGCTAGGCGTAAGACTAAGCCGATAGTATTG
>CAZDBS010000007.1:0-20770 GCA_964503775.1 uncultured Candidatus Saccharibacteria bacterium
TTCCCGCTGACTTTCACGGGATTGTGCTTGTTGTACTGGGACACTCTTTCTCTCCAGTAACCAGTGGCCTGCTGGAAGATACCGATGTGACTACCTCTCCTGGCAGTACGGTTGAGGGAGCTCTCGCATTTGGCTGTGCTAAGCAGATATGAGTAGCTTAGGCCATAGCGGCTTGACGCTTCCTTGAGCCAGTAGTACACGTCCCCGTCCTGTCGAATTTGCGACTTTGTGGTCGTCTCAGCGCTCAGGGGTTTAGAGTTGACAGGTTGGGTAGGAGTTGTTGGGAAGTCAGCACTTGTAGGTGCACCTTCCGTAGACGGAGATGCGTAATGCGTAAGCTCAGACGTATCAGACGGGACGTATGCCGAAGCGTGTGATCCCATGAAGCAGACAAGGATAAGCGCGAGCGCACTTATCCATCGAATTTTGAATGACATTTGCCGCATCAGAACTCCTTTGTGGTTGTTAGCAGATACCTGTTTTGGCATCCACAAGGTGGTTATGGTGCGGGCACCGACTTTATAGGTCTACCTTTTAACGCGTCAGCGCTAAGGTTGAAGCCGGAAACCCTAGGACGAAAGTTCTCATTCCTTTCTCTAGTGAATGTACGACAATGTCCGGACTAGTCTATCAGATGATAAATAATGTGCAAACTTTTTTGATCTGATCACAATGAAGTTATAATCTATTCACCGCTCATTTGTCTGAAATAATTTAGAGGAACGGCCGCATAATAAAGTTTGTTTTGAAATGAATGTTTCGAAACAAACTAAGAATGCGAGCTGTGACGAGGAGAGATGGCCGAGTGGTTGAAGGTGCTGCTCTCGAAAAGCAGTGTGCCGGTAACGGTACCCAGGGTTCGAATCCCTGTCTCTCCGCCATACTTAAGCTACAATACTTCTATGCAAGATTCTGTTTTTACGAAAATTATCAAAGGTGAAATTCCTGGACACAAAATATATGAAGATGAAAAAGTCGTTGCTATCTTAGATATTCACCCGATACGACCCGGTCATACGCTAGTCATTTCTAAAGTCCAGGTAGATCATTTCGATGACTTATCGGATCAAGACTACCAGGCTGTTTTTAATGCTGTTCAGAAAATTGCCAAGCGTCTCAAAGAGGTACTAGGCGTAAAGCGGGCATGTCTGCGCATAGAGGGGTTTGATGTGCCACACGCCCACATTCACGTGATTCCGTGTGACATCCCTGAAGATTTTTATAACACAGAGCGTATGCGTATCGAGCCCGATCACGAAGCGTTGGCTAAAATGGCCGAGAAACTAGCGTTTTGATCCCGGTTTGTATTTTGGCTTGGCGACGACATCCTGCATCGGTGCGGGGGATGCGTCATCTACAACTGGTGGCTCGGGCTGTTTGGACTTGACTGACTTAGCCTTTGGTTGTTCCTCGGATGTTTTGTTGCGGGTGATGATGAGTATGATAGCTAGCACGACACCGATAGCAAAAATCGGAATACCAAAATAGATACTAAGTCGGCCGAAGTCTTGGGTGATTACACTGATCAGCGGGCGGGTAAGAATCTCATAAATATCCCTTTGATCGCCAGTAAATTTGAGTCGTTCACTGGTAAAATACCCAGCTGAGTTATAAACCAGGAAGCCACTTAGTAACATGCCGCCGCCCACCAAAAACCCGCGCCACATGAACCCGCGCATCATTTTGCGCTTGTCTTTGATAGCAAACGCCAGGAGCACGACATCGAGAGCTACAACCCCCCAAAATACATACATCAGGGTATGTGCTAATCGATATGATTTGGGAAGTTGGGAGAGGTTTTCGAATATTGACTTGCCGTCTTTGTTGGAGCTAATTGAGTCGGCTGTGATGTTGGGTGAACCTAGGAAATCTTCACTATTACCGATGTCGGCTCGAGCTTGCTTGATCATGGTGTCTACCTGGGCGTCACTTGGCCGACAGGTGGCCGACAATAGATCTTCGTATTGAGTTGGGGCGACCGTCTTAGCTGGGCATACCGGTTTGACGATGACTTGCTGTTTAACCCCGGCGGCTACGGCATCAGCGAAAGCGTTTTTCTGAGCGGTCAGGTCGATGTTGAAGTTCGGCTTGTCGAGGCCCTTCTCCAGCCAGTCATAGACGCCATTGAAAAAAGACATAGCGGTCGGTCGTAGGAATTCAGGTGTAAAGACCTGCTTACCGGAGTTGATGAGGATAGTCTGGACGACTTCTTTGTTGGCGTCACTGGTGTCCGCCGTGATTCGCTCGGAAGCGAAATTAACAACAGCGCCATACGTCCCTGCCCTATCCAGCCAGCCAAATAATCGCTGACGATTCCCGATAGTCATGAAAAATATTGTCAGTGATAGAGCCAGACCCAAACAGATTCCCAATGTGAAATTAGCTGTAACTCGAACGAAGCCTCGCAGTATGTCCATGAACGATCATTGTAGGCGTTTCGCGGGCATCGCACAAGGCTCATGGTTACTAGCCGTATTGTGCTAGTATTGTGCATATGAAAAAGGTGAAAAGTTTGGGGGATCGTATTCAAGTGCTGCGCCAAAAGGCGGGACTTACTCAACAAGAGCTTTGCGAAAAAGCCGGATTGTCATATTCGACGTTGGCCAAAATTGAGCGAGGAGCCATCCGGTCGCCGAGCATATTTACCATTAGTGCCATCGCAGAGGCTCTAGAAGCGACGTTGGAACGAATACTGCAAACGGTACCTAATGCTGGTCCAAAACGCGTTTTTGACGCCACTGACGACGTCAGGAAGGCGCGATTTGTATACTTCGACATCCATGGTGTGCTGATACATTTCTCCGAACGAGGGTTCATGACTCTGGCCGAAGAGGTCGGGGTGAACCTCGAGTTGGTCGAAAACACCTTCTGGCACTACAACGATGCAGCCTGTCGAGGAGACATGACTCTGGCCGAATTCAACAAGACTCTTGCTAAGAAGTTCGGTGTGAAAAAAATCGATTGGCTGCAACATTATCTTGGTGCAGTCGAAACCAATAGGCCTATGTATGATTTGGCGGTAGAAGTTTCCAAGAGATACAAGGTGGGACTACTCAGTAACATATTCCCGGATTTGCTGGATGCCCTGCTTAAACACAAACTGCTGCCCAATTTGAAATACGCAGCGATTATCGATTCGTCGAAAGTCCACGCCATCAAACCCGAGCGTGCCATGTTCGAGATAGCTGAAGCCAAAGCTGGAGTGCCGCCAGAGGAGATATTGTTCATCGATGACAGTCGATCGTTCGTGATGGCGGCCGAGCACGTTGACTGGCATGTCCTGTGGTGTGATGACTACCGGCCAGCTGAGTCGGCCAATCGTATCCGGAAGTCACTGGGGCTATCATCTAAAAAAGGAGTTGCATAATGGGACGACTATTCTTCCCTTCACTACTACTGAGCATGTTAGCGGGATTTTGGTTGTATATCAAAGTCATCCGACCGCGGATTGCCTCCACGCAATCGGCGCTGATCGTAGTTGTCGGCATAGTGATCATCCTCACTTTGCTACTAGCCTCGATATCTTCGATAATTATCCCAGAGTAGTATCATCCGGCTAGCACTATATGGCTAGTAGGTATCTGTTAGGTGTTTGAGAATCGTTCAATTTCATCAGTTATGTGCTGCAGTCGAGATTCGGTATCAGTCATCGATTGACGCGTCTCTTCGACGACATCGTGAGGGGCGTTTTTGACATAGTGATCATTGGCCAGTCGATCTTGTAATCGCTTCTGGATTGATTGTTGCTCGGTGAGGTCATGCTGAAGTTTTTGGACATAAGATCTAGCAAGCTCCTGTTCAACGTCCAGCCAGGCTTGAGAGGAGAGGGTCATAAGATGTAGGCCCGTTCCATCAGACACCTTCCTGATATCTGATACCCGTCCGAGTCGCATGATGAGGGTTTTGTTTTTCTCGAGCAAGCCATCATCTTCCCGATAGTAGAGAATCCGGCCGGATGTTGAAAGCGCCGACTGGATATGTCTGATCTCTGTGATAACGGCTATCACCGAAGCAAATTCGGCGGCTTTTTTAGTATTGTACTTGGGAGTATCGGGCCACTCAGAGGTAATGAGCAAGCCTTCAGTTTTAGCGGAGAGGGCTTGCCAGATGGCTTCGGTGACAAATGGGGCGAAGGGGTGGGCAAGTTTGAGAATTACTCGGAGAACATAGGCCAAAACAGAGGTGTTGAGCGATGATTTTGAAGCCTCGACGTACCAGTCGGCAATATCATCCCATACCAGATGGTAGAGGGTGTCATACGCTTCGGCGAATCGGAATTCATCGAGCTGAGTGGTAATAACGTCAATAGATGCTGCCAATCGTGACAGTATCCATTCATCAGCCAGCGACTCGGCTTTTGGTTGCTTTTCCACCCCTGTTTTATCGCCCAACACACTTTCTGCGTAACGGGCGATGTTCCAGAGCTTGTTACAAAAGTTTCGTGCTTCTTCGACTCGTCGACGATCAAAGCCTCGGTTTACCCCTGGCGAGCGGCCAGCAGTCAAACCCATACGGACAGCGTCAGATCCGAATTCATCCATGACCGACATCAGATCTATCGTATTGCCGACGCTTTTGCTCATCTTGGAGCCGTCCTCGGCCATGACGTAACCATGGATGTAGACATTGCGAAACGGTATTTCCCCTGTTACATAGAGTCCCATCATAATCATCCGCGAGACCCACGGGTAGAGTATTTCGCCACCCGTTTCCATAACACTCAACGGATAGAATTTTCGGAAATCCTCGCTATCAGGGAAGTTCAAGGTGACGTAAGGCCAGGGGCTACTCGAAAACCAAGTATCAAAAACGTCAGGGTCCCGTCGGTAGGTTTTACCGTCTTTTTGAATAGTTTCATCTGTTACGTGGTCGTCGTAGATCCATTCATCGGGTTTATCAACATTTTGAAAGGCCGGAATCGGAATACCCCAGGCAATCTGTCGGCTAATGTTCCAGTCTTTGAGCTGCTCGAGGTAGTGAATGAGCTGATCTTTCTTGGTCTCCGGATAGAAGGCAATTTTATCGGCTCGAAGCGCTTTGATTGCCTCTGTGGCCAGAGGTTTCATATCGACGAACCACTGCTCTTTGAGAAGCGGCTCGATAACAGTGCCACACTTGTAGCAGTGACCCACGTTGCGGGTGTAGTCTTCGACATGGTCGATCAGCTGCTTGGCCTCGAGGTCAGCAACAACTTTGTCTCTAGCTTCAATGACCGGTAGGCCACGGTACTTCTCCGGTACATCCGGGCCCATCGTGCCCTCGAAGGTGATGACGCTGACAAGAGGTAGATCATGACGCACAGCCAATTCATAGTCATCAGGGTCGTGTGCCGGTGTGATCTTGACCGCTCCACTACCGAAGGATTGGTCGACAAATTCATCAGCGATGATCGGAATTTCACGATTTGTGAGAGGTAGCTTAACTGTTTTACCGACCAGCGCTTTATATCGTTCATCCTCGGGGTGAACGGCCACGGCTACGTCGCCAAGCATTGTCTCCGGTCGCGTCGTAGCGACTATAATCTCCCCGTATCCATCAGCGAGAGGGTAACGGATGTGCCACAATTTGCCCGGCTCTTGTTTGTACTCGACCTCGATATCAGCAAAAGCCGTACCATGAAAAGTGCAGTAATTGATGAGCCGTTCACCTCTGTAGATAAGCCCCTCGTCCCACATCTTCTTAAATGTGGAGTAGGCCTGTCTGACAACTTTGTCATCGAGTGTAAAAGTATAGTGTTCCCAGTCAACACTAGCTCCCAGGCGGCGGAATTGGTATTGAAAATTTTCACGATTTCGAGCCACGAAATCCCAGACCTGCTGGTAGAGCTCTTCTCGAGAGAAGTCGAAGCGACTTTTGCCTTCTTTGGCTAAGTGTTTCTCATAAACTGATTGCGTTTCAAAGCCGGCATGATCAGCACCCGGCACGAACAACGTCGCCTTGCCCCTAAGTCGATTGTAGCGAATCATGATATCTTCGAGAGCCATCACCAGACCAAAGCCGATGTGCAAGTTGGCGTTGGCATTCGGTGGCGGGACAACGATACTGAAGTATTCCTTAGCGTCCGATGGAGCGAAGGCGCGGTTTGTTTCCCACAACTGATATATCTGTTCCTCGTTTTGTTTCGGGTCATATGCTTTCGACAAATTCATAAAAACATCCTTGGATTACAGTTCTCACACGTTTGATTTTAAGTATAACGTAAATTGTCCCCTGCGGGACAATTACATCTGCAATGCTTCTCATCAAATCTGGCACATAAAACTAATGTTTTCGCATGAAAAGAGACCAAACTAAACATACGACTTAACGGGTTCGAGCCCAAAGCTCTCCTAGTCATACCCTCAGGTTGATATCTTTCGTAACCGATATCATGTCTCTTTGTGCCTGGTGTCGCACAGTGGTGGGAACGACAGACTGGTTACATAATCAGTTTACCATAAACAGAGGTAGAATATAGTATCTCGTAGTAAATAATACTACATAGAGAGGTTGGGTTGTATTTCCAAAGAGCAAGAATCAGCGACTGGCCGATTGTGGAACGCTTTGAAGCAGCCGAGTGTGGCGATCATGGCGCCGTTGTCGGTGCATAACTTCGGGTCGGTGTAATCGATAGGGATGGTGAGTCGTTCGGTTAATTGGCGTCGAAGTTCCTGGCTCGCGGCCACGCCACCGGCGATGACAACGCTGACCGGTTGGAATTCGTCGTAAGCCAGGACCGTCTTGTCAACGACAGTTTCGATAGCGATGCGCTGGAATGAAGCTGCTATTTCGGCCTTCTGAACGTCAGAGAGCCGCTCTGGCAAGTTTTTGGATGGAAAATCGATACCAACCCCGGCCTGGTGTTGTGCGGCGCGGAGAACGGCTGTTTTCACGCCCGAAAAGCTGAAGTCATACTTGGCTTCAAGTTTGGCCTTGGGAAAGTGACAAGCGTGATCATCACCCTGGAGTGCGGCGCGGGCGATCGAGGGACCACCTGGATAGGGTAGCCCGATGATCTTGGCAACTTTGTCGAATGCCTCACCGATGGCGTCGTCATATGTTTGCCCGAGTAAGGTGTAATCAAAATGGTTGCGGAATAACGCGAGTTGTGAGTGCCCGCCACTGACGATCAGAGCTAACATCGGAAATGCAGGAGCTTTGATTGGCAGACTATAGCTCAGTCCATCGCGTTGTCTTGTGATGAAATTGGCATAGACATGTCCTTCGACATGATTGATAGCATAGAGAGGTTTGTTGTAGGTAATTGCTAAGGTGCGCGCTGTCAATACACCGATCAGCAAACTGCCTCCCAATCCGGCTCCATAGGTCACAGCGATGCCGTCTATAGATTCCCAGGGGTTGTCGCCGAGAGGATCAAGCGCTTCATCGATAACCGGCAGGATCGACTCTATATGGGAACGCGCGGCAATCTCTGGGACGACACCGCCATATTGGACATGCAGATCCATACTGCTGGCAACGACGTTGCTGACGAGCGTACAGTTCTCCTGCTCGTCAATTTCAACGACCGCTGCCGCGGTCTCATCACAACTGGTTTCGATTCCCAAAATTCTCATGTTTGACATAGATACCGACACAGTATATTACTACTTTCAGTGAGAGAGAAGGATTTGCATGAAACTCGACGACCGAGACGGCGACTGGCCACCTGGCTTGGTGTAGCAGCAGCGTCGGTTGTTTCTATCAACCCCATCGCTGAAGCCGCTATCCAGATGGACGAACAACGCTCTGTTCGTGAGGCAGTCAGTGCCGAGACGAGGTTTACCCGGCAGGCACTGGAAGAAAACAAAGCAAAGTTTGTTTATAATTTTCGTTCCAAAACAGGGGTTGAGTTTGACATCTATCAGACTACGGTAGGCAATCAACAACCGTTTACCGTCGACCCTGATAAGTTTGACAACCTAGTAGGCTATGTTCTCGAGCGGCTAGAGGTTTACAGTGGGCAACAAACCGTCTATCCGCCCGAAGCAATGAAAGCTTTGATTGCCAGAGGTCGAAAGGGTCAATTGCTCGACACTACCATGACGATCATCCTGTCAAATGATAGCTCGACATGCATAACCCGGTCGGCAGACAAAACGACAATCAACAACTACTTTGTGGTTCCGTCTGAAAGATCAGAGTGCGTGTATATCGGTACTAGTCGGTCATATCCGTCGCAGGTCCCTACAAGGACTCGCAAACACCTGCCTGTTATTTTGGCCGGGGGCTCAACCTATGCCCTTACAGTAGCGCCGTTGGATTACGCCGCAGCCCAGTACCTACTCCATCCCAATTTAAGGATGCTTACCGGGGTGATTGAAGACTCTCCCAATAGGCAAACACCACCACGTTTGTTCGAAGTTACTGACGCCGGCGTCAATAACACGAGCCTTCTCGCCCATGAGTTAGGGCATGGGTTTTCGTCACTCTTGGACCTTCCGCCTGATCGGACTCTCGCCGATAATGAGCATCGACAGATTGTCTATCCTCTCGAGAACGACGTGCGTTTTAGGTGCGTCGTTGACCCGGCTAAATCGATAATCATGCCCATCGAACCTGTCGCCGCCTGATTGTCGGTGAGGTATGATGGATGAATAAGGAGAAACTGTCATGGGTATCCGCTCGCTAGCCAAAAAAATCATCCCGGTATCGTTGTTTGAGAGAATTGAACCTCTTGGTCATCTCGGGGAGGCGATACTGGTCAACATCCGATATGGTTTTCCGGCGCGTGGCATGAAAGTGATAGGGGTAACTGGAACTGATGGCAAGACAACCACAGCGACGCTGATTCAAAAAATGTTACAGGTCTCTGGCAAGAGGGTAGGGCTCCTCACTACCATCTCGATAGATTATGGCGATGGTCCCAAGCCAAACCCTACTCGCCTGACTAGCCTCGGAGCGGCTGCGCTGGCCAGGAATTTAAAAGAGCTTCGCAAACACCACCTTGATTACCTTGTACTTGAGACCACTAGCCATGCCCTAGCCCAGTATCGGGTCTGGGGCGTACCCTACACCGTAGCGGTGATGACCAACCTAACTCACGAACATCTCGATTATCACAAGACGTTTGAGCGTTATCGCGACGCCAAAGTCAGGTTATTTCGATTAACAGATAAAAACCATGCCGGTCTACGGACAGGTGTCATCAATGCTGATGATCCAAGTGCGGAGTATTTTGCCAGAGCTATATCCGTGCCGGTCACGTATGGTATTAAAAACGGCGATCTGAAAGCTAGCAATATACGGCTAGCATCAAATGGCTCTCGTTTTACCGCCCATATTGACGAGGATGAGTACCGAATCCAATGTCATCTTCCTGGGAGCTTCAATGTTATGAATGCCCTGGCGGCCGTTGGTGCTGGGCGAGTGCTGGGACTCACCAAGGAACAAATAGAGAAGGGGATTGACGCCCTAGAGAATGTCGAAGGCCGGATGAATACTATTGATGAGGGCCAGGATTTCACGGTGATTGTCGATTATGCCCATACACCGGAGTCATTCGAAAAAGTGTTCAAGGAAATCAAACCGGTGACCAAAGGTCGGTTGATTTCAGTCTTTGGAAGTGCGGGGCGGCGTGATGAAGCCAAGCGTCCGAAGCAAGGCCAGATTGCCGGACAGTACAGCGACATCGTTATCGTGACAGAGGAGGATGACCGCGATATGGACGGAGAGGCGATTCTGCAGGAGATTGCCGCTGGCGCCGAAGCAGCTGGGAAAACACGTAACCAGGACTTATTCCTAGTGCACAAACGCGAGGAGGCAATTCAGCGAGCCATTTCACTTGCCAAGACTGGTGATACGATTGTGCTTCTCGGCAAGGGCCACGAGAAGTCTATACTCGGTAATGGGCCAAAAGCAGCCGAGTTAAGACATTTACCCCAAGATGACACCAACCCCGACCGCGTAGTGAAGCGTGACTATGACGAGATTACTGTAGCTAGAGAGGCGCTTCGAGAACGGCTAGTCTGATCCCGAGCTTTATTAAGTCCATGTTTTATGATTTAATAATCTTATGACACAACCGCAAGGTGAAGGGATAACTGATGAACAAATAACACTTACCTTGAGTGAGCTAAGTGGTTTTTTATCAGAGCTAGCCGGCGACTGGGAAAGCCGCAGACAGCTAGCCCTACAGAGCCCTGTTCCTTCGGTATCTGAGGAAACAACTAAAGCCTTGATGGATATTGGTAAGGTCGTCGGCGCAACTGAGGTACTAAGAAGTCTTGCCAACTTCTGTGCGGTTCGCAGAACTATCGCCGATTTAGAGCAGGAAGCAAATGGCGGAATTGACAAATAAGCATAAACGTGATAGCATCGAAACTAACATTACTAAAACAAAAAGGTACACATGACTTCCGAAACAGTAAACACAACTCCAACTCTCCCAGAATTGCCATCTGGCCAAGAGGAAGCAAAGCCAGTAGTCGACGACACGGCCCAAAAGGCGCTTGAAGCGGCAGGCGTAGAATTGGCAAAGATCCAGACAGAGACAAAGCAACAGGCAAGGGTAGTTGGTATTGATCCTGCAACCGGTGTCGTTATGGTTGGTGACGAGAAGGGGAATCTTCCATACGAGTCTGGTCGTCGAGCCTAACTTCTGAGCTCCAGCGTCAGACACTTCACGCCGCCACCCGATTTCTGAAATTCACCGATAGGGGTCTCATGAACCGTGAGGCCTCTTTCTTTGTATTTGAGGATGAGTTCACGGGCACCCTGCGGAACTATGATCTGATCAGTATTGGCCATAGCGTTGAGTCCATAGACCAGTGCATCTGCGTCAGTTGCTTCGATAACATTGGGGACCGTTTCGCGAATAGTGCGCAGTCCCTCGTCGGTAAACGCTTTCGGATATATTGCCACAGTATCGTTACTGACGATAGTCAGGCAGGTGTCGAGATGATAAAAGCGAGCATCGGCAAGTTGGAGGCTTATGACTTTTCGTTGAAAAAATTTACTGAGTTCGGTATGGACTGGTTTATCAGAGCGCCAGGGATAACCAGCAAAGATGAGGTCGTTCCAGGGTAGTGCGTCACCCTCGCCTTCGAAGTTGTATTTGGGGTGCAAGAATTCTGAGTACCCGGCGTCTCTGAACCACTTTTCAAAACACGCTGTCTCTGGTTGTCGATCGGGTTGACGAAAGTTGGGCAAAGCTACCTTGCCGTCGATAACCAGTGCACCGTTGGCCGTGAAGACCATGTCGGGTAGATGTTCGATAGGGTCGATGAGCTGGACGTCCCAGCCAAGTTGTTCGGTGTAGAGCGAATACAATTTTTGCCATTGTTGGCCAGCCAGTTTGGGATCGACTGGGTTGTCGGTATCCATCCACGGATTAATCTCGTACTCGATGTCGAAATAAGTCGGTGGACACATCAGGATAGTTTTGGACATACTTCAGGCCAGTATAACGCTAAGTGATTTATGTAGCCACGTATTTCACTCTTGAGCTAGTTTTGTGTGGAAAAGAAAAACGGGCGATCGGGGTGTTGCTGGGTGAAGAGGGGGCGTAAGCTTGTGAGCCTACACTTGTGGTTGGTTTCTTCTTGTTGCAACAGGCGATCAAGCCCGTGTTACGTTGTCCTCCGGACCGAACCCCCTGGGAGCAATCACAAGTACTGTAGTGATTGTTGTTCTCCCAGGGGGCAGAGGTCATCGGATGCTGCTGGTGCTGCTTCTCCGTGCAGGAACAACCCGCCGCTCAGTCTTGAGCCAGTCGCTGGCGGCCTGGTGGATGTGCTCACCCAGCCTGTACAGGTTCTTCGCCTGCACCAGGCTGTGTTGACGGAAGTTGTTTCCGACGAACACGACTGCCCAGTTGGCGACACCTGCCCTGGTGTGGTGACGGCTCGGTACGACATCGCGAATGATGGCGCGGCCGATCCGATCCTTCAGGGCGAGGACGAGCCGTGACTGCTCGTCTGGTGTTAGATCGGGGAAGAAGTTGATGTGAACCTTCGCGGGCTTCTGGGTGTTGTCTGGGATGACAACCTCCACGAGTTCGCTTCCGGTTTCCACCCTTGTGGTGGTTTTCATACAATGCTCCCAACGGTAGGGGACAACTGGTTTCGTATTTTATGACCACGTACACGTGTAGTCAAATTGACTTTGCACTTGTCATTACGGATAATTGATGTTGTGAGCACACCATTCGAGCCCAATCCTTACGATACCGAGAATATTTTCAGCGAAGAAGATCTTGCTCACTTTGAACTTACGACCAGTCAGGAATATGCGGAACACGCGCTGGGAATTGCGATGGACAGAGCTCGTGTAGCCTTACTCGATGCAAGTGACATCGAGGCGATCAACGAGAAGAACAGATCAATACACGGTATGACGATTACCTATTTTGGATTTCGCGAAGTACCATTTAACCCTGCCTCGTATCAACTTAGTCCCCTGGCAGGACAAGATGATCTTGGCCTACGTAAGGTCTGGGTGCATGTACTCCCCAAGTACATAATTGACAGGGAAGAAGATCGTGTGCCTGTAGTTGCAGCAACAATGTTTACTACCGACGGGCGTGTTGTCAGAGCATATATTTGTAGTGAGGGAATTTTCTCTTATGAGCGGGCGAAAGACATGCCTTACGCAGATATCGTCTTAAAAAATGAAGGCGCGGCAATGCCGATCCTTCATGTAGGGGGCAGACTTAGTGGTATAGATTTGGGAAACGTACTGCGTGCTCTTCGAGAGTTCGGCCTTAAACCATGGAGCGAAGAGGAAAAAGAAGCAGCGGCTTGACAGGGAAGATAATAGTAGTATCGTAGTATCCAATCTAGCTAGCGCTTAATACTAAGTGCTGGTGTGATATTTCGGCGTGGGTTACCATGCTGCACCTTGAGATTGTGAAGTTATATCTGTGGGAGCGATGTGCGCACCAACTATGGTGCTCAGATTGCTCCTACAGACAGAGAAGTCATTCTGTTTGGTGGCTAGCTGCAGATCAGCGGCCTGGGGATGAACACCCCGAGGAGTTCGTAGTACCACCACAACATGGAGGTATTTCGTGTCATCAGCGTTGGCCAAACGAGACCTTGTGTCTCGAGAGTGTCCGAAACGGATTGCTCGCACACAGGTGCTTTTCAAGCGTCTAGGAAAGACGAAGAGCGGCGCCAGCATTCAGCGAGTGGTTCGCGTCTGACGCGGCCAATTAGACACGAGTATCGAGGGGAGGGAAATGAATCCGCAAGAGCGCAATCGGACTCGGCGTCACCAGAATGGCCAGAACAAGTGCCCCAAGGTGATGTCCGCCAACCGTAAGAAGGTTCGTCGCAACCGCTGATCCGACCAACGAGGAGCCCAATGGCCCAGCAGAAAACGAAGGAGAAGAAGGAAGACGGCAGGGGCTGGAAGTCGCGAGGCAACAGGCGCAAGCGCCCGTCAACCAGCACCAAGAAGTAGTCGTCCGCGTCGGCTCGTTCCCTACGACCAGGAGGTCTGAATGGGAGTCTGACTCTGAAGTAGATATACAACAAGCGGGTGGCCATCAGGTCGAGAGAGGTGGCTTCGCGCATGCGAGTCCAAGGCCTCCTTCCGGAGCCACCTCTCAACACCTAACTTCTCACACTTCACAATCTCAATCTCAACTGACATTATTCCGAAAATACCTTCCCCAGGAGGGTATTTTTGATTACTGAACAATTACATTGAATAATAAGCATAAGTATGTTATGATATATGAGTAATGACAAATAATCCTAACATCAATAAAACAAACCCTGTTCAAGAAGCCTATCGACGAGCTTCACGGAAAGCATTCCGCACCCTTGAAGAATCATTTTCTCGATATACAGAACTAAAGACTCGGACGATTGCTTGTGAAGTGACGCCAGAACTTGAGGGTGAGGATCCTGCTTACCTAGTAACTTTGCGTCGTCCTACTATGACGGAGCCGGGTTTTCATCTCTCGGACATCCTAAGGGCTACGAACTGGAACGACGAAGAAATACCGGTTGACACGTGGGTCCCGGAGTTTACTGTACGTTTTCCTAAAGATGGTGATGCCACACTATCTTATTTGTTCGTAGACAATGAAACGGATGAAGAAACCGAGCGAGAAGAATTGCTTAAACCAGATTATCTCGAAGCATTACCATTTGTCGTTCAAAGTATGCGGACCTAGCGAAGCTTGACATGACTTTTGGCAGTCGGCTATCATGAGTGCTAGAAATTAGCACTCTATTCATGCTAGTGCTAATCTTTCTCACGAGTTTAAGTGTAATTAGGAGGTGTGATGAGTAAAGTTGCCCTAAACCCATTGGCCGACTATATCGTAGCCGTTGCTGAAGAAGCAGAGAGCAAAACTGCTTCTGGTCTTTATCTACCAGATAAAGCGACAGAGAAGCCCAAAGTCGCCAAAGTAGTGGCCGTTGGCAAAGAAGCCAAACACGTCAAAGCCGGAGATAGGATCATCTACAAAAGCTATAGTACGACAGAGATCAAGATCGGTGCTGAGGAATACATCCTGGTCAAAGAGGAAGATGTCTTAGCGACTGTTAACTAAGGAGGAACCAATGAGCAAAAAAGTATTCTACGATGATGATGCGCGCCGCCGTGTACTCGCCGGCGCCAAAGTTCTCTACGAAGCCGTGAAGACGACAATGGGACCAAAAGGTCGCAATGTGGTTATCTCGAAAAGTTATGGCAACCCAACGGTTACCCATGATGGCGTGACAGTTGCCAAAGGCATCGAGCTCGCTGATGTTGACGATGAAACACTTGGGTACAAAGTTGGGGCGGAGTTAATCAAACAGGCCGCTAGCAAGATGAATGACGTCGCAGGTGACGGCACTACAACAGTCACGGTTCTCACTTACCACATCTTGAATGAGGCGAATAAATTAATCGCTGCCGGCCATAACCCGATGCTGCTTCGCAAGGGTCTAGAGCACGCTGCGGAAGAAGTAATCTCCAAGCTTGGCGGCATGAGCGAGAGCATCGAGGGCAAGAAAAATCGCATCGCTGAAGTCGCTACTATCTCTGCCGGTGATGCTGAAATCGGTAAACTCATCGCTGATGTCATGGACAAAGTCGGCAAAGACGGAGTGGTGACGGTAGAAGAGGGTCAGGGCTTGGCTCTGGAAAGCGAAGTCGTCGAAGGTTTTACCTTTGATCGTGGCTTCGTCAGCTCCTACATGGTGACCGATACCTCCCGTATGGAGGCGGTTTACAATAAGCCTGCCATCCTGATTACTGATAAAAAAGTATCCTCAGTCCAGGAATTTCTACCAATTCTCGAGAAGTTAGCGCAAGCTGGCAAGAAAGACTTGGTTCTTATCGCTGAAGATGTCGAGGGCGAGATCCTGGCGACATTGGTATTGAACAAATTAAAAGGCGTCTTCAATACGGTGGCTATCAAAGCGCCGGCCTTTGGTGATCGCCGCAAAGACGTTCTCCAGGATATCGCTATCCTAACTGGTGCAACCGTCATATCTGAAGAGCAGGGGACGTCGTTTGAAAACGCTGAGCTCAACATGGTCGGTTCCGCTCGTAAAGTCATCGTCACCAAAGACGACACGACGATCATCGAGGGAACGGGCGACCCGACAGAGGTTGCGGCTCGCATCGGCCAGATCAACAAACAAATCGAGACGGTCAAGAGTGAATATGACAAAGAAAACCTCGAGAAGCGCCGAGCGGCGCTCAACGGTAAGGTAGCCGTAATCAAAGTCGGTGGCGCAACTGAGACTGAGATCGAGGAGAAGAAATTCCGTGTCGATGATGCTGTCCACGCTGTCAAAGCCGCTCTGGATGAAGGAATCGTAGCCGGTGGTGGCGTGACGCTCATCAATCTCGCAGCTAACATGAGTACTGTCGCAAAGGCTTCCAATAAAAAAGACTTAGGATCAGTTCTCGATGGTATGTGGCTATTGCAAAGGGCGCTGGAACAGCCTTTTAGAATCTTACTGGAAAATGCTGGCTTGAATCCTGATGAGTGGCTACCTAAGGTTCGAAAAGCCAAAGGAAAAGGCGTAAACGTCAGTAATCCTAAAGAAGAATTGGACGACATGAAATCTATCGGAGTTGTTGACCCTACCCGTGTGGCGAAAGAAGCTATCCAGAACGCTGCCTCTATTGCTGGCACGGCTATGACTATGGGTGCACTTGTCGTCGATGTTCCAGAGAAGAAAGAAACTCCTATGCCGCAAGGCGGGGGTATGGGGATGGACTACTAACGCTTCGCTGGCGCTTGCTTATGAGAGGGGAGTATGCCCCTCTCATCGTTCTCCGCCTGGGCGGAGAACTGCTCTCCCCACAGAGGATAAATAGATCTCGGAGTAAATCCGAGATCTATTTTGTTGGTTCCATAGAACAGCTAGCAAACTCAATTGTGTTGCGGTGATGTCTATATTATGGTACGTTAGTACTAACGTTAGAGGAGAAGAGCATGAACTGGAGACGATTTATACCGTTCCGACGCCAAGAGGATGTGAGTCCTGAGTTTTCATCATACTACCAATCAGCTGATACTAGCAATCAAGGAAATGCTGCTGTACTGCTAGGCTTTGTCACGCTTTTAGCAGCAATCTTATTGGTCTTCGGGTTGTTTATCGGTGGTCGGGCTATTTACAACAAACTAACTGACGACGACACCAAGGTCACTATCTCGGATGAAGCAGCTAAGAATACAAATTCGAGTGACTCTTCGTCTTCAACCTCGAATAATTCGTCGACTACGACCAACAAACCAACTCAAATACCAGGTACGGACGTCACCAGTACCACGCCGACTACTACATCCTCAAGTACGCAAGGCACTTCAACTTCACTTCCTCAGTCGGGCGTAGAGAATATCCCTAGAACCGGCGTCGAAGAGTAAGCTTACGACTCAGTCTGAGCGTGCTGGGTGAGGTAATTGATCTCGTTCACCACATCCAAGAGCGCATGCGCTCTTTTTTGTTCGTCAGCAATACCAAGTGCCGCTTGGTGTGCAGGATCGATCAGCTTGGCATCATCAGTGGCCCTAATCATCATCATGAGTGTTTCAAAGCGTTCTTCGGGTGCACCATCCAAATGCTCAACAAGTGGCCCCAGGTCTTGGAGGGCTTTTTGTTTGATGGCCAACAGGTCGTTGGCATCATCACTACCAACACTAGTACTGGGAGTTGAGACAATATGGGTCGGTTCTTCTGTTACAGGCTCGGGTAGCTTAGTTTCTTCAACTGCTGCAGTGCTCTCGTGGTGAGAAATTTCTGGCGTCACAACTACTGGTTCCGGGGCGTTGACGGTAGTAGGTTGTTGGATTGGCGCGAAGGCTGCCTCGGGGTCGATCGCCGGAGAGACAGCTGATTGCCCTCCGCCCACATCTTGAACTACTTGATCACTTACCATGTTGTCAGTTTGTTGATTGTTACCAGTGATGCCGAACATCCCACCCCCTATTTGTGTAAACGTTTAACAATTTGTTCAATACACTTTACAATAATGTAAGCATAACAAGAATAATGGTGAAAATCAAAGGAGTTAAGTGACGGTGTTGGACGATCCTGCTGCTATAGCATCACTAGATAGTCATGACGCTCTCGGTGTCGCCCAGGGTGCCTGGAAACAGCTGACTTATGCTTTTGTGATTGAAAATTGGACGAGACCGAGTGCTCTTCCGCAGAACATAGTTTTCAGTGGTATGGGGGGAAGTGCTTTATCGGCTAGCTTGAGTCTAACCTGGCCTGGCTACAATGTGCCGTTTGAGATTTGCCGGAGCTACACCATTCCTAAGCATGTAGGCGACAAGACTCTGTTCATAGCTTCGAGTTATTCTGGCAATACCGAGGAGGAGATTAGTACTCTAGAGGCGGCTCTTGAGAAGCGAGCTCAGATCGTCGTCATCGCTTCCGGCGGAAAACTTATGGAAATAGCTAAGGAACGGCAGCTGCCACTTATCGTCCTGCCAAGTGGTTATCAGCCACGTCACGCCGTGCTCTATGCTTTTAAAGCGCTTGTCTTGGTACTCGAGAAGGTAGGACTGACGGCTGAAATCGAAGTTGATCGATGTCTTCGCGAAGCCGCCGATTTTCTGAAAGCAAGCGTGGAGTGGTGGAAGGCAGATATACCGACCGAGCATAATTACCCAAAGCAAATTGCCTTAAAGATCCATGACACGGCACCGGTTATATACAGCGGTCCTCTGATGTCGCCAGCCGCGTACAAATGGAAAATAAGTTTCAACGAAAACTCTAAAAACATCGCTTGGTGGAATCAGTTCTCAGAACTCAACCATAACGAGATGATTGGCTGGGGTCATCCGAAAGAGAAGAAATACTCAGTTATAGAGCTGTGCAGCTCGCTGGAACATGATCACGTCCAGAAACGATTTGATGTTACTAGTTCAGTCTTGGCTGATACCTGGCCAGAGCCGATTCGTATCAACGCCGAAGGGCGAACAGCCCTGGAACAACTACTGTGGTTTGTTGTCTTTGGGGATCACGTCTCTATCTATCTAGGGCTATTAAATGGTGTCGACCCGACACCTGTGGATTTGATAGAGAGATTCAAGCGCCAGCTTGAAGAGGGTTAGGGTTAAGCACCTCGCAGGGCTTGAATGGGATCTTTTCGGGCGGCTTTGAGAGCAGGCGCGATACCAAAAACCGAGCCGACAATCGCGGCAAGACCAAGTGAGATCAACGTTACTCGAATAGTCGGCACAAGCTTGTAATGACTGTAGGTATTGATCAACACGCTGGTAATCCAGGAGGCGAGTACGCCGATAATGCCTCCATACAGACCGAGAACAAATGCCTCGATGAAGAATTGGGAAAGTATTTGATGGTTGGTAGCACCTATACTTTTTCGGATACCTATTTCGCGAGTCCGTTCCGTAACTGATACCAACATGATGTTCATGATACCAATCCCAGCGACTAGTAGAGAGATAGACATGACGGCTGTCGTGAAGCGTGCGGTCAGCGATACGATCGAACCCGCAAAGCTCAGACTATCAGCCTGAGTGATGGTTGTAACGTTTAGCTCGCCGTTGTGATTGGCACGAAAAGTTTCGTCGATTTGAGTGGCAACATCCGGAATTGATGTGCCATCTCGAGCAAGTATCGACACTTGCTGGTACCGAAGCTCGCCCTGGGTTATCTCCCGTCCAGCGACTTGATTGATGAATACGGCTCTGTTGAGATCTCCGAGTGTATCAAGTGTGGCGGCTGTTGCTCGTCGCTTCATGACGCCCCGAACAGTAAAAGAGATACCGCGGATAGTCAGTGATCGGCCGAGTGGCGACTCTGAGCCATAGATTTGTTTCGACAATTCGGCACCGATAACTAATAAATGGGCATCTTTGGCACTATCGGTGACAAAATCTCCCACTTCCAAATCTTGCTTAGTGGCAAGGGGGTAGCTACTAGATGTCGCGAAGACCAGTCCATGGCTTACTTCGCCGGTTTCATGCTTGATGTTGCTGCTTATGAGAGCGACCGGCACGACGTGTTCGAGTGATGGGATATTTCTTAGAGAGGCAATGTCTCGATCCGTGATGGTCGATATGGCGACACTACTGGAGAGAACAGCCGATATGTCGTAGCCGGTAATCCGGCCGGTCAAATCTCGCTTCGCAAAGTCACCAGGTCGTATCTGGATGTAGTTTGAGCCGGTTGCCTTGATTTGACCTGCCGTATCGCTTCGCAAACCCTCGGCTAAGGCGACTGTCAGCATCACCGACATGACACCGATGATGATGCCAAGCATAGTGAGTAAACTCCTCATGCGGGAATTGCGAATTGAAGCCAGCGCCATCTTGACGTTCCCGCTCATCATCGTTTTTTCCTCCGCTTGTGACCGGGTTTTTTGGGTTTAATGGTTTGAACTTTACGTACTGGTTCTTCGTCGAGAATTTTTTTCAAATCTACCATCTCGCCAGCAGCTAGCTCGTCATCATGTTGGATTTGTCCGTCGCGCATGAGGATGACGCGATCGGCGTAGCGGGTAAGCTCTGGGTTGTGGGTTACCATGAGAATAGTGTTGCCCAATTTGTGCAGATCTCTCAGAACCCGCATGATTTTGCGACTGTTGAGTGTATCCAAATTGCCAGTTGGCTCATCAGCAAGGATGATACTCGGTTCATTGACGAGTGCTCGAGCGATTGCCGCCCGTTGAATCTGACCACCTGATAGTTGATGTGGCATATAATACTCGCGTTCGTGGATACCGAGTTTTTCCAAAATTTCGCTGGCTTTTTTGAGCCGCCTTACGGGAGTTACTCCCTTGTAGGCAAGTGGCAGGGCGACATTTTCGATCACTGTCATGCGAGGTAGAAGGTTGGCATCTTGGAAGATAAAACCGATTTTGTCTCTGCGCCACTTAGCGCGCTGGTTGCCGCGTAGTTTTGAAACGTTCTTGCCATCCAAGACGTAACTGCCGTTGGTGGATCGATCGAGGAGTCCCATGATGTTCATGAGGGTTGATTTACCAGAACCGCTAGGGCCCATGATGGCGATGAATTCACCCTTGTCAACGAGTAAGTCGACACTGTCTAGGGCAACGGTCGTGGCATCACCAAAACCGTATAACTTCGAAACATTTTGTAGTTTTATTACAGGCACCGACTACCCTCTCATTTGTTAGACATCGTCTATCTATACTACTTGTCTAAGACGATACGGCGCAAGGTGTAAAATCGACAATTATGCTATAAGTATAAGCATTGCGCAATATCCGCTACGACTATTCACCATAATCAGTTAAAATGTTGGCCACGGAGAGGTCGCATAGTGGCCTAGTGCGCTGCCTTGGAAAGGCAGTATGGGGGCAACTCCATCGAGGGTTCAAATCCCTCCCTCTCCGCCAC
>CAZDBS010000007.1:20870-26421 GCA_964503775.1 uncultured Candidatus Saccharibacteria bacterium
TATACTAGAGATATGAAACAGGTTTTGCGGTATTCAACTACAACTATCTGTACTGTCTCGCCACTCATAGTGGCTCTGGGTAGTTTGAAGCGGGCCGCCGCTGTCGGTCTGTCGCTGCTGTGTGTAAAAGTTGTCGTCCGAGCTGCGCGACGTCATGCTAATGCTTGCAAGCAGGGAAGACGACATCTCGCAGCCAAGTGGCTAGTACGCCACCTACAACATCGGACGACACTCACCGTCCGACACCATATACAAGCGCTCATATCATTTGCCAAGCGCCACAACCACTATTATTTGCACAGTTCGCTGCAGTACGCCCCGACATATTAAGCCTCATTTCAGTACTCTAATCTTAAATACACACGGAGGTTTATTATGGGTCACTTTGAAAAGGAAGTAATCAAAGATGTTATCAACGATGTCGGTCGTCTTACTGATATGAAACAGTGGGAGCGCCTCGAACAATTGTTTATCGGGTCGCCATTGATTGATACCAAACTGCTAACTGGCGAATCACCGAGCCAAACCGATCGCAAGAATTTTATAGCCGATCTAAAACAAGAGATGTCGAAATATTTTGCTGGCACTCGTCATAAAATGAAGACTTTCGCTGTCGATATTAGCGGCCGTAGAGCCAAAGTACATACGATTATCAATCGTTCACATTTTATCGTCGAGGGCACGGGACGATACGTATGGCAAGTTTCGTCGGCCTACACTTTCGAACTTATCAAGAGGGCAGGACAGTGGCGAATTGCCAAATTACAGCTTCGGCCGCTAGATCAGTCCCTTCTGCCCATGGCTGCCTAAGGTCTAGAGATTGATATGTTGAAGTCGCCGGTCTGAAGCGCCTGGAACATTCGTAGCCAAAGAGGTAGATACATTTCTGTGGCGCGAGAGGCAGTCAGGTCGCCGAGATCCATGATTTGTTCGGGTTTCCAGCCAAAATCGACTAATAGTCCGATGACGAAACGCTTTGCTTGGGAGTCATTACCGCAGATAAAAACTAAGTGATTGCCCTGAAGTTTACTTGGATTGACCATTATCTCATGGTTCATGGTGTTTAGAGTTTTGATAACGCGAGATTCTGGGAAGGCGGCCTGGATTTGTTCACCGAGGCTTGAGTTATTGGCGACAGTCAGCATAGGCAGGGCGCCATTGCTAAAATCCAGTGGATTAGCGATATCAATTATGACCTTGCCGCGCATAGAGGCAGCTCCGGCAACGCCAAGAGCGGCTAGAGAGTGCACGCCTGCCGTACAATTTACGATAACGTCTGCCCATATGGCAGCACTGGCGAATGTCCCGTTTGAAGCTTGAGGACCGATTTGACGTGCCCAAGATGAGGCTTTCTCGTTGTTTGCATCACGGGCCCCCATCTGCACGTCGTGGCCGAGGCTGATAAGTTTATTGGCAAGTGACACTCCAACCATTCCAGTTCCCAAGACAGCATATTTCATACTTCTAGGGTACCATTTGATCTCCGGCGGGCAAATATTCCTCGTTCTGATCTGGTATACTCCTAAATAATGCGACAAGAGCTTACTAGCCAAGTACGATCAATTGTGTCTGAATTGTTCCATCAAGATATCGATCCGGAACTGACACGCCCTGATGAGCAGTTTGGCGATTACTCGACTAATGTTGCTCTTCGGTTGGCCAAAGATTTAGATCAAATCCCTCGTGATATCGCCAATCAAATCGTAGAAAAGCTTCAGGGAACTGTCGGCATTGAGTCGGTTGCGATAGCAGGGCCAGGGTTTGTCAATATCACAGTTACTGCACTATCTGCTTCTTCTGCATTGCAAACAGCCTGGGACAAGGCCGAGCAATCCGGACGTGCTTATGGTGAAGTGATTGAGCCTAAAAATCAAACTGTAATCTCAGAATTCCCCAGTCCTAATCTTGCTAAACCCTATAGCGTCGGCCATCTAAGAGCCGCTAATCAAGGCTGGGCGGTCTATAAACTTATGCTTTCCCAAGGATATAAGGTTATTCGAGACAATCATCTAGGTGATGCAGGGACGCCGTTCGGTAAATGGGTAGTTGGTTTCCAAAAGTACAGTTCTCCTGAGGCTCTCGACAAAGACGGCATATATGAGCTGGCCAGGGTATACATCAAGATCACAAAAGAGCTGAAGGCCGAAAAGGAACGAGGAGAAACGGAGCTTCGTGATGAGGTTCAGTCATGGCTACAACGCCTAGAAGCCAAGGATCCTGAAGCCATCGGGTACAGTGCACAATTTACAACTATCTCTCTTGATCACATGCACAAAGTCTTGAAGCGACTGGAGATCGAGACTGATCTGGAGCTCGGAGAATCGTTTTATATTGAGCAGGGCCAGCAGATGGTTGACGAGTTACTTGGTAAAGGCATCGCTGAGTTGGGCAAAGACGGAGCGGTAATTGTTAAGCTCGATGATCAAGGCATTGATGTGCCAATTCTGCTTCGTAAAGCCAACGGCACAGCGCTCTATGCCACGACCGATCTAGCCACCCTTAGATACCGAGTAGAAAATTATCACCCCGCCAAGGTCTTTATCCATGTGGGCTCGGAACAGATATTCTATTTTCAACAGCTTTTCGCTCTGGCAAAAAAGATTGGTTACGGCGACGTACAATGGACGCATGTCTGGCACGGCATGATTGATCAAATCAGTGAAGAGGGCATCCGTGAAAAAATGAGTTCACGCAAAGGTGTTGTGCTGCTTGAGGAACTCCTCGATCAAGCCGAGGCAAAGGCTCGTGAGTTAACTACAGGGCGGGATGTCAGTGATGAAGATGTAATCCGTGTAGCTTTAGGAGCGATCAAGTTTGCTGATTTTGCCCAAGATCGACGAACCAATGTGTTATTTGAGTGGGACAGGATCTTCAGTCTGCAAGGTTACAGTGGTCCCTATATCCAGTATGCTGGCGTACGTGTAAACAAGATTTTGAGTGATGGTGGTGAAGATGCTGTCAGTTCTGATGGTTATGATTGGGCGGTAGAGAAAACCGTACTCCTTAAACTTCTTGATTATCCTCTTATACTAACCCAAGCGGCTGATGCTCAGGAACCGCATAGGGTTGCCCAGTTCTTGTTCGAGTTGGCTCAAAGCATGAATAGATATTACGAGACAACGCCAATATTAAAAGACGATGTAGATGAGGCAACTCGAGCTGCTCGTCTGAGTTTGCTACACAAAGTGTCGCATGTGTTTCGACATGGACTTGACTGTCTTGGTATAGAAGTTCCGAGCAAGATGTGATCGCTTGCTATTGTCGTATCTGTGCTTAGAATAGGCTATGTCCAAATCGGTCTTTGTCTTATTTCCCAATCAGCTGTTTCCAATTGAGATACTACCTCTGCAGACGGGTGATCAAGTGGTTCTAGTTGAAGATCCGCTCTTTTTTGGAATGGACCCAGAGCGGGCATCGCGGTTTCATAAACAAAAGCTTGTGCTACTTCGAGCAAGTGCTAAACGCTACGCTACTGATGCGAAGATAGAAGTGCTGCCAAGTCTACTTGAACTTACCAATTATCTCGAGAAACAAACCGTTAACAGCATTCAATATTATGAGCCAAGCGATCACATCATTACGCGTCGCATGGAGGCATTGGGGGCTGAAGCCATACCATCACCCCAGTTTGTTTTGAGTGAAGAGCAAGCACGTGAACTAGTGAGTATGAGGAAGACAGCACCAGATTTTTATTCAGAGACGAGTCGTACTCTTGGTCTTGAAGTATCCCCGTCGCCAAAAGTTGCGCAGTCTAGACTTCCATTGAAACATATGACGCCTGAGGCGAGAGTGTTTGGGAATAATTCGGTTGTAAGGGATGTTGCCTCTTGGGTGACAAAACACTTTTCTGATAATTTCGGAGAAGTGGATACATTTCAGTGGCCAACGCATCGCTCGGAAGCTCTCATATTACTCAAGCAGTTCGTGCGGGAGCGCCTCGGGTACTATGCCCAGTACGAGATGAGTATTGAGGCCCATAACACGCTCATGTTTCATAGTGGGCTGTCAGCTATGCTCAACATTGGTCTGCTGGTTATCCGGGACATTATCGACGTTCTTGACGGGTCGGACACAAGACAACCAAGTATCAAACGTTTTCTGTACAACTTGCTTGGTGAGCGGGAGTATGTGCGAGCCTTGTACTTGTCCGCCCCCGAGGCCAAATATGGGCAAGCAGCGGACACACTCAGGTGGCAGGAGGGGATTGGCTTGCCGCCCGTCGACGATGTGATACATAAAGCGGCGCTTTACGGCTATGCGACTTATAGTGAGCGACAGATACTTCATGACCTACTGGAACTGGCAGGAGTAAATTCTTATGACCAGTACCAGATATACATGGGAGCATGGATTGATGCTTTTCCTTGGGCAGTCGAGCCATGGGTCTTCCAGTCATCGAAACTTCATTCGTCGCCGATGCCGATTGTGACGGCGAAAACCATTCAATCACTTAGTGCTAGTCGCCAAAACTCGTGGACTAAAACTTGGGAAGGCTTGTACTGGCATTACATTGACTCACATCGTCGAGATTTGAGCAGTCATCCGACAACAGCCATGATGATCCGAAGCTATGATCGGATGGATGATGAACGGAAAGCACAGTTCAGTAAACACGCCGAGACATTTTTGAAACAACTTCGCTATACTAAGTTTGAATAAGAAAGGACTTCTGGTATGGAAAAGTTGAAAGCTTCGTCAAAAGGCACGCTTGAAGGGTTTATGACATTTGTGCGTGAGCAGGGGGTGATAGGACTGGCGATTGGTCTAGTTCTTGGTGGCGCCGTCAAGACACTCGTCGACTCACTCGTCAACGACATCATCATGCCACTCGTCGGAATTCCTTTGGGTTCGGCCAATGGTCTCAAGGGTCTGAAGTGGCACGTAGCTGATCAGATCATCGATGGAAAAACTGAAAAGGTATACCTACTGTATGGTAATTTTCTAAACTTGCTTTTGGACTTCGCGGTCATAGCGGCAGTAGTGTATTTGGTTGTCAAATGGCTAAAACTGGATCGCCTCGATAAGAAAAAGGAATCATAAGAGTGTCAACAATTCCTGCGACAGATGATGATTGGCGAAAAAAGTTGAGCCCCGAGCAATACAGGATATTGAGAGAGAAGGGGACGGAGTCTCCATTTACAGGAAAGTATGTTGATCACAAGTCTGAAGGTATGTATGTTTGTGTGGCTTGTGGGGCGGAACTATTTGATTCAACTACTAAGTTTGAGTCGGGAAGTGGCTGGCCAAGCTTCTACGACGCAGCCAAATCCGATGCTGTAAAGTTGGTTGACGATGATACTCATGGAATGCATCGGATCGAAGTACAATGTGCAAATTGTGGCGGTCATCTCGGTCATGTATTCGACGATGCTCCAGATCAACCAACAGGCAGGCGATACTGTATAAATTCTTGCACACTTGACTTCAAAGATAGTGGTAAAAACCACTAAGCGCAAAAGGTATATACGGTATACTGAACGATAAGATGAACTACAACGCACCGCGTCAGCCGTGGATTCCGAGCGGCTACCAATGGATAGCATACGGTTTT
>CAZDBS010000007.1:26521-28146 GCA_964503775.1 uncultured Candidatus Saccharibacteria bacterium
CCGAACTAGCTCAAGTGTGGAAGATGGTCTAATATAACCAGTCATGGATCACAAAACCGTTGAACAATACATCCTCTCCATGCCGAACACACATCTGTCATATCCGTTTGGCGAGGAAGTTGCTGTCTATAAAATTGGAAGTATAGAGAAGGGGAAGATGTTTGCTCTCATCGCCGAGGATAGCGACCCAATTCGCATAAGTCTGAAATGTGCACCAGAGCTTTCTGAGCTGCTGCGCAATAAGTACGAAACTGTCCTGCCAGGTTATCATCTCAACAAAAAACACTGGAACACTATCCTACTTACTGGCCAACTGCCTTGGGCCGATGTCCAGGATCTCATCCGGCACTCATATGAACTTGTCTCTAATACTTAGGGTTTCAAACTAGTCGTGTGTTTGTATGCTTCAGACAACACCGACTGCACCTTGGTTGATTTCGTCGCTTCGTAAGCACTTTGTAGTTTTGTCTGATAGTCTGCGATCTCGCTGCTGAGAACTTCCGTTAGTGCGTCGTCATACTTATTGCCAACTGCGGCTTGCTTAATTTTCGCTAAGCCATCAGTGTCTTTAGCTGATTTGTATGACTTACTACTAACCTTGTTCTTGCCGAGGCCGGCCAGCAGTAATGCCTGATCGCTGGCGACAACCGTCTCGACGCGGGTGACAAAGTTGAGTGTTGTTCGGCCCCGGATATCTTTGTTCGATTGCTCTACAGTTGCGAGAATAGTCTGTTGTGCTGAGAGTACTTTTTCGAACGAAGCGGTGTCGCCGCCACCTCGTGATCCCATGAATAGCATCACGATCAGGATAATGACTACAACAGCTCCTCCGATTAGGAGCAGAAACGACTTCTTGGATGGTGAGGCCGCCGACTTCTGATCGTACAGATTCAAAAGTTCATGAACGCTTTGCGGTTCGGCTGTCGAAGGATCCATAGCAATAAGGATAACAGATTTGTGGCAGCAAAATTCTAAATTCTAAGCCCTGAATCCTAACGGCGCACCTGTGATTAAAGAGATTTGAATTTGTTTCGAATTTAGTGCCTAGAGTTTAGAGTTTCCCAGTATACTGGGTCTATGGATGCCGTGGAGGAGATCAAAAGACGCTTGCATATAGAAGACGTTGTTGGAGAGTACGTCGAGTTGAAGCGTGCCGGTCGGAATTTCAAAGGTCTCAGTCCTTTCAATGCCGAAAAGACGCCGAGTCTCATGGTTAGCCCAGACAAACAGATATGGCATGATTTCTCGTCGAACAAGGGCGGAACCATGTTTGGCTTTGTCATGGAGATGGAGGGGGTAGATTTCCGAGGGTCATTGGAAATACTGGCCCGCAAAGCCGGCATAGAACTTAGTGAATACGGCCGGGGTGATGGATCGTTTGCCAAGCGTAAAAAACGCCTGCTTGAAGTACTTTCCGTGGCCACCAGGTACTACCAGCACTGTTTTACTAAATCCCCACTTGCTCTGGAGTACGTCTTGAAGAAAAGGGGTTTTAGTCGTGAAACGGCGTTAAATTTTCAGTTGGGTTACTCTCCGGGAAGTGGTGCAGCCCTCACGAGCTATTTGAAGAAGAAGGGCTTCACTGATAAAGAATTGCGAGATGCCGGCGTGTCTGTCATGCGGCG
>CAZDBS010000008.1:0-22621 GCA_964503775.1 uncultured Candidatus Saccharibacteria bacterium
ATGATCGTAAAACCTTTATCTGTTTGATGTTTGATTCGCATATAATTACCACTCCTTTTATAACGAACTTTAAGGCTTGATTGCCCTTATGCTTGACAGTGTACCGTTCTGACTCACACAGTGCAAGCGCTTTTTACTTGAATGTAGCATTGCCCACAAGTGAATAGATCGGGAACAATACCGCTGCAACCATACCGCCCACGATGATAGCCAATACAATCATCAAAATCGGCTCGATAGTCGTCGATAGAGATTTGATCTCGTTGTCGAGCTCTTTCTCATAGTAACCGGCAGTTCGCTCCAACATCTTATCAAGCGTCCCCGACTCTTCACCTATCTCGATCATCTGCGGGACCAACTCGAGGAAATTGGGATCGTTCGCGATACTGGCGGATAACTTCTCGCCACCTTTGACCTTCTCGATAGCTTTTTTCAGTGATGCTTCGATGTGGACATTATTGATAGCTCTTGCAGTGATACTCAACATCTCTAGCAATGGGACGCCACTTGATACAAGTGAAGCTCCAGTTCGACAAAATCGAGCCATGTAAAGCTTCATGAACAAGGTGTTGATAGGCGGCAAGGACATTTTCATGCGGTCGAAAAACTTGTGGCCATCCAGTGAAGACATATATCGACGGAACCCGATAGCCAGCAGCAGAAGTGCTATGACGACTACGTACCAAAATTCGCTTATGAAATTCGCCGTCGACAGAAGCATGCGTGTAGCGATGGGAAGTTCTTGATGTAAATCTTTGTACAACGCACCAACCTGGGGCAGCACAGTCTTCATCATAAAGACGATGACAACTCCTATGACTCCTAGGACTATTGCCGGGTACACCATCGCCCCCCGAATCTTAGACAAGATCTCAGCATCCGCTTCTTGTTGGTTGGCGACTCGTTCAAGCGCCTTATCAAGTGTCCCAGACGATTCCCCTGCTGCTACCAGGCTAGTGAATACTTGACTGAATACTTGGGAGTTTCGCTCCATGCTTTTGGCAAGCGTATTGCCCGATTCCACATTACCGATGATGTCCTGGATGATCGATCGAAAAACCCGACTCTTTGTCTGTCTCTGAACCGTCACCAAGCTCTTGGTAAGAGGTAGTCCGGCACTAATCAGTGTCGATAGCTGGCGAGCAAAAACGACACGGTCTTTGGCGCGTACACGATTACGAAATTTACCAAGCAGTGATATTCCTGAATCGTGAGCCTTAATCTCGATAGGCGCTAGGCCTTGCTTGGCTATCAGTTTAGCGGCGGCTCGTTCGTTCTCGGCTTGAACATCAGCTTTGACGATCTTGCCACTTTTCGAGTCTTTGGCCCGATACTCATATGTTTGCATGAGGGCTTAACTCCTCATGAGCCTATCAAGCTCAGTCTTGTCGACAGCGTAGTTGACCGCTTCGTCATAAGAGATAGTACCGGCGTGAATCATCGAGACAAGCGTCTTGTCCATAGACTGCATACCAAACTCAGTCCCTGTTTGGATAACAGCGTCCAATTGATGAGCCTTGCCCTCACGTATGATATTGCGAACCGCTGGTGTAGCGATAAGGACTTCGGCCGAAGCGACTCGTCCCCCGCCAATCGCCGGGATAAGACGCTGCGAGCAAATAGCCATCAGGATGTTGGACAGCTGGGCTCGCACCTGAGGTTGCTGATGGGGCGGGAATACATCGATCATACGATCGATGCTCTGCGCTGCAGAGTTGGTATGAAGCGTCGCAAATACCAAGTGGCCAGTCTCGGCGATGGTGATGGCCGCACTGATGGTCTCTAGATCACGCATCTCACCGATTAATACCACATCGGGATCCTGGCGCAGCGCAGAACGTAGTGAAGCGGCAAATGAGTAAGTATCATAGTGGACTTCTCGCTGAACGATGACTGCCCGTTTTGATTTATGAGTATATTCGATCGGATCCTCGATAGTGATGATGTGTAAGGGGCGCTCATTGTTAATCTTGTCGATGATAGAAGCCAGGGTCGTGGATTTACCAGAGCCTGTAGGTCCAGTTACGAGAACAAGTCCCCTGGGGTAGTCAGCGAAGCTATTGACAATAGGCGGCAAGCCAAGCTTCTCGACTGGAGGAATCTCGTTGGGGATCAGACGAAGTGCCGCCGCTAGATTACCTCGCTCATGAAAAGCGTTTACACGGAAGCGACCCAAATCACCGAAAGCAAACGAGAAATCAAACTCTTTATCCTTCAGTAGGATTTGTTTCTGATCTTCGTCGAGAACTGCGAAAACCAAAGTCTCAACATCATCCTCGCTAAGCGGGTTGGTACTCACAACCGGCGTTAAGCTGCCGTCGACACGGAGCATAGGCGGTAGACCAACTTGTAAATGTAGATCAGAAGCCTTTTTCTTGATGACTTCTTCTAGTAGTGCTTCAATTCTGAGTTGCATATATGTGTTCCACCTCGTTTACATGCTATCCAGGGCTGCGACACGGTTGACTTCCGTTAGTGTCGTTTCACCTGCTAATGCTTTTAAGTACCCGTCTTGACGCATCGTAACCATCCCCTGCTCTTCTACCTTTGTCTGGATAGCGCTGGTTGGCGAACGCTCCAAGATCAAAGACTCGACTTCGTTTGTTACGCTGAAAACCTCATAGATACCAATTCGGCCTTTATAGCCACCAGGGTTATCATCCGACGGCTTACCCTTGAACAAAGTATAAGCTTTTTGATTGCCTAGGGGCAAGTCTTTATAGCCAAGTCGCTCCCCTAACTCCTTCTGATCATTCTCGTTTCCCGGCAAAAGTTTACCCAAAGTCTCGTGAATTGCCGCAATCTCCGCTTCGTCAGCACCATATGCTTGTTTGTCATCAACGATGCGACGCACCAGACGCTGTCCGATCACCGTGTTAACCGTGGAAGCTATCAGGAATGGCTCGATACCCATATCGAGCAAGCGAGGCAATACTCCGGCTGCGGAGTTGGTGTGAAGGGTCGAGAAAACCAAGTGGCCTGTCAAAGCAGCCTGGACCGCCAGCTGGGCGGTCTCTTTGTCGCGAATCTCACCCACCATCACGATATCGGGGTCCTGTCGCAGAATAGATCTAAGTCCCGTAGCGAACGTCAGACCGACATCGGGATTCACCTGGATCTGATTGACGCCTTCCATCTTGTACTCAATCGGATCCTCAAGAGTTACGATATTTACAGTGTCATTTTTTATGGCACGTATGAGAGCATAGAGCGAGGTTGTCTTACCAGACCCTGTTGGTCCTGAAGTGATGATCATGCCATTTGGTTTTTTAAGCCCCTCTTTGATAGATGATAGGCCTTGGCCGCGGTATCCCATGTCCTCGAGTTCGAGGCTTGTCCCGCTATTGTCCAGTAACCGGATGACCACCTGTTCACCCCACAACACTGGCGAGATGGCAATACGTAGATCGACTTCTTTGCTGCCTACCACAACCGAGAACTGACCGTCCTGCGGTATACGGTGCTCATCAATTTTAAGATTTGACAATATCTTGATGCGTGAGATGAGAGCCGGTTCGATACTCTTCGGTAACTTCATGATTTCTCTTAGAACACCATCAATTCGACACCGAATCTTCAACGACTTCTCGAACGGCTCAACATGGACATCCGATGCCCGATTCTTGGAGGCATACTCCAGTATGGTCGTAAGCGCTCGACTAATCGGTGAGTCCTGAACGATCGTTTTGATATCAGTTGCGTTTTTTCTATCAATCGGTTTTGCTTCTGCCTGATTTTCAATCTCTTGATCACGTACTTCTTCGTCATGTTTATCACTCAGTACCTCTTCGACACCTTCTTTCAAGCTACTGGAGTATTGTGATATGACATGCCTAATACCTCCTTCACTAGAGATATAGACCTTCAGAGGACGACCGATCTTATTCGACAGAAAATCCACAGCCTGAACATTGTCGGCATCGAGCATAGCAACTACTAGGCGGTTGCCCATTTCTCCCAGCGGTACAGCCATATAACGCTCAGCTATATCCCGAGGCAGTAGTTCGAGCATCTGGGGATTAATCGTTGCTTGGGTCAGGTTTACATACGGCGTACCGGTGACATGAGCAGTCAAACGAGTGAGATCCTCAGAATCAACCGCCTTATCGGCTATTAGTTTGACAATTAACGGCTCGTTTTCTTCCCCTGCCTTGTCCTTTAGTTCTTTGAGTTTTTTGTCAGTAAGCAAGCCCTCGGAAACTAGTAGCTCTTCTAGCTGCTTTTGATTATCAGCCGACAGAACGCTCATGAGCGCCTACTTTCCTTGATTCTTGAATGGTTGGTCGTTGGTTGCCGGTCCGATTTTGATGTCTTTCGTAGGATCGAGAGACCTGTCGTTGAATACTCGTACGTCTGGTGCTGGGAAATCGGTATTAAACTTATCCACAACTTCAACTTTTTGACTTCGATTTTTGGACGACGTTATGAAACTATTGCCCAAAAATACGGCTATGATAACCGCCGTTGCCGTTATCAGAATTATGAGTGCCAGATCGTTGCGTTTCATTATTTCACCACCTCTGTTTTGAACTCTAGATTCTTAGCGGGCTGATAGTAAGTTACGATCTTGTAGCTTGCCCTTAGGTTATTGTCCTGACCAGTCACAGTCAGCGTCAGGATCTTGAACGGTCGGATGGATCGCTGGAGGTCATTTGTAAACCGCTTGATAGCATCGTAATTGCCACTTATCTCCACGGTAAATGGTATTTCTGCAGCTTCAGGATCGTTGCTGTTCTGGGTAACTTCGGCCGTGTCCTCGCCAGTAAATGACTCCAGTTTGTATCCCCCTTCACTGACGATCTTCTCGATAGATGAACCTAGTGCCGGGACATCGTATTTGCTAGGCAGAGCATTGAGAATCGTCCTGGAGTTAACGGTTACGTTTTTCTCCAGAGCATTGAATGACTCTTCGAGTTTGGCCGCGTCAGCAACATTACTGACGAGCGTGTCACGTGCCAGCTGCTTCTTGGTGATGACCCTGTCTTGATAAGCACGTTGGCTCACCAGCGCTCGACAGGTGACAATCGCAACCGAGACTATAACTGCGGTGAGACCAGCAGCAAATAGGACTGTAGAGTTCACCTTACTGATAAGGGATCGTTTACTACTACCGAAAGGGTTGTTTAAGTGCATTACTTACCTCCCCCCGTAGATTGAAATATCGACTCAGATAACTCACGAGTGGTTATAGTACTGTTAACAATCGGGATGACGCCATCACTGACCGAGTTATAAGTCTTAAAATCAGTCAGCGCCGCATCGTATTCGAGACTGATGGAAAATGACGTGCCTTTATCCAACTTGGCAGAATTAACCAACACTACTTTGCTGAAGGCTCGGGGCTGCGTAGTACTATCGCTCTGTTGGTATTGGGCAAACTTAAGTGTATCGATGAAGGTATTGATCGCTTCGAAGCTCTGCGCCGTACCCTCAATGTCTATACGACGATCATCGGTTGCGACCTTGAACGTGGCCACACCAATATTTGCAGGAGTGACCTTACTGAGGAATAGGAACAGTCGACTGACGATTGGTTTACCATCGTGAAGCGTCGGCAGGGCCTGGAGCTGGTTCTGAACGGTCAGTATACGATCGATATTTGGCAGTGTTGCCAGCTCTTTTTTCTTGTCATTGATATCATTGGTCAGATTGGTGATGTGTCGTTTCTGTCCGAGGTTAACGTAGGTGAACAATGACGCCGTGATGACGATGGCACCGCCACACAACACAACCGCCCCAAGAAGCACCAGCCGCTTGAGTCTTAGGGCGCGCATGAACTGTTGTTTGACATCTGGTAGGAGGTTGAGCTGGATCATTCGTTTCGCTCCGCTAGTCCGGCAGCCACGGAATAATGGTTAGCCACGGCGATTAGCTCATTCTGGCGATCTGGTAAATAGGCGACGTTACGCCAAGCATTGCCTATCTCGATATTGATAGCGAATTTATTGGCTAGGTAGAGTGGGAACTCCGGAAGTGTTGACACTCCACCAGTCACGATAATCTTCTCGATTTTGGAATTAGTGTAGCGGGTAGTGAAGAACTTGATTGATTTTTCGATCTCGACCACCATGGTGTCTATAGTGCCGACTAGTGCGCGGTAGATCTGCCCCTCTAGTTTCTGTTGACTGAGGCCGAACTTGAAGACAAATTGCTCAGCTTGTTTTTCATCTATAGCCAGATTTTGCGACGTCGCTTTGATAAGTGCTTTGGTGCCCACTTGGATAGAACGAATGAGCCGCGGAGTCCCATCCAATAAGATGATGAGATCTGTAGCTTGAGCACCCATGTCGAGAATCAGTTGCGCACCTGTCTGATTGGGAGGTACCAGCGAGCGACCTATGGCCAACGCATCAGGTTCAAAGGCAACGACATTCAACCCAATAGCCTCGAGCATATCTAGACGCGCTTCGATATAGGAGTTTGCCACGCTGGAGAGTAGCACCTCGAGCTTGTTGGGGTCTTGGGCAGATTCACCCAAAACCGCCCAGTCAAATTTGGAATCGGCTAGTTGAGTAGGTATGAAACTCTCCGCCTGGTAATCAATTGTCTTGGCCAGTTCGCTCGGAGAGAGTTTATCGATGTCGACAATAGTCGTAAATACTCGTGATGAGGGGATGCCGACCACGACATTATGAGTAGTGACCCCTACTTCAGTCAGGAATGCTTTGATCGTAGCAGCCAACCGTTGCTGGTCGGTCGGTGAGTCGCTAGTTGCTGTCTGAGCGTCAACTTCGACACTTCCATAGCGAAGCAGGGTTTTGGTCGCGCCCCTACCCTTTAGTTGTACTGCCCTGATGGCCGATGAGCTGATATCAAGACCGAAAAAATCGCCCACGCCGCTTAATAAACTCATGCGGACAATTGTAGACCATAAGCGTTACTGTGCCAAGAGTAACTGCCAGATGTCAGTGAATTGTTTTCTCAAGCGTGTTTATATTTCGCACAGTATTGAATTCTTTGTACCTAGGCTTCGTAAGGTACTTAGAAAACTCACTCTTTAAAGTTATGCCTTTAGGAACGGTCCAATACAGACAGTTCGTCCCTGACTTAATCTGCTCGAGTTTGTCATCAAATGTCGCCTCGGCTTCAAGTTCATGTTCCTTAGCCGACTCCATGAAAACGACATAATGCTGATGATCTTTGTCATTCCTATCAAAAGGATAGCCTTGAATGATGGTTTGGATTTGTTCAATCGTAAATACCTGGGCTCTGGCCGGATAGTTGAAGGTTTTCGTCAACACAGCTTCAATGTTTTGTTTCAGCTCTACTTGTTTCTGATCACTCTCGAAGGTGACATTTCCAGACTGCAAAATCGTCCTCACTTCTCTGAGACCTATCTCCTCAAGACATTCTTTCAAATCCACCATCTTAATCACTCGCCCACCGACGTTGATGCCCCTGAGAAAGGCGACGTATTTCATGCAGGAAACAGCTCTTCTTTTCGCCTAACTACTTCATTAACTACTTCTTCATACCACTGGGCGACAACTGGATGTATGGCAACACGCAAGCGTATTTCGTCGGCTTTACGAAGGAACTGCTCGAATGAAATTCCATTTTCGCGATATAATGTTCCGCCACGTAATACCATGATCGCAGCAACGATCTTATCGAGAGCATCTACGAAGCGAGACTCCTCGTCTGCTTTTGCTTCATAGTCGCGAATAACCTGAGCAACAAGTGGTGTTCGTTGGAACGTTTGTTCAACTTGTTCCAAGGCTCGCTCCTCTCGCTCGACTTTGGTCAACCTTCCCTCCTCGTCCCAAACTGATGTATCTGTGGCATATCTCTCAGTGAAATCATGAAACGTTGCATACAAAGTGATTTTCGCTGGATCCATCCCGAGTCTTTCACCGATTGCCGCACCTATAAAAGCAAGGGCATGCGAATGTTCTGCGTCATTTTCCCAAGCTCTTTCTGGATCAGTAGGCCATGGGATAACGCGGATAATCTCTGCAAACGGAATATAGCCTTCAGTGATTAGGTGTTCAACATCGGTGACAGCAACAGGCACTTCTCCTTGATCCACAGCCATAGCCAAATTATACCACCCCTGTTAGAATAAAGGACTATGAGTCTATCTATCGGCATCGTCGGACTACCCAACGTCGGTAAGTCAACGCTGTTCAATGCCCTGACCAATAACAATATCTTAGCGGCGAACTATCCGTTTGCGACGATTGAGCCAAATACTGGAATCGTAGCCATTCCTGATCCCCGCTTACAGAAACTGAGTGAGTTATACAACGGCGCTCCGATCAAACCAGCAACCGTCACCTTCGTCGACATCGCCGGACTCGTAGCTGGAGCCAGTAAAGGCGAAGGACTCGGTAACCAATTCCTCGCCAACATTCGTGAGTGCGCTGCTATTTGTCATGTCGTCCGCGCATTCGAGGATCCCGACGTCCAGCATGTTAATACCGATCATAGTCCCCAGAAAGACATCGACGTCATCAACACGGAGCTGGCTATCGCCGACTTGCAAACTCTAGAGAAACGTTTACCCAAACTTGAAAAAGAAGCCCGTGCCAATCCCAAGCTTCTGCCTATGCTACAGCTGTACGAAAAAGCCAAAGCTCTTCTTGATTCAGGCAAGCCTATTTCAAGTGATGACGAACTCAGATCAGAGATCTCTGAGTTTCACGACCTCCAACTTCTAACCGCCAAGCCAGTTATCTACCTCTTCAATGTCGATGAAAGTACACTCACAGATCAAGCCAAAAGGTCTGCGCTTAGTGATATAGTCGCCCCTGCTACGGCTATCTTCGTCTGTGCCAAGCTCGAAAGTGAACTCCGCGGACTCGACGAAACAGACGCCAAAGAATTACTAGCATCATACGGCGTAGAAGAATCGGGCCTCGTACAGCTGACTCATGCCGCCTATGCCACACTTGGCCTCCAGAGCTACCTGACGGCTGGAGAAAAAGAAGTCCGGGCTTGGACCATCTCCCAAGGCGCTACCGCCCCGCAGGCTGCCGGGGTCATCCATGGGGACTTCGAACGAGGCTTCATCGCCGCTGAAGTCGTCGATTATAAAGACCTTATCGACTTAGGTTCACTATCTGCTGCCAAAGCTGCCGGAAAAGTTCGCACCGAGGGCAAAACCTACGTCATGCAACCTGACGATGTCGTCGAGTTTCGATTCAACGTTTAACGATTGACAAAAGGTAGAACCGCTCACGATTGCCTTTTTCGCCTGCGACTTCTGAATCAGCTTTGGACTGAATAACAAAATATTTCTTCATGAATGTTTCCAGGTGATCTAATACTTGGCGACGTAAGTTGTCATTCTTTATCACTCCCTTGTGCTTGAAGCTCGGTCCAGCTTCAAACTGCGGCTTTGCCATCGCGACTACATACGTTTGTTTACCGCTGATTGCAGCCACATGGGGCAAAATCTCGCGCAACGAGATGAACGACACATCGATCAGTATAAAATCCGGAATATCAGTTGGCTGAAAGTTACGGATATCAGTTTGTTCATGCAATTCTATCTGAGGATTGTTTTGTAGGGTAGGATGAAGCTGATTCGTCCCGACCTCAACTGCGATGACTTTTTTGGCGCCATGCCTCAGAGCATAGTCGGTAAACCCACCAGTCGACGAACCGACGTCGAGTACGATTTTGTCTGCAAAATCTAGCTTCAAAGCTTGTGCGACGCTCGCCAACTTCTGACCAGCCCTCGAGACATATTGCTCTGCCACTTCGACAGAAATCGTATCACTCTCTGAGACTTGGTGGCCTGTCTTGGTGATAACTTTCCCATTCACCACTACTTTTCCCATACGAATATACGACTCAGCTTGTGAGCGACTAGATACCAAATGGCGACTGAAAAGTTCCTGGTCCAGTCGTTTTTTCATAACTAATCTTTCTTACGTTCTCGGTATGCACCGGTAGTCGTATCAACAGAGATGATGTCGCCTTGTTTGATAAAGGCTGGGACTTTGATTTTGATGCCCGTTTCGAGTGTCGCGTCTTTCTGGATAGCACCACTGGTATCGCCTTTGACAGCATCTTCGGTGTAGGTCACTTTCAGAAATACGTTTTTTGGCAATTCGATGTTGATCACTCGTCCGTCAAACAGTTGCGCCTGGACCGTGTCGCCCTCTTTCATATACTGTGCGCCATCACCAACGATATCAGTACTGACTTCTGATTGGTCATACGTGACCTGGTCCATGAAATAGAACGTCGAGCCGTCGTTGTAGAGATATTGGACGTTCTTGGTGCTAACATCAGCACGATCAAGCTGCTCGTTGCCCTTGAACGTCTTGTCTAGTACCCTGCCGTCGAGCAAACTGCGAATACGGACGTTCACAATCGAGCCACCACGCCCCATGACTTTCTGGGAGTAGTCGATGACTTTGTACGGTACGCTCTCGAACTGGAAAATCGTACCTTTTTTGAGATCAGTAATTGCTAACGCCATCGTAGAGTCTTAGTTAGCTACGAATGGTAATAGTGCGATATGTCGAGCTCGTTTGACAGCAGTACTGAGCGAACGCTGTTGACTAGCTGATAAGCCGGTTCGCTTGCGTGTCTCAATCTGTCCATAGATATTTACAAACCGCTGCAAGGTTTTGAAATCCTTGTAGTCAAATACGATATCTCGATCGTCTTTCTTTCTATAAATCTTAGCCATATGGCTTAACTCCTTTATCGTTAAGAAATTCTAATTTCTAAAATCTAAGTTCTAAACATTTAGGATTTAGGGCTTAGTATTTAGAGTTTTGACATTCCTAGAAAGGAATGTCAGAGAGGTCGATGGGAGCGTCGGCATCGATATCTTCGATGTCGACATCCTCATCCTTTGCAGCTTTCTTCTTGGCTGCTGGCTTACTGGGGGTTGAACTGTCGTCTTCGCTCGGAGCACTTCCACCGCCACCCTGCCCACTACCGATGAAGTTGAAATCTTCAACGTTCACTTCGACTTTACTACGCTTCTGCCCATCTTGTTCCCATGAACGACTTTGCAGTCGTCCGGTTATGAGAAGTGGTCTACCCTTCTGGGTATATTGGGCGATGATCTCGCCGGCCTTACCCCAAGCCGTACAGTCGATGAAATCTACGGCTTCTTGGGTTTGTCCGTTAGCATCTTTCCAACTGCGGTTAATCGCAAGGCTGAAACTACAGACATTTGCGCCATTCGGCGTCGTACGCAACTCTGGGTCTCGTGTGAGATTTCCCATCAAGATTACTTTGTTAAAACCTTTTGCCATTGCCCTTGTCCCCTTCCTTATACCCTTATTCTTCGTCCTCAGTTGTCTCTTTATCACTAGTTGGCTCTTCGTCAGACTGCCCCTCACCCTCCGCCTCAGCTGCTTCGCGAGCTGCTAAGGCTTCTTTGATCTTGGGATCAGGCTTGACGATCAGAAAACGGACAATTTCATCCGTGATATTGAGCATCGACTCTAACTTGCCCACGTTTTCGGCAGGCAGTTCTATGGTGTAGATAACGTATACAGCATGATCTTGCTTCTTGATAGGGTAAGCAAGTTTGCGTTTGCCCCAATTATCGACATTAGTGATCGATCCACCGTTGTCGACGAAGATCTTTTCCACTTTCTTCAGTGGCTTATCTAAGTCTATCTCTAGATCTGGATGATAGAGGACTGCTACCTCGTATTCCTTTTTCTCCACGTATACTCCTTTGGTTATAGCCTGCACTGTTTCATGCAAGCTGAGTTAATAACGAGAGTATTATACATTCACCTCTGTTTTTTGTCAAAAATCATCGATATCTGAACTATCCGTCATCGGGGCGCCAGACGGGCTTCGATTGAACACATCATCAAGACTAGAGACGAGGACCTCACGAGGACGAGCGCCATCGGCTGGTCCAACGATTCCCTGCTCTTCCATCGTTTCGATTAATCTAGCGGCCCTGGAATAACCGACACGCAGACGACGCTGCAACAAACTAGTACTTGCCTTGCCGCCTTCGATCACCACTCTAACTGCATCCTTGTACATATCGTCGTCAGCACCTGAATCATGATCAACTACCAAACCACCGCGTCCATTAAGCTGAACCGGTTGAGCAGTAATCTCCGGATCATACTGAGGCGGTCGCTGATCACGCAGGAAGTCGCAGACGCGCTTGGTTTCGTCGTCCAGTATCAGAGCACCTTGTATACGTTTTGGTTTCGGCATATCCGCCGTCTGATACAACATATCACCCATGCCCAGGAGTTTCTCGGCACCGATATGGTCAATGATCGTTCGAGAATCAACTTGGCTCGATACTGTAAACGCAATGCGAGCCGGTATATTGGCTTTGATAAGCCCAGTGATAACATCGACACTAGGTCGCTGAGTAGCAAGCACTAGGTGGATACCAACTGCTCGCGCCTTCTGGGCAATACGAACGACAAGCGCCTCAACGTCGCGGGCGGCTAACATCATGAGATCCGCCATCTCATCGATGACGATGACTATATACGGCATCCGATCATCAGCCTTGATCTTGTTGTACTCTTCGATATTACGCTTACCCTGCTCGGCAAGTTCTGTGTAGCGACGCTCCATCTCAGCAACTGCCCATTTGAGGGCCGAGATACATTTTTCAGGCTCTGTGATGACCGGCGCCAGAAGGTGCGGAATATCGGCATACGGTGCCATCTCGACTTGCTTCGGGTCGACCAGGATAAGTTTCAGATCGCTCGGACTATTGCGATAGAGCAAGCTGGTCAGCAAGGCATTGATCATAACAGATTTACCAGAACCGGTTTGTCCGGCGATCAGAGCGTGAGGCATTTTCTCCAGATCACCTAGTATCGGCTTACCGGCAATGTCCCGCCCAACAGCCACAGTCAACGGACTGGAGGCTGCTTTCCATTCAGGGGATTGCATAACACCAGCTAGGCGAACGGTCGCGGATTTGTAGTTCGGAACCTCTATACCGACAGCCCGCTGACCGGGGATTGGAGCTTCGATACGAATCGAGTGCGCAGCGAGACTGAGTGCGAGGTTATTGTCGAGAGCTACAATCTTACTCAGTTTGACATTACTCGGTGGCGACAAAGTGTACTGCGTGACGCGAGGGCCAATATTAGCGCCCATCATTTCCACATCCATATTGAAGTTGCGAAATGTTTCTTCAATTATCCGGGCATTGCCATTGACGTCACCGGCGTCGGCTTTATCCTGTTTTTGATTGAGGAGGTCAACTCCTGGAGATTTCCAATCTGGATCGTTGGTCGTTGTCAGAGCTTCATGCTGCTCGGCGGCAGTCAGTTTCTGAGCCGTATTTTTAAGACTGTTCGCATGAGCCTGCTTACTGTGCTCAACTGGTACTCCCTCATTGAGTTGGAAGTTATGATTGGGACTACCAATGCGATCTTTGAGAGCTCGAAGGTCAGTCACGAAGCCTTTGTGCTTACCGTTATCCTCGGTCTCTTCCTCCTCGTCGCGCTCTTCCCGTTTGAACATCTCAATCAATCTGAGTAGTACTTTGGGTGAGATTCCGAGTGTATAGAATGCAGCAAATAGCATGACCCCAAACAACAGCGCAATAGCAAGTGGTTTCGAGAGAAGACCAATGATCGAGCTGCCCACCAAACCACCAATAGCGCCTCCCTTGTCTCCGGTCCATATCTGTGAGCCAATATCCTGGGTTGCAGTAGTTAGGAACACGATGCCCGACCCGGCTCCTGACATAGCGGTAGCACTCAAGATTCTGGCAAATGGCAATTTATGGTTGTCGTCTCTAAATTTGTAAAAACCCAGGTACATCAGCGCAAAGGGCACTAGATAAGCAGCTCGTCCGAACGTTGCATAAGCTCCTTTGAAGAGGTTAATCGGCAGTGGGCCTCCGGTGTCAAAACCACCCACCAACATAAACCCGCCGAGGAAAATAATCACCGCTGCAATTGACAGCTGGACAAATGGCGAGGTCTCTTTGACTTGAGCACTACCCTTCTTTTTGCGTCTTTTCTTGGCCATAATCTTCGATAAGTATAGCACTGGGCTATACATTCTATTGTTAGGTAATAAACACAAACATTATAAATTAATGTTGTAAGTTTGTCAATATACTAGGTTTGTTCCAGGTCGTCAGACTTTAGGCCAGTTTCGATTTGAACAGGAGGAACGGAATGAAACGTACATATTAGTACGTAGAATGAGTACCGGACTGTACAAATTGGAAATGACCAAAGAAGGCAGGCTGGCTGGTGTGATGACCTGGTCAGTCTTCTTTAGCATCGATGCCTAATAGACGGGCCCTCATCTCCGCAAAGCGCTTCTGCTGCTCAGCAGCAATCTCTTCATGGGACTGTTGAGACCCGCTCTGTGGCACTTGGCCCGGCTTCTCTTGTCTCGCGCCTATGACATTGACAACAGGTATGACGATAGGTGAACGTTGGGTTTGTTCGTACAGGAAGTAGGTGACGTGCTCACGAAGTTCAGTTTTGAATCTTTCGAGGTCAACGCGTTTGTAACGCTGAGCGACGACCCGACGCAGCTCTGTTCGGAAATCATTCATGAGCCCCTCACTATCACGCATGTAGATGAACCCGCGGGAGATAATGTCGGGACTGGTCATCAATTGACCAGTTTTTTTATCGATTGTCAGGACGACTGCCACGACCCCCTGCTCACTGAGCATGAGGCGATCTTTAACAACCACATTACTGATGAGTGATCCGTTTTGGTCGACCAGCATCGAGCCGTGTGGTACCTGACCGGCATACTCCCAGCCCTCTTGCGAGATATGGATCGAGTCTCCATTCTTCAGAAGTAGAGTGTTCTCGCGTTTAACTCCTTGTTCTACGGCAATGTCGGTATGATATTTTCGGCGCAACATACCCGCGTGATTGGCCATGAAGAATTTTGGCCGGATCATGTCGATCATTTCGCGCATTTCATCCCTTCTGGCGTGTCCGGAGACGTGTAACGGCCCACAACCATCAATTTCATACGTCACGTTTCTAAACAGATGACATCCCTGCTCGGCGAGGTTATTACTAATCTGATCATAGCGCACTTCGTTCCCAGGAATAGGAGAGGAGCTAATAACAACTGTGTCACCTTCTTTGAGCTTGATGAATTTATGGTCCCCTTCACTCATGCGCTGCAAAGCCGAGCCAGGCTCACCCTGGCCACCAGTACACATCACCAACACTTGCCCTTCTTGCACGGCATTCACATCTTTCATAGCTATGAACGTGCCTTTCGGTACTTTCAAGATACCCTGGCGCACCGCAATCTCGGCATAGGCCATCATACTGCGCCCATCGAGAGCAACTTTACGCCCCGCTTCCACAGCAGCATTGACTACCATCTGGATGCGATTCATGTTACTGGAGAAAACAGAGACAAAGATGCGCCCCGACGCTTTGCCGATGATGTCATGGAAGCTCTGTTGCAAAGTGTGCTCAGTGGGAGTCCTACCCTCTTCATTCGCGTATGAACTTTCTGACACCAACAGCAGGACGCCGTCATCCCCCAGTTTTTTTAGTCGCTCTACATCACTCGGCAGATGGTCAAGCGGCTCAGGGTCCAGGCGAAAATCACCTGTACACACAATTCTACCGATAGAAGTGTCTACCAGAAGCGTGCATGACTCTGGTATCGAGTGAGTAATACGAGTCAGCTCGATCGTAAAATCACCCACGATCAGTCGTTCGTGGTTGTCCATGTTCATGATAACCGTTTGGAGTTTGAAGCTTGGGTCAAGAGGCGGATCAACATCCTCAAACGTTTTCTCGACGACACCGATAGTAAACCTGGAACCAAAAATCGGGGCCGGATACTTGGGAACCACGAATTTCAAGCCACCGATATGGTCGAGGTGGCCGTGAGTTATGGCGTAACCTTTGATCTTGTGTTTGATGGTCTCCAGATAAGCTGGGTCCACGATTTCGTAATTGACGCCTGGTAGATCGATTCCTAAGTGCAATCCACAGTCAACGATCAAGGCCGTCGTCTGATTCTCGATAATCATCATGTTCTTTTCACCAACGTCCTCGAGGCCACCAAGGATGGTTATGCGAAGCTTGGAGGGGTCTTCCTTGATAACATTAGCCCGTCCCCTGGTTCCAGGATCAAGTTGTTTCTGAGAGGCATCGAGGTACTGGTTGGCGACTTTACTAGCCGAGTCAGAGATACGACGACTAGCGCGAATAGCCGCACCCCGAGTAGCCCCATTCTGACCCATGCCCTTTTTGTTGCCGCCTTGGTTCTGTTGACCCTTCGGCCCTGTTGGCTTCCTATAATTGTTGTTCGGCCTTGGGCCTCTGTTGTTTTGTTGTTGTGGATTCATAGTTTTCCTTGTTACTTTGTTATAAATTACATTTCCAATTTCGATTGTGATGGATCAGCCTGCAGCTTTTTCAGGATTGCCGGTATACGTGTGAAGTCGTCGATCAAAGTCTGGCGCATACTTCCGTTGTATAGAGCCGCTGCCGGATGGAATAGAGGCAGAATGATAATCTTATGATCGCCGAATGGTATTCTTTTGGGCTGTCCGTGCACCTGGCTGATCTTGGCACTAGGCAGGAAATATTCCATGCTATGTCGCCCTAATGTCACCACAATATCCGGATCGATAACTTTGAGCTGAGCGAGTAAGTATGGCCAGAAGGCTTCTTTTTCCTCCGGAAGCGGATCACGATTATTCGGCGGTCGGTACTTCACGATATTGGTGATATAGATATCATCTCGATCCATGTCGATCAAAGCCAGCATCTCGTTTAAAAATTTGCCAGCGGCTCCTACGAACGGCAAGCCTTGCTCGTCCTCATTTTTGCCCGGTGCTTCACCGATGAATACAACGCGCGCCGCGGGGTTGCCATCACCGAATACAAGTTGCGTGGCCGTTTTGGCCAAATCTGGGCAGACATTTTTGTCGATGATGTCTGCCTTGATCTGTTCAAGTTGCCGCTCTATATCGGCCTTTGTCACGCTCTATCGTCCTTCTTATGTATTTTGCTTAACACCGCGCATAGTTAAGTTGTATCGTCCCCTATCATCAATTGCCACAAGCTTCACATTGACTCGATCGCCTTCTGATACGACGTCACTGGGCTTCTCAGTACGCTCTTCCCTCATCTCACTGACATGGACGAGACCTTCGTGGCCAGGCATGAATTCGACGAATGCCCCAAAATCGAGGACGCTCACTACCCGAGCATTTTCGTATACTTTACCAACTTCTGGCTCAGCAGTCAAGTGCTGTATCCATACGATGGCCGCATCAATCGCTGCTTTGTTCGCAGCAGCAACCATCACAACGCCACCGTCACGGATATCAATCTCGGCTCCAGTCTCGGCGATAATCTTGTTGATCATCTCCCCGCCCTTACCGATAACATCACGGGTCTTCTCGGGATTGATCATGATAGTCTCAATCCGTGGTGCATAGGGACTAAGTTCTGTGCTCGGCTCTGGTATTACCGAGAGCATGTGTTCAAGGATGTGGGCCCGACCAACTTTAGCCTGTCCGATGGCTTTCTCCATGATATCTAGAGTGATACCTTTGACTTTGATGTCCATCTGCAGTGCGGTGATGCCTTTGACGCTACCTGCAACTTTGAAATCCATATCACCGGCGAAGTCTTCGGCTCCTTGGATGTCAGACAGGATGACAGATTTTTTAGCGCCATCAGTGACAAGGCCCATGGCGATACCTGACACTGGGTTTTTCAGCGGCACGCCGGCGTGCATGAGGCTGAGCACACTAGAGCACGTCGCGGCCATGGACGTCGAACCGTTAGAGCTCATAATCTCCGTAACTGTACGAATCGTGTAGGGGAAAGTCTCTTCGTCGGGTATAACCGCAGCGACCGCTCGCTCGGCGAGGGCACTATGACCAATCTCACGACGGCCCGGACTGCCCAGTCGCTTAATCTCGCCCGAAGAGTAGCCTGGCATGTTGTAGTGATGCATGTAGCGCTTCTCGCCACTCTCTTCCATAGTGTCAACCATCTGGCTGTAGCTTAGTGGAGCCAACGTCGTGACGTTCAGTGCCTGAGTACTGCCTCTGGTAAAGATAGCTGAGCCGTGCGCTCTAGGCAATATACCAACCTCCGAGCTCAATGTTCGGATTTCCTCTGGTTTGCGTCCATCAGGTCGGACGCCATCTTCAAGGATTGATCGGCGGACTTCTTTTTTGACAAGCTGCTCAAAAGCTTCCTTGTAGGGTTCTTTATCAAAATCCTCACCGGCTTCTGCCGCAAAATGTTCAACGACTTCAGTTTTCAGAGCATGAATCTTCTGATGTCTCTCTTCTTGGTTGCCAGTCAACTCACCGATACGCTTCCCGACAAATCCTTCGATCGATTCATACAATTTGGGATCAGGTAGCTGCAGCTCATATTCACGTTCGGTTATGCCGACCTTCTTGATTAGCTCTTCCTGGATAGCGATAGCCGGCTGATAGGACTCATGTGCCAGTTTTAGCGCCGCGAACATGGTCTCTTCGGGTAGTTCTTGAGCACCAGCCTCTACCATCATGATGGCGTCTTTGGTACCAGCGACGACTAGGTCGAGGTTGCTTTTCTCGAGATCTGAAGTATTGGGATAAGCGACGAGCTTGTCGTCGATATTAGCGACTCGCACGCCAGCTACGGGGCCATCAAATGGTATACCGCTCAGTTTCATGGCCGCCGAAATGGCTATCATAGCGACAATGTCTGGTTTTACTTCGGGATCGAGGGACAGTACCAGGGCTACAGCCTGGACTTCGTTGTGATAGCCTTTGGGGAACAATGGTCGGATCGGACGATCAATCAAACGGCCAGCCAATATAGCATCTTCGCTCGGCTTGCCCTCGCGCTTGACATAGCGGCTCCCAGAAATCTTACCGGCAGCGTAGAAGCGTTCTTCGTACTCGATCGTAAGCGGGAAGAAGTCTAGGCCTGGCTGATGTTGATCAGCGGCCATGACTACTGCTTGCACGACAGTATCTCCATAACGAGCCGTGACGCTGGCGCTAGCTTGAAAGGCCAGTCGCCCTGTCTCGAGAGTCAATTTCCGGCCACAGAAATCGCCGCTAACTGTAATAATTTTCTTGCCAAATGGGTTAACTGTTTGTCCCATCAAGTTCCTTTCCTGTTGATACTAGGCATCCGTCGCAGGGTTGTCGTTATCCGCCTAAGAGCGGGTAACTACTGCTCTGCTACGCATGGCTATACTAGCCTCAGCAAGGTCTTATGTTTATGAACGCGATCAACTCGCTGATTCAAGGTGTATCGCGAAGATATACCTCATCGTCAAAGAGTCGAAGCTAGCGCCGAAGCCCCAGTTTCGCTATAAGCTCAAGATACGCTTCCCCATCAGTATCGCGAAGATAAGTTAGCAATTTCTTGCGTCGTCCTACCATCTGGATCAAGCCACGCCTTGAGTGATTGTCCTTGGGGTGAGTCTTCAGGTGGTCGGTGAGTTCTCGAACACGAGCCGTCAACACCGCAATTTGAATCTGCGGCGAACCGGTGTCGGTAGCGTGTGTGCGATGTTCCGAAGTCACACCTTTCTTGGTCTCTGCTGTAATCATCGCGAATATCCTATCATATCTAACGCCTCGGGACAAGAGTTAGACAGTGCGAAGCGACTTACATAACGCCTCATAGTCTAGTCTATCTAGTGGCTGGGCATCAGAAATACTAAACTCTCCGACCTGCGTTCGTCGTAGACTACTCATGTATGCCCCGACCCCAAGTTGTTTTCCTATGTCGCGGGCCAGTGAACGAATATACGTCCCACTTGAGACACTCACCGTAAATCGTACTGTCGGGTAAGCGTACGCCAGGTGCTGAATCTCATATACCGTAACCTCCCTCTCTGCCAATTGCACCTCTGAACCTTTGCGGGCGAGCTTATAAGCTCGCTGTCCATCGACTTTGATAGCACTGTAGATAGGTGGTACTTGCTTGATTTTGCCGATAAACGTCTGCACCACTCGCTCGACATCTTCTTTGGCGGGTTGATCCGATGAAACAAATGTCAGCTGTCCCTCAGAGTCGTCTGTAGTACTGGTCGCCCCCAAGGTCAACTCTACTTCATACTCTTTATCAAGTTTGGAGAACTCACCAGCCCGCTTGCAGTACGTACCCAAAACCATCACCAATAGCCCACTAGCGAGTGGATCGAGAGTGCCAGTATGTCCAACTTTCGGTTTCTTGAGGCCGGTTGCACTGCGCAATACACCCCGTATTTTGAAGACAACGCCAAAAGACGATGGACCTATGGGTTTATCCACTAGCAAGATTCCGTTCAACATAGCTCTAGTCATATTCACAATGCCATATCATGACACGATAGGATTATTAATCAATGACATCAGAGCGGGACGGGTGGCGGCGAGTCAGGTGGGGGTGGTGCGGACGGCGGAGCCTTCACATCAGTAATCATCGGTTCTGATGGTGCTGGCACAGGGGTTGGGATCTTAAAGGTAGCGTCCGGAGGTGTCTGGTGGATATCTGCCGGACCATGAACGGTAGAAGAGTCAGGTACAGCAGCCAACGGTGTAGGGATTGGAGCTTTGGGTGTAGGTAGTGGAATTTCCTCATAAGGATGGGGTTCGGGCACAATTGCCTTTTCGGCACGAGCCGGTAGAGGCGTAGGAATAGCGGCATTTGGCGCAGATTGCGGCACCTCTTCCTCAGGTTCCTCGATAGCGTGCTGGACTGCCTCACGAGCCCGTTTGATAGCAACATTGGGATCGTCAGGCGATACTGAGTCAGTGTCTACGGATAATGATTCGATATGCGGCTGGTTGTGCGAGAGGATTTTGTCCTCAGCGACAGATGATGAAGCTTCTGATATGTTTTGATCAAAAGAACTCACTGGCGAAGTAGCGGTGTCTGGTGAATCCTCGCCTATGTAACGACGAGGCCCTAAACCGCCCTGCACTCCGTGTACAGATGGTGGTTGAATCGGTAAGGAACTAGGATTGATCGTCTTCGTCTGATACGAAGGCTCTGCCGGTCGTTGAGCCTCTGGGAAAGTTTGTGTCGCGTCTGGTGTCACCACTGGTGTCGGCATGGATTGGAAGCGTGGTTGGAGAGGCTGGACAGGTGTGGTTGGTGGTTGCATAGGCATCGGCTGGTAGTTTGGAGCGTACGCCTGCTGCGTCATTGGCTGGGGTGGCAACGGTGCGTCATCTGACATCTCGGCCCTGGCCTGGGACGCCCAACTGTCGAGAGCTGGTGGTGACATGGTCGGTGACGGTACTGATGTGATGACCGGAGGAGTCGTGTCCATCACGGGAGGTACAGTCGTCGAGACAGTCTGTACCGCCGATACGGGTGTATGATTTACCTGCATTTCATCAGATTTTTCTTTGGGAGTCGAGACTGCATCAGTTGATTGCTCGCCGTGCGTGATATCAGCCGGTTTCTCGTCAAGTTGCTTCACACCATTTAAACTGTTGGCGATAAGCTGCTGGTTAGCGCCTGCCGCCATGAGTTGCGCGCTCATGGTCATGACTTTTGGTGTCGTCTTGGCATTGCTAAAGCGCTGCGTTTCCGCCACGATTCCGGTCAGAAGTGCTGTTGCCGCTTGTGTGTCTACTAGGCCGGCCTGCAACGCCTCGCTCATACTCATCAACATTTCGCACAAACTGCTGGCCACGGGCTCATTCCAGTTGATTGAGCCTAAGTTTCCAGGGTTTGCCCCGACATTCATAGAGATAACCGTTGCATCATGGAGGATACGCCCATGAGCGGCGATCGTCGCATCGAGCTCTTCTCGTTGTTCGACGCCAAGAGCAACAATTACTTCGACGTTGATTTCGCCTTGCGAGAACTGGAGATCATGTTCGTCAATCTTGGTGTGATAGGGCGTGATAAAAATTCGGACGATCTCACCTTCGTCTTTGTACCGAAGCTTCGATGCTTTGTCGCGATCCAGCGAGATTATGAAATCTCGAAGCAGATCCAGGTTGTTTTCGATAGTCTTTTGGGGGTCGAGGAACTGGATGGCTTCTGGAATCTTGCCGCTGAACAACGCCGTGGCGTGCTTGTTCATGTTGTTGAGCATGAGTGTCAGGCCAATGGCCGCGGCTAACTGATCAACGCTGGGGTTGACACTCACGGTAACTAGGATGTTGGTAGCACCTTTGAGTCGTTCAACGATCTGTTGCTTGGGGTTGGGGGCTAGATTGGGAGCTGCTGGGTCCATATTTTTTCGAGTTTTTATCTATAAAACGTTGCTCTCACACTATCATAAAAGCATAATTAATTCTAGTATCTGTTTTGACAAGTAATAACAGATACGGTATATTACATGTTTGAATTATCACCAGTGTAAGAAGGAAGTTTGAATGCCAATTATCAAATCTGCAAAAAAGCGAACCCGCCAGGCCGCAAAGCACTATGCTCGCAATGTTCAGACCAAAAAATCACTTCGCATCGCCCTCAAGGCTTTCGACACCGCTCTCAAAACCGGTTCAAGCCCCAAAGTAGTCGAAGCACAAAGGGCAGCTCAGAGTAAAATCGACACGGCTGTCAAGAAAAACTTGATGCACACCAACAAGGCCGCCCGACTGGTTGCCCAAATGAACTCGAAAGCCAAAGCTCTGAGTGTCAGTAAACCCGACAAAACCGCTCCAAAGAAAGTAACGACCAAGAAACCAACAGCCAAAAAACCAACTGTCAAGAAAACTACGACAAAGAGT
>CAZDBS010000008.1:22721-24703 GCA_964503775.1 uncultured Candidatus Saccharibacteria bacterium
AGTGATCGAACCGCTTGATCAGGGTCAATCGGTTCGGATTTCAGCCGCATGTCAAGTGCGGCTGTTTTGATGACCAAACTTTTAAGCGCTTTTAGACTAAGTCGTTTAGTGATATCGAGTGATTTTCGGACGACATAAGGTGACATACCCGCTTCTTTGGCAATTGTATCAGCTGAGCGCTGCCCTGCTGACTTTACGAGGAGTATATTGTGTAGTTGCCAGCTTATCATTGCCAAAATTTTCTGCGGTTCCTCTCCCTGAGCACGAATTTCTTGGTATCGTTTCATGCCGTTTTGGTTATCGCCTCTAAAAATCGTATCAAGCATGTCAAAAATCGAACTCTGTGGACTCGGCTCTACCAAACGCTCGATCGAATCTCGAGTAATAGCCGGATCATAGGTCAGCAACTTCCCGAGCTCGCTCGCCAGCATCATCTGCTTGGGGCCTACGCGCTCCACCAGAAATTGCGCGTCAGCATAACTTAGACTGCCACCAGCTGCTTTTGCTTCCTCACACAGCCAACCGACCAAACCTCGCTCGTCGATTTCCGAGTATTCGTGACACTCAGTCATTTTTTTTAGAACTTTATAGTAACTCAATCTTTTATCAATCTTCGATTCATAGATGATAAGTTCTGTGGATTCTGAAACATTGGCAATGATTTGTTCTATCTTTTCAGCCAGATGTTTTTGGGTACCGAGATCCCGCACTACAACCAGCTTGGAGGTAGCCAAAAACGGCAGGCTTTGGATTGCTTCCATCAACCTTTCTAGCGTCAGTTGCTCGGCGTCCAGTCGCTCGTACGCCAAATCGCCGTGTTCATGAACAAAAGCTTCAACCCGCTTTGTAAGTTCACGAGACATCAGGTAGCTATTGGTGCCGAGAATCGAGATAATCATAGCTTTTGACACACCGGGCAGACGTGTGTCCCTCGACCCGCTACCCGTAATTTTTCTATAGTGGTCTGACACCTCGGGCAGGCCAGGCCTTCACGCCGAAAGACACGCGCAAAACTCATGTAACTACCCTTCTTGCCCTCAGCATCGACATAATTTCTATCAGTACTCCCACCTTTTTCGATACTCAATCGAAGCACACACTGCAGCTCATGAAAAAGCTTCGTCAGCTTGGAGTCAGAAATGTCGACAACTCGAGTCGAAGGGTGGATTTGCGCTCCCCACAAACTTTCGTCTGCATAAATATTCCCGACACCGGCGATCACAGTTTGATCTAGCATTACAGCCTTGACCGAACTTTTACCGCGTCGTCGTAGACGCGCGATAAACTGACTGGCCGTAAAATCATCATTTAGCGGCTCGGGCCCTATCTTTTTATAGAAATCAATATTCTCCACTTCTGGTGTCGGTACTAGCCGCATCCAACCAAATTTTCGCTGGTCATTGAAATACAGACGAGAACCATCGGAAAATTCAATAGTCACCCGTGTCGATTTGTCAGGCAGCTTGCCAATCAGACTCTCGTTAGGGTGACCGGCGCCAAAACGCACCTTGGGATCAACGTAGACGAGCTGTCCAGTCATTTTGAGATGTGTCAGCAAAGTGTAATTAGTATTTAGTCTTATGAGTAAGATTTTGGCGCGACGTTCGACAGATGTAACGGCCGCTTTATACACAAATGCAGCTAGGTCACCTTCGGCATTTGGAAAGCTTTTGGCATTATCATGAGATACAGAAACTATCGTCTTGCCGACGATAAGTCGCTCTAAGCCACGACGTACTGTTTCTACCTCCGGTAACTCTGGCATCGTCCCATTATGCCAATAGATGTGCTAAATCTGCAATACACTGGTCAAAATTGTGATAGAGAACTGTCTGTAGGGCGGCTTGTTTGGCCCCGTCTAGATTTTCTTGTCGATCATCAACCATCACTGTGGTGTCTGGAGTAAGACCTAACCGCTTCACCGCGGTAGTAAATATATCCGGATTGGGCTTGATCAGCCCAATTTCGAACGACAACACCAC
>CAZDBS010000008.1:24803-26215 GCA_964503775.1 uncultured Candidatus Saccharibacteria bacterium
AACACTGCGTTGTCATGCCAAGTTTCACTACTCTGATTGAAGGCTTCATGAAATTCAGGACCCATTTTTTTAACTCGTTCTTCGATTTCTGCGATCCGCTTATCCAGCAGCGCTAGATCATCTTCGAGAATCTGCATCCGATCTCGACTCCTGAGCTTGATAAATGGTGCCTTGCGAACAAGTTTCATGATTATCAGTATACTGGCAAGACTAGTGTTTTATAAAGTTGTTTACGTTATGAAATTCTGCCCTGTGTTGCCAGCCATTGTACAAGAACGCCAGCTGATCTATATTCCTGCATTTGACCGGTGAAGAGTAATTGCTTTACTTCATCAATTGGTAACCATTGGAGTTCGATGTCTTCGCCCTGCTCAAGTTGTTGTCCTTCGGGATGTTCTTCATAATCCGTCACTTCGAAATAATACAGATCCCATTCCATAGTCGCACCATTAACGGCTGTGACGATATGTTTCAGGTTCTTGATCTCAATACCAGCCTCTTCTCTGCCTTCGGCTTTGGCTTTCTGCATAGCTGCTTCAAGCATGTCGCCACCTGACTCGACAAACGCTCTCCATTCTTCTCGCTTGTCAAACACCTTACCTCCGGGCAACCGATAATCATAGCCGCCTGATTCGTGACGATGCTCCTTGGTTATAAGAACGCTCGTCCTGTTTTTCGACGGGATGATCAAACGAACACCCGGAGCCCTACGGGCCATTTCAAATACTCGCCCGCTCTGCTGCGTGATCTCAACAACTTCTAGAATTCGCCCCTCATAGACAACTTTGTCACTCATTTTGCTCTCCTTCAGAATCAGCAACTCCACCAATTAGTTTTCTGAGCGCGGGCTCCATCACGATAGCGTGACCGGATCCGTAGACGCAGAATACGTCTTTGCCTTGATCCCAAGCCCGTCTTACAGCTCTGAAGATAGAGAGATCTCGAATATGACTACAGTCACTCGATATTTTGTTCATCGAGGGGTCAGCAATTTTGGCATAATCCTCGGGCGTACCCTCCGCAAGCCTTTTGCCCGTTACTGCCTCGACTAGCTGCGTGACGCTTTCGGTCGTGTATTCGTTTTGCCACGGGTAGGCTTTTTTGTAAGACCCGACGACATCTTCTACGTACTCTTCTAGAGTTTTGCCTTTCTCGTGGTCATAGCGAAACCACTGTCCCATCTGTCTGCCCAAGTAATATGCCATGATCTTGTCTTCACTGTACCCGTAGTCAGTCTTCAGACTCTCTATTTCCTCGGCGCGCTTTGGCTCTGGCGACACACACTGCACTCCTGCTTGCTGTGCGAGCCAGGCAGCAGTGCCGTTATCAGCTCCTTCTCGAATTGCCTCTTCCCGCGTCTTGCCACTCTCCGGCACAGCGTTGCCTTCGTTGAAAACAATCTTGTTTGGGTT
>CAZDBS010000008.1:26315-27715 GCA_964503775.1 uncultured Candidatus Saccharibacteria bacterium
CCTTGGATCGGCATATTGATCGCCGCTCTTTCGGCTGCTTGGCGTACGACAAAGTTGCTGGAGTGTATGTCCGGCATCGGACGACGACGACCAAAAATCGTCTCAACGTAACCCTGCTTACGCGCAAAGTCCTTGAGATGATTCATATAAGTCATGAGCGGCTTGCGAAGGTTGAAATATTTATCGATAAAAGCCTTGGCCTCACCATTGGTCATACCGGTCGCTATACTCAGTCCGTGAGGGCTCATACCGTATAACACGCCGAAATTGATGACTTTAGCCGCACGGCGCTGGGCGGAAGTTACCTCATCAAGTTTCACGCCGTAAACTTGCGCGGCAGTCTGAGCGTGAATATCTATACCTTCGTTGAAGGCTTTGATGAGTTCATGATCCTCGGCCAGAACAGCAGCTAGGCGAAGTTCGAATTGAGAATAATCAGCCGATATGAGGACATTACCCTTGCCGGCTTCGAAAGCCGTGCGGATATGTTTGCCCAGCTCAGTGCGTACTGGGATGTTCTGCAAGTTGGGGTCATTGGAACTTAGTCTTCCGGTCTGAGCAACCGTCAGGCTATAGGTCGTGTGGACTCGACTATTTTCATCGACAAGCTTTGGTAGGGTGTCGACGTAAGTGTTCTTGAGTTTGGTCACCTCCCGATATTGGGTAATGAGATCGATGATGGGATGTAATCCCCGGAGCTTATCAAGCTCAGTGGCAGCAGTGCTATACCCCGTCTTGCCCTTCTTCACTCCCATGGTCGGCAGATTTAGTTTGACGAAAAGAATATCTGCAAGCTGGGAGGGTGAAGATATGTTGAACTCCTGATCTGCATGTCCATAAATTTGTTGTTCAAGATCGCTGATTGAATCTTCGAGTCGTACGGCAAACTTCTGAAGATACGTAGCATCAAGCTGGATACCTTCGTATTCCATAGCGGCAAGTACCGGGATAACTGGCCATTCGATATCTTCGGCCACGCTCTGGACTTTCTCCAATTTGCCCAGTTCCATGATCTGCTCGTTGAAAAGCGTATGGATAACAGCGATCCGCTCCGGAGCCGTCGTCACGAAGTCTTCGTTGGGCTGATCGTCGAAGTTGGTGCCCTCATACCCCAATGTATCGGCAAGTTGAGAGAGACTTTGTTCTCTGATCAGTGGATTAATGAGAAAAGCACCGATAAGCACGTCGTGTCCCACGGGGCCGAGGGTAATACCTAGCGTTCGGGCGGCTTTGATGTCGGATTTGATGTCATAGCCGACCTTCTTGACTTTCGGATCTTCGAGGACAGCTTGGAGTGCTCTCTTGGCTTGCGGCATCCCCACTTTCTTTATGTCAATGACGTATACCTTGGTGGGTTCGGGCGAGACAACAAAGTACAGCGGATCGCGCCCATGCTTGCC
>CAZDBS010000009.1:0-14930 GCA_964503775.1 uncultured Candidatus Saccharibacteria bacterium
ACGTTACGCCGCTATCATGCAATACCGCGCCCATGTCTTGTTTGTCCATTGGTTAGATTATAAAGCTTATGTAAATCATTACCCAGAGGGAAATTGCTTGACAAATTAGAATCACATTATGTTATTATCTCCTCAATCGCCTAAACCCAGGTGATGAACCAATAGGAGGTGGCACGAAAGTGACCACATTGACAATCGAAAGACCACCCGAAGTTCTCGACCAGGTAGTCGACGAGCCCACACCCATCGTTCAGCCACCCGTTCAGCCGCTCACGCTGTTCAGCACGGCGCACCGGATCGTGGATGAGCTCGGCTTCAGCCTCGACCAGAGCATCACGTTCGCGTGTTGGATCACCATCGAGGTTCCCAACCGCGCACACACCACCAACAGCGGCACCCTCATGTACCGGCTGACGGACGAGGAGGTCGAGTCCTTCCTGCATCAGATCCTCGACGCCGTCGCCGCGGACGAAGCCGTCTCCGAACCAGGCAGCATCCTCGCCGAACTCGAGTCGTTGGTGAGCCTGCCAGACGGCGCCATCTCGGTACGGATCAAGCACACCAAGGACGGCCACTGCCTGGACGTGCAGTGCGGCGTCGGCATCTACTACACGAAGTAGACGATCGTGCTGTGGCGACTCGAGGGTCCGTTCTCGGGTCGCCACACCGCACGTTCCGTGCACCCACCGCTTTCATGTCAACCACTCGCCACCTCCTTTCTCAACCTCGAACAACTTCAAAGAAGTCTTTTCAAGACTTCTTTTTGTTTTCTAGGGAAAACATCCTGTTGTATACTCTATAAACGTTATGAACTCTAACGACTCAGAAAACGCCATTATCGCTACAGATATTCGCAAGTCCTTCGGTACTCTAGAGGTTCTCAAAGGCATTGACTTACGCGTCAAGCGCGGCACCATATTAGCTCTACTAGGGCCAAACGGGGCAGGTAAAACTACCATGGTCCGTATACTCTCCACTCTCCTCAAAGCCGATTCTGGTACTGCCTCGATCGAGGGTTATGATCTCGTAGAGCACGCCGATCGGGTACGCAGCGTCATCGGTCTGACCGGACAATACTCGGCAATTGACGAATACTTATCAGGCCGAGAAAACTTGATGATGCTGGGGAGGCTATACCATCTCAGCCCCGGCGACACTCGCAAACGAACCGAAGAACTACTCAAACAATTTGATCTGGTCAAAGCTGCCGACCGAGCTACCAAGACTTACTCCGGTGGCATGAGTCGTCGTCTCGACCTAGCGGCTAGTCTCATAGCGACACCGCCTGTTATCTTCCTCGATGAACCTACAACGGGCCTGGACCCGCGAAGCCGTCAGACGATGTGGAGCATCATCAAACAGCTGGCAAAGACTGGTTCGACAATCCTACTTACCACTCAGTATCTCGACGAAGCCGATCAACTAGCTGATCGTATAGCGGTCTTAGATGGCGGCAAGATTATCGCCGAAGGTACCGCCGACGAACTAAAGGCCAAGGTCGGCAAAGAGCGCATCGAGTTTACCCTGAATTCACTCGAAGATCTGGAAAAGACCCAGAAACTCATACGTAGCAGTTCCCTGCAGAGCGACCCTAAGCGCCTATCACTCAGTATCGCCAACGACGGTGGTGTAAACAAATTGAAAGATTTACTGGAAAAACTTAGCCAAGCTAACATAGCCGTCGACAGCCTGTCTCTGCACAAACCCACCCTAGATGATGTGTTCATGCACCTCACTGGTCATGAAGCTTCAAGTGTCGAGGAAGAGGGGGACAAAAAACCAAAGAAAGGTAAGAAACGATGACCGAAGTTAAACCTATGAATCGTAGTGGCGTGTACTGGTCGATCAGTGATTCGCTGATCCTCATCAAACGCAGCATCATGCATATCACCAAAAGCATGGACCAGCTTCTGGCGGTTGCTTTTCAGCCCATCATGTTTATGCTCCTCTTCCGCTACGTCTTTGGCGGAGCTATCAATACCGGCGGCACAACGTACGTCAACTTCCTGACAGCGGGCATACTCGTTCAGTCCGCCGCGTTCGGATCAACTACCACAGCTATCGGGGTCGCTACCGATCTCAAACGAGGTATCGTCGACCGGTTTCGCTCCTTACCCATGCTCAGCTCGGCCGTCCTCATCGGTCATACGGTTTCGGATTTGGTTCGCAATACCATATCAAGCACTATCATGGTCTTGGTCGCCTTACTCGTCGGCTTCAGACCTAAAGCAAACCTGGAAGAGTGGCTGCTAGCAACCGGCATCTTGCTACTTTTCACTTTCGCTATGTCGTGGGTCTCAGTCATCATGGGTCTGCTAGCCAAAAGCGTGGAAGCTGTCCAATGGATTAGTTTTGTGTTCATCTTCCCCATCACTTTCGCCAGTAGCGCCTTTGTGCCGACAGAAGGTATGCCAAAATACCTACGAATATTCGCTGACAACCAACCAGTTACCCAGGTCATCGGGGCCATCCGCGCCTTGCTGACCGGAAACGACTTAGGTAATTACGGCTGGAAAGCTGTCGCTTGGTGCCTGGGTATCCTCTTTGTATCCATACCGGTATCTACGGTGCTATTCAAGCGTCGTTCAGCCTAGATATTCCACACTGCTTATGTCTAGGGTATACTAGGGCCAGATAAACGAGGGATGGGATATGTCTAGAGATAGGCCACGACGAGAAGCCAAGAAACCGAAAAAGACCAAGAAGTAACTCACTTCTTATCGTCAAAACGGGTTCGGGTATGCTGCATACTGTAGCGCCAGTTGGCGTCAGTCTTTTTGTGTGGGTTAAAAATATTGTAAGGGTCAAAGATCTGTTTGACTCGTTTGAAGTAGTTAAACACCTCCTCACCGTACATGTCAGGCAGGAATGAGCCCCTAATCATACCGTCGTTGTGTTCGCCCGCCAGCGATCCTTCGTATTGCAGGACTAGGGCGTTGATCTCGCGCATGGCTGGTTCCAATTTGTCCTTGTCGGAATCTTTCTCGATATTCATGAGGGGTATGATGTGAAAATTCCCATCACCCATGTGACCAGCGATTGTAGCCAGGAAGCCGTATTTTTTGATTATCGTACTTATCTTAGGTAAGAATTCAGGTAGGTATTTTGGTTGGACGATGAGATCGTCCATGAACGGAGCGGTGTGCTTGTCCTTCACCTTTTGGCGGAGGATATTGAAACTCTCCCGACGCATAATCCAGAACTTCTTTGCCTTAGCTTCGGTTTCGTCTTCTTCGAACATGGCCTCATGATCGTATGCCTTGAGATCTTCTCGAAGCTTGTGAACTTTCTGTTTGATATCTTCTGGCGATTCGCCATCAAACTCGACGAGTAGTACCATCTGCGGAATGCGACGAAAGAGTTTGAGCGCCTCGGGGATGAGTTGTAGGAGAAGTCTGAGAAACCCCAGCCAGCCAAGTTGTTTTTTGAAAAAGTAGACCAGCTTGAAACTCGTGACGAGAGTATAGTTATCAAACCCTTCAAATGCTGACGGTTTATGCTGCAAGACTAGGTTGATGATCTCAGCCAGGTCTTTGATGGTTCGGAGAAATATAACTAGAGTTCCGTTATGAGAAGGGTGCTGTACAAGCCGTAATCTGATGTCCGTTACAATCCCTAGAGTACCTTGAGAGCCGGTGATGAGCTTGGTCATGTCGAAGACCCCGCTTTCGCGATCCCACACGCTCCATAGATGATAACCAGTCGAATCCTTACTGACGTGAGGCTTGGCCGCCTGTATCTTCTCGTAGTGATTATCGATAAGCTCAAAAGTCTCTTTATAGAGATCGCCCTCGTAGTCATTCTGAGCCATTTTGGCGATGAGTTCTTTTTTGGTAAGCGGTTTGACGGTGTACTCATTGCCATCTCCAAACACTACCTTCAGCTCGTTGACGAAATTCTCAACCTTACCAAACTGGAGAGATTTTTCACCGCCAGCGTTGTTAGCCACCATCCCGCCAACTGTGCAAATCGCTCGTGACGCCGGATAGCTCGGCATCCAGACACCTTGTTCCAATGTCTTTAACTCAAAGTCACGATAGTATACCCCTGGCTGTACCCGCGCCTCAGTTGTCGTAACTTCCTCGGTTTGATCAAAATACTTGGTCATGTCCAGCACGATCGAATCGTTGATAGCCCCGCCAGACATACACGTCCCAGCACTCCGGGCGGTCAGTGACAATTTCGGATTTTCTGGCTTGTTATTGACGACGTACTTCACCAATGCCTGTATATCGGCAACTCCGCGAGGCGCGACAACTACCTCGGGTGTAACTTCGAAGATACTCGCATCATGGCTGAACTTATCCCTAGTTGTCTCAGAAACATCGACGTCACCTTTAACAATACTTCTCAGATCATCTGCCAAGTTGGTCATGTTTATACTGTAACAAACCTGGCTGGATTACAAAACTCATCTAGGTCTTATGAGTTTTGTCGGCCAGATCACAACACCCAACACATCACTCTCTCTGACCGGTCCGTATGTCCTACTGTCCGAGCTAGCACCTCTATTATCGCCAACTAAAAACACCCCTTCCACAGAGAGTCCTTGAACCCTTTTGACTACTTCTCGGTCGTTCTGCCAGGCCATCACGATATCGCCAACCTGCGGAACCCGGCACCTCACAAGTATGATCGTCCCCTCCCGAAGTATTGGTTCCATACTTCGACCAACCACTCGTCGAAGCATCAACGGCCAGTGCATACCCTAAGCCTGTTGGCTATCAGCGAACAAGTGTGCGACATCATGAATCATATCGACGAGTTTTTGACACTCCTCAGCACTCACCGTCTGCTTGACCTTGCCACACTGTTTGGCGGCCTGCCACAGCTTATCGTGCAAATCCGGAAACTTTTCCAAATGTTCGGGTTTAAAATAGTCACTCCATAATATATAGACTTGCTCTTTGCACTTCTGGGCATGTTCTTCTTTGGTGTTGACCATTCTGATCAAACTATTACGTTTCTCGATAGCGTCTATTTCGCCCAGAGCTTCAATTTTCTCAACCATCTTGACACAAGTCGCCGCAGCATGCGTCATCGTATCTGTCTCATATATCCCACACGGAACGTCGCAATGGGCATACACCGGTTTGATAAATCTCATACTTCCTCCTGTTACTCATCTCAGTATACCAGCACACACCACCCCGCCAGGTTTACTGCACGAGATCAGATCTTGTACAGCAAATTTTTCAAAAAGTGCTTGCGCTTCTACGCTACACGGCGTATATTTCAAGCAAGCACATTTTCAAAAACAAACACCAAAAATGATATGTGCAGAAAACACCACAACAACATTTATTTGAAAACGCCCTAGGAATAGGGCGTTTTCTTATACCACCGAACCCCAAGGTCACATATTAAAATCATGATAGTAGTGAGCCGGGTCTCGCTCCTTCTGCTCGCTATTTTCATCATCAGAACTAACTAATAACTGTTTAGGGCCTACGAGCTCTTCCCACTCCGGCTCAAATGGATCCGATTCTTCGAGCTCCTCAGTTTTGACCCATTGACCGCAATCCTCAAAACCACTACTTCCCATCGACAACTCCGCTCTGACTATTTTCAGCGCGCCATTTATCGATCTCAGCATGGTTTCCGCTGAGCAGTACCTCCGGCACTTTCATGCCTCGAAATTCTTCCGGGCGAGTGTATTGAGGAAACTCTAACGTATCACCGTCGCTAAACGATTCTATCTCAGGCGACATCTCGTCCCCCAGCACACCAGGGATCAACCGAACCACAGCATCTGTTACAACCATTGCGGCTAGCTCACCACCAGTCAGCACGAAGTCCCCAATGGATAGCTGTAAATCAACGATCGAAGTAATCCGTTCATCGTAACCCTCGTAGCGTCCGCAGATGATAATCAAACCTCTAGGGTCTTGAGCCAACTCTCGGACTTTAGACTGACGAAGTCTCTGGCCACGAGGAGTCATCAACACCACTAGCGCTTCGGGGTCATTTTGCTTGGCCGCTTCAACGGCCGCGAATAAAGGCTCTGGTTTGAGAAGCATACCGGCCCCACCGCCATATGGTGTGTCATCGACGGTCTTGCGAGGACCCAGGCCATGATCGCGTAGACTCACGCAGCTAAGTTTGGCTAGGCCTTTGTCTTGAGCCTTCCACAACATTGATGTCCCAAAGACTTTGTCAAACATCTCGGGGAACAGTGTTACAACTTGAATCTGTTTAATATTCACTAGACTACTTGTACGCCATGTTTGGCTACCATGTCAAGTAGTTCGTGATGAGCGACTTTGTTACTTATGATAGCCCCGTTGATCGGACCATCGTAGCGCTGCTCATTTCCTTCTAAATCAGTCACGACTCCACCAGCTTCTTCGACGATGACTTTGAGCGCAGCCACATCATGCGGGCCGATGTGCGTGAAGACACGACCTACGATGCGACCAGTGGCCACCGTCATGGCTTGGTAGACCAGGCCACTATAGGTGGCAAGATGTACACCACGGGCTCTAAGATCGCCGTAGAATGACCTAAAACGATAGCTATCTATCTGATTGATGCCCAATGTCCCACCTCGGAGTCCATGGACTGAAACATCGATTCTGCGATCATTCATAAATGCGCCATGACCCTTGATCGCCGTGTAGGTTCGTTTTAGATAAGGATCATAGACGACACCTAGTAGCGGCACCCCATCTCTCACATACGCTAGTGACGTTACTCCGGTTGGTAAGCCCCAGGTGAAAGCTGCCGTACCATCGATCGGGTCGCACAACCACAGATCTTTGTGTGACTCTGGGTCGACGTTGGATTCTTCCTCACCTAGGACTCCGTGTTTGGGAAAATATTCTTTGACCCTCTCGATAACGTAGTGATTGGCTTTCATGTCAGCGATAGTTACTGGTGAATTGTCAGCTTTGATCATTCGTCCCTGATCACGGGAATCGAAATACTCGAGGATGATCTTGCCCGCTCCGTGTGTCACGGCCACAGCAAAATCACGATATTTTTTTAGTGTTTGTTGATCCATTCCATTCATTGTATCAAAACTCTTGTGGTTAATTAACATAAGGTGTACTGCGTAGGGGACGGTCCCCTACGCAGTACTGTATCGAGCACTTACTAGAGAAAAGAAAAACCCTGCCTCTCAGCAGGGTTTCACTCTCACATAAAGCTCCCAATCGCATATGCTTTTGGCTCGCTCGAGCTTTTTTGTTTGGATAATCGATTCCCGAATTCGGGACTAGTTCTATTATATGTCGAGATCGTCGAGCTCTTCAAGCTCTGCGCGGGTCTTACTTACAACAGAACTGTGGTCTTCGTCTTTGGCTGTAGTTGCTGGCAGATCATCTTCATCGACGAGGTCAGCCGTAGAACTCACAGTTGCGCTGGCATCATCTGTAACAGGCGCACTGGGTTCATCAGCGCCCCATGATCCGCTACCACTTGTACTCGTATCCGAAGAAACACCACGATCAGCTGGGCCATTGTCGACGATTTTCAGGTTATAACGAGCATCGTTCTTAGTTCCAAGTGCTCGAAGCAATGTTCGAACACTCTGCGCAGTAGCGCCACGTTTGCCGATGACACGTCCCAGATCCTCAGGATCAACGGTTAGCTCTAATAACACGCCCTTTTCGTCAATCCGGCGATCTATTTTGACCGCATCTGGCTTGGAGACAAGAGATTTTATGATAAATTCAACAAATTGCAGGTCGATACTACTCATGGCAGATTCTCCTTAGGCATTAAAGTTACTGATTAGGATTATAGTACAGCGCAAGCACTATAGAAATGCTTATTTCGCTTCGTCGACTGGTTCTTCGGCAACTTCGGCTTTAGATTCAGACTTTGTCTCTGTTTCTTCCGCTAAGATTTCTGTAACTGGTTCTGCGACAGTTTCTGGTTCTGTAGTAGATATTTCCTCGACAGGCGTCATAGGTTCAGCCTCAGCTACTTCCGCAGACTCTGCTGGCTCCGCCTCAGGAGCGCTTTCATCAACAGGACGTGTGCTGCGCCGCTTATCAGCGTTGCGAACTTTGCCCTCTTTCTTGCTTTCAACAACAACCCAGTCAGGCAATTTCACACCTTCAGCTTTGAGAAGTCGGGCGACGCGCGGTGATGGCTGAGCGCCGTTCTGAAGGTAGGTCTCGATCTTTTCTTTATCAATCGTGACTGTCTTGGCGTGAGGATCATAATGACCAAGACTAGCAGCAACACGACCGCTCTTAGGGCTAAAACGAGAGTCTTGAGCAATCACGCGAAACATAGCGTGACCTTTGCGACCAGTGCGTTGCATACGAATGGCTAGCATTGTCTGAGATAACTCCTCTAGTAAACAGATTAACTAATATTTGAAGTCCATCATATGGTACAGATGACGACCTCTGTTGTCAAGTTGAGAAAGAGTAGAGTGTTGGGGTTTGGGATCAGATAGCGCGAGCAGCGGGGAATAGAAAGTAGCACGAAGCTACGTTCCTGGGTTTTCTGCCCATGAGTTCCCCGCTACTTGTCCGAGATGATCTAGTCGAGCAGCCAAGCCCCATGTGTGGTCGTGGCCCGAGCTTTGACTCGATCTTGGATGGGTCGCATACTCCTGACTTCTGCGGCGTCGGGATCATTTGCTACGACGATTTCTCGCCATCGCGGGATCACCACCATTGCATTGAACTCGAGCGACCATGACAAGTCGAGGTCGGCAGTCATGATCATCCTCAGTAACTCGACTGGGCGCACGCCGAGCAGCTTGGCCACCGTGTCGGTGACCTGTTCAAAGCACTCACCCTTCAGACCGTCTCTCACTCTGATAGTGCCAGACACAATGACAATTTGATCGGCTTTTCCGTCGTAGAAGCCATACGCGACTCCGACGCTGTAGTCGTCGAATTGAGCGTTGACACCCTTGATCGGGGAAAGCCTGGGATGGGGCGCCACACCAAACTTGATCGTCAGGCTGATGAGGCTGTCTCCGGACTTTTCTAGTTTCGCGATTTGCATATGTTTATGCCTTCTCTAGGATCAGCTGGTTGCCAATCACATATCCATGCACGTTGGGATGCACACATAAGCGATTGGCAATTACACTCTACTCTGTTAAAAAACGACCCTTCACAAGGGAAGAATCTAGAGATGTTATACCACTTTTTATCATCTGTTACAACCTCTCTGCTCACTTCAGGCAATAGCAATCTGCACCCCATGATGCTTGCGCAATGGTAAAGCCCCTACGCAGTACCTTTCAAATCTTTTAGCGTACATATACCGGATTGACATTCCATGATGATTATGCTAATATATGCGTTAATCTTCAGTACTCATGTACTGGGGTGGACTTTAACAAGAGAACGGTTACTCGCTATGCGGCGAACTAGTTTTGGTACTGTATTCGTGCATTTGAATATCTCAAATTCAAAAGTGCAGCACCAAAGCAACACACCCACCACACACACCATCAAGGAGACTCAGAAGTGATCAGGTTCATCAAGAAGCACCGCAAGACCAGCTTCACCGTTGGCGTCCTCATAGCCCTCACCGTCTACCTCGGGTATTCCGCGCCGGGCATGCCGATCAAGACGACGTCGACGGCCCCCAAGCCGACGACGACCAAGCAGGTACCTCAGCCCCTGGACCCCTGGGTGACAGCCATCACGTCTGATGGATACACCGTCACCATCGTGGACACCCCTGAGGTGATCCTCGATAGCGCACTTATCAGGCAACTCCGTATCACCACGCTGATGATCGCCAGCAAGGGTCGCTCGTCCGGCATCGGCGTGATGTTGGGTTGCCCCGGCTACTCCCGCCCTGGGGTCACCAAAGCGAAGGTCGCAATTCGCCACATCAAGGGCATTAAGGGCGTGGCCTTCGACGACATCAGGGGAAGAGGGGCGGCAACGTACATGCTGTCGATCGAGCTCGTCTCGCTCCCAACGACAGGTTCGTTCGACCTCGTAGAGCGTGCTCTGGCGAGCCTCGTCGGCCATGGCGCGTGTGTCCCGGGTGGTCAGGCGTGATCGGATGACGTTCCGGACGGGCGAGAGAGATGGTACCGCGCAGCGGACTACACTCTCTCGCCCACCCCGGCGCCCCTTTCCATAACCGTTCTCTTGTTCTCTCATATTTTGAAGAAGACAGAAGAATCGAAGAAGCAAATCGCCTCCCCGGCGATTTTTTGTTCTCACACTTCGACGCTACTGATATTTCTTCAGCGCTGCTTCGGCAGCTGATTGTTGGCCGGCTTGTTTCGATGGGCCGCTGCCTTTACCGTAGAGTTTATCGCCAATATAGACGCCGATGACAAATACTTTGTCATGATCAGGACCTTCTTCGGAGACGACTTTGTAGACAGGAGTCTGAGAGTCGAGACTTTGAGCAAGCTCCTGGAGTCGAGACTTCGGATCCATCCAAGAACCGGTTTTCAATATCTCATCGAGGGTGCTCAGGATATGGTCAGTGATAAACTTGCGGGACGGTTCGTAACCTTGATCGAGATACATAGCCCCGACTACCGCCTCGAATGAATTAGCCATGATTTGCTGTTTAGCCCGATCACTTCCGCGCTTCTCGCCTCTCGAGAGTCGCATCATGTCCATAGAGCCTAGCTTGGTCGCCGCGGCGCTGATCGACTCGGTTCGTACCAGGGCGCTCCGCCAGTTGGTGAGGATGCCTTCCGGCTCAGAGAAGTTGCTGTACAGATACTCGGTAACTACGAGTTCCAGTACGGCATCTCCTAGAAACTCCAATCTTTCATTATGTTCGCTGACTGTTTTTTTGTGCTCGTTTAGATACGATCGATGTGTAAAAGCCGTGATGAGCAGTTCGATGTTGTTAAATTTTACGCCCAGTACGTCGTTAGCAAATGTTATGTATTTATCGAGATCCATGTGGTTTAGTTGTTCCTTGGTTTAGGTTGATAGTTTCCGCGTTCGCGTATTTGTTTGAGGGCTAGTAGAATCAATTTGCCGATGTCTTCATAGGCAATTTTATCAAATGCCTCGCTCGCCGGCATCCATTTGATGCCATTCATCCAGTCTTCTTTTTTCAAATCATCGGTGTCGCCGCGCGCCTCTATCAGATGGATGTGTGTCGTCATGAGGACAAGTGTCTGCTGGCGACGGTATCGAAAGTGGATTTTACCGAGGTAGCTCTGGACCCGCATTTCCTGGAGTCCAGTTTCTTCTCTAACTTCACGTTCAGCGGTTTGTTTACTCGACTCTCCCTCCTCGATATGGCCTTTGGGAATAGTCCAGCGATCTTTGGCGTCTTGAATTAGGAGAATTTCAACTTCTCCTTGTGGTCGACGTCGATAGATGATACCGCCGGCGGTAGGTTCTCTGACTACTTCACTGATAGCTGGTTCGCGACTAGGATGGCCACGACGGTGGATGTAGTCCTTGAACCCTTTAATTGGGTTTGGACGTTGCACGTTTCTTAGTTACTTTCTTGGTCGAAGTTTTCACTTCTTTTTTAGTCTCGTCTTTTTTGGTAGTTGGCTCTTCGCCGACGTACTGACGATAGGCTGTCCCGAGGACGCCATTGATAAATTTAGAAGAGTTTTCGCCGCCGAAGGCCTTCGCGAGCTCTACAGCTTCGTTGATAACGACTTTTGGCGGTGCGTCTTGCGCTTTCATAAGCTCATGAAGAGCCAGACGCAGTATGTTGCGATCTATCCGGGCGATCTGTTCAATCGGCCACTCAGGAGCAATCGGTCGTATAATACCGTCAAGTTCATCGATGGAATCAAGCGTGCCACGAACCACATGCTTGATAAAATCCGTGTCATCGATCGTATCCTTGTAACGCTCAATATTGCGTTCTAGAATCTCGTCGATGTTGACACTAGGATCGTGACATTCCTGTCGGAAATCCCACTCATACAGCGTCTGTAACGCTACAATCCTGCCCAAATGTCGATTTGATGCCATCTCTTCCCTAACTGTATTAAAGTTCTGTTACACCCACTTTAAGCTGCTTATTTGTCAGCTTTGCGCGCACCGCTCTCGCGACGCGTTGTGTAGGCTTTCACCGGAGAACGAGCATTCACTGATCGGGCCAGTTTAACAACTAAGTGACTCCGACGAGTACCGGTTCGCCGCGGTGTGGTTTGCTTCTTAGGCTTACCCATGTGTCTTATAAACTCCTATTTAACGGATAGACTTGCGACCTAGTATACCTGGTCGCCTACAATAACTCAAGCAGTTATAGTTGACCCAATGGCAGTTATTATGTTATAATATCACCATGTACGCAGGTAATAATCAATTTCAGCACACACCTCGACTATCTCCTGAGGCTCAGAGAGCTATCGGCAGGGTCGAGCGAGCGAGATATTACCCTTCCCTTCTATCAGCTATAATTGTGCCTCGCCGCACACGTGTAGCGGAAACTATCATCATGAATGATCACAGGAGTTATCTTGAAGGACTGGCTCGTGTAGCCGATCGCAGCGTCGTCATGACACCTGAACCAATACTAGAATGACCTACTATGGATACTGTCGTCCAGCCCCAGACCGAGCGACCATTCGACTACGAATTAGATGATCCTGATCTCGAATTAAGCGAGATAGAAAAGATTCGTCGCAACATTGATGCAATATACAGGGAGTCGGGTGACCCAGTCATACAGCGCGAAATTGCCATGCTGCCAGATAAGCCTTATCACCTAAACGACTAGATTGATCAACTTCTCTCTGACATAGATAACTTTTTTTGGCTCCCGACCATCGAGAGCTTTTTTGACACTTTCTAGTGTCCGAGCTGCGGTATCTACCGCCGCCTGGTCACTATCAGCAGAGACTTCTACGGTACCTCTTAATTTACCGTTGACTTGCACGGCGATTGTCAATGTATCGGTTTTGATATACTCCTCATTCCATTCTGGCCATGAGTCTTTTTGCACCGATGTTTGGTGTCCAAGTTGCTGCCAAAGTTCATCCGCTATGTGTGGAGCAAACGGTGCTATGCCAGCGATGGAGCTCTCCAAAGCTTCACTCCAGACGTCACCTTGCTTCAACTCCTCGGTCTTGTATCTGTACAGATCGTTCATGGCACCCATGGCGGCAGAGATCGCAGTATTGTATCGGTTTTCCTCGATATCCTCGGTCATTTTCTTGATCATAGTGTGCGTTGTTCGTCGGATGTCTCTTTGTAGCTTCTCGTCGATGTCACCGCTGTCAGCGGCTGCGTATTCCTGGACCAGATTCCAAAGTCTTGTCAGAAATCGGAAGCATCCCGGCACTCCCTGCGGATCCCAGCGAGCGCCAATTTCCAGCGGTGCGGCAAACATCAGATACATCCGTAGGGCATCAGCACCATAACCGCTACCGATAATTTCCAACGGATCCACACCATTGCCTTTAGATTTGGAGAACGCCGAGCCATCACTGGCCGTGACTTTGCCATTGAACAGCATGTGTTTGAACGGTTCCTCGGCAATCGTCAGTCCAAGCTTATGAAAGAATCTCGCTACAAACCGAGCATAGAGCAGGTGGGCCGTGGCATGGTCACCGCCGTTGTAGAAATCGATCGGTGCCCATTTATTCACAATTTCAGTATCGAAAATCTTCTCCGTATTGAACGGATCGAAATAGCGATACATATACCAGCTACTACAGATATAAGTATCAAGGGTATCAGTCTCACGTTCGGCTTCGCCTCCACATGTCGGGCAAGTAGTTTTCAACCAGTCTGTAGCCCGGGCCAGGGCACTGCGACCATCACCACTAGGTTGGAAGTCATCTAATTCCGGCAGAACTACTGGAAGTTGCTCGTCAGGCACAAGTACCGGACCGCATTTCGGGCAATAGACAATCGGGATCGGCGCTCCCCAGTACCGTTGACGACTGACGCTCCAATCGCGCATCTTGTAGTTGACCTTCTCGGTAGCTACGCCCTTGGTGGCCAAGTCTGCCACGATTTTCTCGCGAGCTTCAGTAGAAGTTAGACCAGTATATTGACCAGACTCAAACAGTACGCCTTCGTCTATAAACACTGAGCTTTGATACTCCTGCTTAGCTTCATGGGCTTTAACGGCACCACGTACTCGATCTAGCCCGTCTATCCAGTGTTCACGACCAGCACTTTCTTTCTCAAAATCCGTTTGGATAGCATCAAGGTCCGACCACACAACTTCATACTGCTCATGACTCTCTTGTTCCTGGGCCTCGGCATCTTCTTCGTTGATGATCGCCATAAACATATAGCTAAACGAACGGCGATTGCTATCTTTGTTGGGATTATAGAAATACGAGTAGTTTGGACCTCCGAGCTGGATCAATTTCTGAACTTTTCTGAATCCGGCTTCTTCTGCTAGTTCACGGAGCGCCGCATCCCGATAGGATTCGCCCTGTTCTAAGCCACCAGCCACGAGCCAGCGCATGTTGTTTCGCTTGTTAACAAGGCTCATGAAGCGCTTCGTCTTTGGATCGTAACCAATCACTACAGGCCCAGTAACATCTACGGCGTTAAGAAGAGGTATCCCAAAATCCGGCGCAATAACTTCTTTGATTGGCAGGTCAAATTTTCTAGCAAATTCCCTATCACGATCATCGTGCGCTGGAACTGCCATGATAGCACCCGTTCCATAGCTAAGCAGGATGTAGTCGGCGACCCATATAGGAATTTCCTCGTTATCGGCAGGGTTGATGGCATATGAGCCAGTGAATACACCAGTCTTCTCACGATCCAAGTTCATACGATCCACGTCGGTCTTTTTCAGAGATTCACGTACATATGATTCAACCGCTTCATGCTCTTCATCGGTCGTCAGCTCCTTAACCATCGGATGCTCAGGAGCCAGGACGAGGAAAGTAGTACCGTAAATCGTATCTGGTCGGGTAGTAAAGACTTTGATCGGCTTACCGTTTTTGGCCGTGAAATCGATCTCTGCCCCGACACTTCTGCCTATCCAGTTTTTCTGAGCTAATTTGACACTCTCAGTCCAGTCTAGGTCATCGG
>CAZDBS010000009.1:15030-26112 GCA_964503775.1 uncultured Candidatus Saccharibacteria bacterium
CCTATCCAGTTTTTCTGAGCTAATTTGACACTCTCAGTCCAGTCTAGGTCATCGGTCGCTTCGAGTAGTTCATCAGCGTAATCGGTGATTTTGAAAAACCACTGTTTCACTTCTTTCTTTTCAACAATTGGATCGTCTGCACCTTCATGTCGCCAACACTTGCCATCAATGACTTGCTCATTAGCTAACACTGTCTGGCATTTGGTACACCACCACTGCATTCGACTGTCCCGATACGCCAAACCGTTCTGATACATCTGGCTGAAGATCCACTGGGTCCATTTGTAGTACTCCGGCTCATGGGTCGATATCTCCTTAGTCCAGTCGTTGCTCCAACCCATCGCTTTGTATTGCTTATGATAGTCGGGAATTATCTTGGCCATACTTTCCTGTGGGCTCACTCCGGCTTTGATGGCGTAGTTTTCAGCAGGCAAACCGAAAGCATCCCAACCTACGGGGTGGTAACTCTCATAGCCGCGTTGACGATAGAAGCGGGCTTTGACATCACTGATCGTGTAGTTCATGGCGTGACCGATATGGATACCGGCACCGCTCGGGTAGTTGAACATACTCATGGCGATGTATTTGGGTTTATCACTCTTCAGGTCAGCAGTGTAAACTCCAGTTTCATCCCAAATTTTTTGCCATTTCGGCTCGATGTCTTTTGGATTATATCGTTGCATAGTTTTCCTGATTGCTTTGTCAAAGTATAACAGATCAGAAACAGAGTTGTAGAGTAGCGATACTAGGCGGCTTCGTCAGCAGCTAGTTTGAATATCACAGAATCTGCCAAAAACCATACACTACCGTTTAGTAAATCTTTTGAAACCAAGCGACCACATCGTGCTTTTTCAAATTTTTCATGCAAACGGTTAGCTGCGCCCTTTAGTAATGTCGGACCGAAATCGACGCCGTCTTTTTTCAGAAGCACACTTTCGGGAACCTTCAATTGCGCATGAAGTGCAGTATAGGCAACTATCCAGAAGAGCTTCAATGCCTTCATATCCATGAAATCTTTAGGATCAAATTCTATTAATCTACCATTTACAATAAATCGATAGTCAGACTTTTCTATCAGTCCTACTACATCACACTCCTCCTCAGGCAAACCAACTAACAGCCGCCTTTTCTCTACGGTTTCGTCGCTAATACGAGGGGAGTGCGACTTGAGAGCTTCTGGATCGATCGCTGATGCAGTTGACTTAAGGAGATTGGATCTTTCATAAATTCTTGATTGTAACACTGGCTTTCTTTGCTCGGGTTCCTGGAGTTTTTTACGAGACTCTGGTGGTTTGCTTGAAGGAGTTGCAGCACCAACTGTAGGAACGATAACCTGCCGGGGCTTATTTTTGACAGAAACAGAGTCGGATGTACGGGTTGGCAAGGGTGACGCCTTCGGTGCAAGCGTATGCTCGCCTCGCAGCCGTGCAGTCCTCGCCTCTTTAAACCGTTCTTCAAATGAAGGACGATGTGTAGTAGTCTGCCTAGTACCGATTTGAGTAAGTACATGCACCTCCAAATATCGATCCAGGCAAGACGCCGGAACTTTATCGCGAATCGCCGCTAGCATATCTCCTATTTCCTCCCCGCTATCAATTATTGCTTGTCTATCGGGTGGTTTAGTACCATTTGCGCTGAAAATATATTCACGAGCAGCATCGACAACGGAACAAGGTCGATCAAGAACTAGCACCTCTCTACCTGAAGTGCTCACTGAAGCTTGTTTTTTTCTGTTAGCCAACTTTTTTGCTCTTGCATCTTCCTGTTGCCTGACTCTTTGCATAGTAGCTACTTGACGCTTTGCTAATTCTTGTTGTCGCTCTTGCTCGCGATCTTTGTCTGCTTGTTCTTTCGCTGCTCGTTGCTGTGCCACTTTTTCAAGTCGTTGCTTCTCGCGCTCTAATTGTTCATTTTCTCTCTGGGCTCGTTTTGCATCAGCGACACGCCTACGATCTCCGATTGTTATACTTTTCAGAGCTGCCTTACCGAAAGCAAAGTAAGATCTACTTCTCTCCACCTCTGACCTAATAACAAGAAGTCGATCATCCGCATATTCGTCAAATAACATTGCGCCAGCACGAGTCACAAGTCGCGCTAATCGCTTTTGGGTTCGTATAGCTTGTTTTTGGATTGCTTTTTCTGATTGAACGCGAGATACACGTCGATCTTGGATTCTTTCTCGCCCTCGCCGTAATCCTACTCGTTCACTAGACTTCCGCACCAAAACACCGTGTTTCACATACGTGTTGTCATACTGTTTTTCTGCCCTGATTGCTCTCCGAAGATCTTTCTGTTTTTGTTTCCATTCTTCGGTTTGAGCTCTTCGTTCTAGACGAGCGCCTGCAATCCGGCGCTCGTGCTTTCTTTGCTGAAGGCGGTCGCTCCTCCTAATTGAGTTTAGTAGCGATAAGCTGTGCTCGAAGTATTTTGCACTATACTTTCGCTCTGTTTTCACTGAGAATCTATGATCCTCTTGGTGTTGAGCCTTTTGCGCACTTTGAGCCCTACGAATCAAGTGTGCTTCGGATTTTGACCTTCGCTCTTGTGGAGAAGCATCTCCAGTTGTGGCCTGTGCTTCGAGAGATGCAATTCTTTGTTTTGCCCGCTCCAGCACTTCTTCCAGCGTATGACCAAACCTTGAATCGAAAAGTACCCAATTACCGTCCATTCTGCTTGATCGAGACCCAACGATGAAGCTATCCGTCGGAAATCCGATACTAGAGAGCTTCTCTCTAATTTCGCGAAGCTCTTCAACAACAACTTCTCTCCGTCTATCGTCACGTAAGAATCGCCCTAGAGCAACATTTTCCGCGATTGCATTATGAGGTATTTTATCGCCAAAATCCCAAATACCGAATCTCTCTGAAAATACACGTACTTGATCACCAGAATCTAACTCTACGCGCCGTCCTTGAAATTCAATCGTTCGTTCACCCGCTATCGTCAAGACCTGTAGTTCCTGACCGAATTTTCGCGCATTCAAAATTTCGTGTACAAATGCTTCATCATAGCGTTCGGGACCATCAAGAGGAGCAATATATTCGGCCTCATGAAGAATCGCCTGTTCGCGGTCCAATTCACCATTTATGACGGCCTCACCAGGTTGCACTGTCATGAATTGCATTATCTGCTATGCGCAGCACAAAAACAACCCAAAATAATTTGACCAGATTTATGCAGCTCGTTTGTCCTCTAACACCACATGATCTGCCACAAACCATGCGTTTTGATTGATTGGCGAAGTTTGACCGATAGCAGTTCCTACTTTTAGCTTCAATCGCTCCCACGCTTGTTCGAGTATTTGATTCCCATAACTCATCTCTTTTTGTTTCGTTATGATATGTAAAAGTGAAACTTTCTTTTCGTGTACCAACGAAGCAAGAACTATAATCGAAAAGAGGTTTCTTGCCGTTCTATCTATAAAATCACTTGAATCAAACTTCACATTTTTGTCGCCAACTTTTAATGTCCAGTCATCATATATACTCACCGTCACTTTATCTTCGTTCCTTAGTTTGAGATTTCCTACCTTTTCAGACCGCCTAGCAAGAAACTCTTTGGCCAATATGGGTATGCCAGAACTTATAGGCGTAAGGTCAATTTTCTCCCTGAGAGTGCCTTCAACTATGAGCGAACTTTCCGGTCTCTCGGGCGCACGACGCGCCGTAGATTCCTTTCGAAGTTTATATCGTGTTGCATAATACCGATCGTAAGACTCAAAGTGCGTTTTTGCTGCCTCATTTTCTCTGTCCCATTCTTTCGCTAATGAATACTTCGCTTTTGGAGCTAAAGCAAATATTCGAGTTTTTACAATCTTCGCTTTTCTATCGCCATCCAAGATGACACGAGATTCTCGTTCAGCTTTGTATCTCGACTGAATCACTGTTTTATCTCTAGTCTGAATTGCTGAAGTCCTGGCTTTCGTAACCTTAGTCCCAGTGGCCCGCTCTAGATGTACCTCTCTCAAAAACTGCCTTCTTTGTAACTGATCGCCAGCCGTATTAATAGCCACATCTGGCCTATCTTCAATAGGCACATTGGGATCAAACCAGTATTTTCTACGACCAGGCGAAGCAGAAAAACGTATATGACCACTTAACCTTTTGATGGATCTTTTAAATCTTTCTTTGACAGCACCTTCGTTGCCTACAAAATAAGTTCTAACTGACTCGTAACTGAGGATAGCTCTTCGGTCCATGGGCCTTCCGCCGGCACGTATGAGTACTGCAAGAATTGCTTTATCTACGTCGTAGCGCAAAGCTAATTGTGCCTCGAGTGCTTCTTCTTCGCCTCTACTAATTATTCTTTGAATCAGGTCCATAAGGTCAGCTTGCTCAGTTGGTAGTACGATCCTGTGTTTTGAATCGTCCGTTGTACCACTATGTTCATACAACTCTCTTCCGATTGCGTCAGACCTGATTTGATCAAGAGAGTTCCAGTATCTCATGTTTGCGGTACTCGCCTTTTCTGCAGCAAAGAATTGTTCGCTCAAATACGGATCATTAAAAAAATCGCTTCGTGAAACCCAATCACCCTGATTGACCATAAAAAGCAGTATTGCTCTTGTTCTACTGCTCGCGAAACGTGCTGCAAGTAAGTCTTTTAATCTTTCAGTTAATGACTCTTTTGTCGCAGCGTTTTCAGTTTCTTCTTGCTTTTCCAAACCCACCTCAGTTATTTGTAGAGTGGTTTGTTCTTCAGTAGCTATTAAGCATACCTGGTATTGCAATGACACTTCGACTAATCTTTCCTGTGCTGCATGAATAAGAGGGACCTGTGTTAACGATTTAAGAACATCGAACACGTCTAAATCAAAGCGTCGCAACTCAACAGTACTTGGTATCTCTCCTCTGCCCGTCAGCACATAACTGCGAATAGTTGATACAACCCGATCTCTAGACTGTTGATCACTTTGTTTTTGTTCATACGTGACAGCTTTGTCTTTTATTTCTTGTAACTGCGGTATCAGACGTTCTAACTCTCGTTCGTCATTAGGGATTCTTATCATGTGTGTAGTACCTGACTTTGTGCCCGGTGTCTCATAGAATCTTCCAATTACGGGGTGTTTTGCAATACTTCGGAACGACTTTCTTAGTCGCTCGACATTAGCTTCAAAGTGGTCGGCATCAAAGTATTGCTCTTTTAGCCCAGCTTCTTCTAAAAAGTCTCGGCGATATACTGGCATGCCTGGTTTCTTGAAGATCATAAATGCTACTACCGCCCGATTTCTGGGGTGGGTTATGCCTTCTATCGTAAGTTTTTTAAATTCATTTTGCAGCATTGTGAGTCTTGAAACTTTCGACTCTTCGTTACCTTCTTCGTCTTCAGAAGTTTCTCTATGATTGGTCACTAAAGGCTCAAGCAATGCTGTGTGGTTTGTGCTAATACCAGCAATAACAAGCTCGACTGCCTGCTTGTCTATATTGCCAGAGGTTTCACCTTCAGGATGTAACTCATCAGATGCACACCTATCTTGCTCTTCACAAGTACTGTCTTTCACTAAACACTAATTAAACCATAACTTTGTGTCACGTGCTATAGAATGTTAATCAATTCGTTATAGTTTTACTTTTAAAAAATCAGTGTTGTCGTGAAAATCAAATTCTTTGAAGAAGAAGTCTTTTAGTTTGATTAGCTCGCGAATTTCCCAATAGCCAGGTATGAATTGTTCTTGATTTAATTTTTCTGGATACGCCCAGAAACTTCGACCATCTCGCGTCACTTTCTCCGCTTTCACCTTGGATGTAACTTTGCCGTAGTACACGTAACCCGACACATGACTCATCACCATATCCCCCTCAAAGAATCTCATGATTACATGACCCCTTGGCTGAAGGTCAACATCGCGTATATCACACTTCTCGTCGAGCTCTCTGATGACAGCATCATGAAGCTTCTCGCCATAATGTACCTTACCCGACGGAAATCCCAATGTGTGTATCAGCGGCTGATGGAGACGCTCCAGCATCAGCCACTGGTCATCATCACGCTCGAGAGCAATGATGGTAATAATCTTGGATTGGATGCGATGACGAAGGTCTTTGAGACTGAGTTTGTCGGCATGCGCCATTCCACTTGGCGATAACGTATATTTGCCATCCTCTTTCTGTACGTATCCGTTTTTGATGAGCTGTTTGAGATGGTACATGAACAGGTTGGATTCAAGTTTCTTAGGCTTTAGTTCAGAGAACCTCAGCTCAGGCGCGTAAACCAGTTTCCGAAATATCTCTTTCTGGATGGTATGGGTTACATCGAGATCAAATTTCATTGACTTAAAGTGTATTTGAGTAAAAACAAACTGTCTAGCGTCATAACCATGTTCGACCTACTCTACATCTAGCGTTGCAACGCTCATCAACCTATAAATCTAATCGTTTGCGGTACTTGCGTTGGGGACCGTCCCCCACGCAAGTACCAACCAGATGGAGGTGTTATGAGCGAATTACTATTAGATCGAGAATCTTTGGTCGAAAAAGGGTACATGCCAGTGCCGGTTGACATGTCCAAGACTGATTACGATGAGATAATCCAAAGCTTCGAGGAAGCATTGGAGCTTCCAGATAAATACATGGAGATGACGAAATTTAACGCCGGAAATGTACCGGAATACAACTTCGGACAATTCAGCCGATCCAAAGGAACTACATACCAGCGCGGTGTTGTCATGGACAACAAAGACGTCTTTCATGGTGGCGCTATGACTCGGCAGGTCGTTGAGACTCGTGCTTCAGGTGCACTACCCCGCTCGTTTAGACGGTTTTTGACAAATATCGAGGAGGCATACTGGTGTGGCGAACGTGCCACCAAGATAGGTCTTGAGTATCTCGATCATGAAGGGGTGGGACTTGCTAAAGCCTTTTTGGACGAAAAGCATGAACCGACGAGTACCGTACGAGCACTGTTATACCGACCGACTGACGAACAAGTGTTGGCTAAGCCGCATTATGATAGATCTGGTTTCACTGTCACAATGGGAGAAAGTCATCCAGGACTGCGCATTGCTCCTGGTCAAAATGGAGCCGTTGTCGATCTAACTCATGAATACATGGAATACCTAGCCAATACACTCACGCCTGTTGAGTACAAAGAATTCGCAGGCAACCTCATTTTGGGCAGTGGTTATAATCGGTTACCTGCTTATCTGAGACGCGGTAACGAGGGTTTGCCGCTAGGCTATCATGACGTTGTTAAAACTAAACAAATCGTTACTGCAACCATCATGCGCTCAGCAATCGTATTTTTCGCCAATCCGACACTTGGACTTGGTAATTACCTACCACCCTCTCGTCGTGAGACTCGTCCCGAGACCACTTTGGGTCGACTGATGGTCCCAGAATTCGTTATCGCATGAGTCAACTCACCTAGAGTCAAACCAAACTGTCTAGTTGAAATAGGATCTATTCTATATGCTAATCAGTGTATAGGAGACAATTATGGCACGATATGAAGGTTACGATCCGTATATAGGTATAAGTGGTGTCGTTGGTCCCGAGCAACAATATGCTATAGAAGTCATAACCGAGGAGTTTAGTGTTTCTGATCTAGGTCGGTTTGTCGCACTTGGCATACAAGCGACCATCAAAACTCAGGTTAGAAATGAGGAAAATCGTAGTGGCACAAGGTATTTCCCAGTCGGAGATGATATCCGAGGGGCAGCTGTCAAAAGTCACGACGGTACCAGAAATTATGTTCATATAGCTCTGGCTCATGATCTACCGCCAGATAACACGCTAAACCGCTTCCTCATCGAGCAGGCTCATGTACGTACCGAATCATGGATTGATGGCATCCAAATCAACGCCGCCCGCATGCATGGTCCTGGGGATAATGATGCCCTAAGGCGTGTCTGTGAATTTGTCAGACTCAAATCACCAAACCAACCCATAGTCCTCCAGATTCACCCAGGCATGCTCGTATACCCAGACTTTCTACCTAGGATGGTGGAGGATTATACTGATCTAATCGATTATGCTCTAGTTGATACTTCTATGGGAAATGGCACACCATACGATGTCATTAAAGTACAGGCTACATTACGTGCGTTGAGTGATCAGCGTCCCAGATTCGGACTAGGCGTAGCTGGAGGCTTATCAGCTGAAAATGTTGATCAGTTGTTTGGACCGCTACTCGAAGAGTTTCCGGACCTCAGTTGCGATGCCCAAGGCAGACTACGCAAGATGGAAGGTGGTTACTCGGTACTGGACCTCGAGGCAGTCAGAGGCTACATCAGCGCGTGCGCAGACGTGATAAAAAACCGCGCAACGAGAATAGGTCATCTGACAAGCGAGAGATAGTTTTGCAGTTCAGCAATTGACTCGCGGATGTCCTCTAGCGCTCTGTGTTTCTCTTGTTTCACAAATGGTTCATGTCCTGTACCCAGCCACCAAAGCTTAAAACTACTAACATCTAGCATGCGGTAATGGAGCTTGTCGGCAACTTTAGGCCACCAGCGATCGATGAAATCTCGGTCTGCTCGTATAGAATTTCCAGCGAGGAACACCCCCTCTTCGGCGTCGAAATAGCGATCGATGATCGTGCATATTTCGTTCTGCACCGTATCCTCGGTTTTGCCTTCACGCATTGATCCTAAGATAGCTTCACTCTCAGTTAGTAACTTCGACCAGAACGGACTGCTCGCAAAACGCTGTTTTACAAACGCCTCTTCTTGCTGAACTGCAGCTTCATATCGCTCATATTCTTTGAACTGAAAATCAGTAACGATTGCGGCGACCTCGATGATCCTATCGACAGGCTCGAGACCAGTCATTTCTAAATCTATCCACAACAACTTCTTGGGTATCGCGTTTTTGTCATGTACACCAACAATCATGATTGTTCCTTCGGCTTAACAGTCACATGCAGACACCACTCTTGGGTATTGGGCACTTCCTCGACAAAGTTTAGCGTACCTTGGTCTTTATACTTTTCTAGAATTGATTTCAGTATATTTCGACTTCTGGTGATTAGATCTTTATACTCCTCAAAACCTTCGACCCTGGGATTGACCATACGGAGCGTCTTGTCCTCGTTCTCTACATAGAGTCCAGTGGCGTCGATGTCAAATGAGTAGCCAAACATGTGGCCACCGATACCAGCATTCGAAGAGTCGACAGCCAGACTTCTCCCGGGTTGCTCATATAGACGTCGCTGGTAGATTACGCTCCTGGTCGCCGAAGTCAGGGGAAGATACAGAGCGACATCACCCGATACCTGACTTCGCCACTCCTCTACAAGCCTCCTAAGTATCTCGTAGGTGTAAGGATGGAGGAATGGTGGTGAATAGTAGTACTGGTGGGAGGGATCGGAACGTTCTGGAGTGTGATTGGACAATCTCATAATGGGGGCTATGCCTGGAAACTGATCAACCCTTACTAGTTCGCCCTTTTCCAAAGCTTGATAAGCTTCCACGTCAGTTTGGTAGGGCGTCATACCACCAAACCAAGTACGTTCGATATCGGTTTCGCGACGGACTCGATCCATCTCTTCACGAAATTGATCATCCGTAAAATCTGTCTTGTATGACGGTAGTGGGTTTGTGTCTGACATAATATCTCCTATTTTGGTGGATCGCCAAACTGCTCGGCTTTGGTCTTCATCCAGGTGCCTGATTGACGAACTAGTTTTTCTCTATCAGTGGGGTCTGCTAGAAACGACTTGATAGATTCCTCAGCAAATACTCGGTTCTGTGAGCCTTTGACAAATATCAGTGCTCCGGTCTGGATGACATCTTTGAGGTACTCGCCTGCTTCATAGGGACTCATGAAACTTACCACCTTGCAGCCTAGATTCGAGGCTACGGGTGCCAGCCAGTCTTTAGCTATCTGCCCAATCGTGACAACTAATGAGAGTTGCTTTGGATCGCAGGCTTCGCCCACTTCTCTGTGAGCTTTCTCACTGTAGTCGCCTAATTCGTTCATGGAGCCCAATACTGCAATTTTTTGTCGTGCTTGCATCGAATAAACCGTATCGAGACCGGCAAGCACCGCAGCCGGTGAGGCGTTGTAGCTATCGTCTATGATTGTCGAGCCTTTGATGCCTTTGAGTACCTGCATCCGGCCTGGAAAAGCGGTGAACGACTCCAGACCCTTCGTGATTTCCGTGGTTGTGAGACCGAGTAACTCACCGACAGCTGCGGCGGCCAGCATGGCTTTATAGATGTGCATACCCACAACTTTTGGCGTGAAGCTAAGGGAATCATTTTTCAGATGCATATTAATCTGCCGACCTTTTTGAAACACCTGGTAATCATAGTTCCCCGATGTTCCATATAACTGCACGGCAAGTCCTTTGCGATACTTGGCATCACATTCGTCACCATTAACCAACACCACTCTACTAAACCGTGCTACGAGCATCTCCTCTCTGGCTACGGTATCGAGATCACCGAAATACTCCATATGTTCCGGTGTCACGGCTGTTATGACGGCAATATCTGGTTTGAGGTAGGAGAATTCCTGCATCTGCCCGACATGATCGATACCTAGCTCGAGGACGATAACTTCGTTATCATAACCGGACTTCAATTTCCTATCCATCTGTTGCAACACTTTTCGCCAGGCAAGCGGATTTGTAAGTGACGGCATCTCGATACCAAATGGTACCAACGGCACACTTACTCGATCGTTGTAGTTTCCCTCCTGGTAGGCGACGTTGAATTTTTGTTGTAGCACATTAACTATAGCCAATTTGGTGGTTGTCTTACCGACGCTACCGACGACAGCTATAATTTTGACAGGATATTTGTCTCTGAGTCTCAGTACTCTCTTCTCAAGCCGACGGCCAACTATCCCTCTCGCAATCTTTTTCAGTTTCAGCATGTATATAGCATAGCAAAAACAATAGGTTTACGTTATTTGTAAGTACAGGACTCTATGATAGTATTACAGGGGTCGCGGCGCTTTAGCTCAGTTGGTAGAGCAGGGGCCTGAAGAGCCCTGTGTCCCCAGTTCAAGTCTGGGAGGCGCCACCAAATAAAACACCTCACGCAAGTGAGGTGTTTTCTATAATGATGTGGTGGGCTGTGAGGGATTCGAACCCCCGACCCTCTCGGTGTAAACGAGATGCTCTAGCCAACTGAGCTAA
>CAZDBS010000010.1:0-5887 GCA_964503775.1 uncultured Candidatus Saccharibacteria bacterium
CGTGGTCAGGGTGAGAAGACTTGAACTTCCGATCTCTGGACCCCCAGCCCAGCGCTTTACCAACTAAGCTACACCCTGATACCGGTCCTATTTTATACTATCTTGCGAGGGGTTGTCTTTCAGTGGTCCCTAAGATGGGGCAAGAACGCTAGTCACGATAATTTTCCTCACGGAAAATTTCTCGACCCCGCCTCAACTTACTGCAAGCAAAGCTTACAATCAGTTTCCGGCCTTGCGATTTGACACCGGCAAATCTCACCCTGGAAACAAACGTTGTAAGAAACTCATGAAGTTCTTATCTGTTATATAGTAACTTATAATGCAAGTTTTGTGCAGTAGATTTATCTGGAATTGAATCGTAGTAGAGGCGTATAATGAGGATGTCGGTGCAAAGGCATTTGATTTTCTGAATAAAATCGAATCGGGAGCACGATACCAGTTTTTACCGTGGTAAAAACGTGAGTGCACCCACTTTGCTTCCAGCAGAGTTAATCAAGCCCCGCACCGGCTCTGGACCGTGCTTCATAAGTTGTAGGAAGTAGGGTCTAGAGATTTAAGTACGAGCCTGTTATCAGATGATAGAGACTGGTAATGATTGGCTGCATGAAGTGTGGTCCAATCGAGTAGAAAACAAACATGAAGAAAATAAGGCCAGTTATACCGAGGTTCTCGATGCTTCGCATGAAGTCCTGGATCGGCTCTGGAGCAAAAGCATAGAGTAATCTCGATCCGTCGAGTGGCGGGTAGGGGATCATGTTAAAGACGAAGAAACTGAGATTTACTAGAGTAAAGATCGAGATGGCATCTGTTAGGAACGCATCTGTCCCAGTTACGACTCGGAATAAAACCCCACCTATCAACGCTAACATTAAGTTGGCAAGGGGTCCGGCAACACCGACGATAGCCATGCCAAAATCATCATAACGGAGCCGTGATGAGTTAACCGGCACAGGCTTAGCAGCCCCAAACGGTATCCCAACAGTTATGTAGAGAAGTATCGGCAGGAGGACAGTCGTCACCGGATCTATGTGCTTTAAGGGGTTGAGAGATAAACGGCCGCTCCATTTAGCGGTTGAATCTCCAAGCCAGTGGGCGACGTAGCCATGCACTGCTTCGTGGAGTGTCATCGAGAGTAAAATACTCGCTATAAGTATGATCAAGATCATTGATAACTATTATACCTGGTAGCGGCTCGTTCGGGTCTACGAGTCGCACGGGGTTGACTTATAAAAGATATGCAAGTAGAATTTACCTCTGTCATGTCATACAAATGCGACATTACCGGTAAAGGTAAGCAGTTCGGCCACAATGTGAGCTTCTCTCAGAGGCACACTCAAAAGGTCTGGCTTCCTAATCTCCAGAAAAAGACCTTTATGCTCGATGGTAAAAAGGTAACCATGAAGTTGAGTACCCAAGCCATCAGGACCCTGAAAAAGAAGGGTGTTTTGGTTAAATAAGTCCACAGGAATTGGATTATAAGAGCTGCCGAACGGCGGCTTTTTTGTTTGCTAGGTACCACTAAGAATTAGGTGTATCAGCTAGAGGTAGAGTGATTGTAAACGTGCTGCCGTGATCGACCTGGCTCTCGACACCGATGGTACCGCCATGTCGCTCGATGATGAGCTTCGAGGCGTATAGCCCGATGCCTGTACCCTCATAGTTATAGGTTAATACGCTAGTACCTCGATGGAACTTAGTGAAGAGTTTAGGTATCTCCTCGGGACTAATACCAACACCCGTGTCACGAACGCGGACGATAGCCTTCCCGCCAGCTGCTGAGAGAGTGAGCTGGATGATACCACCCTTTGGTGTAAATTTAACCGCATTATCCAACACATTCCAGATAGCGGCTCGTACGTGAGGCGGGCTCATGGAGACGGTGCCACTTATCGGCTCCAGCGTAGCTTCGAAGTGGAGGTTATTGAGTACCGCCATATCTTTGAATTCATTGGCTAATTTCTCGATAAACGGCTTGATGAGCGTAGGAGTCGATTGGCTAAAGTTCTGGCCTGATTCTATCTGAGAAATCGTCAAAATGTCCTCCGCAAAGGTCCCTAGGCGTTTACTGCCAGCGGAGATGTTTTTCAGAATGTCTCTTAGTTCATCCACGTTGTTTACTTCGGCTGAATTTTCGATATATCCGTCGATGATGGATAGAGGAGTACGAAGGTTGTGTGATGTAATGATCATGAACTCGCTCTTCATACTGTCGAGCTCTTTGAGCTTGCTGATGCTGGCTTTCAAGCTATCGGCCATAGAGTTTACGGAGTCGGCTAAAGCTCCGAGTTCATCGTGACTTTTGATCAATATCTCTTGGTCGAGGTTGCCGTTGCTGATCTCATGGCTTTGGCTGTTAATCAGTTTTATACGCTTGATAAGCCAGCGATTTACAAAAACATATAGCAGGATCATCGACGAGATAATCGCTAGAGTACTCATCAGTACCACTGACCAGGTAGCTTGTCTTATACTCCGAGTGATGCTTTCATTGGACACGCTGTAGACTATGGAGTATCGATGAGCACCAAAACTTTCGAAATAGGGAGCTACTATGGTATTTAGCGCTTCGTTTTTGTCTTTGACAAGTATCTGTTCGAAACTCGCTGCTTGAGCTGGAGAAATTCGTGGTGCCTGATCTCTGTTTTGAGAAAATAGGACATTAGCATTTACGTCCACGATGGCGATGTTGGTGATGTTTGAGCTCAGTATGGCAAAATCATCTATCTTACTTTGGACTAGAGCTGTACCCGAGTCTTTGTAGAGAGTGAAGATGTTGCCGATAGGCTCGGTTGCCAGAGTTGCGAAGGCTTTAGATTCGTTGAGTAGGTTGGAGCGAAGTGTGTTTGTGCCCGTGGTATTTAGGTAGAGAGCTATGCCGGTAAAGACCGGCGTTAGAAGCAGGGCAATAAGCAGGATGAATTTTGCCCTAATACCTAGCTTCATAGCGCCTCAATCTTGTGGGTTACTTCTGGTAGACTTTCCAGAAGTAGATACCCGGTAGGTTGCCGCCGTTGTATTCAAGACTTGTAACGACAGGAACTGTCGATGCGAAGTTTGAGACACGTACTCGGAACGGAACGCTGCCATAATCTTCGGCAACTGTTCTGGAGATCTGTTGGAGGACCTTGAGCCGCTGGGCAGGATCAAACGTGGTACTAGCGGTTTTGAGGAGCTCGTTGACCGTGGCATTGTCGTATACGTAGTACCCGCCTGATTTGGTATATACCACTGATGCAACGTCACTGAGGTCGTTGATGTCAGTTGCATAGGCGGCGATTATCAGGTCTTTTGATCCGGTGTAGAGGGCATTGAAGAGGTCATCACCATTGGTATAGATAGTCATGTCGATGGTGACGCCAACAGCTTCCAGTTCTTTCTTGATTTCTTCGGCAAGGGTCTTGGAGGCCGTAGAACCAGCTAGGCTGAGTTTCAAACCAGTCTCGTACCCGGCTGTTTTCAGTAGTTCTTTGGCTTTAGTTGGGTCGGTCTTAGGTCTGATAAAAGTCGGGTCGTAGCCTGGAATAGTTGGCGGTACCATCTGTGACGCTACGTTTGAGGGGTTACCTCCGGCCTTGATAATTGCCTCAGGATCAAGTGCTAGGTAGAGTGCTTGTCGGACGTCCTTTTTCTGTAAGGGACTACCGGTCTTTAGTGTTGCGAAGTATAGGCTGGTGATGGAATTAGACTCGTATTTTGTGCTCGTGATGCTTGGAAGAGCGGTTTTGATAGTGTTGACATCATCTTCTTTGAGACTCATCGCGAAGTTGATAGTTCCATCTTTGATAGCCTCAACAATTGCTGGAGCGTCTTTGAATGTCTTGAAGCTTACTTCTCGAGTATAGACATGACCTCCGTGATAATCATCAAAGGCTACAAGCTGGATTGAATCTTTGGCAGCTGTGGTGCCGGTCTTGATCGTGTATGGACCGGTGCCGTGCGAAGGATCGGCTGCGTTACCAGCAACCGAATCATAAACAAATATGAAGCTGAGTTTGCTGAGGAGTACTGGATCAGGGGTCTTGGTTACTATCTTCAGCGTCCCATCGTCTACGACTTCGATAGTTTTTAGCGTATCAACAAAGACCTTGTACTCTTTCTGCTTGGCTGCAGCATCGATACTGGCTTTAACGTCCGCGGCGGTCATGAGTTTACCGGTGTGGAACTTTACGTTTGGCTTTAGTTTGAATAGCCAGGTGGAGTCATCAGGGTTTGTCCAGCTTGAGGCCAGCTGAGGTACGATTTTTGTCCCACTAAAGGCCACTAGACTCTCAAATACTTGACGGTCCACCATGCTATTGGCGATAGCTTTGGGAAAAGTGGGTGGGAAGACATTAAACCCGACCTCAGTTGTTCCTAGATTGAGTACTGATATGTCTTTCTTCTGTACGACTTCGGTTGTCGTTTTGGTGTCGTCTTTCTTGATAACGGTCTGATAGGCGACGGCACCGGCTACGACAAGTAACATGACGGCAATCAATATCAATATCATGCCAGTGGTACGCTTGTGATCGCTGCTTTTTTCGGGTTTACCTGATGGTGCCGAAACAGTCGGTTGTTCTGGTGTGACGTCTGACGTACTAGAGGCACCAGTGTTCTCCGGAGCGGTCACGGGCGTGGTAGGAACTGGACTTACGTCGTTTACTTCCGGATTAGGGTTACTATTAGTAGCCTTCTCTGATGTATCATCAGGATTCATATAAACTCCTCCAAAGTGTTAATACTTCTTACGCTTATCCTACGCTACCGTGCTCCAATTGTGAAGGGTTTTTCTCTTTCAAATCTTTCAGTTAGGGTATGATGTGTGCATGGCAAAAAACCAATACCACGAAATCCAGATATTTACAGATGGAGGATCGAGAAATAATCCTGGTCCATCGGCTTCGGGCTTTGTCCTCAAAGACATGGATGGAAAGATTCTCATCAAGGGTGGGGAGTATCTAGGGATAACGACTAACAATCAGGCTGAGTATCAGGCAGTCCGTATGGCGCTCGAAAAAGCCGTGGAGTTACAAGCTCGGGTTATTCATATATATATGGATAGTTTGCTGGTGGCCAATCAGCTCAACGGCATCTATAAAATCCGTAACCGTGATCTCTGGCCGATTTATAGCAATATCAAAGAGCTACTGGAGAAGTTTGAAAGCTACACTATCGAGCATGTTTACCGCGAACACAATGGTGATGCCGACGGGGAAGTGAATAGGATATTGGACGAAGAAGCTCGTCGCTAGATCTGTTATAGCATAAACATTTTGACAACGATTGTTTCCAGAACACTTTAAACAATAAGCATATCTGGTATAATATCGCTCGTGGATGTTGACTGATCGCCCGCCGAAGCTTTCGAGCAAAGGTGGGAGGAAAGTCCGGGCAGCATAGAGCAAGACAGTTTCTAACGGAAACCGGGGGTAACCCTAGGGAAAGTGCCACAGAAACGAAACCACCCCCGCCTTTAGGGCGAGGGAACGGGTGAAACGAGTGGGGTAAAAGCCCACAGTGGTCGTAGGTGACTACGAACAGAGGTAAACCCTGTCTGCTGCAAGGAGATCAACCTTCGTGTCAGTTTCTGGCAACGATTGCTCGTCGAGGTTGGTCATTTAACCGCTTGATCCTGTTGGCAACGATAGGACTAGATAGATGATCAGATAGAACAGAACCCGGCTTACTAGCGTCCACATTTAAAAACTCCTCCGAAACGAGGAGTTTTTAAATTCTAGTGAACTTTCGATTATTTCTTGGCAGCTGAAACGAGGGCTTCGAACGCTTTGGGTTCGCTAACGGCTAATTCACTCATGACCTTGCGGTCTAAGGTGATACCGGCTTTTTTGATCCCAGCGATGAAGGTACTGTAGGTCATGCCATGTTCACGGACACCAGCACTGATGCG
>CAZDBS010000010.1:5987-8142 GCA_964503775.1 uncultured Candidatus Saccharibacteria bacterium
AAAGTCTTCTGATTACGTTTGGCTTTTTGCTGCTGCTTGGTGCGCTGGTAATTGTATTTACCCCAGTCGACAATCTTCGCGACAGGCGGGTCGGCATTGGGAGATATCTCCACCAGATCAAGTTCAGCTTCCCGGGCACGTTGCAGGGCCTCTAGTCTACCTATGACGCCGAGCTGGTTACCTTGCTCGTCTATAACGCGCAAATACGGTGCCCGAATTGCCTCATTGAGGCGAGTGTACTTGTCGATGTAAGTTGTCTCCTATGACTGACATTTAACCTGTTCGACAAAGATTGTAACAGATTGAGGCTACCTGTAGCAAGTATAAAAGGGATCGATAACTAGCACTTAGTGATTAATGGAGTCAAAATCAAAAAAGAGTACTCATAAATTCATGGATTTATTAATTGTTAGAATGTTTGTGTTCGTTGCCGGAATTGCAACGCTTCAGCGATGTCGGACTGATTAATTACATCGTTTTCGTTGAGATCAGCAATTGTTCGAGCCAGACGGATAGTACGAATGTAAGAGCGAGTAGAGAGGGCCAAACGCTCAGCTGCTTGATCTAAGAAGGCCCTGGCTTTAGGATCGAGATGAGCGATTTTTTTAATCTCTTTGTTGGTCATGGAGCTATTACGACGATGGGTACTTTGGAAGCGCTCGCGTTGCTTTGTAACGGCTTTTTCGACTCTTTGGCGTATTTCACTGCTTGGCTCAGACTGAACGTTGTCGAGAATACTGCTAGTGTCGACTCGATCAACCAAGACATGCATGTCGATGCGATCCATAATTGGCCCAGATAGCTTCTTGTTGTATTGCAAGATCTGGGTAGTTGTACAGGTGCATTCGTGTCGAGTATCTCCCAGAAAGCCGCACGGACAAGGGTTGCGCGTAGCGACGAGGATAAAGTCAGCAGGGTAGGTGATCGAGTCTGAAGCCCGAGCTATAGCTATCTGACGGTCCTCAAGAGGTTGACGAAGGGCCTCAATAACTTGGCGAGGAAACTCTGGTAGCTCATCTAGGAATAGAACACCTCTGTGAGCTAGGCTAATTTCACCAGGTCGAGGATTTTTGCCACCACCAACCAGGGCGATATGACTTGAAGAGTGATGGGGTGAGCGCAAAGGCCGCCTGAGAACAACAACGTCGTAACGGCGGCCAGATAGACTTTGCAGATGAGTTACCTCTATGGTTTCCTGTCGGCTCATCTGAGGGAGAATCGAAGGGAAGGCCTTGGCCAACATGGTTTTGCCGGTGCCTGGTGGTCCGTCCATCATGATGTTGTGGTGGCCGGCAGCAGCTATCTCTAGGGCTCGTTTGGCAACCTCCTGACCGACGATGTCGCTGAAGTCGTATTCGTAGTCGTTTTCAACTCCGATAGCCCCAGGATCGCTTGTAAACGGCTTAAGTGGTACCAGGCCGGTGAGGTGTTCATAGAGTTCTTTCAGCGTGGATGCTACGATAATTTTGAGATCCGATACAAGTGCTATCTGAGCGGCGTTCTCCCTGGGGGCTATAACAGTAGTGAGGCCCTGCTCGACAGCCATCAGAGCGATGCCTATAACACCTCTGATAGGCCGGATATCACCATCTAGCGAGAGTTCACCTAGCACTAGAGTCTTCTCTAGGCTCTCCGGCTTGATCTGCTCAGTTTTGATCAGTATGGCGAGCGCTATGGGCAAATCAAAGACAGCACCTTCCTTGGGTAAATCGGCCGGAGCTAGGTTGATAGTTATTCGTTGTTTGGGAATGGTGAGCTGGCTGTTTTTCAAAGCGCTACGAACACGTTCTTTGGATTCTTCTATAGCCTTGTTGCCTAGGCCGACGATAACAATGCTAGGCAGGCTTTTGGATGTGTCGCATTCGACCGTGATGGGTAGGCCGCTTAGGCCGTGGGCCATGGCAGTTTGGACGGTTGCCGTCATGGTTGGATTCTATCATTTTTGTAAAATTGTCGAATCAATTTGAGTGAAAGCTGCGTGAATAGGGGAATAGGCCTGAAATAGAAACAACGGCCTGCGAGTGGCCGTTGTAACAGATTATTTTTGTTTTTGAGCACTTTTTTTATTCACAGTGCTAATACGATCTTAGCAGAGCGTTTTAGGGTGTCAACGAGTTTTTGAACAAAATGCTCATGTTCCTGTGGATAACTATTG
>CAZDBS010000010.1:8242-21546 GCA_964503775.1 uncultured Candidatus Saccharibacteria bacterium
AAAACAAAAATGTATGAAGCCTCAATGCCTACCATAAGAACTCATCCAGCAACTGTCCAAAGGTTGCTGGAGCATTGTGGCTTCCTACTTTTATGAAAAGTAGGGAACCCCTGTTTGGGTAAATAGCCCCTCTGGGCCATCCAGGCAGTCATCGCTCTCAATGGATTACTCCAATCGAGAGCGGTCAGTCACCGTTAGGGCGACAAGCGCTATGTATTACTATAATCGGGCGGATTTGTCGTCCTAACACCTTAACCTTGATTCTCTTTGAAGCACTCCAAAGCCACTTGCGGAGTGCTTTTTGTATGTCCGTATAACATGTTAGGATAAACAGTATGATGGACAACCAAGGCGTTAGTAATAATCAAAGCTCAGAATCGTACGGAAATGACCATAATGATACGCCCAAGGTGATGCCTCACTCGCGGATCAGTCGTAGAACCATAATTACACTAGCTGTCATGCAAGCTATCCTCCTTACACTGATAGTTACATTGTTGTCACCACAACAATCAATTGCTTATCGTTATCTCGTGTTAATTCTAATCGTGAGTCTCGTTTGTGTCATCTATATATGTATACAATACGAAAAGCTGTCACATTATCGATTTGCTGTAGTTATGAGGATGGTCATTTATGGGCTCTTTGCATCTGCAACTGTAATCTTATCGCTCAATAATCTTTTCAATCCACAGCTAGGTGTGGTATTGGTTGCATCCTTCGTGTTGGCGCGCATGTATGTCGGATATCGATTACGATTCAATAATTCATAGGTAGTGTAGTTATAAACGTAGTCAAAGCCACAATTAAATTACTAACGGTAACTATGTTTTATGAATAGTAAGTCACTGTCTGCAGCGCAGATAAAGTGCTAAAGAAAACCAATGATGATTTGCTATACTAAGTCGCGTGGATATGCATGAAACACCTCAGTTTGAATTGCCGAGGCCGGCACCGCAGCGCGCACCGGAGGTAGCACCAGGCCAAGGACAGGAGAAGGTACCTGGTCGAGCCTTTCCTGAGAGACTCGCGCCTCGCGGGAATCAAACCCCTGTCGGTCAACATCCCTCAGCTCAGGCACTCGCCCAGCCCGTGCCACTGCCTCATCCGGTGGCTTTACCTTCAGCTCATGGCCAAACATCACAGGTCAAGGGTCCAGCGAAAGCTGACGATGTCGATGTCATCGAGAAGGAGTGGGTTACTAGGGCTAAACAAGTTCTCAACCATACTAAACACGACCCGTATCGCAAAAGCTCAGCTATCAATTCTCTGAAAACGGATTACATAACCAAGCGTTTCGGCGGAACGAAAGGTTAAGCCAGACAGGCTCACAATATGGCATTTATCATCATCATCCTGGTTATTCTAGTCGTCGGTCTGGCCGGTGGGAGCTGGATATTCCTGTCATATCGACGTGACCTGCGCGAAGCCAAAAACTACGAACGCGGACTCAAGATGGTGCCACTTCTCATCCACCTACCGCCCACAAGTGATGACATCGAAGTTGGGTCACGCGATGTACGAGATGTGACTGAGGAGAACATCTCCAAGGCCACTGTCTTGTACAACATCCTGGCGAGTATTTCGCAGAAGGGCGCTAAAACTAAATTTTACGGTCAGCGCCACCTAGCTTTTGAGATCGTTTGTTCTAGAGGCCTGATACATTACTATGCGGCAGTACCTCTAGCTATGGTGGCGGTGGTGAAGCAGGCTGTAGTGAGTGCCTACCCAACGGCGCAGCTGGAAGAGGTCGAGGAGCATAACATCTTCAGTCCTATCGGCAAACTAACCGGAACTATTGGCGGAGAGTTGACACTCAAAGAGGACTACTCCTACCCGATTGCTACTTATCAAGATTTAAAGCGCGATGCTATGCAGCCGCTTCTCAACGCTTTCTCAGCACTTTCCAAAGAGGATGGAGCGGGCATCCAGATCATGCTACGACCGGCTTTTGATGGCTGGACAAAGCACGCTGTCGATCTAGCTAACAAGAAGCGCAAAGACAAAGGCAAAAAACAAGCCAGTAGTTTATCGATGGTCAAGCAGATCATCATGGCTTTTACCAAGCCACCTGAGACCAAAGAAACAAAGCCCGAGGACAAACAACTATCATCTCTCGAACAAGCTCTCGTCGATGCCGTTGAAGAGAAGACGCGTCACTCAGGATATGAGGTGCTTATCCGAGTGCTGGCCTCATCCAACACAGCTCAGAAGTCCCAGACTATCCTGAGTAATCTAGTGGCGACTTTCTCGCTGTTTGACGCGCCGGGCAAAAACGGCTTTAAATTCACACCAGCTAAAGATATAGAAGAATTTACAACAGCATACATACTACGTTTCTTTCCTCCTGAGACCAACCAGAACATCTTAAACAGTGTGGAACTTGCAACGATATTCCATTTCCCTGACCAGCACAGTACACCGACTGCCCAGCTAGAGCGTCAGTCTTCCAAGCAAGTAGACGGACCTAGCAATGTACCGGATGCTGGACTACTACTGGGCTATAACATTTTCCGGGGAGTTAAGAAGGAAGTTCGGTTGAGCGACAAAGATCGTCAGCGACATATGTATGTCGTAGGGCAAACCGGAACTGGTAAATCGGTCTATCTGAAAAATCTGGCACTTCAAGATATGCTCGACGGTAAGGGGTTTGCTTTTATCGATCCACACGGTGACGCTGTCGAGGATCTACTACAACTAGTACCAAGAGAGAGAACAGAGGATGTCATATATTTCAGTCCCGCTGACATGGACTACCCTATGGGGCTCAATATGTTCGAGTATCACAACGATGATCAGAAAGACTTTCTCATCCAAGAGGGCATCAATATGCTCTACAAACTATACGATCCTCAACATCAAGGTATTATCGGGCCTCGCTACGAACATCTGTTTCGCAATGCTGCATTGACAGTCATGGCCGATCCGGAAGGCGGGACGTTTATCGATATTCCTAAACTATTCAGTGATCGCAATTACGTCGATCAGAAACTAAAGCACGTCACCGATCAGATGGTGATCGATTTCTGGACCAAAGAGATGCCGGGAAGTGAGCGCTCCAACGAGTTCGGGGAAGTGAAGAGTTGGTTTGTCAGTAAATTCGGCGCTTTCCTGTCCAATACCATGATGCGCAATATCATCGGTCAACCGAAGAGTTCGTTTAACCTCCGAGAAATTATGGATAAAAAGAAGATCCTATTGGTCAATTTGAGCAAGGGTCGCACTGGTGAGCTCAACTCTAAATTGCTCGGCATGATTTTCGTTATGAAATTCCAGGCTGCGGCCATGAGTCGAGCCGACATCCCTGAGGACCAGCGTAACGATTTTTGTCTATATGTTGATGAGTTCCAGAACTTTTCAACTGAGAGTTTCGCGACGATCTTGGCCGAGGCGCGCAAATACCATCTGAATCTGATCGTGGCCAATCAGTACATCGGCCAGTTGACTGACGAGATTAGAGATGCGGTCTTCGGCAACGTTGGCTCGGTGATCAATCTGCGGGCTAGTGCCACGGACGCTGATTTTCTCGTCAAATATTTCTCACCGACCTTCGACGTCGACGATATAGTGAAACTTCCCAACTACAATGCCATCGTCAGGATCATCATCGGTGGAGTACCGACGAACCCGTTTAGTATGGCGACGTTGCCACAACTGGGCCACCCTAACCCACATCTTGCTGATGCACTTAAACAGCTGTCGGCCGCCAAATACGGTAAGCCCCGTGCGGTGGTGGAGAGTGATATTTTCAAACGACTAGAAACGAAAACACCACCCAAGCCGGCCTTTGGTAATCAATTTGGAGCGCCAGCGGGGAGCACGAAACCATACACACCACAAACTGGCGGCTTTGGCTCGCCATCCTCACCGATACCCGGTGGAGCGGCACCCAATACGAGTACTAGCTCGTTTCTAGACGAATGGCTAGCCAAGCGCAAGATGACTGTGCCGCCAGTGGCACCCGTAGGACCTGGAGCTGGACCATCCGGGGTACTGCCTAACCTACCAGATCAAAAACAATCGGGACAGATGCCCGATATTCCTGAAATGCAACACCGCGAAAAGGTCATTCCGCCACCACCACCCAAACCGCCGTTGGATGTCAATCAAGCTCTCCAAGATGAGCATATTACGCCGCTTGATCAAGTAGATGGATTATTCAGAGAAGATACTGAGAAGCCTAAGGATGAAGAAAAATCAAAAATCCTGAAAAAGTCCAAGGTCAAAAATAAGCTTGAGCCAGAAGTCATCCTGCCAGAGAAAAAAGAAGAAACAGGCGAAGATACAACCCAGCTCGACGATATCAATGCCGCCCTAAACATCCAGCCCGGCAGCTCGGATTCCGAGATGTCTATGTCAGCCGAACATGACCCCAAACTCCAGGTATACATTGATAAAGACGGTAATCTACACTATGGTGAGCAGGACACGACGGTAGCTACTTCTGAGAGTGAAGCATCCGCTGAACCAAACGATACCCAAACTCCCCAGTAACTCCTAGGACCCAACCGATAATAAGTAGAACAAAGAACTCACCGCCAGAGAGGGCGAAGCCCGTCCGCTTGGCTATCCAGACTACGAAAACAAGTCCTAGTAGGGCTGTCAAGCCAGCGCCCAAGACTCCCGAAGGCCGGGCGATCGTTACGCCGGCAACTTCACTGATGCGCTCGACAGGTTCGGCGTGCACAATCCGACTAAAGACTCGATCATAGGTTGGCAGTTGTTGACGAAGACGTTCGAGGGTGGTGCGCTCACTATGAGTATCTAGTACTCCAAATAGAGTTTGAGGTGGGGCACTCTCCGTCTGGGACTTTGGCTCTTGCTCTTGGACACTTCGAGCTTCACTCTCGGCTTTTTGCTGAAGATGTTTGATCGTCTCAGGAGACACCGCTCTTGAACGTTCAGGAGCCATCTCAGGACGGTCTTGACTTTGTTCTGGTTCATGTGACGACTCACGCCTCTCATATGCATTAGCGGCTTCGTGTGATGCTTTGGGAGCGCGTTCAGCCATTAGACTAGGCTCCACTTCCGGTTAATTCACGTTTCAGTATGATTGCTTCGCGTTTGAGAAGCCTAGACCTGGCATAGAAATAAGCAGCCACAGTAATCGTCAAGGTAGCGATAACTATGTTGAGGCCCGTACCGGTCCTAGGGATAGTTGTTACTACCACGCGTTCGGTTGTTTTGGAGATGTCTTGAGGTAGTTTGACGGCGACCTTGGCCGAGCCATAGACATTTTCGATCAGGGAATCAAAGCGAGTCTCGTGCCGAGGTGTACCAGGCAGGGGATTCATGATCTTGAACCGAACTTTTTTGATAACCTGACTACCCGGGGCAATGGTTACTTTGTTCCAAGTCAGTACATTGGTCTGGGTGTTATAGATAGCGTCACCAAACTGCGTGATGGTTGCGTAGTCGGCGGTGTCGGTCAGGTCGTCAGTAGGCAGGGCAACATCTTTAGCTTCCAGGTCACCAACGTTGGTGCTGATCAGCCAGTATTCTAGTTCATCGCCAGGGTCGGCCTGTTTACCGTTGAAATTATTGTCATTTTTGGTGAGGTTAACAACTTTCTTGTCGTATACCACCAGGGCAGGTTTGGGAGCTTGGATAGTGATTTTTTGGACACACTGGTCATTGGTTTTGGGTCCGAAAGCTGTCTGGACCGTTACTCTCACGGTGTAGGTTTTAGCCTCTTTGAAAGTATGCTCCTGGGTATCGGTCAATTTGCCGATAGGATTGGTGAGCGACCCGTTGGTTTGAGTGGTGCCATCGCCCCAATCATATGAATAGTATTGGATAACGCCTGCGTTGGTGGCACTGGCTTGGACTCGGAAAACACGCCTGGTATCGAATGTCGACCTCGGGGCGTCAACTGTCAGGAAGCTACAATCGGCTGTCACTGGACAGTTGGGACTGTCATAGGAGATGACTTGAGCAGGCAAAAGAGCTTGGCATGGTCGGCATCGCTCGCGATCAGTAGCGGGTATACCGACGTTGGGTTTGTAGGGGCAGTCGGCAGGTGGAATGTCGACGGGATTACAAGCTTCGTTGACTCCACTTTGACGAGTGTAGCCACCGCGCGCGCCAATTGATACGACATTGCACAGCACTTCGTTTTGAACGGCATTGTCGGAAACTTTGAGAACGATCTCAAATGTTCTGGTGGTGTTGTCACCGCCCAAAACACCCTGATCGGTATCGAGTTTCCAACTTACGGTTTGGGGTGATTGAGCGAGTCTGGAGCCAGCGACGCCGTTTACTCGGACAAACTGCAGGTGACTGGGGAAAGTATCGGTAATCGTCGTGTCGTAGGCTATACCAGGGCCGGCATTTTTGTAGGTGATGAGATAAGTGATTTCTTGACCTGGTTTTACTTTGGTGCCGTTTTGAATCGAACTACCAACCGGGTAGTATTTGTGAATCTCTAGGTTTGGAACAGGTGTTGGCGGGCAATTGACGTCGTTGATAACCGGTACTTCTTTGCCGGCATTGGGCCCGCTCGGACATTTGGGGTAGCTAGGACAGTCGTTGAGGTTGGTGACAGTTTGGCCTTGTTTTGGTCCTGATGGACAAACAGGGTAACTCGGACACTGCGACAGATTGGTAACTATCTGACCGGCATTGGGCCCGCTCGGACAAATTGGGTAGTTTGGACAATCGGTTGCGGTGTTAGTAACTACCTTGCCAGCGTTAGGACCACCGGCTGGGCAGACATATGTAACCGTGACGGTCGGGGGCGGCGTTGTTGTCGTGACCGTGACACAAGGGCCGACTGATCCATAGGCAATGCCGGGGTTGGTGCCATCGGGTTCTAGTATATATATGACAATTTGGTGAGACGCCGAATCTCTGAGCTGGGCGGGCATGGGGTGCTCGAAGTTGCCTGACACGCCGAATATGCGGCCTATTTCATTGGTGTCGGGTGAATTGATGGCGAGTGTGATCTGATGGATATCACCAGGCACATCCCGTTTGTCTTGAGCGAAGCCGATGATCTTGTCGCAAGTAAATTGGAAGCTGCCGATAGTGTAGCTCGGCTGAGGCGCTACAGTAACAGGTGCTGGTGGAGCGGGGGTGACTGTTGTGGTGGGTGGCGCAGCGGTGGGGATGAAGGGGCCGGCTTCACGGGTGGCGATATTGCCACAGGTCTGGATGATCCAGAATGCCTGACCCCTAGAGGATGTACCTTTCAGTGCACGATAAGTACTATTGGCGCCAGTGTCCCAGGCTCGCAGTGGTCGCGACCAGAAACCGCTAGCCAGCTGGTATTCGCCGTTGAAACCCTGTGGCTCTCGTCCAACAGACCAGTATCCGTCAGTACTGACGATCTCCTCCCAGTGAGTATCATTAATATTGGACTCAGTGACGCCGTATTCATCGAAGAGGAGCTTGACACTTGGATCTCTTCTCATAGCCGAGATGACCTCAGCCGGTGAGTTGACGACCCCAATAACGTCATTGCCAGAGGTGGCAAATGATGAAACCGGAGGGGATAGCAATGAGAAGCTCTGCACTAAGATAGCGAGAGCCATAACGACCAGACCTAGTCGTCGGGTGAACTCCTCCTGACGCAACCGTCGAGCGTAGAAGAGTAGCTGACCAACTGCGCTCGGGCTGAACGACAGTTGCGATATAAGATCTTTGAGCACTTTTTGACATCCCTCACTTATGCTTATGCTTATTAAACTACATTTTTGCCACGATTGGCAAGATGAATTTGAACTTTCATCCTCTCGTCGGTATAATACCCAAGTCATAAGAGATCTGATGAGGGTACAAAGTTAACTATGCCTACGAAACAAAAAGACTACGACTCCGAAGCAATTCAAGTGCTCGAAGGACTAGAGCCAGTTCGAAAGCGACCTGGTATGTATATTGGTGGTACCGGCACTGAGGGCTTACATCACCTTATCAAAGAAATTGCCGATAACTGTGTCGATGAAGCCATCGCTGGTCATGCTAGCTTTGTGACTATTCGTATGCTCGAAGACGGGGGAGTCACTATAAGCGACAATGGACGTGGCATACCTGTCGACAAGATGGCCAAAACGGGCAAGAGCGCTTTGGAAACTGTTCTCACTGTACTCCATGCCGGCGGTAAATTTGGTGGTGGTGGATACAAGGTATCTTCGGGTCTGCACGGTGTGGGTCTTAGTGTTGTCAACGCTTTGTCGACCAAACTTACGGCTGAAGTCCATCGTGATGGTGGGGCTTACTTCCAGGAATACGAACGCGGAGTACCCAAAGCCGCTGTCAAGAAGATCGGACCAGCTACTGATACCGGCACGACTATATCTTTCTGGCCGGATGATACGATTTTCTCAGAGACAGCTTTTGATTATGAGTGGGTGGTAGATTATCTAAGGCACCAGGCTTATCTCACAAAGGGCGTCAAAACAAGTGTTTATGATGAAATAACCGGTGAAGAAGCTAGTTTTTATTTTGAAGGTGGAATCAAGTCGTATGTTAAACACCTCAACCACGGTAAAGACCCGATTGACGATGAGATCTTTTACGTCGAACGTGAAGTCGAAGAATCCATGGTGGAAGTGGCTATTCAATACAATGAAGGCTTCAACGAGACTGTCAAAGCTTTTGCCAACAATGTTTTCAACCCCGATGGCGGTACGCATCTGACTGGTTTCCGAACAGCGATCACCAAAGTCATCAACGAGTACTCTCGTAAAAACGGGATCTTAAAAGAAAAGGAAGAAAACCTAACCGGTGACGATGTTCGCGAGGGCCTTACCGCTGTCATCCTAGTCAAACTACCTGACCCTCAGTTCGAAGGCCAGACTAAGAACAAATTGGGCAATCCAGAAGTGCGTGGTTATGTCGAACAAGTGATGAATGAGTGGTTCGCCTATTTCCTAGAGGAACATCCCCAGACAGCTCGCAGAATGGTGAACAAATCGCTGCTCGCTGCTCGCGCTCGCAAAGCTGCCAGAGCTGCCCGGGAGAACATTATTCGCAAAGGTGTCCTCGATGGCGCGAGCATGCCTGGCAAGTTGGCTGATTGCTCGTCCAAAGACCCCAAGAACTCGGAGCTTTATCTGGTAGAGGGGGATTCGGCAGGCGGTTCAGCCAAGACAGGACGGGATCCTAAGACGCAGGCTATCTTGCCGCTTCGTGGCAAGGTGCTTAACGTCGAACGCGCTCGATTGGATAAGATGTTAGCTAATAATGAAATCGTTAACATTATTAAGGCCATGGGTGTGAATATCGAAGAGCAGTTTGACTTAAGTGGCCTTCGCTATCACCGCATTATCATTATGACCGATGCCGATGTCGATGGCTCGCATATAAGTACACTACTCTTGACGTTTTTCTTCCGTTTTATGGCGCCAGTTGTCGAGGGTGGGCATCTTTATCTTGCCAAGCCACCTCTCTTTGAACTCGTGAAGCAAGGCCGCAAGAGCAGCATTTATGCCTATAGTGACGATGAGTTGGAACAAGTAGTTGATGCGGCTATCGAGGAGCGCAAAAAGGCTGGGACGAAGATCGATCCTAAAGAAGAGCGCTTCAAACAAGCTGGATTTATCGAACAGAAGCGCTATAAAGGTCTAGGAGAAATGGATGCCGAGCAGCTGTTCGAGACGACCATGGATCCAACCAAGCGCGTATTGGTGCAAGTTAATGTGGCTGACGCTGAGAAAGCCGATGCTATCTTCAACAAACTGATGGGCGAAGAGGTGGAACTTCGCAAGAACTTCATCCAGACGCATGCCAAATTTGTAAAGGACTTGGATATTTAATATGGACACTGAGACTCCAAAACTACCAGATAATCCAGAGATACTCGCCGGAGACGAACACTCCAAGACTGTCGAGCACCGCAGTGTCGAAGACGTCATGGAAGACAGCTATCTCCGCTACTCGATGAGTGTCATCGTGGCTCGAGCTTTGCCAGACGTTCGAGATGGTCTGAAGCCGGTCCACCGTCGCATTCTCTATGTCATGGAAAAAATGGGCGTCCGGTCTGGCAGCAAGACGGTGAAAAGCGCCCAGATCGTTGGTGAAGTCATGGGTAAATACCACCCTCACGGCGACGTCGCGATTTATGACTCGATGGTTCGTATGGCGCAGCCCTGGAACATGCGTTACATGCTCGTCACGGGCCAGGGCAACTTCGGTTCGCGCGACGGCGACCCACCAGCAGCTCATCGCTATACCGAGGCCAAGATGGCTAAAGCCGCCGAGGCCCTACTCGAGGATATCGATAAAGAAACGGTCCCGATGCGCGATAACTACGACGGCACTCGACAAGAGCCAGAAGTGCTCCCAGCTAAGTTGCCGAATCTGCTGTTAAATGGACAACTTGGTATCGCTGTCGGTATGGCGACCAATATCCCGCCACACAATCTCAGCGAACTTGTCGATGCTACCGTACATATGATCGACAACCCTGATGCTCAGCTCGACGACCTCCTGAAATTTGTCAAAGGTCCGGATTTTCCTACTGGCGGTATCGTCTACGGCAAGGCGCCCCTGCGAACGGCTTACGCAACCGGACGAGGGGGGGTTGTGGTACGTGGTGTGGCCGAAGTTGTCGAGGGGTCCAAGGGACGTCACCAGATTATCATCACGGAGCTGCCGTACGGTGTTGGTGGGGCGGGTATCGCCGAGAAGATCGCTGATCTTGTCCACGACAAGAAACTGACAGGGATCCACGATATCCGTGATGAAAGCGCTAGGGGTGACCTCAGGATTGTGATCGATCTGAAAAAAGACGCCTATCCCAAAAAACTCCTCAATCAGCTCTACAAGATGACGCCACTGCAAAGTAGCTTCCATTACAACATGCTGGCGCTAATCGATGGTATCCAGCCGCGTGTGCTCGGTCTTCAAGACATTCTCGGCGAGTACATCAAACATCGTCAAGTAGTCGTACGTCGTCGAACTGAGTTTGAACTTCGCAAAGCCAAAGAACGCGCCCATATTCTCGAAGGACTCAAGATCGCCCTCGATCATATCGACGAAGTTATCAAGGTCATTCGTGCCAGCCAGACGACTGAAGAAGCACAAGCCAACCTGGTCAAACAGTTCAAGCTAAGTGAAATCCAGGCCCAGGCTATTTTGGCGATGCAACTTCGCCGTCTCACCGGACTCGAGCGAAAAGTCATCGAAGACGAGCTCGCTGAACTTATCAAATTGATCACCAATCTCGAAAGCATCCTAGCTGACGAAAAGAAGATCTTGAAGATCATAAAGGACGAACTTATCGATCTCAAGAAGCAATTCGGCGATGAACGGCGCACCAAGATTGTAGCTAATGAGTTAGGCAAATTCTCCGAAGAGGAGTTGATCCCCGATGAGCAAGTGGTCGTAACGCTGACCTCTGCTAACTACATCAAGCGCAGCCCGGCCAGCGAGTACAAGAAGCAGGGACGCGGTGGCAAAGGCAAGCGCGGTATGGCTACGAAGGAAGAGGACATCATCGAGCATCTCGTGTTGGCGAGCACTCATGATTACCTCCTGTTCTTCACCAACAAAGGCCGAGTTTTCCGCCTCAAAGCCTATGAACTTCCGGCAGTCGGTCTCAATGCCAAAGGTGTGGCAATCGTCAACTTGCTACAACTACAGCCAGACGAGATCGTCACTTCGATTCTAAACGTCTCCAACGCTGAACATGCTACTAATAACGGCAATCTCATGATGTGTACCGTCAAGGGTACGGTCAAGAAAACACCCCTCGAACAGTACAAGAATGTTCGCAACTCTGGTCTCATCGCGATCAATCTCGATGAAGGCGATGAACTGAGGTGGATCCGTATCACATCCGGAGACAATGAGATTATCATCTCTACCTCACACGGTCAGGCTATTCGCTTCCATGAGAAAGATGTCCGCCCTATGGGACGTGTTTCTCGAGGCGTTCGCGGTATCCGCCTCCGACCAAACGATTCGGTCATCAGTATGGACGTAGCTAACGAGCAGGCCAGCATCTTCGTCATTAGCGAGTTCGGTTACGGTAAGCGCACCAAGGTAGCCCAGTTCACTACCCATAAACGTGGCGGTGTCGGTATCCGATCGGCAGTTGTCAACAAAAAGACGGGTAATCTCGTCGGACTGAAATCACTGAGACTTGATAGCAAAGAAGAGGTGATTATCATCTCAAATCAGGGACAAACAATACGCTTGGGTATTAAAGATATCCCTCAGCTTAGTCGCGTCACGCAAGGCGTGCGTATAATGAGGTTGAATACAGGTGATAGCGTGGCGTCACTTGCACTTGTCGACGAACCGGAGGAAGATAGTGATGAAAAGGGGGTAGAGAGTGAGCCTACACTTGCTACTTGATCAACCGTACCTCATCGCACCGTTTGCGGCGTACCTCGTCGCGCAGATCGGTAAGTTCGGTTTAAGGGATTTTCACGGTGAACGCGACTTGCCGTATCTTTACCGCTCTGGTGGTATGCCGAGCGCACACAGCGCAGTGGTCATGGCTCTGGCTACAGTAGTTGGGGTAGCTGATGGTTTCTATAGCACGACATTTGCAATTGCCTTATGGTTGGCGGGGATTGTTATATATGATGCGCTGGGCGTACGTCGTACTACCGGAGAACAAACAATTGCCATCCGACAACTGCAAGAACATGTTAAGTTCTCGTCAAACCAGCGGGCTCATCACATGCATGATGCCAAAGGACATACTCTCAAACAAGTAGTTGTAGGTGCGTTGCTTGGAGTGGCTGTCGGTTTGTGCTTCACGCCACACCTCTGGGGTGTACATGCTGATTGGCTGACGGTCCAGATGAATGACAGTGAATTACTAACTATCTCTGTAATATATATGACACTGCTTATAGTGGCCGCGGCTTTCTACTGGACGTTACTTCGTCTCACTACAGTTTCGATCAAGATGAAAAAAGCCGTCACATACGGGTTAATTATCCCGCTCTCGGGTGGCTTGATAATGGCGTGGGCCGGTGTGAGTCATGTGTTTGATTCGATCACGCTTTTCTATATACTCCTGCCGCTTTTGACGGCCGCTTCGTTAACATTTATTGCAGCCAGCCACATAACCATCGAGCGAGTCAGAGTTAAACCCAAGAAATCTTCGGTAAGATAGAGTCTCGGTAGCTTGACTTTTTAGATTGTGATCTGTAGACTCTCCTCTAGTCTCTAAAAATCGGTAAAGTGTTTAGGGAGTGGACTTTGAAAATTTGTTAGTGCAACGTCAACGTTAATTTTCTTTTGTTTTTATAACAAATAGAGCTATAACCAATTTTACAATTGGTTTTTATGGAGAGTTTGATCCTGGCTCAGGATGAACGCTGGCGGCGTGCCTAAGACATGCAAGT
>CAZDBS010000011.1:0-3993 GCA_964503775.1 uncultured Candidatus Saccharibacteria bacterium
TTCGGCCAATCACTCAGATGCACCGACTCGGGCAAATCAGTCCCCTTCACCAGCTCACGCCACAGATGATCGCTGAGAAATGGCGCCCACGGCGCGAGAAGCTGGCATACCCGCACCATGACGTACCACAGCGTCGCATAAGCCTGGTTTTTATCTGAGTCGTCTTCAGATTTCCAGAAACGACGACGGGAGCGGCGGATGTACCAGTTACTCATATCATCGATCAGCAAGAAGATTGGGTTTATAGCATGTGCCAGCTTATAGTCATCAGCTGCTTTGGTAACTTCGAGGATCGTCTCGTTCAGTCGAGCCAATATCCACTGGTCTAAAACATTCTCTGACTTCGATTCACCCCGAGCGAAGTCGAGGGGCTTCCAACCATCGATATCGGCATACATGGTAAAAAATCGATAAGAGTTGAGGAGTGTCCCTAAGACATTGCGGTTCAAATCCTTCATTGCCCCACGATTGAATCGCATGTAGTCCCCGCCCACCGCTTGATTGTTGCTGAGCAGATATAGACGCAGCGTGTCGGCACCCTCGTCAGCAAAGACCTCTTCGACCGGCGGATAGTTCTTGAGGCGCTTACTCAGTTTCTGGCCATCTGCCGCCATGACCATGCCATTTACCAGGACGTTTTTGTAAGCTGGTTTATCAAACAGGAGCGTAGCGATGACATGTAGGACGTAGAACCAGAGCCTTGTCTGATCGAGCCCCTCGCCGATATAGTCGGCCGGGAATGATACGTCGAAAACTTCTTTGTTTTCAAATGGATAGTGCTGCTGAGCGACCGGCATCGAACCAGATTCAAACCAACAATCGAGTACTTCTTCGACTCGTTTGTAGTGTTTACCATCTTTTTCAAACGTTATCTCATCGATAAACGGCCGGTGGAGATCTTCGACTTTGATGTCCGGGCCCGCCAAACTTTGCAGTTGGGCGATACTTTCGACAACGATGTAGTCATGCTCATCTTGTTCGTTAACCCAGATTGGCAACGGTGCACCCCAGTAGCGGTTGCGAGAGATCGCCCAATCACGCGCACCTTCCAGCCACTTACCAAAGCGGCCGTATTTGATATGATCCGGTACCCAGTTGATATCTTCAGCAGACTTGAGCAAGGCGTCCTTCACAGATGATACATTTACAAACCATGTTGTGATCGCGTAGTACAAAAGTGGACTCTCGCAGCGGTAACAGAATGGGTAGGTGTGTTCCTGTGTCTCAGCCGCAAATACCCGGCCGGACTTGGTCAGATGCTCGATGATTACCGGGTCAGCCTCTTTGAGAAACAGCCCTTCAACCTCCGACAAACCGCTACCCGGCATCATCCGGCCGCTTGGATCCACCGTCGAGAGAACCGGGATATTGTGTTCCTGGCCGAGGTTCAGATCGTCCTCACCAAAAGCCGGCGCCACGTGCAACACACCGGTACCATCTTCGATACTGACAACATCAGAGGCCCACACCTTGTAGAGGTTTTCGGCTCCCTCGTGCTTGTCCGCTCCTTCGATGTCAAAGAGCGGCTCATATGTTAAACCGACAAGTTCATCGGCCGACACTTCTTTGATAATCATGTAATGAGCGTCATCCTTCAAAACGTCGAGTCGTCTTTTGGCCAGAATCAGTGTTTCTTTTTGATCATTCTCATCTGTTAGCTCTGCATACACATATTGTTCATTTGGGTTGACGGCGACTGCTGCATTGCCCGGGAGTGACCACGGCGTAGTGGTCCAACCGAGGAGGTAGGCATCTTGATCTTTGAGCTTGAACTTCACATATAGGCTCGGATCAGGCACGTCATCACGATAGCCTTCGTTCACTTCGAAGTTGCTGAGTGGCGTCTCGCAGCGAGGACAGTACGGCATACTCTTGTAGCCTTTGTAGAGCAGACCTTTATCGTTAATCTGCGACAACACCCACCAGACGCTTTCAGTGTATGAAGTGTCGATCGTAGCATAAGCCCGCTCAGTGTCCGTCCAGCGCCCTACTCTCTTGAAAAACGCCTCCCAGTCGGCCTTGTAGGTAAATACTGAGTCACGACAGGCTTGATTAAACTTCTCCAGGCCTATCTCTAGGATCTGCTTCTTGCCACTGACACCGAGCTGCTTCTCTATAGCAAACTCTACTGGTAAGCCATGGCAATCCCAGCCGTTACGCCGATCGACATAGTAGCCCTGCATAGTCTTGTAGCGTCCTAGGCTGTCTTTGATGCTCGTCACTAGTGAGTGGCCGAAATGCGGCAAACCATTAGCAAACGGCGGGCCATCATAGAAACTAAAGTTTTCACCCCCCTGTCGCTGTTCCAGGCTCTTCTTGAAAACATCTTCTTTGTCCCATAGATCCAGCATCTGCTCTTCGATAGCAGCAAATTGGCTTGTTTTTTTCTGTTGGTCGGCCATGGATTACCTCTTTCTTGCCAATAAAAAACCTTCAAAGTTTTGCCAGATCCCTCACCAATTCTCCTCCCGAGTAGTCTGTAATCAGATTACGGAGATGGATGAATTGGTAAGGGAGGTACCATCTGGCTTCTTTGAAGGAATAATCCTCGAAAGCACTTGATTCTTGCTGTTACGGGCTAACCCGGTGAGGTCTACTGAGCCCCAAGGCTGTTCTTCTCACTGCTCGCAGTTGATAGCTGCTTTGGCGCATTCAAATTGTTACTGCTTCAATATACCCCCTGATAGAGGTATTATCAAGTTCAGTTCTCAGATTTACTCTTCTTCAAAACCAACACTCCTAGTCCTATGAGAATCAGAAATAGTGATATTCCTCCGCCAAGCCACCAGACTAATGTCAGATCAGAGACTTCAGGATCAATAGTCGGCGCGGGCGTAGGTCTGGAATTATTAGTCGTAGGGGTTGATGGCAAATCAGCCGTGTCAGTGACGACGACTTCATCAGTAGTATCTTCATCTTCAAATAACGACTGGGCGAATGAGACAACCTTTTTGATCGTATTCGTGACGGTTGACCCGGATCCGGTTGAGGCAGCTGCCGCTATTCCCAGCACGTACGATTTAGTGTCAGCAAACGACCCTATGGCGCCATTATCATCAGTTGCGGTTATCGAAAACGAGTAATCCCCTACTGTTGTCGGTGTACCAGTGAGAGCACCGGTTGAACTATTCAGAGTAACCCCTGCTGGTAGTGAGCCGGAAGCGAGAGCATACGACACTGTGCCCTGGGATTGAGAAGCTGCCACGGTGCTCGAGTAACTCGACCCGACAGTACCAGAAGCGACAGATGTCGGGAGGTTGATAAGATTGAAGATCATTATGCGATTATTGTAATCAGGAACGTAGAGACGGTTGTTGGCGGGATTGTAAGCCATTCCGAAAGGGTAGTGTAAGTTGGACTGTTCAGGACTGATGAATTCATTTGTACTTGCAAAAGTGGCACTTCCAATCAAAGTGTCTGCAGAAGAATCAGTTGGTAAGTTGGCGTCGTCAAGATCGTATACAAGAATACGATTGTTGCTGATATCAATAGCAAACAACCGATGGTTATACGAGTCGATACTTAAGTCGGCAGGATCACACAACGCATCTGCCCCCGTAGATCCCTCTCCATAGCCGTTATTACAATCTCCACTTGTAAAATTAGGTTGGCCGATGACGTAATCGGCGGTAGTGTCTGTGGGTATATTAAGACTATCGAGGTTGTAAATAAGGATGCGGTGATTGCCTACATCGGCAACGAAGAGGTTATGACTAATAGGGTCTATCTCTATGCCTGCCGGGAAACACAACGTACCGGCAGTTGGGCTCCCGCCCTGATTACAATCTCCACTTGTAAAATTAGGTTGGCCGATGACGTAATCGGCAGTGGCGTCGGTGGGTGTATTGTTGCTGCCAAGGTCATACCCAAGCACGCGATTATTTACCTGATCGGCTACAAACATATGGTGGGATAGTGTATCAAGGCTTACGTTTACTGGGAAACACAACGTACCGGCAGTTGGGCTCCCACCCTGATTACAATCTCCACTCG
>CAZDBS010000011.1:4093-16832 GCA_964503775.1 uncultured Candidatus Saccharibacteria bacterium
GGGAAACACAACGTACCGGCAGTTGGGCTCCCACCCTGATTACAATCTCCACTCGTAAAATTCGCCTGGCCGATGACGTAATCGGCGGTAGTGTCTGTGGGTATATTAAGACTATCGAGGTTGTAAATAAGGATGCGGTGATTGCCTACATCGGCAACGAAGAGGTTATGACTAATAGGGTCTATCTCTATGCCTGCCGGGAAACACAACGTACCGGCAGTTGGGCTCCCACCCTGATTACAATCTCCACTCGTAAAATTCGCCTGGCCGATGACGTAATCGGCGGTCTTATCGATAAGATTATTCGACTCATCTAAGTTAAAAACAAGAACACGATTATTGACTCCATCCGTTACAAATAGATGATGTTCGGTCGTGTCCAAAGCTGTACCAGCAAAAGTACCTTCAGTCGCAAATTCAAAGCCATTAGCCGAAGGACTAAGTGGTGTTGAGAAAGTATTGTCACTACTTGTAAAGTTAGCTTGACCAAGCACATTTGTGGCATCTTCGTTGTTAACGATTGTCGAAACGTCAAACGTTATAACCCGGTGGTTATTGCATTCTGCCGCGTAGAGTAGATTATTATCTGTATCTATACTCAAGCCTGCAGGGCAGTTGAACCCTTTGGCGTTAGTGTCGCTACCCGACGATGTGAAATCAGCTTGGCCGAGTACGTATATAGCATCTTCGTTGTTGGTGATGGTCGACACGTCGAAGATGAGTACGCGATTATTGGCCTCGCCGTCCCAATCACTCACATATAAGTAATTAGTATTTGGGTCTAATGTTACACCAAAGGGATAGCCAAAGCCTTTGGCATTTATGTCACTACCTGACGATGTGAAATCAGCTTGGCCGAGTACGTATATAGCATCTTCGTTGTTGGTGATAGTAGATACATCGAAGATAAGTACTCGTTCATTGCCACCGTCTGAAACGTACAGGTAGTCAGTGACACTGTCGTAATACATGTAGGTTTGAGAGCTAAATCCCTTGGCTGTGGTGTCGCTTCCTGTAGACGTAAGATTAGCCTGGCCTAGTACATAATCGGCCGTTGTATCGAGAGGTAAGTTATCGCTGTCGAGTTGATGTATGACGATGCGACTATTGCTCTGATCAGAGATATACAGTAGATGATTAGCAGGATCGAGAATGATGGAAACTGGATTACATAGACCTGAGGCTGTCGTAGGTGGCGCCCAGTTGCACCCAACAGCCGATCCTGTAGTGTAATCTGCTTGACCAAGTACTGCTATAGCCGTTTCATTGTTTGTGATCGTGGCTACGTCAAAAAACAAGATCCTGTTATTGCCATAATCATCCACTATCAAACGGTCATTGGTGGAATCATAATATACATCTCGTGGATCTTTAAATCCGCTACTGTTGGTATCGAACGAATTAGTCGAAAAGTCGGGCTGGCCCAGGACGTAATCTGGTGTTTCATCAATCAGTTGATTATCTGTATCAAGATCAAACACAAGCACTCTGTTGTTACCACCCTCAGCAACAAACAATCGATGATGCACGAAGTCTATCGATGTGTTCCAAGGAGTGGCAAAATTCCCCGTCAGAGTAACTCCGCCGTTTGCGTAAGAACTGGTGAAATTATCCTGTCCCAGCACATCACTGGCTAGGTAGGGAGCGTTGGCGCTAGCTTTTGGGAGATTTATAAGCATACCTTGAACAATTACAAGGAACAGGAATATTGATGCTTGTAACCCGTACTTTAACCCCAAGAGCTTTTGTTTCATATAACCCTTGTGGTTAAGTATAGCAAACTACTGTATATCCACAACTCTAAGTTGTGGCTTGGTTATGCCCATATAAGTGTTGGCTTCTAGCTCAAAACTGATCGCTGCTTTGTCTTTCAGTTTTTGGCACTTCTCACTCAACCCGAAGCCGATGGCATCATGCGCAGCACCTTCATTGTCTTTGAGAAATAACTTGGCGTGCTTGCTGTCAACGCCGACTGGCTTCCACGATGCCACACTGACTTCAGGTACATGAAATAGAGGGCGACGGTTGCCATTACCAAACGGCTCCATAACTTTGAGTAGTTCGAGCAGCTCCGCTCCGATGCCTCGGAATGATGGCAATTCGAGATCAATTGGTGCTTTGTGATGCTTCGTCTGGTCGTCAGTGACTGACTGTCGATAAAAATCATTCAGCGCCCTGCGGAAATCACCAATCTTCGCAGTAAGCAGCGTGCAGCCAGCGGCAAACTTGTGCCCACCGCCTCTGATGATGTGCGCCTCAGCCGCCCTTACTGCAGCCACGGCGCTGAAATCGCCAAAGCTCCGAGCTGAGCCTTTGCTCTCCTCGCCTATCTCTTGTAAGACAAAGGTAGGCTTATGAAATTGTTCGGAGATCTTCGCCGCCACAATCCCGACGATGCCGTGTGACCATGACGGATGCGAGAGTACCAACACCGGATCATCTTGGTAGGTTTCGGCCTGCTCCAGCGCCATGGCCAAGATTCGCGCCTGCTCGGTACGGCGTTCGTGATTCATCCGATCAAGCTCCTGCGCTACTCTGAGCGCTTCGATATCAGACGTTGCTTGTAACACTTCCAGGCTGAGCTGAGCGGTTTTCAGTCTTCCCGAGGCATTCAAACGGGGGCCAAACCGAAAGCCGAGATCATCTGTTCGAATCGAGGTGATGTCCGTCGCACTGACAGATGCCAGCGCTCGAAGACCGGGCCGCCGCGTTTGGCTTAATACTTTCAGTCCATAATGAACCAACGCTCGATTCTCATCGACAAGACTGACGACATCACAGACCGTACCGAGCGCTACCAGATCCAGTAGCCACTTCTCCTGACCAATGGCCAAGCCATTGGTCAACCCTGAGCGAGCGAAGCGAGTCGAAGGGTGCCCATCCATAGCTTTCTGCAATGCTTGTACCAGTTTGAATGCTACTCCAACGCCAGCCAAATCACCAAATGGGTATGTTGAATCAGGTCGTTTGGGATTGAGAACCGCGACTGCCTTCGGCAGCGTCTGGCCAACCGTATGGTGATCAGTGATGATGATGTCAAGGCCGAGGCTATTGCCATACTCGACTTCTTTGTGTGAAATGCTGCCGCAATCGACAGTGACAACCAACTTCGCTCCCGCGTCAGCGATAGTTTTCAGGCCTGATTTACTCAAGCCGTAACCTTCTGAAAAGCGGTTAGGTATATAGGCCTCAACTTTTCCGCCGAAAGCAATCAGGGCTTCATAAAGTACCGTCGTCGCCGTCAGGCCATCGATATCATAATCTCCATATATGGTGATAAGTTCTTTGGATTTTATAGCTGACTTTATTCTGCTTACGGCTTTTTTCATATCATTCATGAGATATGGATCATAGAGATGTTGGGTATAACTCGGATGCAGAAACGTCTCGCGCTTATCAGGCGCAACTCTCAGATCGAGCAGTTGCTGAAAGATTTTTTCTGCATCGGTCATAGTACCAATTTACAAGAATTGGCAAATTTAACAAACCACAGGTGACGGGTAGCATTTATGTACCATGTTTCAGGTATCAGATAACCGATAGTCCCGTGCAATGTAACATGCAAAATGGCATCTAAATGTAAACTGCAACCTGTAAAATGTGAAATTTACTTAGCTTCTCTTCTGCGCTGTTCGTTGGCTTTTGAGTACGATGCTTTGCAGTTCTTTGAATATCGGAAAATGTTTGTTGGTGTAATAGACTTTTGTGTTGGATTGCTTTTCGGAGTGCAAGAAGCCGATTTTTTCGAGACGCTTCAGTTCACGCTGGATGTTCCCGGCATCCTCTTTGATCAACTTTGCGAGACCGCGAACATGAGTCTTGAAATCAGGGTATTTCGCATACACAACGATAATTTTTCGTCTAACTCTTGATGTGATAAACGTGTCTAACATAAACCTCCTTAGCATCCCTGTCCGGCATAAAAACCTGGGCGGAGCAGTCTGTAATCAGATTGCGGAGCTCCAAGTTTCTATGCGGGGTAGCATAAGCACCTCATTGTTAGTTGAACAACAGTTATTGTACTGACTTCCTAACAACGATGCAACCCAGAAAAATAGGGTTAGGCAGCTAACACCTTTCCCCGATCAAGCCCTATAATGTAGTCGATGAACTATGTGTTGGTGGCAGTTGCGTCACTCCGAACCAATCAAAATTCCCTTTTCACTTATCACGCATCAGTAAAATTAGACAAAGGGACTATCGTTCGTATCCCTTTTGGGCGCGAGACCACACTCGGCATAGTCGTCAAAAATCTCGATCAAAAACCGTCGTTCAAAACGAAACCGGTGGAAGTCGTCAATCTCCCCGGGCCATTGCCTCAGACATGGCTCTCTTTCGTCGAGCAATTGGCTGAAGCATACGATTATCCGTTGTCTTACTTGCTGGCCGGGGCCATACCGCGCGGATTATACAAAAACCGTCGGGCCCGTATGCCAAAGGCTGCTGCGCTCGAACGGCATAACTCCCGTAACCTGAAGCTTACTGCCGACCAACGAGCCATCATCGAACGCATCGACCTCGACCGTCCTGAAACATTCCTGCTTCATGGCGATACCGGTACCGGTAAGACATTGGTGTATCGAGAACTCGCTACCAGAACGATTGCCAGCGGCAAATCCGTCCTCGTACTCGTGCCTGAAATCGCCCTCACGCCTCAGCTGGCTGCCGAGTTTGCCCAAGACAATCATCGGGTATTCGTCCTCCATTCACACCTCACCGACGCCGAACGTCATATCATGTGGCTGGACATTCTATCCGCCGCCGGACCATATGTCGTCCTAGGTGCTCGCTCGGCGCTCTTTGCCCCGACCTCAGACCTCGGACTTGTAATCGTTGATGAAGCGCATGAGCCGAGCTATAAGCAGGAACAGACGCCGCGTTACCACGCTGTCCGTGCTGCCAGCGTACTGGCCAAAGTTCACCATGCCACCTTCCTGATGGGCACTGCTACCCCCTCAGTCAGCGACTACTATCTCGCCGACGCAGCCGGCCATCCCATCCTTCGGATGACCGAAAGTGCCAACAAACAAGCCATACCGCCCAAAATCGAAGTCATCGACATGCGTGGGTCGGATCAGCATCACAAAACCTTCTGGATGAGCAAAACCCTGCACAAAGCCATCACCGATACGCTGACCAATGGCAAACAAGTCCTTCTGTTCCTCAATCGCCGCGGCACGGCACGCGTCGTCCTCTGTACCAATTGCGGCTGGCACGCTCTGTGCGATAACTGCAACGTGTCATATGTCTATCACCATGATTCCGGCCAGTTGGTCTGCCATACCTGCAGCCGGACCATATCGCTGATGCACCAGTGTCCCGAATGCCACAAGCCTTCTCTGGAGCTCAAAAGCGTCGGCACCAAACAGCTGGCTCTGGATATAGAGAAGCTGTTTCCGCAGGCCAGGACGGCCCGCTTCGATGCCGATGGGCGGAAAGGTGAGACCGTCCATGACCGCTATGAAGCGCTCTACAAAGGCGATATCGATATCATGATCGGCACTCAAGTCCTGGCCAAAGGCCTGGATCTGCCCAAACTAGCGCTGGTCGGTGTAGTTCTGGCCGACAGCAGTATGTTCTTCCCGGATTTCACCGCTGCCGAGCGAACCTTCCAGCTGCTCCATCAGATTGCCGGCCGCGTCGGACGCCATGGCCGCGGCCGCGTCATCCTGCAGACCTATGATCCTGAGCACATCGCCATTGAAGCCGCCAAAGCCCGTTCCTATCGGCAATTTTATGAACATGAGATCGGTGTGCGCCGAGCATTCCAATACCCGCCTTTCGTGTATCTCGCACTCCTGACGTGTGAGCGCAAAACCGTTCACAACGCCGAGCGGGCCGCATTATCAGTGACTGCTACGCTCCGAGACCTGAAGTTGCCAGTGCGTATCCTGGGACCGTCTCCGGCATTCCACGAGAAACGAGGTGGGTTGTATCGCTGGCAAATTGTCCTCAAGTCCAAGTCCCGCAAGCACCTCATCGAAGCGGCCCGGCATGTGCCACAGGACTGGACGATTGATCTTGATCCAGTTAATCTACTGTAGTTAGTTGTCGTGATGGATATATTTCACATTTCGCAGGTTACATTTTACATTTAGGTAGCATTTTGCATGTCTCATTGCACAGAGATATATCTGTTACCTGATACCTGGGATTTGTTAGATTTCAGAGTTACTGCGCGCCAATTTCCTAAACCTCTTCCTTCTTGCCTCATGCTACTTGCTACTTCATACTATTCCCATGCCTATGACCAAAGATAACATCGTGACACTGCCCGATCCTCACCTGCGGCAACGTTCGCAACGCGTCGGCGTTATCACGCCTGAGATCCGGCAGCTCTGCCTGGACATGATCAATGCCGCCCGTGATTGGGAACGTAGCCGCAATCAAGAGATTTGTGTCGGGCTCGCCGCCGTACAAGTCGGCCAACTCACCCGCGTCGTTATCATCCGTAACGATTTCAACGATTACAAGAACCGTGAATTTACGGTCTTTATCAACCCTGAGATCGTCAAATACGAGGGCCAGAAAGTTACCGAGCCCGAGGGGTGTCTCAGTGTGCCAGACATCTACGGGCAAGTCCCCAGGTACTCCAAAGTCCGCGTCACCGCTCTGGACGTCGAAGGTCGTCCTTTTCGAGTCACTGCCGAAGGTTTTCTCGCTCGCATCTTGCAACACGAAGTCGACCATCTACACGGCAAGCTATTTATTGATCATATTGAGGACGAACCTACAGCTTTTTATCAACTGATGCCCGACGGCAAGCTCGAGCCACTCGACTATGATAAAGACATCAAGCATAACGAGACGCTTTGGTCATGAATAAGTCTATTGTTTTTTTCGGTACCGAGAGTATCAGCGCTGTAAGCCTGAAAGCACTGATTGACAATGGTTGGCAGATTGAGGCTGTCGTCACCAAACCCGACAGTCCTCGTGGACGTCACGGGACTCCTGTTGCTCCACTGGTAAAAACAATCGCGCTCGAGAACAATATTCCCGTCCTACAACCGGCAAAAGTTTCAGAATTGTTAGACCAGCCTTTTAATACTAGTACTGCAGTACTAGTTTCCTACGGAAAGATTATACCCCAATCTGTTATAGATCTATTCCCTACCGGGATCATCAACGTCCATCCGTCGCTACTACCTAAGTACCGCGGACCGACGCCATTTCAAACAGCCATCCTAAACGGTGATTCTGAAACTGGTGTTAGTCTTATGCGACTCGTCGAAGCCATGGATGCTGGCCCAGTGTATGCCCAAGTTAGCCACGCTCTCGACGGATCCGAGACAGCCGAAGAACTCGGCCAGCTACTCGCTCAACAAGGCGCCCAACTCCTCGTTGACAAGTTACCTAGGATTATCGATGGCTCGCTGACAACAACACCTCAGAACGACGTAGAAGCAATGTATTGCCGCCTATTCACTAAGGAAATGGGCATTATCGATTGGTATAAGTCAGCAGTCAGTCTGGAGCGCGAGATTAGAGCCTACCATGAGTGGCCGAAGAGTACGGCAAAGCTCGGCACACACGAAGTCATTATCACCAAGGCGCACGTCGTCCCAACAAATCACGGCGAAGAACCTGGCACCGTGGATGCTCAGAAAGACATAGGGATCATCATGGTGGAGTGCGGCAATGGATCCCTTTGTATCGACCGCCTGAAACCAGTCGGCCGAAAAGAGATGACAACCAAAGAATTTATCGCCGGCTATCAGCTCTGAGGCTCAGGCGCTTGAGCTTGGACGCTGGCGATGATATGAGAGGCGTCGCGACGGATCTCGCCTTTTAGTTTCTCCAATTCTTCAGCAACAACCTTTTTGTAGTCCGGAAAGTTTTTCTCTAGCCATTTGAGAGCGGCGAATTCCTGAACCACACCCGGAATCTTCTCTCCCGTACTAGGATTCACCTGACCCTCCATATGCTTCTGAAAAGCTTCGGTTTGTTCATATCCAGGAGTGTTAGTCGTCAACCATTGCTGCGAAAATGTCGTATCACCGTCGATAAACTTCTCGAATTCATCCAACTGCTCATCGCTCATCTGATCAGCTAACCGCGTACCGACACGAGACTCTAGCGTCTCGTAGATCGTCTGTAGTAGCTGGTTTTTTACCTGCACCGGCAGAACACCTAAGCCGACTTCTTCCAGGAGAGTATTGTCGATTTTGAGCATGCCACTGTTCATAATTTATCTCACTATATCACAGAGTTCGCGTAACAGTTTCGCGAGTGAAAAACTCAAGTCGGTCACCTTCTTCGATAGTCAGTTTCTGATCGATTTTCAGCTGCACACCGCACATCTCACCCTCCAAGACTTCTTTGACTTCTTGGGCGCCGCGTTTGACACCAGTCACTTCAACCTCAGCTAGCGTTACTTTGTCACGAATCACCTTGGCCAGACAGCCACTGACAATCTTGCCTTTGGTCACTTCGCCGCCGCAGATAATTTCATCTTTAGTAGTTTTGAAGATACCTTTGACTACCAGACGACCGATTTCGTCTTCGACAATCTGGGGTGCCAACAATGAACTGAGATTTTGCTTTACATCGTCGAGTAATTCATAGATAACTGCAAAGCTACGAACACGAACTTTTTGTCGAAGCGCGGTTTGTTTGATATTCACTGGAACCTGAACATTGAAACCATAGATGATAGCGTCGGTCGCTTCGGCCATATGAACATCGTTTTCGTTGATATTACCGACACCAGATCCGACAACTCGGGTTGCAACCTCGTCGTTATCCAATGTCTTGAGACTGTCAACTACTGACGTCAGCGAACCCTGAACGTCAGCTTTGATAATGACATTCAGCTCTGTGAGTGTGTTTTGCTTGTTGATCATCTTGAGCAAATCACTACTGGTCATACCAGACTGACTTGTGCTTGTCTTGTTAGCTCCTGCAGCCGCCTCAGAAGCCGTGCGAGCCGCTTTCTCGGATGCGTAGACATGGAACTCGTCGCCAAACTGCGGCAGGACCTTGAAGCCTGTAATGATAACTGGTGTCGATGGGTTTGCTTGGTCGATAATTTTGCCTGTACTGTCTGAAAGGGTGCGGATCTTGGCATAGCTCTGCCCAGCGACGATGTAAGCTCCTGGCTTCAGGATGCCTTGTTCTACCAGCGCTGCCGCTACCGGACCTTTGCCCTGTTCCATGTGAGATTCGATGACCAGTCCCTCAGCCGGAACATCCTCGTCCGCCTTCAACTCCTCGACATCAGTCATAAGCAAGAGCATGTCGAGCAACTTGTCGATGCCTTCTTTGGTCTTGGCGGACACCGGGATGACTATCGTATCACCGCCCCACTCTTCGATGAGAAGGTTTTGATCGGCTAGTTGTTGCTTGGTCCGCTCGATGTTGGCACCTTCTTTGTCGATCTTGGTGATTGCTACGATGATCTTGGCATTTGTCGCACGAGCAAAACGAATAGCTTCCTCAGTCTGCGGTTTGATACCATCATCAGCAGCTACCACGATAATTACGATATCTGTGAGGCGCGCGCCGTGTTCACGTAGCGCTGAAAACGCTTCGTGACCAGGAGTATCGAGAAATGTAATCAGACGATCCTGATGGGTTATCTGATACGCCGAGATGTGCTGTGTGATGCCGCCAGCTTCTCCCTCGGCAACTTTAGCGCCACGGATAGCATCGAGAAGGCTGGTCTTACCGTGATCGACGTGTCCCATCACAGCGACAACAGGTGGACGCACTTTGGCGTTTTTACTATCTACTGGTGATTTACGGTGAGGTTCGATTGCCACCTCAGCCTTTGGGGTGTGTTCGAGGGTCACTTCTGGATCAATTTCAGCCACGATGATACTAGCTGTATCAAAATCGAGCTTTTCGTTGACCGTAGCGACCACTCCGTTTTTGAATAACTCACCGATCAACTTGCTGGCCGGCATATCAAGTCGTTCCGCCAAAGTTCCGACGGTCGTCATGTCGTCGAGTTGTATCACTCGTGCCATCGGTTACTCCTTACTGCGGTTATTTCGACTTTTTGAGACTTAGAGAAATTTTGCGGGCGTCTTTGGCAACTTCCAGGATTGTGAATTCTTTTTTCTCGCCAAGTTTGAATAGCTTCTCAGGATCCACACCGTCGCCCTCGCCAAGCTCTGAGATATGTACCAATGCCTCGACAGCCGGACTGATCTGTACAAAGGCACCGAAAGGTGTAATTCGAGTGATAACACCTTCGACAGTGTCGCCTTTTTTGAAATTCTCGACTTGTTTTAGCCATGGATCTTCGCTCATCTGTTTGAGACTTAGAGAGAGGCGATCCTTATCAATAGCGATGATCTTAGCACTCACCTCATCACCGACCTTGACGTAATCTTTGGGGTTCTCGACTCTATCCCAGGAAATTTCTGAGATATGGATGAGACCTTCGATACCGCTGACGTTCACGAAAGCACCAAAATCAACCACGCCAGTGATCGTACCCTGCACGTCATCGCCGACTTTCAGTGTGTCAAAACGGGCTTTCATGTCTTCTTTGATGGCTTCTTTTTCAGAGAAAATCAATTTGTTCTCTTTGCGGCTAACATCGAGGATGCGAGCTTTGATTGGCTTGCCTACCAAAGTGTTCAGACGTTGCAAGATTTCGTCCTTGTCAGCGCCAGCAACACGTGGGTAGTGATCGGCGGACAACTGAGAAACCGGTAGAAACCCACGAATCCCTTCGAGCTCGACAAGCAGTCCCCCACGATTGGCATCGTAGGCAACGATATCGATTGACTCACCTGCTTCATGAACACGTTGCAATTCATCCCAACCACGGTCCTTGGCAGCTTTGCGAAAACTGAGCAAGACATACCCGTCATCCATCTCTGGGTCGACGATACTGGCGGTTACCGGAGCTCCTTCTTCAAGCTTCTGCCCAGCCCCCAACTCACGTCGTGAGACAATCCCTACGCCCTGAGCACCGAGATCTACCCAAACCTCGTGTTTCTTGACCGACAGGATGGTTCCCTCGACAACGTCACCGGGTTGCAGTTGTTTCACTGCGTCCTCGGTCAGTAGGTCGTCCATCGTTAAAGTAGTATTTTTTGCCATGAATAAACTAAACTCCTCTCAAAATGTATTTCTGGTCACAAATGGCGTTTGTGATTTACAGATTAGACACCATTATCCCGTATCTGTTAGATAATGTCAAAAGAGTTGAGTTTCTAAGTACCACTCAAAATAGCAAATGTGCTATGAATCATAAATTGAAAACCGAAAACCTGTTTATTATTGATACAATAAACCCATGATTATCGCAGTCGATGTGGGGGGTACCAAGACACTGCTCGCTGGGTTCGATACCAACCAGCAGGAACTTTGGTCAGTCAAGTTTGAGACCCCCGAAACCTACGAAGAATTCTTGCCAAGACTTATCGATGAGCTCAAAAAACAGTCTACGGATGGTGCTGTCGGCATCGTCGTCGGACTACCTGGGCTTCTAGATCGTAAAAATGGTATCGGAAAAGCCTTCGCCAACCTAAGTTGGAGGGACATACACATCGTCGACGACCTTCAAAAAACGTTTGACCTGCCAGTAGCCATCGAGAATGACGCCAAGCTCGCTGCTCTGGCCGAAGCCCAGGAACACCCGGATAACAGGCATGTCCTTTACATGACAATCAGCACCGGCATCGGCACGGGTGTTGTAACCAACGGTCGTCTCAACCAGAGTCTTATCAATACCGAGGGAGGACACCTACTCCTGCCTCATGACGGCGGTTTTGTGCCATGGGAGAAATTGGCCTCTGGACTCGAGATAACACATGATTTTCATCAGCGAGCCAGTGAGATCACCGATCCCAAAATCTGGGAGCAAATCGCTCATCATTTGACACCTGGATTTAGTGCCAATATCGCCATCGTGGCACCCGACTTGGTTATCGTCGGAGGTGGAGTCGGACACTATCTAGATAAGTTCAAAGAAACACTCGTAAATGACCTGAGAGCAAACTTCTCGCCAGTCGTAACTATGCCTCCCATCGTTGCTGCTGTTCATCCTGACGAAGCTGTAGTCTATGGCTGCTTCTACCACGGAAAACAATTATGGAACTTCTGAGCACGCTTCAGACCGACTTTCCAGGCTTCACATTTAAAACTGGTCCCCGTTTCCAGTGGTCTCCACAAACTCGAACGATTAGCTTTCCGAAAGTATCGGGTGAATCGTCGATCTGGTCATTACTCCACGAGATCGGGCATGCCATGCTCGAACACCAGGATTATCGTCGTGACATCGAGTTATTATCTCTCGAGGTTGCCGCCTGGCAAAAAGCCAAAGAACTAGCTATAAGATACGGCGTAAAAATCAACCAAAATCATATCGAAGACTGTTTAGACGACTACCGAAGCTGGCTACATCGTCGTAGCACCTGTCCTGAGTGCCATGCAGTTACCACACAAGCCACACGACATGAATATCAGTGTTTTAACTGTCGTACCCGCTGGTCAGTTTCACTATCCCCACTTTGTCGTGTCCAGCGCCGCAAGAAATAAAAACACCTCTCGAAATGAGAGGTGTTTTTAGGGTGTAAGTCTGCTTAAGCAGACTTACGTCGACGGCTGATTTTACCGCCCTTAGCGCCCGCTATGCGAGCAAGTTCTCGGTTAGCGTAGAAACCGCCTGTGCGGCCCTTCTTGCCCCCGATAGCACCGATACGAGCATAAAATTCTGCACCGTGTCGAGATTTGTTGGTTGCAGCAGCCTTGCGGCCACCATTGACTGTACCAGCCATTTAAA
>CAZDBS010000011.1:16932-20437 GCA_964503775.1 uncultured Candidatus Saccharibacteria bacterium
GATTTGTTGGTTGCAGCAGCCTTGCGGCCACCATTGACTGTACCAGCCATTTAAACTCCTTTTCCCAGACTTATATAAAAGATCCCCCGTTTCCAGGGGACCCTCTGTCTAGAATTACGCTTATGATAGCATCATGCTGTGCTTATGTCAATAATGTAAATAAATTTGCGATTTTTACAACTACTCCATTGGTTCCCATTCGAAAAACGTGACCTTGTCTGGTTGGACCTCGACGTAACCGATGGGATCGAACTGCTCTTCGCTTAGCTCGCATTCGAAGTCACTGTAGCTGAAATGGCACAGCAAACCAGGATAGCTCGGTGAATATTCGATGACTTCGGACACCTCTGGAGACTCCAGAACACCTTTATCAAAATCAACACCCAGTTCTTCTCGAAGACACCTCAAGATACCATCTTGAGGTGTTTCGTCTTGTTTAATCTTTTCGGCAATGGATGTCGGACTATTTCGCACCCGCTCTCTTTCGTTACCATCCTCATCTCGAAATACTTGTTTGCTTTCAACAAGTCGGAGTGGGACTGACTCACCGAAATAGTACACATTCGCTCGAGCTACCCTGACGACACGAAGCAAGCCGCCCGATTCGGTGGTAGTTAGTATACAGTCGCCTGCCTCTATCTCCCGTACCAGATCATCGACACTCTTCGCCTTGTCCTTGCCCCATTTGCTCGTATCAATTCCATGATAGATAAGCTTGGCGGCGATTGCTGTCGTTGTGTCCAAGTCTCTGGATATTTCGGTCATTTACTTGTTGTCCTCTGGTCCTTCTATTGCCTGGGTGGCAAGCGTCTCTTCGTACATGCGGCCAGCTGTAGTACTAATTCGCTCCTGCCAGTAGTTTGGATTGCTGTTATCTGGCATAACTGCTCCGAGTACGTTACCCATGACTACTACTATGGTGTCGATCCTTGAGATCTCCGAGTCAAGAGCATTCAATTGCCTGACGATCTCTTCTAACTCACTACCTAGTCGTGGTACCAATCGATTTACGAGGGAGGCCTTGGTATCTTTCAGACATCGCTGATGAGCCCTATAGCTCGCAGCCGAAGCAAATACACGCTCTACACCCCCAGGACTCACTGCTGGTAGCTCAAACGGTAGACCCATAGTTTCTTCTTGGTTTCCCTCGCCAGATATAGTCATGACCAACTCCCAATTACGCAACTAAGACTATATGACAATCCGCCTGCATAAACAAAAGCAAGTTAGACGCCTACGCTACCCCAAGCTCCTCCTCAAACCAAACTGTACCTCGCGCACCTAACACCATGCTTCCAAACTGAGCAACAGCTTCTTGTTGAGGCAGCCAATCTCCTTCCAACACCACACTCATAATCACGCTTCTATCTATCAAAGCTCTGCCGGTTATTTTAAAAACCTCGGTTGGTAATTCGTCCTGATCTTCTCCAGGCACAGCAACTGCGACTTCGATGCGCTGATGCGAATCATTTGGCCCTAAGGGTAATGATTCTCTGATAAAAACATCACACGACGCCATATAGGCTACCTACATCCCCATCAAGACAAATGCCCGATGCACGAGGAGTGCTGGCCAGACACAAGACTTGATAATGGCTAGTAGGAATTCACCAAATCCCTCAGATCGTTGGACAAAATACACCAGCGCCCCGACCCACATTAGGAAATACGCCCCACCGAACATACCTTTGTTAATCACTTTTACTGGTTTGCTCATAACAATCCTTTCTCTTATATACGCATTGTAGTCTCGTATTTTGGAATTATCAAATAGCAACCGTGCTCCAAACTCGCCCTCCCCGGCCCCTCCTCGCCTCCCTCCCAACGCTAAAGTTTTAGCTCTGGCAAAGCCTAGACTATTGCACTTTGGATGACAACTACCATAATCAGGTATGTAACGGAGAAGTTGTATGGAACTAAACGAGATAACATGCCCTCATTGCGTAACAAAACTGAAGAACGGGCGTATATGCAAAGATCCGAATTGTAAAACAAAAACCTATCATATCCATTGCGGAGCACATAGACCACATCGTGGCATATGTAATGAGATTATTCTTTTGGAGAGCTACGATTTTAAAAAGTTGTAATTACTAACTCATAGCCTAAACACACTATAACAAAGGCTCGTGCCTTAACCGATATCTCTGAGAAGTTCGTCGATCTTTCGATTTATCTCGATAAGCTCTATCGCCATTTCGTTTCTACGTTGTCCGTCACTCTTCTCTAGGTCTGCAGGGGTTTCGAAAATACTTTTGCCATGCTTCTCGGGATTCTTTATTTTTTCAGTTTCGTTATAAAACAGCTGCTGAATTGCACGCGCTTCTTTTATAAACAAAGATAACTCAGTAAGAAGTTTGAAGAATTTCTTCTTAACCTCTTCCGACTCTAGATAAATGGCCTCAGGCCTCGCGCTATCGAGACGAGTCAATTCACTCTCCAGGATGTCTAGAAGTGCGTAATCATAAAAATGGTTAGCTTCTTGTCTGGCCTTAATCTTGCCGAGTATCTCTTGAACTGAAAGCAGCTGTAGATTGAGATACACACAAAGATTCTTTCTCGACTTTCTGAGTGTGTAATATCCTCTTGCAATCTCGACCAATGCAGTCGCAACAAGTGCAAGGAATGACCCAAGAAGTATAAGAGGTATGTTGTTATCGTTTTGCATCTTACTTGACCCTCATGAGTTAATGATCCTAGACGAACTATATACCCCTAGAGCAACATAAACAAAAGCATCAAAAAGTTGGGATTCACTCCTAACTTTTTGATTCCATTTCCAGGAAAGAGCAGCCAGATCCCGCCGTGGCGGGACCTGCGCGATGAGGAAACCTATCTCGGTTTCCTCATAAGAAAAGACCTCCCATTAAGGAGGTCTTATTCTATAATTCGGCACCGTGCTATTTTCCCAGGGTTAAACCCAAGTATAGTAACCGCTGCTCGGCTTAACTGCTGTGTTCGGAATGGGAACAGGTGTGACCCGAGCGCCATGGGCACCGATCTTGCGCTACGCTTCCTGAGGACAACCTACGGTTTTCCTCAGCGCGCCGGGCAAAAAGTGTGATTTTTGCTCGGGCTGCTCTTTTCTCTTTCGAGAAAAGTATCTTAGCGTTAATCGATGACCATCAAAACTATAAAGCAATAGTGACAAACTGCATGTGTTTAATAGATAAACACCAATAACTAGTCAATGACATAAGGAAGTCTCACCTATGAACATGAGATGAACCATGAATCCATAGGTGAGTTCATAAAAAGTCGATGGACCTATTAGTACGCTTAAGCTCAACATGTTGCCATGCTTTCACTGTGCGCCTATCAACCAGATCATCTTTCTGGGGTCTCATAGGGAAATCTAATCTTGAGGTCAGTTTCGCGCTTAATATGCTTTCAGCGCTTATCTGCTCCATACGTAGCTACCCGACAATGCTCTTGGTAGAACAATCGGTACACCAGAGGTATGTTCATCCCGGTCCTCTCGTACTAGGGACAAATCCTCTCAAAT
>CAZDBS010000012.1:0-20116 GCA_964503775.1 uncultured Candidatus Saccharibacteria bacterium
GTTTGATTAATACATCTATGACCCCAGATTAACATAAGCATTTTACAAATCAACATCCAACATATCTTGATACTGCGTAGGGGACGGTCCTCTGCGCAGTAAAATCATCGAAGCCGCATATCCAATCTAAATCAAACTTCTATTGCTTGCGATCGAAACTCTTTGATCTATTATTAATAGATAAACAAGGACTTATCATGTCGAAGTCATTTGAAGAAGCCCTAGCCCATTCCCCTGAGACTGATTTTGAGGCACTAGGAGCAGTCGTAACTAGGTTCGAAACTGCACGAAATCTAAATAAAGTGGCTGAGGATTTACAACGACAAAGTGCGAAGATTCAAGAGGAAGTTGGTCGGATGCTTCCTGAGCGCTGTGACGCCGAGGGAGAATATGCCTTCTTCATGGTTGAGCCCACGAGGCATGAAGCTCCACTGGTGACTGAGTCGTATGGGAGATTACCAAAAGGAGCGGGCGCGGGCTGGGCGAGAACAAGCATTGGAAGCTTTTCGCACAGTGATGGAGTTTTACGCAAAGGTACTTACGATGATGAAATTTCATTCCTAGGTAAAACTATAGAATACGACCCCACGCAGGGTCGTATATGGGTTTACAACAAGGCCGGGAACCTGCGAGTGCTTTATGGCGAAGGAGCACGCCTAAGTGTAGTTGTTGATATGCCTGGTGGCGGGGATTAGAACCGATTTCAAAACTCAATCAAATAAAAATGACCAGCATGAAGCAGGTCATTTTTATTTGGCTGGGAGTGAGGGATTCGAACCCCCGAATGCCAGGACCAAAACCTGGTGCCTTACCACTTGGCGAACTCCCAACGTTAACAGCGTGATTATATCGAAATACAACACCTATAGCCAGTCCCATTGACTATTACCGAATAAGTGAGATGATATTCCATCATGAGTAACAATTGTTTTAATAATTGCCAGTTTGTTCAGCGTTGTTTGGCCGAGCAAGAATGGCTTTTCCAAGATATGGACCGTGAAGAAGGTCATCGTATCGACGACGTCCTCAGTCAAGCTGTACTTACCGCGCGTCACCAGGCTTTTAATGAATGGCTAGACCAATACGGTTACCCTAGATCTCGAAGGTATGACAAGGTGGTGAGCGAATCTACACGAGAGGCTGAGCGTCGTGAGACAGGATATCACACCGATATGGCGTCAATGCAAAACCGAGCAGAGGGATACGGCAGAATTGCCGAGGACATGATACAGGCATGCGAGAACCAAGGCCCGCACATTACAAAGCGCTGGAAGTATTTCGGGCCTATGATTATGAAATGCAGCAGCCCGGCTGTCACAAACAAGCACTGGTACTGGGAAGTCCCTCAGAAGTAATCCACCACTTCTACCGTGATACAATACATACATGGACGACACGACACTCGCTGATCTCAAGCAGTTTATCACTGCTACAGTTTCCCAGCAGATGGCTGGGCTAGCTAGTAAAGATGATATAGCCGGACTCGCCACCAAAGGCGATATAACTAGAATCGAAGATAGGCTAGCTCGTGTTGAAACTAAAATCGACGAAATCCAGAATGATATCAACGAAACGGTAGTGGGGTACGTAACATCAGTGGACGATCAGGTACAGGATCACGAGAAGCGCCTCACCAAGCTCGAACACAATGCCGTATAGACCTACTGCGTAGAGGACCGTCCCCTACGCAGTACCGTTCTCGGTCACTGAGAAATAATAGTTTTGTTCACCGCGCAATGTCAGGTCGAAGCTTTTGGTCAACTTCTCTGACACGACATCCGCCCCAGGACGGGAAGTGGAATATACCAGTTTCATATTTGCGGCTTTGGCATTTTGATTGATTGCGATAACCGCAGCGTCAAATCTCTCCTGATCCAATGCAGCCATGTCGCACTCTTCGATGTAGATGAAAATCATCGGGTCTTTGTTGTCTAGTGTGACACGCTCTGATGAAAGCCGCGCGAGTTCTTCGAGTTTGTCTAGCCCTTCGTCTGGATCGATGATCACATCCCAGTACAGATACTCCGACCTTGCTCCATCCGGAGAATCCAGACTAAACTCGACCTGCTTCAAATCGAAAAGCACATACTTGAACTTGTCCGGCGACATCGCCGCCTCCATCCGCCGCAGGAGGGATTTAACCAGGTAGGTCTTCCCAGAGCCCGTTTCTCCCAACAGCAACATCGAATTATGTGCGTTGAAGGTGAAGTAGCTGGCAGTTGTGTTGCTCATGGAGGATATTGTATCGCACCGTCCAGCCTTTTAGACAAGAACTTTACAAACTCAGCAAATTCATACTGTTTTCTCTCTGTAAAAAGAGTAGAATGCTAGAAAGGAGCGACATTGATGAGTGATCCTAGACTTATTCAGACCTTTCTTCCAGACGGCACACTAGAGGGAGTGCGCATCATAGAAATTTCAGGAAGTCCTATAAAAGCTTTCGTCATTCCTCGCATTAAGATCAACGATGTGAAAGATAGAGCCGAAATCAAACAACCGTCCCTCTATTTGTTAATCAATTCAGGCGACAATCAAGTATATCTAGGGGAGAGCGAAAACTTCTTCCATCGAATAAAAAACCATGACCAATCCAAAAACTTCTGGGATATTGCGGTTGCTATAGTGTCTAGCACAAATAGTCTTGAGAAGGGCGATGTTAAATATCTTGAGTCTCTAGCCACAGAACAAGCCAAAACGTCAGCGGCCATGGAGGTCCTAAACAAAACAGTTCCTGCTCGCAATAACATCCATGAATTTAAACTACACATACTTCAGAATATACTTGACGATGTTTCCCTGATAGCAGGGTCATTGGGCTATAGCGTATTTGCAACTAAACAGAATGAGGTAACGGATACTTGGTTCTGCACCAGCAAACATACAGAAGCACGAGCACAGTTTAGAGGAGATAAGTTCATAGTTCTGGCGGGATCCGTCATTGATAAGCAGCATACGCCGAGTCTGGAAAGTGGCTTCCCTCAATCGATAGTTGAGCGAGGAGCAGTATTCGCAAAATATGGCAAGGATTTGGGTGAAGTGGTTGAATTGACGGAAAATGTTCCATTCAGAAGCCCAAATCACGCAGGCGGTTTCGTAACTGGTAGAAAAGTTAACGCCTGGACCACATGGAAAAATGCGAATGGTAAAACAATGGATGAGATAATGAGGAAAGGAGTGGCGTAATGACAGATCCGCTGCATGAGTACGATGAAGCGGTTCTGCGTATGATTAACGAACCTAACCGCGGTACAGATCGAACTGGTAAGTTTCTTGCTATAAGTGATCTGGAAAAAGAATTTGGCAAAGATTCGTCGAGACTCAAACAATCAATTCATACTCTCGTAAAAAAAAGATACATAAGAGACATGGAAGGTGTTCTCTCTGCAATTGACGGTGCTTCTGTTGACTATGAAGCGTACCAACTTACTGCTCTGGGCAGTAACTATCTGGCTAAGAATAACTCTCTAGGCACTTCATTCAGCAACATATCAAATTCCAATATCGCGCATAATTCAAGTAATGTCATTCAGAGCATCAACATCTCAGGTCAACCCCAAGACATACAAGAAAAGTACTATGAACTAAATGAAGCCATAAAGAAGAGTGATGCTTCGGCAATAAAAAGGGCATTTGATTATATTGTGGATAAGTCTATCGACGTTGCGATAGCAATTGCCACTGGGACACTCTTACGATGACTCATTATTTAAAGGATAAAACTGACGAAGACCTTAGGGACATAATGCGTGCCAGTATCAACAACCAACATATCCCTTCGTCAATTTATCACAAGGCAAAACAAGAACTAGAATTTAGAAAATTAGGCATAATTGATATCAACAATATACACAACGCAAATATCTCAATAAACTCAACTAACATTGGCCAAAATAACGCGTTCGAAACTAAGAGGGATCAGGCAGATGGTTCAAAATAACTTTAAAAGAGTCCCGAAATTGCGGCTTAAGGAATCCTGTGATGAGCGACAACGAAGAGGCTGGTACATTTTCTAAAATGTAAGAAGTCAAGGTTAACTATGACAATCCAAATAACAGAGGTATAATAGCTTCCGATGGCACCACGTTTATTAAACACAGCGAAGCTGCAGAAAAATGACGAGTTCTATACTCAGCTACCTGAAATTGAAAATGAGCTCAAGTATTATAAAGACCAGTTCTGGAGTAAAGTGGTTTTTTGTAATTGTGATGACCCCTATGAAAGCAATTTTTTTAGGTACTTTGCTAACAACTTCAATTATTTGGGGCTGAAAAGGCTAATTGCCACTAGCTATACCAAGTCACCAATCGCTGGAACACAACTGTTATTATTCGAGGTTGAGGGGCTAAAGCCTGATGGAAAACAACCGTTCAAGATAGAGATTACTCAAGTGCCAGATAGCGACGGTGATGGTGCTGTGGACTTGAGTGATGTTCAGTACTTGCTAAAACACGACGAGAATACCGCCACACCCCTAAAAGGCAATGGAGATTTTAGAAGCGTTGAATGTATTGAGCTACTGGAACAAGCCGATATAGTGGTTACAAATCCACCCTTCTCATTGTTCCGTGAGTATGTGAAGCAGCTCATGAAATACAATAAGAAGTTTCTGATAATGGGTAACCAGAATGCCATTACCTACAGAGATGTTTTCAAATACATTAAAGATAATGAAATGTGGCTAGGCCAAAGCCTGAATGGTAGAAATATTTTGTTCCAAATACCCGACCACTATGAAAGCTACTATAAAATAGTGGACGGCAAAAAGTATGCGTATCCCAAAGGGGTCGTCTGGTTCACTAATCTCGATGTACCAAAACGTAATGAAGAAATTATCTTGTATAAAAAATATTCACCAAGCGAATACCGCAAATACGAAAATTTTGATGCTATAAATATTGACAGAACAGAACATATTCCACTGGACTATGAAGGCATCATGGGTGTACCTATAACATTTTTACATAAATATAATCCCAACCAATTTGAAATTGTCGGCTTAGGAATATCTAATTCAGGTATCGAAGTTGGTGTCCAGCCATACAAGCCAGATCACAGAAGGTATAGGAAAGAAGTCCAAAATAGGGGTACTGTTGATGGTGACCTATATATGATCAAGGACGGGGTTGTAGAAGTTCCATATGCGAGAGTACTGATCAGAAATAAGAAAGTGGAGAAATGAAATGAAAATTGAACTGCACCGTATGAAAGTTCGTGATGTAGTTGACGGCTACAATGACAGTGCCGAAGAAGGCGTCGTAGCTTACGGGGGCAAGCTTAATATCCGTCCAAAGTACCAACGTGAATTCGTCTATAGCGGCAACCAGCGTGACGCAGTGATCGATACCGTAAAAAAAGATTTCCCACTCAATGTCATGTATTGGATGGTGAATGATGACGGCGGATACGAGGTGTTGGACGGACAGCAACGCACAATTAGCATAGCCCAATACGTGAATAGCGACTTTTCGCTTGACGGCATGATGTTCCACAATCTTACAAAAGAGGAACAAGATCAGATACTTGATTACGAACTGATGATTTATCACTGCGAAGGAACTGATCGGGAGCGTCTTGATTGGTTCCAAATCATCAATATTGCTGGAGAGAGATTAACACCTCAGGAAATTAGGAATGCTGTTTACACTGGCCCTTGGTTGTCTGATGCAAAACTGAAGTTTAGCAAGTCTAATTGTGCAGCATATCTTCTGGCAAACGACGGAGGACAATTGATGGTTGGATCGCCAATTCGACAGGAATACTTAGAAAAAGCGTTGTCATGGATTAACAATGACGACATACGGGAATATATGGCTCGACACCAAAAGGACCCAAATGCTAACGAATTGTGGCAGTATTTCCAAGCAGTTATCGAGTGGGTCCATAAGACTTTCCCCAAATATCGTCAAGAAATGAAAACTGTTGAGTGGGGAGTCCTCTATAACGAATTCAAAGACTCGAAGCTAGATCCTAACGAACTTGAATCTGAAGTAACAGTGCTTATGCGGGATGAGGATGTAACAAAAAAATCCGGTATTTATCCATACGTCTTAACTCGTCAGGAAAAATGGCTCAATATCCGAAGTTTTAGTCTGAAGGAGCGACGAGAAGCGTACGAAAAACAGGAAGGCATTTGTGCAACATGCAGCAAGCAGTTTACGATAGAAGAGATGGAAGCTGATCACATTACTCCATGGCACGAAGGCGGTAAAACAATCTCAGAGAACTGCCAAATGTTATGCAAGCAGGATAACCGAACTAAATCTGGGAAATAACCAATGATAAATATCGCGAAGCGATTAATGGTTTATGGGGATGGCGGTTAATAGATGCCGATCTTTATAAATAGGCTGAATATTCAAAACTACCGATGCTTTGTAAATGAGTCTATTGGACTTAACGCGCCAAACGGAGAAATAGGTAGTGGTTTAAACATCTTAATTGGTGAAAACGGCAACGGGAAAACAACTGTGCTAGAAGCAGTCAACTACCTGACATTAAACAGTTTTTCTGCCGAAAATAAGATTAGTATTAACGACTTCACGGATTATAAAAAAGAAATTGTTGTCGATGCCGAAACAGATGAATTTAGTTGTGGGTCATCCATCGAATTCTATAGCACCTACTCCTTTACATCAAGGGGGGTTAAATTTATCGCTAAAAGTCGCGACACAAAAGAACGCGGCAAACTACTTTCATCGCCCTTTGACACTAGAAATCAATTTCTGATCACTAAAGACCAGTACCAAAAGGAAGATGGAAGCACTCCAACTAATAAAGACGGATCAATAAGAAACATAGATGGTCGCGACAAAATATTTGGCAACGCACGTATAAATGATAATGAAGAACTTAATATATTCTTCTTTGATAAAAACCGAACAAGACAAATAACGACAGGTAATTACAAGACTACTTTTGAAAAAATTTGCGATGATTTGAATTGGAATTTTGTCAAAAACTTGAACGAGGACAACAGCCAGAAGCTGTTGGAAAATATTGTTGGCGAGTACTTTAGTAAAGTTCACGAAATAACTTCAAAAGGAGTTGGCAAAAAAACGACCAAAGAGCTGAAGGATTTCTTCGGCCAGAAAGACTTTGAAGCAATAAAGATCGAGGTAATGAACTTGCTCCACCCATTTACAAACTCATTCTTTGCACTTCGAAAAGATAAGGAGTTATCACAAGTGAATGTGAGAGATCTGGGCTCGGGCATTGAAATCATATTAACACTGCTGATCTTGAAAAACATTGCCGGTGCATCCAAGGGTAGCATAATCTATTTAATAGACGAGCCGGAGCTGCATCTTCATCCCAAAGCGCAAGAAAAGTTGCTTGGGTTACTACTTGAAGAATCAAAGGATAAACAAATCATAGTATCTACGCATTCACCATACCTGTTCCGTGGGGCAATTTCAAAAAACGCAAAACTACTTTTGTTTACACGAGACAAGAATAACAAAATAGTTATTAATGATGCGCGAGATAGGGGCTGGGGGCTTTTCCCTGCTTGGAGTCCATCATGGGGAGAAGTTAATTTCTTTGCTTATGATATGCCGACAGTTGAGTTTCACGATGAGCTGTACGGTTTTCTGCACGAAAACTACACGAGTAAAGCCACTGATCAAAATGATGCTGACGAAAGAAGTAAACAAACAAAATTCGAGGATGAGTACCTACAGACCAAGCTATCTCCTTCAAAAAAATGGACTCCGGAGTTCGGTGGGATTGCCAAGACAGAGAAAGATGTAACACTACCGACTTTTATACGTAATAAAATACACCATCCTGAGAACAAAACTATGCAGACAAATAACTACACAGATAACGAGTTGAAGCAATCCATTCAGGAACTAATCATAATAGTTAAAAATCCTTAGTTACGTGCAGTCGGACAAAGGGATGGGGCGCTGGGGAAAAGGAATATTTTTACCCCTACTCACTGCGCTGAATACACGGCGGCTGAGAGAACTACTGATGACCATTTTTACTTCATTGATACATTAATTGAAGGAGTGTAGTAGACCTCAGTTAGATAGTGGAAAACTCTGGATAAAGTTCAGCAGCTGATTAGGGTTCTTCACTAGATCAACCTCGATGAAATTGTCGAGTGTATCGTGCTTGATCAAATCTTCCTTCTCTGCATGAAAGAGATCGTCATCGAACCACAGAAAGGGTGTCCTGAAGTCTATGCCTGTTGTCTTGGATGTTTGCCACGTCGTGGGCTTGATCTGGCTCATCAGCTCTCTAACGTCTGATTCAAACAAATGTCCAACATGTGAGATAGGGACGCTAGCGTCGCCGTTGCAATGTGTTGTAAGCCAATACGTAGATTCTGGATATTTATCCAGGACATATCTCAGGAACTCATTGGCATAGTTCGCCGGATTCAAATCATTTGCCAGTAGTACCCCGTCGATATCTAGATATATGTTTGTCGCCATAGTATTCACTCTACGCTGGTGGGGGAGTGGTGTCGATTTGGCGGACTTCTTTGGTCGCCATCTTGCCTTGGTCGTCGACAGTGTAAATGAGAGCGGTGCCGAAGATCATCTCGACCTCTGAGATTTTGTCATCTGGTATAGATTCTATATATTTCACCAACGAGCGGATAGAGTTGCCATGACCGACTATCAGAACATTTTCACCTCGACTTAACCTCGGCACGACTTTGTCGAGATAGAAGGGTATTGCTCGCTCGTAGACGTCCTTCAGTGTTTCGCCATCCTTAACAGAGTAGTTCCAGCCTCGGCGAAGCTGATCGAAAGCTTCCTCGCCGATTTCTTTCTGCACCTCCCATTTGTTTTTGCCCGTGTAAATTCCGTAATCTCGTTCGTTGATACCATGAGCACGCTCATAAGGGACACCGTATTCTTCACTAGCGTCCAGGATACCCTCCAGCGTCTCGAGTGTCCGAACTTGTTCTGAACAATAGGCATAGTCGAATTTGATATCGTGCAGTTTGACACCCATTTTGGCATCCTCAGCAAAACCTTTGGCAGATTCATGTACATCAGTCGTACCAGTCCATTTGCCTAGAGCATTCCACTCCGATTCACCATGACGAACAATCACCAGTTTGCCGGACTGTTTCGATGGAGTTGTAACCGGGATAGACTTCGGCTCTATGACCACTAAGTTTTGCGGTTGTCCATCGAGGAAAGCTCGTATGTTATCAATCGTCGTCTGATTGATCCGCCCAATAGCTTCAACAGTATTGAAAGCGTTATGGCTAGTGATAGCAACCTGGGGATATTTCGTGAGAACATCTAGCTCGACCAGTCGTTGTACTGTGTCTTGCGGAACTTCCTTGCTTCTCAAGCTGGCCAGTTCTTCATGTACATCCAGTAGCTTCTCACCCTCGATGACATCTAGCCCTACACCGGCAAAGCGTCCCGCTTCGAGCTCTGTAATCAACGCTTGGTTATCGATCAACTCGCCCCGTGCCGTGTTGATGAGGTATGATCCACGCTTCATGATGCCCAGTCGAGCATGATCCAGTAGATGATGATTCTCTGCCGTCAGTGGTGCATGCAGGCTAACGATGTCACTCGTGGAGAGCAACTGCTCGAGGTTTACATAGGTGAAATTGTGTTCTTTGGCTCGGGATTCATCCGGAAAAGGGTCGTAAGCAATGACTTTCATCTCGAAGCCGTTGGCGATCCTCGCTGCTTTGCAACCAATTTTGCCCGAACCGATGATACCGAATGTCTTGCCAGCTAGATCAGTTCCATGAGAGGTCTCGTGTTCGATCCGACCACTCAGAGCTGACTCGAAAGACTCTCTAAGCTTGCGGGTAAGCGTCAGAAGTAGTCCGAAGGCAAATTCCGCAACCGTATTCTCGCCATAGCTCGGGACATTGGCCACCGGGATGCTTTTGGCTTTGGCGGCCTGGTAGTCGATGTTGTCATGACCGGTCGAGCGGCAAGCGATCAGTTTGAGATGGTCGAAGGCCTCTATGATCTCACCGGTTACTTTGCTACTCACAAATACCGATACGATGTCGGCGTCTTTCACGACGTTGTCGAGCGTCAGAGCATCTTCTTTGAACACCACCTTGTGGTCATCGAATTTACCCAAGAAGATTTGTTGCTCTGAAGGTGTGCAATTATAAAAAACAATTTTGCTCATGCTTGTACCCAGTATACAAAAGCTTCGAGGATGAAGCTATCTGTAAATCCGTGTATGATAAACATATGCGTTTACAGAACCTCAAAGCGAGGCAAATACTCGATTCGCGTGGCAACCCGACAATCGAAGTCGACGCCCTGCTCGAAGATGGCAGTACCGGCCGGGCCGCAGTGCCAAGCGGGGCCTCGACAGGGGAGCGAGAGGCCATCGAACTTCGAGATGGTGATAAGCCATATGGTGGTCAGGGCGTCCTAAAAGCCGTGAATTACGTCGAAGACGAGATACTCGGCGTCCTCAAATATCTCGACTGCAACGACCAGGCCGAGATTGACAAAGCCATGTGTGATCTCGACGGCACACCGAACAAATTTCGTCTGGGAGCCAACGCTATCCTGGCTGTTTCACTAGCCATCGCCAAAGCCGTCGCTACGTCCAAGCGCGTCCCGCTCTATCGCTACATCAATGTCCTGGCCGGTATGCCGGATATGCGACTGCCGCTTCCGATGATGAATCTCATCAACGGTGGGGCCCATGCCGCTGGTTCAACCGACATCCAGGAATTTATGATAGTACCGGTCGGGGCCAAAGATTTTCCCACAGCTCTACAGATGGGGAGTGAGATTTTCCACGCGCTGGGTAAATTACTAAAAGACAAAGGCTATGCGACAACGGTAGGAGATGAGGGTGGTTATGCACCAGCTGTCGGTGGCAATACCGAGGCTCTGGATCTGCTCATGTCAGCAATCGCCCTAGCCGGATACGAGCCAGGCAAGGACATCAAACTCGCCCTCGACGTCGCCGCCAGCGAACTACATGAGGACGGATCGTACAACCTCCGTGTCGAAAACCGAACACTCGATACTGATGGGATGATCAATTGGTATCACGATCGAGCTCAGCGCTATCCACTCGTCTCCATCGAGGATGGACTAGACCAAGACGACTGGACAGGATGGACCAAGATGACCGAGGGGCTAGCCGGCAGTAATCTCACGTTGGTTGGTGATGATCTACTCGTCACCCAAGTGCAGTATCTAGAACGGGCTATCAAAGAGCATGCTGGTAACGCTATCCTCGTCAAACTTAACCAAGTAGGGACATTGACTGAGACCATAGCAGCTACCAAGATGGCCATGGAACATGGTTGGCGTGCCATTATATCGCACCGTTCAGGCGAAACCGAGGACACCAGCATCGCCCACCTAGCCGTAGGACTGGGAACCGGACTCATCAAGACCGGTTCGTTATCGCGCAGTGAGCGAATAGCCAAATACAATGAACTACTCAGGATCAATGAAGAACTTAGCACCTCCAAATACTGGCTCGGCGGAGAGATATTCTCTTAAAACAGTCAATACACGAAGTTGGTGGTTATCTTGTGTGAATAATTATAATGAATAAGTTTAAGAATCGAGTGGTACTGCGGGGCGGACGGAGAAGGGAAGGTAGAACCTTCACCGATTCTCCGTCCGCCGTCGCGTTGATCGCCTAGGTGTTCAGCAGCTCCGCGATGGCTCGGTTGAGCTCGATGATGCGCTCGCGGGTAGCCTGGGCGAAGTCCGGACCGGACGACGCATAGAGCTCGCTACTTCCAGCGTTGATCAGGAAACCCCGACCGAACTGGTTTTTCCCACGCTGGACAGCTGGCCCAAGCTTCCCGCCTTGGACACCCACTCCAGGGAGTAGGGCCAAAATGTCTGGCAGGATTGACCGAACTTCACCAACTTCGTCAGGAGCCGTAGCACCGAGGACAACAGCCTTGGTTGCTTCGGACTTCCAACCCCCCACGCCCAGTGCGATGGCCTGGTAAAGCGGAACACGCTCCCATTCAGGATCGAGGTGCGCGCTTCTCATCTGCTCCATCGTCAGACCAACGGTCAAGCTCTGGAACTCCTTGGCACCATCATTGGAAGTACGACAGAGGATGACCACTCCCTTGCCAGCTCGCGCCAGGAAGGGTTCGAGGGCCTCGCCTCCGAAATACGGGTTGACCGTCACGCCATCGGCGCGAAGGATGTCGAAGATGAAGCGAGCCGGCCCGACGTTGGTCTTGCCAATGTCAGCACGCTTGGCGTCGACGAGTACGACGACGTCGGGGGCGACACGCATGATGTGTCGGATGAGCAGCCGCAGCAGCTCGTAGCCATAATGACCGGCCGCCTCGAAGAAAGCGGTATTAGGCTTGTATGCGGCCACGAGGTCGTGGGTAGCGTCGACGATCGAGACGCAGAAGTTGTAGTAGGCGATGGCCTCTTCGATGAGTTCGACATCGTTTCCCTCGAAACGTCCGATGACGCTCAGCGGGATCCGGTCGTACACAGGGTCGAGCCCCATGCAGACGAAGTGGCCGAGGTCGAACTGCGCGTCGAGCAGTTCGCCAAAGTTACGTTCTTTCAGTAAGGTGTTCACATTTCTCCAGTTGCCTAGATTCTTCATCGTCGGCTGTGATTGAGTACCATTGGCCTGGACAGGGTCGTCGGCTATGGTTTGTCGGTTGTACTACCTTGTACTACTGGTCTCTTCTCCTTCCTATAGATGTCCAAACTGAGATCTGACCTCTTCGTTGCTACGTCTGATCAGTGATTGCAACCTATTGGTTGCAGCGCCAAGCACAAATCGAGCATCAACACCCATAGTGGGCTGGGTGAACTGTTCAATTGCGCCACGTATTCGTGCTAAGTGCTGGACAACCAGGAGATTACCGGGCGTAATTCTTTCCCAGCGCATCTTGGTTCGCCATTCGTCCCAGAGGCCGAAGCGACACTGAGTCGTACTCGTCACCCGCCATTCCGGATCCCAGTGTGCGATTACGTCACCAATGAACGTCGCCCACTCTTCAGGTCGCGTCGAGTGCCGAAAAGTGATTTGGCCGCGACAACGTTCTGAAGCCCGGTAGTCGAGATGTCCAAGGATTGGGCCGTCATCATCGCCGTGATAGAAAAACATCGACGCAGAGACCGCCTCTTCACCAGAGATTCGTGGCAGCTGACGGCGACTCAAATCAAGGCGCAGGATTAAACCGTACGCATTTTTCTGTACCCATTCGATGGTCATCGACACATCATTTACCTCCAGTTGCCTGGGCTTGTAAGCCGTCGGTTGTGGGGATGTAAAGGAACTGCTTTGCTTGCTCCACCTAGAGCTGAGGCGATAATAACACGACCCAGTACCGACAGCCATAAGCAGATACTTGCGTAGAGGACCGTACTCTATGCAAGTACAAAAAAATCACCCTATGGGTGATCTGTCTTTATCTTGTTGTCCTTAAACGATTAATTATCATCAAATAACGAGTAACTGGTTGTCATGAGTAGAGTGAGTGTGAGGGGCGCCTGAGGGCGGGGATGGAGCTTGTAGGCTCGAAGGACACGTTGTCCTCATCCCCGCCGTGGCGATCCTCAGCCCGTCGGGCTGATCTCTGCGGGTAGGCACGGGATCATGTACAGATCCGCGTCTCTGCAGAAGAGGATGCGCGGTTCACCGTTGTGGCTGTACACTTCGGCGACCTTCCCTTGTTGCGTCTTGCCGTGACGACTCAGGATGACCTTGTCGTCTACCCGGAAAGGGTGTGTGACGTCGACAGTGTCGCTCATGATCTCTCCTCGATGTCGGGTCAGCGGGCCTTGGCCAGCTGCTTCTTTTGGATCAGACGTCCGCCACCGTGATTGGGGTTGTAAGCGAACATCTCTCCATTCTTCCTGACCAGGAGTGCCGAAGACCCCAACCTCCTCGAAAGGAGTATTGAAACCACCTTGACGACTTCTCTCGATCGCTTGTGACCGTTCCCGTTCACCTTGTTCGATGTTGGGATCCAGTAGTACTCACGACCGAAGATCAGCCTCTCGACTGGAAGCGTGGAAGCGCTCATCACGCCGCCTTGTTCCGTGTACGCGTAGCAACCATCCGTCGGACGGTGTCACGCATCTTGTTGATGTCGAACTTGAGGTCTTCTGCAAAGTCCTCGGCGAAGTACGTGGGGTTCTCGCAATCCTTGGGGACAGCGATCACACCGATGACGTACGTTCCGTCCGAATAATTGACAGACTGAACCTCCTCAACTCCCGCGCGCCGGAAGCACTTCGCGATGACCTGCGACCTAATGATGGTCGACGGCCCAGCGGAAAGGAACACGAGGTTCCCCTCGACTTCCCAGCGCACATTCATGTAACTCATTATTATCCTCTCAGTAAACAGCCTGCGGCTGGGTTGCACTATGCTACCTGGCTACGCTTATAAAAATATTGCGTGGTACTGCGTAGGGGACGGTCCTCTACGCATGTAAAATGCATGATCAGTTAATAAGCGCAAGAAGGTAGCATAGTGCTACTGAAGGAAAACTATTTCACTCTACTCATGTTAAAAAACGACCCTTCCCTCTAAAGAGAAAGATCACCGTATACATTAGCATGTTTGTAGCACTTTGTAAATACTCTAGAGCTCATTTTTCTACTCAAAACGTCGACCATATTACACCACTACCATTTTGAAATAGGGAGTATGATACGAGCAATATCACACGAGGAGGGTACTGCAATGCCTAGGCGTGGCTTTTTGGAAACTAGAGTGGATGAGATAGGTTGTCGAGACGATGAGTCACATGACGGCGAACCGTTGACTGATCCGGTCGAAATATTGGTACAAAATGAGCTTCGGGTAAACATGATTCGCCGTTTCATGCCAAGGACAGAGAACGCCGGTAAGAGAGAGGTCCATGTCGGATCACTCGACATAGCCGGCTCCACAGACTTAACCGATCCGCGATTGGTATCGATCATGGCAAGTGTTGTGAGTACTGTGAAAAACTATCATCCGGAGTTTTTCAGATGTATCCCGAATCCAGATCAGCCAGTGCCTCAGTACTACATCTACTACTCTATCCTTCATGCGCACGGCGGTGAAGAGGGTTTCGTATCGACACTCGATACGCGGGATCAGCTTCGGTTGTATGCTACCTACAAATGGAGTCTTGGTGACAAACTAGCAATCCCAGACTATGAAAAGATGAAAGATGGATTAGGTATTCTCGGTCTCACGCCACTCAGTGATGAGGATTATGCTCGTATGCATAAGCAACTCGGTAGATTTAGCGATGTCTTGGAGCCCGTCCTGGGAGCCTACCAAGAACAGATGTCTGAATTTCGCAATTCGACTCTCAAGTAGTCCTGTGGTGTATAATCGGTGCTATAAACATAAGCATATCGAAAGGATGCTATGCATAAACAACTCAAAGACCAGAGAGGCTTCTCTCATGTAGAGGTCGTCATCCTCGTGGTCGTTGTGGTCGCTATCGCTTCGATCGGGTGGTGGGTGATGCGCAACAACAACTCCAAGACAACAACCAAAACAACACCAAGCAACACTGTTACAACAGAGTCGCCTGCAAAGACATCAACCGAGACAACCAAGACGACAGCTAGCACTGTCAAGCTAGACACAGTCATAAGTGATATCAATACCGTTCTCGACAACGAGTCTAGTGTCGAACAGAGCAACAGTGATAGTTACTCTAGTCGGGCTACAAATGATACGGCTGCTTTGAAATCACTGGGAGGAGCTTACGATGAAAGCACGTTCTAGACTACTTATAAGCTCAGTGGTGGTCAGTACGCTCCTGCTTAGTACTACACCTGTTTTGGCAGAGGACACCGAAGTCAGAGGCAAGCTGGAGGCAGGGAATTTCTGCACAGTCGGACTCCCGGCATTCAAGAGTAAACTACTGGCTGAATTGGACAAACGCAAAGTAGAGCGGGAAACCAAGCGTGATGAGAAGGGCGCAAAACGTGGCAGCGATCGCAGCTCTTGGGATGACAAAGTATCCAAGGCTCGTGATGTTGCCAACACCAAGCGAGATTCGGAATTTACAGCCCTTGAGGATAAAGAAACTACCGAAACTCAAAAACAAGCCGTCGCTCTATTCGTCAGTACCGTCAAAGCCGCTATCACAACACGCCGCGCTGCTTATGACAAAGCCCGTCAAACCTTCCGAGACGGTGTCGACGCCGCTGTCGCCGCTCACAAGACACAAGCTGACAGCCAAGTCGCTAGCTATCGCGCCGCTGTCGCCACGGCATTTACAAAAGCCGAGACATCCTGCACTAGTGGTACGCCAGCACTTGAGGTCATCGCGACGCTAAAGACTGATCTGGGTAACGCCCGCCGAACATACAAAGACGGCCGTCAGACTGATACTGATTTCGCCGCTACCATCAAAGCGCTCGAAAAAACTCGCAAAGCCGCTATCGAAGCAGCCACCAAAGCATTCAAGGACACGATGAACGCCGCCAGGGCTACACTCAAGGCCAGCTGGGGATCTGACTCAACAGATCTATAGGTATTTACATTTCATAGCTATTATGGTAAAGTATAGCTATGAAATACAGAGGTCGTGGTTTTCGATTACTCCTAGCGGGCGTACTCAGCGCTATCGCCATAGTCTCGTGGCTAAACATCAGCCTAGGATCATCTAGCTCTTTATCTGAAAGTACGATTATCAACTCTGTTCTGGTGACTACAGAAACACCATCACATCCTGAGCTCTCATACGCCGCTTGGACCTCAGCAGATGCAGCCGACGCATCTAGGATATCTCAGGCGCGGTCGGTACTCGACGCTGAGCTCAGTAAATATCCTCAGGGTCACTTATCAGATAACGGCGTCGAGCGAATATATCTAGTCAAAAATCTGAACTGGGGTGGACAGACCCAAAGCGCCATGCCCGAGGCTTTCATTGACCAAGCGCTCTATCTCTCGATCGATGATAACTATCTACAGGCTGAAGCTGGTGCCTACTATCGGCAACTTATCCATCATGAGATCCGACACCTGCTTGATGCCCATGCCTATGGTTCCTATCGCTACATCGATGCATCTTGGCTGGCATGTAACCCTCTAGGATTTACCTACAGTGGTAGCGGTCTCGAGTACAACAAATCGGGTCAGAATACTCGCATCGAACATCCTGATGCCGGTTTCATCACTTCCTACAGTCGATCGGCCATCGAAGAGGATCGAGCTGAAGTTCATGCCTATCTCATGACCAAGCCAAGCGTGCTCGACAAGCTTACCAGCGAGGACACAAGTCTAAGCTGCAAAAAACAACTCGTCGTTCAGTTTAATCAATCCCTGTAGACATATAGTTGACTTCGACAATACTTATGTTATTATAAGTTTCATGGACACATTCCATACCACACTAGTTTCAGTCAAGCATCAGATGCGCCTCGTCGGCGGTATTGCTGATGTTACCCCAAGTGGTATGGCTTATCTCTCTGTAGCAAATGTCTAAATAAACATTCGTCTCTAGGACAAGATAAGCCTCCGAAGCGGAGGTTTTTTGTTTCTCCTGATATTCGGAAGCTTCTCTGGTCTTATGGAAATTCCATGGGATCCGCACCTACCACTACAAGAAAGGGCAAAAATGTTCGGACCTATCATGCAGATCATGATGGACAATGGGACAATCCTCGTTCTCAAGCCGCTCCAACGAGACGACATGGGCGAATTCCTGGAGGGCATACAGCGTCATAGCGTCACCCAGTACCTGGGGCGCCGCACAGCTCCCGTCATCGAGGATGAGTACGCTTGGTTTGAGAAAGTTCGAACCAATCAGACCGAGTGGTTGTGGGGTATTTACCTCTACGAGGGCGAGACCACTACAATCATCGGTTCCACTGGGTTGCACAACATCCACCACCGATCCGGCATCATCTCATGCACCAGTGGGTTCTTGATCTTTCGTCAGGAACACTGGCGGAAAGGCTTTGCCAAGGTCTGTCACCGAGCCAGGACGATGTACGCGTTTGACCAGCTCGCGTTGCACGAGATCCGCTCCGGTGTGATGGAACCCAATATCGGTTCACGCAAAGCACTCCAGCGGGTCGGCTACGTACAGGTCAGTAAAGACTTCCGCGAGTCGTTCGTCAATGGGCAGAGCATCGACAAGTTCAACATGCTCCTGGTCAATCCCGACCCCTACTATTGGCAGTTTTTCTGGAGAGAAGGGAAGGCCCCACGCGAGTTCGTCCATGCCAGGCTTGAAACTCTCCGCGCCCTCGAATGGGCTCGTCAACACATCGTACTTCTGTAACCAACCACAACAGAGAAAGGGTATGGCAATGTTCGGACCCATCATGCAAATCACCCAAGAACAAGGACGTGTCATCAAGATGCGCCCTTGGGAAAAGGCAGAAGCAGCGCAGTTCCTAGACGGCTACCGCCTTCATAGCGTCACTCGCTATATCGGCCCTCAACCGAAGACCATCGAGGACATGGAGGCTCGGTACGCGAGCATCGGCAGCCACGGCAACAAAGATGATATCGAGTGGGGCATCTATGTCGTCGAAGAAAGTGGCGAGAAGCTCATCGGCGCGAGCAACCTGCATGGGTACAGGGGCCACTGGAACAGCGGCATCCTGATCTTCCGCCCGGAGTATTGGGGCAAGGGGATCACCACTGCGTGTCACCGGGCGCGTACCATGTACGCCATCAACCAGATGAACCTCAGGGAAGTACGTTCAGGCGTCAGCGCCGCGAACACCGCCTCACTGAAAGCCCTGCTGAGCGTCGGCTACATCGTAACGGGTGTCAACCCTTGCGATTGGTTCATCGATGGAGTCTGGGTTCATGGCTACAGCTTGCTCCTGGTCAACCCTGAGCTGAGCATCTGGAAGACGTATGCTTCGCGCATGAGGGAGCTGAGCTTCCTGGGTCTCACCGGTGAATTGTTGGCCGAGGCCAGGACACGAACGCTCAGCTCACTTGACTGGGCTTCCAAACACGTTGTCCTCTTGTAGTACCCGCACTCACGCCAACAAGCGTGAAATGTGTGGCCATAATGGTCCGGGAAGGTTAGCGCCTACAAGCGCTTTCCGACCCGGGCCTGTTTCATTTGGTACTGCGTAGGGGACCGTCCCCTACGCAGTACACTTGCGTATATCCTCGTCTTCGCCTATTATCTGCCGGATGACTCGAGTAGCTACTATCAACATGGCGAAATATGACGGTGAAGGTCGTCACGATGTCTCATCTAGGTGGGGACTGCTTGCAGATCAATGTACTGAGCTACAACCTGATATCTTGGCTATCCAAGAAGCAGTCCATGACCCCAACTACCCAAAATACTTGGCGGATCAGCTCGGCAAAGACTATCAAGCACTCGACGCGCGCACGTATCCCCCAGGTGATCTTGATTGTGTCACTTCTATCATCACTAGATTACCAGTAATTTCCAAGCAAATAACGCGCACACCCGGTTTAAGAGCCACCCAGATCGTAGAGTTAGAAACCGATCAAGGACCCCTAGTAGTGGGTAATCAGCACATGCCATGGCGCATAGGGCATGAGATGCAACGACTCGCAATAGTTAGAGCCCTCATGGGCACCCTTCGTGACCGATATCCTTATCAATCAACAGTTGTAGTAGGCGATTTCAATTCACTTCCATGGATGCCAAATATCAGGAGGATGAGAAAATCGTTCTATTCACCTCACAAGGTATTAGAAGGACATCAGCCCAAGACATATCCGACTAGTTGGGGAGAAGAAATTATCGACGGCAACACCGCCTCGGTCCACTCGCTCCAAGATAGATTGCTCACTGTTGCCAAGAAACTGCGTATGCAAAATGCCGAGGGCCAAGTTATTAGTATCGACTATATCTTCGCCACTCGAGATGTAAACGCCAGTGCTGCTGGCGCTTTTGCTGATAAGCCGATAGACGATGCATACGTCTCTGATCACATCGGTCTATGGGCTGATGTCGAGCCAGTTCGACTCTAGAAAACATCTTTTGAATAGGTAACAGTACGTTCTATGAGGTGCTCCGAATCCTCACGGACCATATCCATCTCGATATCGACACTGTCAAACTTCTTTTCCTGTAAACGACCCTCCGTTGGTGTCATCCATTTGTTACGTCCACCCTCAAACTTCACAGTCAGTCGACCTCGTGGATTCGTGCAGTGAATGACGTGAAATATCTTGTCCTCCA
>CAZDBS010000013.1:0-6396 GCA_964503775.1 uncultured Candidatus Saccharibacteria bacterium
CCGTACATAAACTTATGCCTCATTATCAGTTTGATAAGCATGTTGGCTACGGGACAAAATTACATAGTGAGATGCTATCGCTATTTGGTGTGAGTTCTCTGCATCGCCTCAGCTATAAACCGGTAGCGAGTGTTATGTAATGTCTACTCAAATTGGTGATTCGGCCGAGGAGTATGTCTGTGAGTATCTAAAATCAGCAGGCTATACCGTACTTGATCGGAATTGGAAGACGAAATGGTGCGAGATCGACATAGTGGCTGAAAAAGCCAAGGTCGCCCACTTTGTGGAAGTCAAGTTTCGCCGTTCAGATGAGTATGGAGACGGATTTGATTACATAACACCAGCGAAACTTCGACAGATGGGTTTTGCAGCCGATATGTGGGTAGCGAATCATAGTTGGCCTGGCGAGTACACGCTCAGTGTGGCCGCCGTCGATGGATCTACCGGTGAAATAGATTTTATAGAATCTTTGTATTAATTGCTTCGGTGCTAGAATGTTGTTATGCAACTACAGATAGTAGATAACCGCCAGGTATGGGATGACTTCGTAAACCAAAGTCCATATGGTCACCCTTTGCAGTTATGGGGTTGGGGGGAGCTGAAAGAGCTTAACAATTGGCAATCAGTACGGCTGGCTGTGATGAGCGGTGATTCGATCATAGCTGGAGCCCAAGTTTTAACCCGGGTAATCCCCAAAGTACCTAGAGTATTCATGTACATCCCGAGAGGGCCGGTTGCTGAGCCCGAGAGTGATGAGCTCAAGTTCCTCTTGTCGTCGGTTGTTGATTATGCCAGGGATCATGGAGCTATATCGGTAAAAATGGAGCCGAACTGGACGAGTTGTCGCCTACCCAAAGGCTGGCGTAAATCTCAGAACCGAATACTACTCGACAGCACGCTAATGATTGACCTGACGCTTACTGAAGAGCTGTTGCTGCAGGGTATGCGCTCCAAAACACGTCAGTATATTCGCAAAAGTGAACGCGAGGGGATCGAGATCGTTCGTGATACCAATAACGAACATATCGATAGGATCATGGAGCTGTATCGTGAAACAGCTCACCGTGCTGATTTTGCCCTGCACGAGGAGGAGTACTATCATCGTCTATGCCAGACACTTGGAGAGAATAACCACATCTATGTTGCCAAGAAAAACGGGCAGCTACTCGCGTTTCTGTGGTTGGTAGCGACTGATGCCGTCGCCTTCGAGTTATATGGTGGTATGTCGGCTGAAGGTAGTGATTTGAAGGCCAACTACGCACTGAAATGGGAAGTTATGAAACGTATGAAATCTGCCGGTATACACACTTATGATCTGAACGGTCGGCTGAACGAGGGTATTGACCAGTTTAAGAGTGGTTTTGTCGAGGAACCGACGACACTGATTGGTCCGTATGACTATCCGATACGATTGGCGCTTTATCAAGCGTGGGAGAGGGGATTACCGATTGCTAAGCGTGTCATGCGTCGCGTTAGAAGGGGTAAACGATGAGTCAGATTGTTCGCGAGGCTACTTCCAAAGAAATAAGTCAGTGGGATAAGCTGGTAGCCAAGAATCCAGATGGTGGAGCGCCACTGCAGTCCAAAGCTTTTGGCGAAGCTAAAAGCAAACACGGGTGGAAACCGCGTTATGTTGTCTATGAGGGAACCATAGAAGTCTATGTCATGTATCTGACGCGCTCGCTAAGGGGTTTTGGCGAACTGTGGTACGCACCAAATGGGCCGGGAGTGCGCACCATCGCTCAGTTGCGCGCCATACTCAAAGCTAACAAAAATGCCCCTCTCTTGAATAGTGTATTTTTGATTCGATACGAACCGCGGATAGTAAGTGCCAGGCGTCGGCGTGGCGAGAAAATTATCACCGAACAGACGATTGACATTAGTAAGCTGGATGTCGTCATAGCTTCGCGCACTATCCAAACGAACCTATCGACAGTCTTGATCGACATAGACATGAAAGACGACGCTTTGCTGGATTCGTTTGAATCCAAGACTCGCTATAGCGTCCGTTTAGCTATCAGGAAAGGTGTCACGATTGAGCAACCCGAGATTTCTGATACCGCTATGCGTGATATGTATGGTCTCATGCAAGCCACTTCGGCTCGTACTGGGTATTATCTGCGGGAGTATGAGTATTTTAAAGATTTTTGGACAGCGTATAGCGATAATCATAACGGACAATTTTTCTTTGCACGTTATCAGGGCCAAATTATCGCCGGTGCGTTTTTCATCTGGATAGGTCGTGCTGCGACATACAAAGATGCGGGCTTGACAAGAGAAAAAACCGAGCTGGGTGCACCGACATTACTACTTTACGAAGCCATGAAGTATTTGAAGACAAAGGGCACAAAGATGCTTGATTTACATGGAGCTGCTCCGCTAACAGACATCGATAATCCCGATCACCCCTTAATAGGTATTACTCGCTACAAGATGAGCTTCCGTGATACCGTCACGGAGTACATGCCGAGCATCGATCAACTACTGAAACCTGCCAAAGCAAAAAGCTGGCAACGGCTTGGTGAAAAAATCGCGATGCGTTACTCACATAGAGTCAAAAAGCAGATATTCTATTGATCACTGGTGTTTTCTAAGAAATTCCAAAACCTTTTCATAATCACGCTCACGCCACAAAATCTGAGAGTTGAGAAATTCTTGACCTTGGTTGATGGTAATCTTGAAACCGGCGTCAGTCATAGGTTTGAAGAATTTTTGAAATTCTTCAAGTACATCACGTTCATACGATGCTTGCCCTACGCGCAGTGGTATCCTTAGCATAATCGAGCTACCACCAACTTTTTCATCAATCCATTTCCAATTATCTTGAATCCACTGCCAGGTTTGGCGACGAGCGTGTCTGTTAGCAAGTAATGCACTCCACCAAAAGCCAAGATCCTGCGAGCGGGTATGCTCGCCGGTTGAGAGTTCGAAACAAGTTTGTATCTTTTTCGGATCACGGACAGAGCTGAGGCCGACAAGCAGACTCGTCTTTTCTATCGAGCTAATAGGGCTCTTATACCATTTGACAAGCTTTTCGAAGAACTCGTCCTCATTAACTCGCAGCGCCCCGATGTACATCGTGCTTCTAAGGTTTGCAGGCACGTCCGCAAAAGTTGAAGCCGCCTCGACCGTCTTGTTTGACAGTGAGATAGCATCTGGCTCCTCGGCATCAACCGCTATAGAAAAAAGTATCCGCCGTTTCTGAGCTGTTGTCTCGTCCTCGAAATCTTTGGACTTCCAACCGAGTACTTTTTGTTGCCGAGCAATGAGGTCGCGAGCAAAGTCGTTAAATAGCGGATCTGTTTGATCACTGCTAAATACTTGCTGAATTTTAGCGAGCTTTGCTGATAGACCAGACCAAACATCACGATTATCCTCAGTCTTATAGGCCGTAATAAGTTCTAAGACCTCTTGGGTAGGTTTATAACCACCCCTCGCAGCTTCAGCAGCATCAACCAACAAACCATATCGATCAGTTGACGGCAAGGACTTTGAAGTTACAAGTTTGCGAAGCTTTGCTTCGTGTGAATTATCATAAACGGTGCGGTAAAATCCAGATCTTCCAGAATTGATGACGTTAAAGTTTTGGTTGACATCCACTGTCATTGATTTGGTTGTCTGGATAGAAGAATTAGTAACATTTAGCGGAATTGGCCACAGAGTATCGTCAGACTCATGAGATGGGTCGATATAGAATCGATGCTGATTTGTAGTGATCTTCTGGTGGCTAACTGAAACATCTACAATTGGATAACCAAGCTGTTTGATCCATTCACCAGCAAACTGCCCTACCGGCTTTTTAGAAACATCCTCCAGAGACTGCCATAAGTCATGGGTTAGTGTGTTGCCGTAGGCGTGCTTTTTCAAATAGTGTTGGAGACCTTTTTGGAAATCTTTAGCACCTATGTATTCGTGAATCATGCCAATAACAGCCGCTCCCTTGTCGTAACTAATTTGGTCGAAGAGACTTTTAATTACATCCGGATCAGGAACATTTACTTCTATAGCATGGGTGCTAGCCAGACTATCAAGCCCCAGGGCTGCTTCTTGACCGGTCGCTATAAAATCCTCACCCAAATGAAATTCCGGATATAACACATCACCGATGGCGTGTTCCGTCCACCTTGCAAAGCCTTCATTGAGCCACAGGTCTGACCACCATTCCATCGTAACCAAGTTGCCGAACCATTGGTGACCAAGTTCGTGGATGACGACTTGAGCAATGCGCTGCTTGTGCGAAACTGAACCCGTCTGAGGATCAAACAGCATATCTGCTTCACGGAACGTGATACAGCCCCAGTTTTCCATGGCACCCATCTCGAAGTCAGGCAGAGCTACGAGATCGCATTTGGCGAGTGGGTAGGGGATGCCGAAGTAATCTTCAAAGACATCGAGTGCTTTTATGGCGGTATCGAGGGCTAATTCGAGTAAATCTATTTTATCGGGTGTGGCATACGCACGAACGACTATATCTCGAGAGGTTTTCTTCTCTAGATAATCCATGTGACCATAAACAAAAGCCAGGAGATATGTCGACATGATTGGTGTCGTCTCGAATGTTGTGATCAAACGCTCTGAACCATCAGTAAGTTTTTGCTCTAAGATAGGAGTATTACCTACCGTGGTATAACCAGCCTCTGTCTCTAGGGTTAGATCAAAAGTAGCTTTAGCCTCGGGCTCGTCGACGCATGGAAAAACCTCACGGGCGAAATGGGATTCGAACTGAGTCGCGATTAACTGATCTTCTTGGCCGTTGTTCGTGAACTTACATGGGTACACGCCAGCCATCTGGTCAGTAATTTTACCTGTGAATTCCAAATTGATTTCATATTCCCCAGGGTAGAGTTGACCAGTGGAGTGCAGTCTAATCTCCTCAGAACTTTTATGAGACACGACGCGCAAGACGTCGACTTGATCCTTGTTGCCTTTGTGGTGTCTAACGATCTCTGCTCTGTTGACACGCAACCCTTTGCTGTGAAGCACGATGCGTTTGCTGGGTTTGAGTTTGCGGCCGTGAATAGTAACACTGCCGATGAATGTCCGTTTTGGCGTGTCAAAATTGAGATTAAGCCTGTAGTGGTCTGGCTTGAAGTGCTTGGCTAGTCGGATGACTTTCATCCTATCAGTATCAGTTATGTCTACTAACAACGCAAGCACATCCGTTAAATATTGACTACACGATGAATTCTTGGTATATTTAGTCACGAAGTATCCGGCCAGCAGGTCGGATTTTTTAATAAGAAAGAAGTGAAATATGAACGAAATAGATGCCAAGGCACTCGCGCTTGCAGTGCGACAAATAGCCGAGGAAAAAAACTTGCCAGAGGACACTGTCCAAGAAGTGCTTGAACAAGCTCTAGCCGCAGCATACCGCAAAGATTTTGGTGACCGCGAACAGGAAGTCAGGGCTCAGATCAATGTCAACACTGGTGACGTAGAAGTTTTCGTCAGTAAGTCTGTAGTGGAAGATGTCGAGGATGAATTCACTCAGATTAGTGTTGATGATGCTAAGAAAATTGACAAGGATGCGAAGCTTGACGATGTTGTCGAGTTTAAAGATAAACCAAAGACCTTTGGACGTGTAGCTGCCCAAACTGCCAAGCAAGTAATTCTCCAACGTCTTCGCGAAGCGGAGCGAGAGATCGTTCTCGCCGAATACGAAGATAAAATCGGTACTGTTATCAATGCTACGGTTTCTCGAGTTGAAGGCCGCTTGGTACGTCTTGATTTAGGTAAGGCCCAGGCTATTATGCCGATGAGCGAACAGATTCCTGGTGAGCGTATGAGTATCGGAGCGCGAGTCAAGGTGTATCTCAAAGATGTCGAGCGTGGTCCGCGTGGTCCACAGCTGATCGTCTCGCGTGCTAATACTGAATTTATCGAGTATCTTTTCCGTCAGGAAGTTCCAGAGATGGAAAGTGGCGCTGTCGAGATCCGAGAAATTGCCAGGGAAGCCGGAGTGCGAACCAAACTGGCGGTCGCCAGCAAAGTTCAGGGCGTTGACCCAGTCGGGACTTTTGTCGGTGGACACGGTACTAGGGTCCAAGCCGTGATGGGCGAGATCGGTGATCAGGAAAAAATCGATATCATCGTTTACGATGAAGATATTCAAAACTTCATCAAGAATGCGCTGTCACCAACCCAAGTCGCTGTCGTAGAAGTTGATGAAGCTAACAAGCGAGCCATCGTACGTGTACCCGAGGATCAGTTATCGATTGCAATCGGTAAAGGCGGCCAAAATGTCCGTCTCGCTAGTAAATTAACCAAATACGAACTCGACATAGCTGCTGTTCGCGACGGTACACCAGTTACCGAGCAAGGTAGTGAAGTAGAAGTCAAAGAGAAACAAATCGTCCAGAAACTGAAGCGCAAAGACGAACTCGAAAGCTCCCTCCT
>CAZDBS010000013.1:6496-13749 GCA_964503775.1 uncultured Candidatus Saccharibacteria bacterium
AGAAACAAATCGTCCAGAAACTGAAGCGCAAAGACGAACTCGAAAGCTCCCTCCTGAGTGCCATAGACGAGCATGGCGAAGAAGTAAAGAAAGTAGAAGAGAAGTAATCCCTTTCGTTCGGCAACGGCGAGACGAGTTCCTGACTCTATTGTGTTCATGACTTAAAAAGCTCCATCATTAGCCAGGTGCTATACTTGCTCTATAATTAGGAGAGTTGAGTATGGATGGGATCATTGATGATTCAGGCGAGCTGTCTCGACAGATGGAGGAGTATAAACAAGAGAAACGCCAACGTTTTCTTGATAAGTTTAGTCCATGTTTTGTCTACTTACGACATAGCAGCGAAGAGGGGTGGACTGCTTTGGTTGATTCCGAAACTGCTATTGCACTGAAAGTAACTGATGGTCAACAAAATGCCGACATTATCGAGGAATATCTTGCAAGAAGATTGCCAGAACTTGCCGAGTCCATATGACTATGTATATTAGTTTACAAAAAGCCGGATTCATTCCGGCTTTTTGTCTCAGCTGGGGAGGAGAACAGTCCCACCTTGGCGGGGCGATAGGAGGAGGACTCACCTCCTCCTATAGACGAGCATCGCGAGTGATTTAGCACTCTTGACCCGTGAGTGCCAGATTTAGTATCATAGACCTATCCCTAGGATCTCGACCGATAATCTTGCAAAGGGTAGAAAGTGGGAATATGCCAGACGATTATCAAGAATTCTCAGACTTTATACGACATCTAACTGACAATGCCAGGGCGAGCCTGCAGCATGCTGATGCCATAGCTCGAAGCTTTGGATCAGCCTATATTGGTACCGAGCATCTCTTACTTGGTGTCTTAGCGCAGGACGGTTCAATCGGCTCGAAAATTCTTCAGACAAACGGCGTGTCTATTGATCGAGCGCGTACTGCTTTGAATATGGCTCCCAAAACTTTGGTTATCAATCTAGGCAGCAAAGGCCTAAGTGAGACAGCGAAACTAACACTTAAAATGAGTTGGGACATCGCCCAGGAGTATAGCCAGGATTACTGCGGGACCGAACACATCTTGTACGGATTACTCAGCCAAAAAAATGCCCGAGGCACACAGTTGTTATATGAAATGAGCGTAAACGTGGATTCTATTATGAACGAACTCGAAGCGTATCTAAGCCGGCAACAGGATGACGGCGAGGGGTCAACACGTACCAAGCGAAAAGGCAAGAAGCGGGGCAGTGCCCTAGACTACTTTGGAACCGACCTGACTGAAAAAGCCCGTCTCGGAGAACTTGACCCAGTTGTTGGGCGTGAACCTCAGATTAAGAGAATGATTACGATACTGGGTAGGCGAACCAAAAACAACCCGGTACTGATCGGCGAACCAGGCGTCGGTAAGACTGCTATTGTAGAAGGATTGGCACAAAGAATTGTTAGCGAGGAAGTGCCGGATGTACTCTTGGAAAAAAGAGTTGTCATGCTCGACCTGGCTGGTATGGTCGCCGGGACGAAATATCGAGGCGAGTTTGAGGAACGGCTCAAAAAAGTCATGGATGAAATCGTCAGCGATCCTGGCGTCATTGTTTTTATCGATGAGCTTCACCTGATAGTCGGTGCTGGAGCCGCAGAAGGCTCGATCGATGCCGGAAACATACTCAAGCCGGCTTTAGCTCGAGGCAAGATGAGAGTTATCGGTGCAACCACTATGGATGAATATAGAAAATATGTCGAAAAAGACGTTGCTTTGGAGCGTCGCTTCCAGCCAATCGTCGTTCCAGAAACGACCATACCTGAAACCATAGCTATACTCCGAGGTCTTAAGAAGCAGTACGAGACTCACCATGGTGTCAAAATTAGTGACGAGGTTATAGAAGACGCTGTGATGATGGCCAAACGTTACGTCAATGATCGCTACATGCCAGATAAAGCCATAGACCTCATAGATGAGGCCGCTTCGCACGTTCGAATCGAGAGACACAAAGTCAAACCTGAGCAGCGTAAGCTTCAGAAAGAACTGAGAAGTGTCACCGCTCGTATGGAGGAGTCGGTAGATTCCGAAGATTACGAAAAAGCAGCCAAATACAAAACTCGCATGAGCCAGATTAACAAGCAGCTGGAACAGCTTAGGACTTCAGAAAGTGAGACTACCGACCTAGCGCTTACAAATGACGATATCGCGCATGTCGTAGCGACTATGACCGGCGTGCCGGTGTCAAAAGTGATGAAAACAGAAGCCAAGGCCTTACTCAATCTTGAGAAGTTACTTGGAACACATGTTATCGGGCAAGAAGAAGCTGTGGCGGCAGTGGCCCGGGCGATCCGACGAAATCGGTCGGGTATCAGTGATGCGCGTCGACCTATAGGCTCGTTTATATTCTTAGGTCCAACCGGAGTTGGTAAGACAGAGTTAGCGCGAGTATTGGCCCGTGAGTATTTTGGTAGCGAGAAATCACTAGTGAAGATTGATATGAGCGAGTTTGGAGAACGCCATACCGTGTCGCGTCTTGTCGGTGCGCCAGCTGGTTATGTGGGGTATGAGGATGCCGGACAATTGACGGAGAAAATTCGTCGACAACCTTATTCTCTAGTCCTGTTTGACGAAATCGAGAAAGCCCATCCAGAAGTCTTCAACATTCTGCTGCAAATGCTTGAAGACGGTTATTTGACCGATGCCAAAGGCAGGCGTGTTGACTTCACTAATACGGTGATTATCATGACTAGTAATATTGGAGCCCAAAAGCTCCAGAAGGAAGCGACTCTCGGTTTCAGCGCAACCACCAAAGACGATCAAAAGGATCTAGACTCAATACACCAAGCCAACAGTGAGAGGGTACTTGAGGAGGTTAAGAAGTTGATGAAGCCCGAACTCATCAACCGTATCGACAAAATCATTGTCTTTAGAGCTCTAACGAAGGCCAATGCCGAAAATATCCTGGGTCTTCAACTCTCGGAGCTGAGTGACCGATTACGTAAAGCGGGACTAGCGCTTCATGTCACGCCGAGCGTCAGAAAATACTTAATCGAACATGGTTATGATGCTCAAAATGGAGTACGGCCGCTGCGTCGAATCATCCAAGACAAACTCGAAGACGAGTTAGCCGATGGTTTACTTTCTGGGGCTTACAAGAAGGGCGATACTGTCTCTACTGATGTCAAAAAAGGCACTGTACTGTTCAAACTTGTAAGCGAGTAAAACATACGTAAGCAGTGTATACTCATACTTAAATGGGCAGAGTAGCTAAGCGTATTGTTTCTGGGCTGGTTTCGATTGCTGTCGTGGTTGGTGGTATATATGTTATAGCCAATCGCCATGCCGTGCGTGACTGGATCGTAACTAGAAATTATCAGCCGACAACCCAGATAGCTGGTTTGGTAGACAGAGCAGGTCTATCGTCTGCCGGAAGGCGCATCTTGTATGCCAGCCGACCCCAAGTAGACGACAAGGCGTCGTTTAATAATGACTGTCCAATCACCGAGAAGTCGCTGGTACTTGGTTGCTATGCAGACGGCAGGATTTACATCTTGAAAGTGGATGAGCCAAGGCTGGCAGGGGTTGAGGAGGTAACGACGGCGCACGAAATGCTCCACGCCGCCTATGCTCGTTTACCCAGCAAGGAACGAGAAGCAATCGACAAACTTGTGCAAGCCCAGTACGCCAAAACCAGTGATGAGCGGATTAAATCCCTTGTCGATGGATACATGCGTGACGACGCCGCATCGGTGCCAAACGAACTTCATTCAATCCTAGGAACTGAAGTTAAGGACCTGGAGCCGGAACTAGAAGCACACTACCGTAAGTATTTCACTGATCGAGCGCTTGTTATCCATCTGAGTGATCAGTACGAGTCGGTGTTTGCCGAGCTCCAGAAGAAAGTCGCCCTGTACGATAGTCAGATAGAGAGTCTCAAGGCTCAAATAGACATACAACAAGGGTTACTGGAGCAACAGCGAGCGCAACTAGATACTCTGAGAGCCGCTATGGACGAGGATTTGAATCAGCAGCGGTATAGTGAATATAACAGCCAGGTACCTACATATAATAGTAAAGTTAGAACTTTCAACACAGGCGTCGCTAAGCTCGAAGACCTCATCAAGCAGTACAACAGTATCGTCAAAGAACGAAATGACATTGTTGTTACACAAAAAGAGCTGACGCAAAAAATCGATAGCAAATACCAACCCCTACAGAGTAAGTAGAGTAGTGGTAGAATGAGCTAATGGCCAAAAAAGCAAGTATTCAGTATGTTTGTGCAAATTGTGGAGCGGTCTATGGACGCTGGACTGGAAAGTGCTCCAATTGTGGGGAGTGGAATACTATTAGTGAACAAATTGACGTGACCAGCACTCTGGTATCTGGTGGCAGAAGACTGCAGGCTGAAAAAATCAGTGATGTTGACACTACGGAAAGTGCCGGTCGTATACCGACACATATATCTGACGTGGATCAAGTGTTGGGTGGCGGGTTTGTAAAAGCAAGTGTCAATCTCATTGCTGGCCAACCGGGTATCGGAAAGTCGACCTTATTGCTACAAGTTGCCGCCAGTGTCGGCTCCAAACACGAAGTACTGTATGTCAGTGGCGAGGAGTCGGTCGCACAGGTAAAACTACGCAGCAATCGGCTCAAGACCAACGCGGCACGTCTATCAATCGTCACAACCAACAGCGCGGACGACATCGCAACTACGATTGCTTCAGGTGTATATGATCTCGTAATCGTAGATTCGATACAAACTATAAGTGTGGGCGCGATAGCATCAGCTGCCGGCTCTGTTAGTCAGATCACTAACAGTACGCAACTTCTGACGTTGGCTGCTAAGAATAGTAAAACTGCACTAGTGTTAGTGGGTCATGTTACCAAAGAAGGCGCTATAGCCGGTCCGAAAGTTCTTGAACACTTAGTCGACGTCGTGCTTCATCTCGAAGGCGATCGATACGGTGGCTTTAAACTTCTTAGGGCTATCAAAAATCGTTTTGGTTCAACCAATGAAGCTGGGATATTCGAGATGACAGAAACAGGGCTAATCCCCGTAGCCAATCCGTCAGCCGCGTTGTTGGCTGAGCGGCAAATGAGTGACGGCTCTATCGTGATGGCTACGATGGAGGGGACGAGGCCGATACTAGTTGAGGTTCAGGCCCTCGTCTCGCCTACTTCGTTTGGGTATCCGAAGCGGGCGGCTTCAGGCATCGATATCAATCGAGTTACGCTACTGATTGCGATGCTGTCGCGTCGTACCAAACTTAACTTGAGCGAGATGGACGTTTATGTCAATATAGTTGGCGGTATACGGATCACCGAGCCGGCGGCTGATCTAGCGGTGTGCATGGCGATTGCTTCAGCGGCGAAGGGGATGATGCTTAAGAAAAATGTCGTTGTCTTCGGTGAAGTAGGCTTGAGCGGCGAAGTCCGTCATGTACCAATGATTGATCGACGTTTGAGTGAAGCACAAAAACTGGGATTCGAGGGTGCACTTGGACCAAAAACAACTAAAAAAACTGTTTTTCTCACTTCTGTTTCCACCGTCCGAGAAGCACTCAATACATTTTTAGAGAAAGATTAAGGAACAAACATGGAACAAATTATCCAATACATAACTCTTGGCTTGATCTTGGTCACGGCCTGGAAGGTATTTGGGGTCGGTAATGGGCGCTCTAGGAAACTATCTAAGCACCGAATTGTTGTACTTGATACCTGTGCGCTTATTGACGGAAGGATTGTCGAATTAGTACGCAGTGGTTTCATGCCGGAGCAGCTGGTCATCCCGAGTTTTGTCATCAGGGAGCTGCAGGGTTTAGCAGATGGTAGCGACAGTCATAAACGAGAGAGGGCGCGCTATGGACTTGGTGTTGTGCGTGAGTTGCAGGACTCCAATCAGTGTGATGTGCGGGTTGATAGCAGTGATTTTCCGTTAGTAGCCGAAGTTGACGACAAACTAGTGGCTTTGGCCAAGAAATTATCGGCGCAATTGTATACTACTGATTTTAACTTAGGCAAAGTGGCTGCGATAAGTGGCGTAACTGTACTTAATGTCAATGAATTAGCTCAAAGCATGCGACCAGTCGTGCTCCCCGGGGAACGAAGAGAAGTCAAAATTATTCAAAGGGGAGAAGGCCGCGATCAGGGTATTGGCTATCTCGAAGATGGCACTATGGTGGTAGTTGACAGAGCATACGCTGCCTTGGGTAAGACGATTGCAATTGAAATCGATCGAACATTTCAAACGGTAGCCGGGAAGATGCTGTTTGCACATCCAGCCATGGAGAAAAAAGTCGGGCACAAATCGACAAACCATAGAGCCCACCAAGATACTTACAAAGCATCAGTGCCGAAAACCAGGGTGTAGTCGTTAACTAGTAGCTAAAGTGATAATGGTGAGCCACTGGCGGAGGCGGACGTTATAACGGAACCATTTCCGTTGTTTCCTGTGTAGGCTGTGACGGTGACATTCACAGTGCAGCTTACACCGCAGAGTAGCGATGGTTGGGTCTTGACAGTATTGGCATTGACGACGTAGGGACTGGCATCATCGGGATCAACCGGTGAGTAGGACCCGCTGTTTGCGGTGTTTGAAAAAGTCACTCGATAACTATTGGCGCTGCTTAGCTTACTATAGCCGACAGTTATCGTACTGCCACTTTTGGAAGCCGAGGGGCTGAGCGATCCGGCCGACTCGCCAGTAGTCGTCGCTGTAGCGTCGTATAGGGCTTTGTCGATGACCTGAACTTTGAAATTGACGGTTCCGGTGCCACTCGACGTGTAGTCATACGATGCCGTCCCATTACCGGTTATAGGTACAGTGTAAATCTTTGCGTCATTAGCATAGAAATCAGCGGTACTCAGATCGTTTTTACCTGAAGCGTAAGTCGCCGTAAGTCTAAATACTCCACCTCCCAGATCCTCAGTAGACAGACTGACTGTGGGTTTGGCGTCTGAACAGAGATGTATATCGTCATCTTTAGTGATGTCATAACCCTCGGGTGATTCCTCGATGTCTTTCTTTGTGACAGCATCGGTATATAGGATAGAGTTGATCTTTTCTTTGGCCAGTTCTGGCGTACAGTCCGTGGCCTTTTTCTTAGAGACCTTGTCCATGATATACTCTTTGCCGTTTTTGGGGATACTGTACCAAGAGGGGTAGATGTCTGTCCTGCCACCAACAGTCAATGTCTTGATACCAGCCGGCCTCTCTAGCCAGTCGCCGGTCTTCCAAAGTTTGTCAGCGGCAAGTACTTCTTTGTGGGCACGTTCCATGAATTTGCCAAACAGGGTACCTC
>CAZDBS010000013.1:13849-19304 GCA_964503775.1 uncultured Candidatus Saccharibacteria bacterium
GCGGCAAGTACTTCTTTGTGGGCACGTTCCATGAATTTGCCAAACAGGGTACCTCCGGCGGTATGAAAGCCATTGAGGAGTGGACGTCCGTCGTGATTACCTACCCAGGTACCGACAGTGATCCTCGAACTGTAACCCATCAGCCAACTGTCTTTGGCGCGCGACTGTGGGGTGCCGTCGTCGGTCGTGCCAGACTTGGCAGCGACTTTCACGCCCGGCACATTAAACCCAATAGCCCCACGGCCAAAAAGCCCGGCGCGAGCATTGTCGTCAGAGAGTATGTCAGATATAAGATAGGCGACTTCATTGTTGAGAACCGGCTTGCCGCCATCGTCTTTCCACTCTTTGATAGTTTTGCCTGATGAGTTTTCGACTTTGAGGACATAAGTTATGTCTCTGTAAACACCACCTCTAGCAAAGGTTGCGAAGGCGTTGGCGTGTTCGATAGGTATAACCCGCGCGCCCCCGATGGCTGCCGATAGACCGCACTCATCTCTGGTACAGAAAGTTTTGTCACCCATCTCATGCGCCAGATTGATAACATTTTCCATACCGGCTATGTAGGCAGCTTTGACGGCGGTGGTATTGCGTGATTGACCGAGTGCGGTTCGGATGGTCATACTGCCCTTGTACTTACTGTCTGAGTTGCCTGGCTTATAGCCGTTAATGTTGATGGGCTCGTCTTTGATAGGTGTTCCAGGAGCATAATCCATACCCGGACGATCTTTGAACAGCTCGGCGTAGTCAATTGGTTTGATACTAGATCCCGGTTGCAATAACGACTGGAGCGTATCAACATTTCCAAATCCCGGGAAGTTATAATCTCGACTGCCAACGTAGGCTAGAACTTGCCCGGTTTTATTATCGATTGCTACGATGTTAGCGTTGTCGGCACCCTGGGCTTCTATAAGCCTCATGGCACCATTAATCGAATCGATAGCGATGCTTTGCATACGCAGATCGATAGTTGTGATGACTTTAAGGCCACCCTCGTAGACGGTCCCTTTGCCGAGCTGATCGACAAGCTGGGTCTCTACCTCATCCATGAAATGAGGGACTTTGTTGCCAGCACCATAACGACTTTTTTGGTCAAGAGGGACTAACTTGGCGAAGGTATCCACTTTTTTGGCAGCTTCTGCTTCGTCTTTTTTGATGTATCCCTGCTCCAACAGGAGGTCGATGACACGCAGTTGCTTGGTGCGCAAACGTTCTTTGTTCGCTTCACGGTAAGGGTTAAAGGCTGGCGGTTGCTGGGGGATACAAGCCAACATCGCTGCTTCATCAATAGTCAGATCTTTGGCGCTTTTCCCGAAGTAACTTTTTGAGGCAGCCTCGATTCCGTACTCTGTCGGTCCGTAAGGGATTTGATTGAGATAGAAGGCCAGAATCTGATCTTTACTATATTGTCGCTCGAGCTCTATAGACAATATAAGTTCTTTGATCTTCCTAGTGTAGGAGCGTTCATATTTGGTACCAGAAAACAGTAAGTTCTTCACAAACTGTTGCGTCAATGTTGAGCCGCCCTGTTGATCGCCACGCCCAGTCAGGTTATTGACGAAAGCCCTAGTTACGCCTTTGGGATCGAAACCCCCGTGCTCGTAAAAATTCTTGTCCTCCAGGGCGATGGTGGCTTTCTGAATGTTATACGACATCTGGTCTATGGGTATTACGGTGCGGTTCTGGTCGCCATATGCTTCGTATAGTAGTGTAGCGCCGGTCCGGTCATAAAATTTGGTAGTCTGTTTGACTTTGGCCAGCTCGCCGTTGATATCAGATGGTAGACTGCGCCTGTAATATGTGAAAATAATGACGGTCAGTATCACAATCGCCGCCACCCCAAGACCGGCAGCTTTGAGCATGAATACTGCTCCGTCACGACTGAATACAAATGAGGCTAAGCGCTTGGGCTGTAGGCGGTAAAGTATGCGCTTAACTCTCGACTTGGGCAAACTCGCCAGAAACTCAGCCTTGCGCCTAAATTTGGCGTCCTTTCGGCCTTTTCGTCGTTTTAACAGTGCTCTTTGGTTGATGGTGGTTGTAGTCTTAGGAACTTTAGTCGAAGCCCTTTTAATCATTATCGGCTTCTTCAGTTTTGCGCGCTTCAAAGGACTCACCAACCTATCAAAATTTACTCGTTTCATGTCACCCCATTATACGCTTTGCTTGGAACCAGTATAGCATTGTGCTTGGATCTTGGCTAAGGTCATATATACTATCCTGGAGAAGAGAAAAACATGAGTAGCGATAATATTTTCAGTCGTCGGGTCGCCAAGGTATTACCCGATCAAGCGAGTTTAGAAAAGCTTATGAGTGAGCGGAGTATTCGCTTATACCAAGGCTTCGACCCTACCGGCGCACGCCTTCATCTGGGGCACGCTGTCGGCATGAAAAAACTTATGGATTTCGCAAATGACGGTCATGAAGTAATCTTCCTCTTCGGCACAGGAACGGTCTTGGCTGGTGATCCGAGTCTTCGTGAAGAAGCCCGTCCGCTGATCACACAAGAACAAATCGATGAGAATATCAAAGAGTGGAAAAGACAAGCAGAGGTGATCGTGGACTTTGGTAAAGTTACGATCAAACAAAATGGCGACTGGCTGACCAAGATGACGCTGGCTGACATCATCCATGTGGCTTCCAATCTCTCGGCCGTTCAATTGTTCAAGCGCGACTCTTTCACAAGGCGTCTAGAGCACGGCAACACGGTGTGGTATCACGAGACGATGTATCCGATGCTTCAAGGCTACGATTCGGTAGTTATGGAAGTTGATCTGGAAATCGGTGGTACTGACCAAGAGTTCAATATGTTGGTTGGCCGTGAGTTGCTGCAGAAGATGAAAGGCAAAGAGAAGTGGGTTCTTGAGACGCCAATGATCAATGGTACTGACGGCAAACAGATGAGTAAATCCAGTGGCAATTGTGTTTGGCTCGACGACACACCAGGCGATAAATTCGGCAAACTCATGGCCCTTCACGATGATTTGATCATCGAGTACCTAACACACGTCACTGACATGCCTCTCGAACAAATTGCTGAGCATAGTTCGAAACTTGAGAGTGGCGCGAACCCCCGTGACATTAAACTTATCATGGCTCATCAGATTGTAAGTGAACTTCATGATGAAGAAACTGCCAACAAAGCCCGAGACCAGTGGCTGTCGCAATTTAGTGAGGGCGAGATGCCTACTGAGATTGTCGAAATTAAACTGCCTCAGGCGGACTGGGATGTAGCCGAGTTGTTAACAACACTGAAACTTGCTGACAGTAAATCAGAGGCAAGACGTTTGTTCGAACAGGGTGGCGTGAAGATCAATCAGAAATCCGTAACGACGACCGACATAACACTCCAGAACAATGATGTGGTCCAGGTTGGCAAACGCCGATTCGTTCGTGTAACACTCTAGATAAGCTTACAATTAGCTGACATGGAACTAACGACATCGTTGACGTATGTAAAGGGAGTAGGTCCAGCAGTTGCTGCCAAGCTCAAAGTTCTCAAACTCGAAACGGTTGAGGATTTACTGCTCAATTTCCCTAGACGCTATGAAGATTACTCTAAGATTGCACCCATCGCTCACATCAAGCAAGGCCATGTCTCGATCCAAGGCCATGTAAATGAGGTTAAGGGTCGCTATGTTCGCCGCGGACTTCATATCACCGAAGCGATTGTATCCGATGAAACCGGGTCGCTAAGGGTAGTCTGGTTCAATCAACCATATCGCGCTGGGGCTATCAAAAAAGAAACAGACTACTTTCTCTCAGGAAATTTTGAGTTGTCCAACCGAAGATTCGTATTGATGAATCCATCGATGGAACTGGTCAGTAGTTTTCCGACAAATACCGCTCGTGTGATACCGGTGTATCGTGAGACTGCCGGCCTGAAATCTAGCGCAATTCGTAAGCTCATTAGAGAATTAGCTCCTTTGATCACATCATTGCCAGAGAGTCTACCCGACTGGCTAATCAAGGAGAACCAGTTGATGTCGAGATCGACTGCTGTTATGTCTATACATTTTCCGAGTGATGATCAGGATCTACTAGCGGCGCGGTCGCGACTTGGCTTTGAAGAAGTGTTTCATCTGACGCTGGCGAGTCTTATGAATAAATACGAACTACACCAGGAACATTCCCTCAGCGTACCTTTTGATGAATCACTCATCAAACAATTTGTTGCTTCGCTGCCATTTCCACTGACTGATGCTCAGCGCAAAGTCGCATGGCAAGTATTTCAGGATATGGAGCGTACTCAGCCGATGAATCGCCTGGTTGAGGGTGATGTTGGTTCCGGCAAAACAGTCGTGGCCGCCATGGCAGCGCTCGAAGCGATCGCTGCTGGGTATCAAGTTGCCTTTATGGCGCCGACAGAAATCTTGGCTAGACAGCATCAAGAAACATTCAACCAAATCTTTCAAAACTTTGTCGCAATGCCCGTAAAAGCGGAGTTGCTGGTGAGCGGGATAAAAGCCGAGACTAAAAAAGCCATCAAAGAGTCTGTCAAGAAAGGCGCTACTCGGTTACTAATCGGCACTCACGCCATCATTGAAGAGGACGTCGATATGCATAAATTGGGTTTAGTGGTTATCGACGAACAACACCGCTTTGGTGTCGATCAACGAAAAGCATTGCAGGCAAAAGCTGGGCATATGCCGCATGTGCTCAGCATGACGGCCACACCAATTCCGCGCACACTGGCACTTACTTTATACGGTGAACTAGACATCTCTGTAATTGATGAATTGCCACCTGGTCGAAAGCCGGTCAAGACTGAGATACATTCACCCAACTCACGGGCACAATTGTATAAAAAAGTGGATGAACAAATTGAGTTAGGCCGACAGGTCTTCGTGGTGTGCCCTTTAATCAGCGAGTCGGACTCACTAGGAGTAACTAGCGTCGAACAGGAATACGAGAAGCTGAACAAAACCATTTTTAAACATCGTCGAATCGGCTTACTTCACGGTAAGTTGAAGAGCATAGAAAAGGAAAATATCATCAACTCATTTACCAGTCACGAGCTCGACATACTGATTGCAACGACAGTTATCGAGGTAGGTGTCAATATCCCGAATGCTTCAGTGATGTTGATCGAGGGAGCAGAACGATTCGGCTTGGCGCAACTTCATCAGCTTCGTGGCAGGGTAGGGCGTAGCGAACACCAAGCCTATTGCTTCTTGGTGCAGAGTGATAGCAAAGAACCAAGCAAACGCTTGCGAGCACTGGAGTCATCAACTGATGGCTTCCGACTGGCCGAGTTCGATCTAGAACTACGTGGACCGGGGGCGATTTATGGCACTAGACAATCCGGGATCTTGGATCTCAGAATAGCGAAGTTATCTGATACCAAGTTGATTGCCGCCGCTCGCAAAAGCGCTCAGGAGTTTATAGATAGAAAGGAAGATTTGATACACTACCCCGTGCTACAGGAACATGTACAGAAGTTAAGATCTATTACTAA
>CAZDBS010000014.1:0-18145 GCA_964503775.1 uncultured Candidatus Saccharibacteria bacterium
TGTTGATTTGTAAAATGCTTATGTTAATCTGGGGTCATAGATGTATTAATCAAACACGAAAGGTTTGGTCATGGGCAAACGAGACATCATTAAGATTAAAGGCAAGAGTCATTATGCCGAGCGGGATAAAAAAGGCCGCTTCATCAATATCACCAGCATCGGTAAATCGCTGGTAAAAGACTCTAAGAAGAAGGCCAAACGAATTGTCACCAAAGGCCACGGACATCTCGGGGATCTGAAGCGACGAAAGAAGCAATCCAAATGAAAAGAATGAATAATCGAGGTTTCCACGCCGTTGCCCTACTGCCTGTAATTGTAGTTGTAGTAGCGATTGGGTTTATAGGTTATAAAGTAGCCAGTAAGGATTCGGTTACTAAAACCGAGACCACTAATATAACCGAGGGCACATCAACAACCGACACAACCAAAGTAGCAGAAACTCCTGCGGGTCAAATATGGATGATGGACGGGGATAGTTGGAAAGCATCACAAACTCCTCCTGCTTGCCCGGAGCCGTTGGTCGTCCCTACGCCCGTCGATATCTCGAAAGCCACTGCAATTCTGTATCCCGGACAGTATCGCGGTACTGATTACAAATCACATGGTGGATTTGTATTTAGAGGCCAGGCAAACGATGCCATAACTGTCAAAGTCCCGCTTGACTCGTATGTCTACAAAGCCAGTCGTTATATCGAGCAGGGCGAAGTGCAGTATTTCTTCGTTTTTATCGCACCCTGCGGCATCATGTATCGTTTTGATCATCTACTCACCTTGTCGCCAGAGTTTCAGAAATTGGCCGATACCCTCCCAGCAGCGAAAGTTGATGATTCAAGGACAACGAGCTTCGATCCTGCCCCTCTCGTAAAGGCTGGTGATGTAGTAGCGACAGCCATCGGATTTAAAACAAACAACAATACTAGTGTTGATTTTGGTGTCTACGATCTCAGACAGAAAAATGCAGCTTCAAAGACTTCCAGCTGGCAACAGGCTCACCCAAATGAAAACGAATTCGGTACTTACGCAATTTGCTGGCTAGACTATCTGCCATCAGCCGACAAAGCGATTGCCAAAGCTCTACCGGGCGGTGATGGCAAATCCGGTAAAACGAGCGACTACTGTAAGTAACAATCGAGAACTAGCGTCGCAATCGACGTATTCCTGCGGTAAGTTGTGTCGCTAGAAATATCCCGAATAGCAGTAGGGGTATCCACATATAGGTACGCATCCGGAACGGAGTGATACTATCAACTGCCCTAGTGCACCCAGCACGTATGACTGGTGCTGCGGGGGGTAGTGATATGTTTGTTGTGGCGATAACGATCAGAGCCTTGTAGCTGGCCGGACGCCCGACCGCGTCGGTACCCTCGATGTTGAGGATATAAGTGCCGCTTCGCGAGTATTTGTGATGGAGTGTTAGGTCGCCACTGGCTGTAGGAGTAAGAGTTTCCTTCTTGCCATCGCCCCACGAGATTCTGAGGTTATAAGGTGCCGTACCTCCTATGATCGTAATCGGGTAAGTTATGTCTACTTTGAGACCAACCCGAACGGCGTTCGCCGTACTCGTGATGATGAATGGCCCCACAACCTGCGGCGAGGGTGTTGTCGGACTGGACGAGGGTGTCACTGGTGTAGGCGGAGTAACAGGCACCAGTCTATTAACCGTTACCGGGGCTGAATCTGGTCCGAACTGATCGAAGAAATCAACTGTTCTGGCGACTAGTTCGTTATCTCCGACAACCAAATCGATGGTTTGAGCAAACGTACCACCCATGGTGCAAGCGGAGGAACCGGCGTTTATACTATTTCTAGTGATGATAACTATGGTGTTGGTTTGGCAGGTGCCACTGACACCAATGTTTTGAACTTCAAAAACCTGTCCGTTAGTCGGGACGACGATGGTCGCAGGTTGCGTGGGGGTTGGCCCAGGGACCTTCGCGAAAACAACAATATCACTCAAAACATCGCTGCAAACCGAACGAAACAAGAATTGAAATACAAAAAAGAGCGTCGCCAGAAATGGAATGAGCAGGAATAACAAGATCAGTTTCCACCACGAACGCAGTGGCCATAACCAATGAACGGGCATGAGAAAATACCAAAAACCCTTGGATTTTCTATCGTCTTTCTTCTTTTTCTTTTTGGTTGACATAGACATAACCACGAATTGATTGAATTATACACGAATCGTGGTTATTTACCCTACCCGAAAGGTGTATCACCCCCGTTGATGACTCTAAAAATATGCTATAATTGTGTAAAATGAAAAAACACAAAAAGCTTCAGACTGTGCCTGAGCGCAAAGCAAAAGTGTACTTTTGGAAAAGACCACATCCATACCTGCTTCTGATAATTGTTTTCGTCGTTTCGTGGCTATTTACACTCCCAGTACGTTCGCCCGAGCTGAACGCGATTACCCCTCCGCCTGCTTCGCCGGTACCGAGTACTCCGCTGTTTGGGACAACGCAGCTCGACGTTACCTACTGCTACGGACAGAAGATGGACCTTTATGGTCCTAGAGTTCTGAAGTACGATCGAAGTCCGGTAGTTATGTACATCCATGGTGGAGGTTGGACGATAAACACCAAATCAACCGAGCCAAATCAGCTCGAGATGATCGACGGATTGCGGGACAAAGGATACACGATTGCATCGATTGATTACCGCCTGTTGCCTCGTAACCACTTCCCTGCACCACTGGAAGATTCGCTTTGTGCTGTGCGGTATCTACGAGCGCATGCTGACGTGCACGGTATCGATAGTAATCGCATCGCACTTTATGGTTTCAGTGCGGGTGGTTATCTAGCTGGGATGTTGGGAGTATTGGATACATATAACGAGTTTGTGCCGATCGATGAGCCATATATGAACTATTCGTCACGCGTCCAGGCAGTGGTTACCCTAGCTGGATTCTTTGACCTGGACTATGGCATAACCCCACGTAACCGAGAACGAATCACGACGTTTTTGGGTAGTTACCCACCACATGAGGCCGAGCCAGTGTATTTCGTCACCCCTGACGATCCCCCCTTCCTTTTGATACATGGCGCTGATGATCAATTCGTAAAGTTAGAACAGGATGATCTCATGAGTCAACGCTTGACCGCAGCCGGAGTCTATCACGAGAAATTGGAAGTACGAGGAGCGCTACATGGTCTTGAGCCGAGTGCGGGTACTATCCAACCGACATTGCCTGATGTCCAAAAAAGCATTCAGTCATTCATCCATAGGTTTCTCTATCCTTACGAGGATTAAGCATGAATAGTTTGACAATAAATAGGCATAAGCGGCTATAATAGTATGAATGAATGGGAAACGAGAGAGGATTTTGGCGCTGGATTTGCTACGCGGTTTATTTCTGGTAGTTATCATCGTAGATCATCTCTCACTCTTCCCAAATCTCTTTGAGCTAGGTACTGGTCGAGGGTATCTGTGGTCATCGGCGGCTGAGGGATTTTTCCTCATCTCCGGTACGTTGGTGGGATACATCTATGGACCGAGGATGCGTCGTTCGCCTATAACTACAAGCCTCAAAATTTGGAAACGGGCTGCCGAGCTATATGTATGTTCGATAATCTCGACGTTTGCTTTTGTCTGGTGGGGCAATCGTGTGACGAGCGGAGCGAAGCCGGGACTATGGATAAATCCGCAACCCGCTGAATTGATAGAGAAGGTTCTGACGATGCAGTATGTGTATGGTTGGACTGATTTTTTGAATCACTATGTCATCTACATGATTGCAGCGCCGCTGGCAGTCTACTTGTTGGCCAAGAGAAAAGCCTGGTTAGTTTTCATTGCATCGCTCCTGGTATGGTTGAACAGAGGAATGCACATGGACATGGCTTGGCAATTGCTGTTTATGGGTGGCGTAATCTTTGGTTACTATCTACCAGCGATCCAAGCCAAAACACAACAAATGTCACAGTATATCCAGCGCTTATCCGCGCGGCTGATCTATGTGATGGCTGGTGCTGTCTTTGTCTGTAGTATGATTATAATTCGCTTGCCAGAGATCATAGTTGGTAGTCGCATAACATCAGGTCGGCTTTATGACTCAACGCAGGTAATGGTCAGGTTTCATGAGTACACACTGAAGTTTTTTGACAAAAACACACTTGGTCTCGGTCGGGTTGTCGTGTCGTTCCTATGGTTTGGGGCACTGTTTGTGTTCTTTCGACGCAACGAAAAGAGAATCGGGGCGCTGAGTCTAGGTATCTTTCGTCGTTTTGGGCAGGCGTCGCTGTATGTCTATGTTGTCCATGCCATTGCAATATTTGCGCTTCATTTGTTTATGCCGGTGAGTATTGGACTAGCTGGCAACACGATTGTGACGGTTATAGTCATCGCTGCGATCTACCAGACTATAGCGCTTAAGGAGCAGATTGTTGCTCAGCTATCCGCTTTACGCAAACATCATTTGCTGGTTGCTTCGCAGCACTCGTCATTGCTTCGGCTGGCTACTTACGAAGATTAGTTGCCTACCGTGGTTCCGCCCTGGATGGTCGTGCCGCCCTGGATGGTGTGTTGTGTGGGGTTGGCTGCACTAGTCGTAAATGTTCCAATACTTGAAGCACTGCTCCAAGTATTGGCGCCTCCAGGATCGATTGCATAAGCACGCCACCAATACTGTGTACTAGCTGAGAGCGCTGTTGTTTGGTACTGATGTATTGCTTCTTGGCTGGAAGAATAAGCGGTAGATGTCTGTTGGCTTTGGCTGAGCCAACCTGTTTGAGATGGACTCGAGCATGTACCTGGGGAGCCTGTTCCAGAATTGGTCTGGCATATGGACCTTACAATAGACGAACAGTTGGAGGTGGAACATACATCAATCCAGTACTTGAGATAGTCACTATCTGTATCTGTGGCGTAAAAGCGAAACAGCGGCAGTGTTGATACGCCTGTTTCGCTAGCGACAGGGTTGGTGAGGGTTGGTGCACCTGACGCAGAGTTTACGGTGAAGGTCGCAGGCAGGGACTTTGGACCATAAGAGTTCGCGCCGCCTGGATCATTGGCTTGAATCTGCCAACAATAAGAACTCCCCCTAGTGAGGGTTGTCTGTGTGGTGTACGAAGCCATGGTACCGGTGACATATGCGGTGTTACTTTGAGCGTCTTGGCCACTGAAACCGGTCTGAAAACCAGCGGTTTGAGTTGCTGTCTCAACACTGCTGCCGGTGCAGTCAGTGCCGTTGTTGGCAGAGGTGCTGTAAACGTATACTTTGTAACGCAAGTAGTCGGCATTTGTTCCTTGGTCTATCTGAGGTGCTTTAACCCAGATTATTGCTTCTTGGCCGGAGTAGTCCCATTTCTCGATCTCGTATGGTAAGGCGGTCACGCCATCACTGTCATAAAAGCGAATATCTTGTCCGCTGGACTGAGCTTTTGAAAAATCAAAGTTAGCAGACGTGAGTTTAACCATTACTGGAAAATTACTAAGATTTTCAGATAAAGCACTGTGGTTAAAGACGATCTGTTTCCGGTAGTTCCAGGAAGAACCAGAGACTGGCTCTTCGGAGGCCACGATATTGAGCGTATTTGCTTGTGTCTTATATTCAGTACCTAGCCAGGCGGCTGAAAGATTTGTATTTGAAACACGAACTTCGTCGATCAATCCGGGGTACCATTTGTTATCATCCCGATAATCTTTACCAATAATGAAGTCATTCGTGCCATAAGTAGCATTGAGGGCTGCTGTTTTGGTGCCGTCAGCACTGCCGTTGTAATAGTAAGTACCTGCTGTACTGTTTTTGACGAAGCATACGTGATTCCAGGCACTAGTTGATAACGTGGTATTGCTGACTCCCGTGATGTCGTTAAATCCAAAGCCACCAGCATAGTCCCAAAATCTTATCTTGCCGTCTACATCCTGGAAGACGAACTGGTTTTCAAAATTACTCGGATTACGGTTTAGGGTAACGATACGATGTTCACCACTTGTTGTCGTTGGTTTGACCCATGCACATATGGTCAGGGTAGAACCAAGTGCGGTGCTATAAGTTGCACGCCTGATAAAATCAGCACTACCATCAAACGATTGAGCGTTGCCGATAGCCCCGCTTGTTGACTGAGTAGGCGTTGCTGACGACGAACCAGCACCTCCTTGCCCGTGGTTAGCGCCTGAGGCTGAGTCGATGAATTCGTTGGAAGTACCATTACCTGATTCCTTCAGATGGTGTACGGATACATAACTACTATTCCACACACTGCTGGGTGTTTGGGCGTCACTAGCTCCGCCATTACCGTAGTACATATAGATATTGTCGGCATCGTCAATAGCTTTGAATTGTAAGGTCGGGGTTGTCGAGGACGGCAGTGCATTATTGATTGGCGAATACGCTACCGCCTGCTTAGGATACTTGTTGAGCAGAACGCTGTTGAACACTACGCTGTATGGTGAGCCGCTGCCAGAAGTTAAAAGTACAGGTAGTATATAGCCTGCATAGAACGATGAGGTAACGTAGGCTATGTTGGGAGAGGTGGTGTCGAGATCCGTTTGTGATCCCCAATCACCAGAAGCATACGGTGAGACAGCGGACTTATAGACCAATTTTGCATTACCGCCGGTATTTTTATACCAAAATGCATGCAGATTATTGGTATTTGAGTCAACTGTAAGAGACGGATATTGGCTACTTCCTGATGCATCAGACAAAGTAACCGAACTACCCCAACTACTTGAACTGTAACGTTTGTATTTAATTTCGCCTGTTGTTTGACTTGATGACTGGTCCATGTAGAGAAAATGTACTTCATCGCTACCACTTGACACCGTAGATCCTATATCCGTGGCCATATTACCTGCTGGACATGACCCGCCTGATACAGCATTTGATACTACGCTTGTTTGTGATCCGTTCCATGAGGATCCGTTATAAAGCTGCCCAAAAACTTGCGTCGTACCAACAGCGCAATTTCCATACACTGCATACATATAGTTTGTCGTAGCAAGTGGTACTATTCCATAGTTGTATTTGTTTGTTCCACCTCCCAATATGCTTTCAGTTGAATTCCACGTTGTAATATTATCTGTATTCGTAGATCTGATTGCTTCTATACTATCAAACGTACCTATGTAGGTTACCCATATATATCCACCCGATGACCGAGCTATCGAAAATGCACCATGAGTCGGAGATACCACTGTTTGGCCACCTGCCCATGAAATAGAAGTCGAACTTAATGTCCCAACATCCACAACTAAATTCGTAGAACTGTTTACAGCCATATATACTTTCGGCGTACCTGATACATTTGCAAACCAAAGGGAAAAGTCGTTTGTTGCAACAGAATACGTACCAGCAGATGTCCACGATGAGGCATAGTTAGTTGCATATGAATATTCAATAGCCGTGCCATTGTAATAAAATGCCCAGTATACCCCATTTACTGTGTCAAAAAACGTTTTCCTCTGGAAACTGTAAGAAGTAGGGTAACTAATCGTCGAAGTATCTACCGTGGTTGCAGCAAGCGCCCTATCTATATGGCTGTTGGAGGCTACTACAACCACTGCTATTACGGTAACGACCAGAATAGTCAGTATACCTCGCCAATTCAACGAGTAGTGCTTCTTGGCAAATCGCGATCGTTTGTGTGTATGACTTCTTGAAAATCTCATGGTGGTTATTGCATAATCAGATAACTAAATGAGTACTGTGTCTCGGCAGTTGACGCTTCAGATGTGATGATACTAAAACCATCCTGAGTTGCATTATAGTATGTGCGCAGCTTAGCTCCATATATGTTCCTGGGAGAGATAATAACGACCGGTTCTTTCTCGTATTTCTTGGCGAAAGTGACTTCTATGAGTTCGCCTTCCTGACAGGCACCTGCTGTTGTCGTGACAGTAACAGTGCCGGCTATGTCGTTGCCTGTTAGAGTAACGTCGGGTGTAGCTGTGTCTGGGTCAGTAGAACAAAGCGCGGCCTCTTTTGGTACGGCCTTGGTCTCCCCTTCTTTGTTGCCGGTGATGATATGACCGGCAAGTGTTATATCGGATATAAATGTAGATGTGCCTTTGACGATAAGTGATTGCAGCTCCGTACTGCCACGAACGGCGAGAGTTTCGATAGTAGCGTTACCAGCGACAACTACATCTTGCAGGGTTGTATGGCCGGTTATGGTCAAGCTGGACAGACTGAGTGTGTCGGCTACTCGCAAAGCAGTGATAGCGTTTTTCTCGATAGCTTCCAGTCTTTGTTCTAGAACATCAAGCTGACTTGTGATCTGATTCGTGCTAAAACCGAACATACCGTCGCCGTTCGATGAACCTTCGATATTGAGCGTTTGCAGTCCAAGCGCTGAAGCATTCGCTAACCCCAAGTCGGCTGTGCTACTGGGATCGGCAGTCGGTATTGAAACTGAGGTAGATTGGATAGCTTGCGAAGCTTGCAAGCCCGGGTCGGCCCAGCCCCACCTAACATACATGCTAACTTTACCGACATTTACAGAACCGTAATTGGCTAGAGCATTACCGACTATAAAACCCGGTGACTTTGCTTTGACGAGTACGCCAGGCGTAGAGGAAAGGGCCAGTCCGTCACCAGCTCTGATCGGGTCTACTCCCCCATTGGTAGAAACGAGGACTGGCACGCGTCCAGTGAGAGCGATAGGCACCCAGCGCGCTCCAGACGCTGGCGGATCTTTGGCTGACAATCGGAATCCCGGGTTCTCAGACACAACACCCAAGACGACGTCACCCAGCCGGGCACGTTTTATGTGTTCCGGATGAGAGGGGTCTACACTAACCGGTTCACCTGCGATCAATGATTCATCAAACGTGGGGTAATCTTCTGCATAGTCAAAAGCACCGGAACTGAGGGAGATCGAATTGGAGAATCTGAAAACACCGTACTGACCGTTGTTGTCAACGGCTTGGGTACTACCAACAAAACTCAAAGCGCCATAATAATTGGACCCGGAGTCGAACTTGAGTGAGTATGAATTCTGCTCTGTCTTGGTCCATGAGTACATCGATCCGACGTTTGATTCATCAGTTCCGACATACAGGGTGCCATTGAATACCTGTAGTGAAGATATGTTATTAACGCCAGTCTGGGCCCCATAAGTTCCCCTGGTGGTGTTGATTAACGTCCAACTACCTTTGGTACCGTCGTACTCATACAGAGCGGCAGTACCATCTGCGCCGGTTGTGCTGCCGGCGTAGAGTCTCCCATTATAGGTACGCAGCACATATGACTCTATGGTATTAGCTGAATCGCCTGAGACCATTTCACCGTCGCCTAGGCTTACCATGTTGAAGTTGGTATTCGTGGTGTTTGTAGATGTTGGTGTTAGTAACCATCTATATACAGCGCCAGCATTTGCTTTATTTGTTGCAATGTAGAGCATGCCATTGTAGATGGTCATTGAGGTGATGTCGATGTTGGAAGCGATCGCACCGAATGTTCCAGCAGTAGTGTTGAGACGGGTTAGGGTCGTACCGATACCTTCATGATAGCCGACACGGGCTGTAGTGCTGCCGGTGATCGCTCCCACGAACAACCGGGCTCCATAGACAACCAGTAGCGCTCCGTCTACATCTGTAGCATCAGTCGATATAAACTCACCATCAGGCGTGTTGATCTGGACAAAAGTCGTTCCTCCATCGTATCGTCCCAATTCCCAAGCGTTTGTTTCTTGAGTAGAAATTATCAGGTTGCCATTCCATACCGCCATATCCGATATGCCATCAACCGCAGTCTGACTCATGCCGAAGCTCCCCCTAGTAGCGTTGACTAGGGTAAATGAATCTGCGGTCGTGTCTGCGGTTGTACTGGCGTACAGCCCACCAGTATTTGCCGTACTTTGGCTGCCTATGTACAAAGCACCATTGAATACCGTTAGGACAAAACTATCAATGTTCGCAGTGTCGCCCGTTACGGCCTTGCCCGCACTGTTGGTAACAAGTGTCCATGTTGTACCTCCGTCGTATCGATATACGCCAGCAGCGTCAGTCTCTCTCGTCGATATAAACAACTTGCCTTTAAATACCACAGAAGAAACCGCCGCGTCTCTGCTGGTCTCAGATCCAAAAGTACCAGCCGCAGAGTTGAGCAGACAGCTACAGCCGGAAGCAAAGTTGTGTGCCGTTGCGTCTGCTTGGGCGCCAATGAGGATAGCTCCACCGACCTCAAGCTTATCTCGGGGTGAAGCTGTGCCGATGCCGATCCTGCCGTTTGTGGAATCGGCTGTCAAGAACGCTGTTCCGCCCGATTGTTGAATCTCGAAGCTGCTTGCTGAGTCGGTACCTGGTTTAACAATTACTTTGCTGGCTCCGCCAGCTTGAATGGTCACGTTGCCAGAGCTTGTTGACCATGTTGATGCCGCGTTGCCGGTAAGCGTGAGGGCTGTAGACGCGCCCGAACTGACGGTTACAGCACCAGCACCGGTGTAGCTCTGACCTGCAGCTATAGTTACTGTACCGGCAGTACTGACTTTGAACTTATCATTGGAACCACCGCCCAATTGTGCAAGAATCAAATTCCCTGTTGCTGAGCTATTGTTTTGGTTGATGTATAGAAGGTTCGGGGTGCTAGATCCGCTCGTACCGCTCAAGTCTTCGATTTTGAGAACTGATCCCTGAAGGTTATTCGATCCACCAGTGATATTGCGGGTGAAGAGGAAGTCTACATCAGTTACGGTACCGGCCGCTGTGCCAGTGTGAGTTGCTGCTAAAGTATCGCCGATAGCCGAGGTGTTTAGGTTGATATCCCCCGAGCCGCTTCCGATCTTAGTCGTACCGCTTGAAGCGGTAAATATCGCACTGGTGGTCGAAGTATCATAGTAGATATCGGCGTAATTCGTACTACCGCCACTCTCATAAACTTTCAAATGTTTGCCTGATGATGTATCAAACGAGAACGCACTCGCTCCTGATGAATTCTGTATGTAAACCAGGGATGAGGCTACTCCTAAGTATGTGGCTGTTCTCGTACCATTCTGTACCTCTAAAAGGTTTCCCGAGACGGGGCTGCCAGAGTCATCAGTGATACTAACACCTCCTGTAACCCCGGCCAGTACAATCTCTGGGTCAGTAGAGTTATCGTAGCCATCTTGGAGTGAGCCAGCCCCACCGGTGCCACAGGATCCAAATGTCAACGGGCCAACTGTACCAGCTACAGTGCCAAGTTTCAGACAGTTGCCACTGACTCCGATGGCAGTCGGCATGTTCAATGTATAGCTAGTAGTGATATCTAGTGTGTTGATGGTCACATTCTCTGACCCCGTGCCGTTGTCGTAGAGCACTACAGTACCACCCTGTGAGCTAGTACCTAGCGTAGCAGTTCCGCCTTGAATGGTTATGTTGTTGGCTGCCGTCACCGCCCCGCCATCGGCGATAGACAAGACTGCCGAGCCAGCGTCCTTGGCCTCGAAAATCGTATCAGTCGTGCTTTGGTTATCGACGACGAAACGTGTTGATCCGGGTGAGGTAGTGCCTACTCCAACATTGCCCGTCGAAGCGACCTGTAGGCCGGGGTACTGGATGGTATAAGCTGTGCCGTTTGTGACGGTCACCGAACTATCAACAGTGAGGGTTGTTGCACCACCCACAGCGGTGATGACCCGCGAGGTCGTACCGCCGAAGACAATCTGTGATCCTATCATTGCAGTTGTCCAAGTAGTACCTGAACCGGTGATCGTTGTGCTCGGTGCTCCACCCGTTCCAGCGGTACCCGTGTTGTATTGGAGTGGCGATACCCCAAAGTTGTTAATGGGTACTGCGGTATTAACGCCGACTCTGTTGTTGGCGGCATCGACTATAGCGACGTTATCGGTTGGGTCGAACAGGACGTTACCGGCCTCTGTAATTTGTAACCTTACATTAGTACTATTGGCGCCGGTGTAGAAATTCATGTACCCACCGTCTGCATAAAGAATCCTACCCTGAAAATCACTACCCAGGTTAGCGGAGCCTTTGAAGTCGATGTAGCTCAAGGCATCGTTACCGCTACCTATTTCTATCGAACCGTCAGCACCTAGAAACTGGATATTGCCAGCGTTGGAGGTAGAGTTGATAGCCAGAGTACCGGCAGACTGCCAATCACCTACAAGTGCACCACCCAGGGCAATGCCGAGATTATTGGTGCCGACTCTGTAGATGCCAGTATCGGGGTCGTTGATGAATCCCAATACAGGAGTGCCGTTTGAACCATCGATTAATTGGAAAGCTCCAGTTTCGTCGATGCTGAGGAGAGCAGCTGCGGCTGATGTTTCGGCATATAGCAGTTTGCCAGTATTATTCGCTTGGTTGACTACCAGATGAACACCATGGCCAGAGTTGGCATTAGCATCTACACCGCCCAGGGTGATCTGGAGTGCATCGCCTGACGTTGTACCACCAGTGGCTGCATTCTGAGTAAGTTGCAACAAATCACCCGTGTTACTGGTAGCTGTTGTCTCCGTAATCAAAACCGCAGTATTGGAGGCTGTCTCGATGTTCGTGCCGCCGTTGTAAGCTGCCTGTAACGAACTAGCACCGCCACACGCCCCAAATGTTAGTGGGCCGACGGTACCAGCAACCGTTCCGAGCTTGAGGCAGTCACTCGAGCTTCCGATGGCTGTCGGGAGATTCAAAGTGTAGCTAGTAGTGACATCTAAGGTATTGAGCGTAACATTTTCCGAACCAGTGCCATTGTCGTAGAGCACTAGTATTCCTCCCTGTGAGCTCGTTCCTAGTGTTGCCGTTCCACCCTGGATAGTTATGGTACTGGCGGCGGTGACGACGCCAGTGTTGTCTATGACAAAAACGTCTGAGCTGGATTTCTGCAATTGCAGAATGTTTGGAGAACCGCTGACGTTGGTTTTGTTGATGTAGATGCTCGGATTTGTGGTCGAACTGTCAGTCTGAACACCCTGAGCTAGCTTCACGAAACTAGTCGAATCGAGTCCGTCTAGAGTATCACTATTCATAGCATAGGGCGCGGCGGTGAAGCGTACCATCGGCGACATCTCACCATCGGGTGTACAGTTGCTGTACGGTGTGCAAGTAGGATTGGTGCTACCGACGTTGATAGACAGCCAAAGAGTATCGTTGTTGAAATCCACGCTGCCCGGCAGAGTAGTGACTGATCCGAGATTGACCTGGAATATACCGTCGGTTATAGAAACTCCTTGGGAATTGTTGCGTAATCGCTCCTCTGTCCACTGGAGTGTCTCATCGCCACCACCAACTACACCGTCTCCACCGGTATATATTTTGAACTGCATGTTGTAGGTACCATCGGCGATGTTGGTACCGTTGGAGTTGACGACTTTACCCTGGAAATTGATCTGACGATTCACTGTAGCTGAAGTACGAAGTGATGGCGTGATGAGTGAGCCGATAACGCCAAAAACCATAACCAAAAGTATGGCTAGTGTCCAGTGAAGGCGTGAATGTGAACTTCGCACGTTCCCGTGACCCCCGTTAGCTCTAATACACCTTGATACCTAACAGTATAGCGGTTGTGCTTGCGTTAAACAAGGAATTTTAGTCATTTTTGGGTGGAGATTTCCCCAGTAGAGGTATCATTTTAACCATCTTTTTGATTTTTCGGCGGTTTCGTACTATAAGAAATATTATTCCAATCGCAAACAATCCCATGGTGAGAGCAAACCAACCGATGTATCGAAATTGTACTTCGTAAGTCTTACTAGTCGGCATACCATCATATCGAAATGTTAGTTTGGCTTTGTATTTGCCTGGCAGGAAGAATCGGTACGATGAGCGAAGCGGGACAGAGAGCGTCCTAGTTGTCTCAGGTAGTACGATTCCAGAGTCGATGTTGATGGTTCCCTCTAGCGCTACCCGGTCAAATGGATCCAGGATGTCGATAGTGCCCCTCGGTACGATATGGACGTTGCCGGAGTTTTTGAAAGTCACCTCCGCTACCCTGGGCATGGCAAATAATCCACCAGAGTATTTGAGTTCGGTAAACTGCATACGGTATTGTTCACCACCAGTTTTCGTAACGAAAACCAACATAGAGGCAATTTGGGTAATGCCTATTTGACCTGGTTGTCCCTCGGCTGAAACAGGTCTGAACAATACCGCGCCATAATGTCCACCAGGGGTGAGTGTGTCGTCGTTGAGTATGCGCACCAGGATTTTTTTGGTCTCACCGGAGTCTACCTCGACGATCTGCTGGTCAAATGATAGCCATTTGGACAAGCCGTATTTGGCCTGTAGTTCGGTGCCGGTACCTTGGAAAAGTACACCTCCACTCTCGTCGAGTGAACCGAAGTCAACTGCCTGTAGGGCTACGGTGGTCTTCACCTTGTTTCGATTGGTTAGTTGTACGCTGAACGTTCGTTCCGGCTGGTTGGGTACAACCGTGACCTGCTGCATGGACGGAGTAATCGTCAACCCAGACTTCGGTGGCTCGGTCGTGGCATAGGTCATAGATATCGGTCGTAGACTCCCCATCGTTATGAGGACTCCGATCAACAAGTTAATTATGAGGTTACGTTTTACCACGTTTTTTCCTCTTGATATTCCTGGTCATGATGCGGAAAGTGCTAAATACACCGATCAGTATAAACAGACCCATCGCCCCGCGTATCAAAAAGTACTTCCATGGTATCATCCAGAACTCGACGCTAGCTTCAATGGGCACATCTTTGCTGCCGTCATCATAGGCTAGTACTAAGTTGGCTTTGAATTTACCGAAATAATGTCGATCCACTTTTTTGCCATCGATCTCGGGTGCATCGTTTTCCCACGATACTGTAAAAATTCGATTGCTATCAGGCAGGATATTTCCCTTGACGGTGTTTACGTCGATGGTAGCAATGTCTTTATCCCCCTTCATGACAAAAATAGTGCCGCTGGGGGCAACGTGGACATTGCCCGAGTTATGAAGCTTGATAGTGAAATTGATAGGTGTTGCCTCAAAATATTGCTTTGGCACTGAAAACTGTCGTAATTCGACTTTTTTGGTGGCTCCGGGAACTTTGGCCTCAAGCAGTACTAACGTGGCGGTGGCACCTTCGACGGTGGTTTCCTGTTTGTCGGCCTTCACCGGATTGGCGCGGGCAAAAGTCACAGCGTAGTAATACCCGAACGCGGCATCTTTGGGCACAGCTATTGTCATCTTGATGGTTTTCCAGACGTTGGGTAGCGCGTCAAACTCACCCTCAGAAAACTTAACCCAATCGAAATATTCGTCGCCCGGTTCCCTAGACATAAGCCGTGGCTGTCCTTCTTCGCCGTAAGCGTTAAATTTCAGGAGACTAATTTTAACTCGCTCTTTACTCAGGCCGCCGTTTTTGACGCGTAGCTCAGTAGTAACTGTCGTACCTGGGGTGGCCACCAGACTTATAGGGAGTGGTGAGGTGGTGAGCTGTAGTCTACCGGTGTCGGTTTGAGCAGTGGAGCGTAAAGAAGATGTCAATACACACATACAGCTCGCTAGAATCAGCAGTACCCTCTTCATCAAGCACTCATTATACATAATGCCCTGGTCAGGGCATTATGTAGTATTTACTTGTTCAGATATTCTAGTACACACCAGCACCGATAACCGTCCAGGTATCGGTATAGTCAGTAGCAGCCGGTGTATCACCAGCGATACCGGCCTTACCTACTAGAGTAACGACATCACCTGTGCCGCCAGCTGTACCGTTGGATGATGCGATGGGTTGGAATGTCGAACTGTCGAGTGTACCACCGGCGTTAGCGCCACCATTATACTCAGCAGCTATAGTAACTGTGCCACCTCCCGCAAAGTCTGTGGTCAGGTCTACATCCAACACGTATCCTTCCGCACCCGTCGACAGTGTAGTTGGTGCCCCGTTAACTGTTCCAGAGGTGTTGATGGTCTTGCTGGCTGCCGCGGACGTCAAACCAGCATTGAGATCTTTCACCCACGCCACCCAACCTTTGGAGGCATTGGTAGTAATTGTCACGGTGCGACCCGTAGTGCTGACTATAGAACCCGAATCTAGGTTGGATGTGAAAGAGGTAGTATTGGCGTCAATGGCGAATGTGAAACTCGGTGGGACTGTAGCTGAAACAACAATTTGATCATCGGTAATTATACGTAAGGTTACGCTCGTGGAGTCAATCAAAGCTGCGCCGCTGGTCTGGGTCTCAACTGTCGTAGCGTAACCCCCCACCGAACCGGTGCTGGTGAGTGGGCTGGTCTCGATATCGACACAGTAAGTGGTTGATGCACTGAGGTTGGTAACTCCTGAAACAGTTACATGCTTCACGCCAGCACCGTTACTAGAGGTAATGGTTAGAGTTCCTGGCAGTGCTGTGGCGCCCGTATCTGTAGCACAGGCTGCGGTAGCAGTGGTGATACCAGATGTTGCTACGGTGAAGTTGTCAGCAAGACTAATTTTAACTTTCTCTTCAGTCCCGGAGTTGCCCGCTGGGACTTTTAGTACCACTCGTATGTTTGAGGCTTGACCGGCTTTCATACGCGTCAGACGGACGTAGGTATCAGTTAATGTGCCGGCATGAGCTGTACCGCTAAACATAAATATGAACGACTGGGATACGAGGAGAACAACCGCGAGCTTAGCTTTAAGACGCTCTGAACTGTGTTTATTTATAGAAGTCATAGGTACCATGGTTATTGATTACTAAAAGCTTAAGCTAACTATTGCTACCTGTCAACAATATTGTTCTCTAGAAACTGGCTGTAGCTACTATAGTTAATGTACTAGTGTAGTCAGGGGCAGCTGGGGTGTCGGCTTTGGCCTTCGCTTTCAACACGAGTGAAGTCCTAGCGGCAGTTATAGGTGCAGATGTCGTATATAATTCTCGAATCGAGGCGTTGACGATACCGACATTATCCGATGCCCCGTTGTAGGGGCTACTGGCAGTTATAGGGCCACCGCTGGATTGAGTAGCGCTGTTGCTTCTGGCCCCATAGCCATCATTGGCCGTAGCCAGGTCGGTCGAAGCTGAAGTGATAGTGTTTGACGATCCGGTGCTGACAAGACCGGTTGAATCAGCATAGATGAAGATTTTGCCGCCTGACTCAGCGTTGGTATCAAAATCGAGCCAGATCTTGTTCGTGGCAGTGGTGACGACCGCAGGTAACAGATCTCCGAAACCGACGGTAAAGGGTGGATCGGTATCGGTATCAGTGCTAGCTACGTCGATATCGAATGTCAGTGATGGGGCTGATGTCGCAACACCGGCTGTCGCCGGACCAAACATACTCTCCGTGAATTTGCCATCATATGCTTTGACTTTGATTTTGTAAGTCGTACTGGGACTTAAACCGATGACGTACTCACCAGTTCCACTTCCCCAGTTGGCGTATGTTTGATAATCCTCGAACCCGAGCGTGGCACCTACGGTATTATCGCTTTGTACATAGGACGTCGTTGAAAAGTCGTCGCTACTGATGGCGATTGCGAATTTGGCGTCGCTGGGGTTGCCGGAAGTGTTGATGATGAAATGCAGTTTGTTGTACCAGCTGGCGTCGTTGGTAAACGTCGGTGCTACCGGTACATTGGCCTGCTGGGCTTGGATGAAGCCTGGCTTGCTCTGCAATGACCCTCCTGTGGCAGCACCACTACTCTGTTCACCTGATATACCCTCCAGGGTATAGGTTGCCGATGTCGAGCTACTAGTACCACCACTGCCGACGCCGTAACCCTGTAATTTGTAGGTTGAGCTAGATGGCATTTGGGCAAATAGTAGAAGCGGTATGAGTGATAGCGAGTAAAGCTTAGTCATTATATCTAGATTACTTGAGCCATACGACACTAGCAATTATTTGTTCAAATGTTGCCGGTAGTGTTTCGTCACTACTCATAGTGAGAGCGATACTCGCGATATACTTACCCCCATGGATGAAGGCTACTTTCTCGGGATGTTCTTGGTCGGCGAATACGATCGCCGTTTCGTTGACTAACTTTGTGTATTGTTTGGGCTTGGTGTTACGTAGTTGGTAACCCGGGGTTTCGTCGAGACTTTTGAACGGATAGACAGCCACGGACAGTTTGACGGAACTTGAGTAACTCTCATCGGTGAGGATAAATTGCTCAATCGATATCGACTTCTGCTGACGTTCAGGCACTAGAGTATACGCCTCAGGATGCGTGAAACTGACGTATTCACCACGCGTCTCAGCGAATTCCTGACTGGTACTATGAACGGCAGTTTTTTGTTGACTCACCAACACCTTGCCGACTGCTTGCCGTTGACCGAG
>CAZDBS010000015.1:0-2664 GCA_964503775.1 uncultured Candidatus Saccharibacteria bacterium
CCACGGCCGATAAGCACGAAGCGCTTGTCTTTGATGAGCTCGTTGTGGATGGCCTGGGTGGTGACGTTTTTACGTTTGAAATCGCTTTTCTTGATAGCTTCGGCGATGTCGTTGAAGTGCATTGGCTTCTTGCTGTCCTGGAGGACGACGTAGATCTTGTCCCGAATGTTTTTAGGATTAACGGTTGGCCACTTGATAAGGCCCCACATACCCCGCAGGGTTGCGAGATGCTTGGAGGTGCTAGCTAGAGCCTCGACACTTTTGACATCATGCTTGACGCTTCCCAATTTCCCATGGATTGTAGTCGGGTCAGCCGGTTGACCATGCTCGCGGATGGTTTCGACGATGGTGTTGGCCATGTCACGAACTTGTTTCTCAGTGTGCTTAGCAGCGATGCCAACGGAGTGGAAAAAGTGATCGTTTTCTTCTACGACCGTCAGGTTTGGAGATAGTTCGGCGAGGAAAGCGACGTGAGCTTGGTCTTTCTTAGTGTTGTCTTTGTGAAATTTGGCCGAAAGATCGGTGACGCGGGCTACACCGCCCATTTTCTCGAGTTCAGTGATAAGTACTCGCTCGACTTCTTGAATGTGTGGCAATGAGTCCTCAGCTTGAGCTTTAAGACGGGCCATGATGGCCTTCTCCAGCTGACGCACACGTTCACGAGTGATACCGAGGAGTTCCCCGATCTGTTCTAGAGTCTCTTTGCGGTCGTAGAGTCCATATCGGCGGGCTACAATTTCACGTTCTCTTTCGCGATCAATGGTCGACAAAATATCCTTGGTTGCTTGCCAAAGATCGACATTAGTTGCGGTGATTGTAGCCTCTTCTGCCATGCCTGTTCTCCTCTGTTAATTCGTCGAAATATATTGTTTTGTTCGACTAATATGCACGAATAAGGTAGCTATATTATAAAACACGTTTATGTATACGTCAATACCTTGTTCTGATAAGTTTATTGTAGCACTTACTGGACGTGACGCGAAATATTTATGCACCCTGCCTATAGTGCTTGTGGATAAGTCCAATTTCTTGTCTACTCCGTAGATGTTGTTGGCACTTTTGACACCAAAAGTGCTGGACCTGATGACACTTCGCTTTATGAGTAACATAGTCAGCCGTGCAATGAGAGGTCAATCTATTACCTCTATTCTTCCCCACTTTCGTCCTTCTAGGACTCATCAGCATACAAACACATGTATGGAGTGGGGATAACAAGGAGTGGTGATGTAGCGTGGGTGGGAGGCGATGCAGTGCGCATCAGGTGTTTCTGGCGTCGCAAGCGACAACTACACCGCCTCCCTGCCGTTAGTGGCTACATATGAAACGCGGCCTCAACCATGTCGTCTCCTGTGAAGAGAGTCCCTTTTCGGCGCACCACGCTATAAATAGCCTTAAATCTGACAATTGGTACATTATCCTCAATTACAAACAGCTCTTTCACCCACCTCGGAGCTCTGACAACTTGCTTTGAAAGTAAGTAGCCAGTCAGGATCCAAAAGTCGCCCCCCAGAAGTTGGTGGCCCTCGATGCCGTTAATGTAGGCTTCGGCTGCCCAAGCGTGTCTGATTTCCTGGTCGGTAGGTTCAAGCATAAGAGTGAAGTCCTTCCGATCAGTCCATGTTACTCGACCGATCTCGAAGAGTTGGGCAAACAACTCAAACTTGTTGTCGCCCTCTACAATCATAGCTTTGGACACCAGTCCATCTCCTTGTTGTGAAGTGTCACGGGCGTAAGAGCCGGACCTCTGTTACTCGATCTGTTAGAATCAAGCCCCCTGGCACCAGCCAAGTATTCCTTGCGGATTAGTGACTATAATAGCATAATCCTGATAAATAGTCAATCAACGTCACCTCTGTTGTCTCGTGGGGTCTGGGTACTTGGATTGAGCCTGATTATGACAACAGAACCATCAAGCTAAGTACACGATACCCAGCGGTTTTCCGAACCTTTTGACGTCAAAAGGTTCATAGCGCCCCGCTGTGGCGGGGTAAGAAAATGATAATTGGGATAAATAAAAGATTACTTCTTCTTGAATCTTCGAAAGCTTTTCTTGGCCGGAGCCTCAGCAATAAGCTTCTTGCACTGCTCCAACGTCAGACTCTTGGGGTCCGTATCTTTCGGTATCTTGGCGTTTTTCTTGCCGTCAGAGATATAGGGGCCGTATTGGCCGTTCAGGACTTGGATGGTCGTGCCCTCAAACGACTGGATGATACGGCTGGCTTCCTTCTCTAGTTTTTCTTTGATCAGTATTTGAGCTTCTTCCAGAGTGATGGAGTTAGGATCGAGTGGTTTGATAGATACGAACATCTTCCCCACTTTGATGTACGGGCCGAACCGTCCGATGTTGGCTAAGATGTCCTGTCCGTCACCCGTCTTCCCCACTGTTCGGGGTAATTCAAACATTTTCAAAGCCTGCTCGATAGTGACGCTGTCCATAGTGCTGCCTTCGGGGATAGGTGCGAAGAGTGGTTTCTCCTCGTCTTCTACCTGCCCTATCTGGAGCATCGGTCCATAGCGGCCATAGCGGGCGTATACAGTGCGGTTGGTCTTGGGGTCATGGCCGATCTCGCGCATCTGTGAAGTCTCGCTGCGACTGACATCGGCTGATTTCTCTATAAGGGGATGAAATAGTCCATAGAAGTCTTTTAGCATGTCCTGCCAGGA
>CAZDBS010000015.1:2764-8733 GCA_964503775.1 uncultured Candidatus Saccharibacteria bacterium
TTGGAGAATACTTCAGTGGCAGTCATGTTTTGTAACGGTAGGATTTGACCCTGCTTCACATCCGGTAGGATGACATCGTCTTTCCCGCCCCCGTAGACTTTGAGAAAACCGTCAAATAACAGGACTTCACCTTTAGCAATGAAAGCTGGGTCGGGAGTCCCTGTCCGTTCTATCCTGACCTCTGTCTTATCGACTTTGGCTGGGGCCATCTGGGATGAGAGGGCTCGTTGCCAGATGAGTTGGTATATTTTCATCTGTTGTGCATCAGTGCCGGCTTCGATGACTCGGAAGTCGGTAGGACGAATAGCTTCGTGGGCTTCCTGAGCGGAGGCGTTTTTGGTCTTGAATTGGCGGACCTGATGGTATTGCTCTCCATACGTGGATTTGATGTAATCTCCAGCTGCGGCTATGGCTTGTCCGGAGAGGTTGGTGCTGTCGGTACGCATATAGGTGATGCGACCACTTTCGTAGAGTCGTTGCGCGAGCTGCATGGTTTGTTTGACGCTGTAGCCCAGTCGGCGTGAGGCTTCTTGCTGAAGTGTAGAGGTCGTAAACGGTGCGCCAGGACTGCGGGTGCCTGGTTTTTTCTCGATGTTTGCAACTTTGAATTCGGCGCCGAGGCTCTGCTCCAGATACCCCTGAGCTTCATCGACGCTATCGAAACGAACACTCAGCTCGGCTGGCAATTCCTGACCGTCAGCTGTGAATATAGCTGTGACTTTAAAAGTCGAAGTACTTTCGAAAGCTAATATCTCCCTCTCGCGCTCGACGATTAGACGAACGGCTACTGACTGTACTCTACCGGCACTCAAGCCACGTTGAACCTTTTTCCATAACACAGGGCTTAGTTCGTAGCCAACGAGTCTGTCGAGTATACGACGGGCTTGTTGGGCGTCAACTAAGTGTTTGTCGACGGTGCGAGGATTCTCGATGGCGTGCAGGATGGCGGGCTTGGTAATCTCATGGAATACGATGCGCTTGGTCGTGACCGGATCGAGCTTCAGGGCTTCACAGAGGTGCCAGGAGATGGCCTCACCTTCTCGGTCTTCGTCAGATGCTAGCCAGACGGTATCGGCAGCCTTTGCTGCTTTGCGGAGCTCGGCAACCACCTTTTTCTTATCAGGGCTTATCTCATAAGTAGGCTCGAAGTTTTTGGCGGTATCGACGCCGATGCCCTTCTTTGGCAAATCACGGATATGACCAAAAGACGACTTCACAATGAAATCTTTACCGAGGTATTTCTCGATGGTCTTAGCTTTGGCTGGCGACTCGACGATGACGAGGTTTTTGGACATATATATGTAAGTATACGATACGTTATCTATCTAAAATGCTTTGCAAGGTTACAAGGCTTGTTCTAAAAAAGCAAGCTCCATGTACTGCGTAGGGGACCGTCCCCTACGCAGTACCATCTGGAAACCTTTTAAGAAACAAAAAAACCACCTAGGGTGGTTGCTGTTACATACTTGGTGAGAATGACAGAGAATGGTTTGAAAGGATTGGTTCGCTGTTAGGCGAAGTGAGCACCCCGAAGGGCGGTTCAGGGGTCACGTGTGACCTCATCCCCGCCTTCGAGCGTCTTGTAGGTCCATGGACTCCAGATGAAGGCGTCGAACCCTCGGCCGTTGTTTGCCATGCCTACTGCGGCAAGCATGATCGCGACGACGATGATGACCGGAAGAGCCCAGAGACTATCCACGATCATGCAAATGGTCACAGCAAGGAGGCAGGAAACGACGAGTACCGTCTGCTTCCAAGTGGACCGGTGTCGTGGTTGGACTGTAGTTCCGTGCACGAAGTTCCTTTCGTGTTGGTGGTGGGAGGCTACGAGCTTGCGCTGGTAGTGGTCGAAGTTTGATTATCCTTCTTGACGAAGGGCTTGAGCACGAGGTCGACAGCGATGCTGACGAACCGAGTTGCTCCGAAAGCAACTGCGCATAGTATGGCAACTGCTGCGAATAGGACGAGTCCTATGGGAGCGAGTGTCAGACCGATGCCCAGGCCGATGAGCTTGAGTACTCGACCTACGCGTCTGCGCAAGCGAGCTCCTTTCAGTGCGAGGCACCAGTTTGCTCGAGGATGATGAGTATCACCACGAAAATTCCGCCTAGTGCGATAGCCGCAAAGACGACGGGCGCCATCGGATGATGGATTTTACCACGCTTCACAGCAACTTCTCTACTTTCTACGAACCAGCTGGTATGACGCGGGATTCATCATCACCTTGATCGCTACATACGTAGCAGAGGCGGCGAAGAACGCACCGAGTAACACACGATCTGTGGTGGTACGAGAAAACACGGGGAAGATAATCCTTTCATGTATATTCCGGAAATCGGAACACTGAGATCGAGTTGTCTCGATCACTTCGCTCCGACTTCCGACCATTCTCTGTCAAAGTGCGGTAATGTCCGAAAACAATACCAGAACATACATTAGCATAATAAAGCAAATTTATCAAGTATGGCTAATATCTGTAGTGCTGGTAGGTGATTGAGATATAACTGTGATACGGCGGAGATCGGCTCCTAGTGCTTCCCTAGCTATATCGATGCCATCCTCGACACGCTGCATCTCATCCAGCGATGCCGCTTCTCCTAGCTCAAGCTCCATGCTTTCTCTTACGAGGTGGCCAGTGAATGCTGCGAGATTGGTAAATCCTTGACGCCCTGCTTCAGCAGTGCTTACGGTTTGTCTCATGGCTATATAAAGAACGGCGGCTTTAACAGTAGTTTCTGGTTTTGAAGACGCATGCTCTGTGATAATACTCTCCTTGGCTTGATCAAATTTTCTAGATCCTGATGGTCGCTTTGGCGTCGATTTGTGGCGTCCCGGATAACCAGGGTGCAGTGTCTGAAATTTTTTGACTTCTGTCCTAGATCTCTTGGAGGCTTGGCTACTCATAATGGATAGAGGATCGCATAAATGATCTAAATTCTCAATATTTGTTATTCTGAAGTCATGAAAATCCGCACTTACGTCAGGTCGGATGATGCTTTCCCTTCTCAGTTAGCACAAGTACATAACTGTCCCAAACAACTCTATGCCCTTGGTAAGTCTCTGGAAAACCTATCGCCGGCTATCGGTGTGGTTGGGAGTCGGCGACCGACTCCGTATGGGCGTGAGGTGACGAAACAGCTTGTATCTGATCTAGCTTCTCGGGGTGTGACAATTATCAGTGGTCTAGCACTCGGCATTGATGCGATTGCACACCAGGCAGCACTCGATGCTGGCGGTAGGACGATAGCTGTCCAGGCCAATGGTCTCGATCAGATTGCGCCACGAACAAACCGCCAACTCGCTATTAACATCCTGAAATCAGGCGGGGCAATTGTCAGTGAGTTTCCGGAGGGCTCCCCTCCTCTGCCTCAGTATTTCGCGGCGCGCAATCGGATTATCTCTGGCTTAAGTGATGGTGTATTGGTTACTGAGGCAGCCGAAAGGAGCGGATCGTTGATCACGACCACTTTTGCTCTCGAACAGGGGCGACATGTCTTCGTCGTGCCTGGTAATATCACTAGTCTCCTCAGCGCTGGTACTAATAACTTGATAAAACTAGGGGCTACGCCTGTCACTTCAGCCCAAGATATATTCTTGGCACTTGGGCTTGAAGCCATGGATCTGCGCCGGAATGATCTAGAGGCAGGTAGTGCGCATGAGCGCGTACTCCTGGAGCTGATCAGTAATGGCGTAGCTGATGTCTCGGATTTGCAGTTACAAAGTGAATTTAATTCAACAGAACTGAATCAGACACTTTCAATACTAGAAATATCAGGCAGGATCAGGAACATCGGCGCTGGGAAATGGATTATTCTCTGAAACTAAAACAGGACTAGACCGGGGGTGGGCACCGTTCTAGTCCTGATCTGGCCCCTTTAACCCACCCAGGAGGGTTAACGTCCGTCCAACTTCGCTAGAAACTAGCACAAGGGGGACTTGGTTAAAGGGATTAGTATGCCCGCGAACGTTATCTGCCTTGCGGCCGACGTGAAGCTAAAGTGGAGGGTAGTAACTTTGACTTCCGTTACTCGGGCAACCTAACAAATGTTGAGCCGATAAATCGACTCTTGTTAGAATGGGGGTATAAGGTGCGTAAATCGTTTTGATAACGTTTACGATGCACACTCTAGCATACAAGAGCGATTATGTCAACGCCTATCACATGTACTTGCAGTATGAGCAATACGAGTTCAAATAACCATTAACGCCTTGTTTTTGTGGCTTTATATGGTAATATTCCTATGAAATCGTCAATAGACGGTTTCGATCTTTGACAGAGTAGAGGTTCTAGCGGGGATATGTTGGATTCACTTCTGTTGGATCCTGCATTTCCCTGCTGGAATGTATCCACGCACGAGGAATAAATGAGGGATCATGTCAACTGCTGCAAATGCGGCGCTCGTCTTCGCTGTCGTCTGCGCCCTGCTGGCGATCATCCTGCCCATCCTGTTCTACGGCACGCGTTTCCTGGAAATCGTGTTACTCGAGCGGGCGGGGCTGTATCGCTCATCCCACTTCGCTCACACGTCGATGTACCGGTCGGGCAGCCTCACCTTCACTGTCTATCGACTTGGTCGCAACCGCTGGTACTTCACGCTCAAGGATGAAACCGGGAAGGTTGCTCCCAAGATCAAGGGGAGGACGATTGGCGAACACAGCTACCCCGTAACCATCTGGAAGGTCAGGAAGTACTACCGGTACTACAGAGGTGTTCTCGAGAACAGTCAGCGTATTGCTGGCGCGTCTCATACCCACCACTGGTAGATCCTCGAGATGAGTCGTGTCAGATTGGAGACGAATAAGTACGGCTGGTGTATGTGAGCATGAGATATGACTTGCAAGGCCACCTGGTCTCGCTTCTCTATCCTTTCTCCCCACCCCTCGTACCTATTCGCCTCTACTCTGTCATCCTCACTCCATGAATCTATAAGCAAGTCACCGCAAGGTGATTTTTTGATATCCGAAGACTGTCAAAACATAAGCAGCTTGCATTTTAAGAAGATATGTGGTAATATACTGGTAGTTTCGTCAATAGACGAGGCTGAACTTTTACAGTCGTGAGTTATTCTTCCGGAGCATAGTACAGATGAGATTCGTCTCTAGTGTGCTCCGAAAGAAATTTTTCGTTGCAAATCCATCCACTTCCCCCGATCTGAAAGGATCGTGATGTTTGCAAACTTTTTTGTTGGTCTGACTCTGGTCGCCCTGCTCTACCCTTTGGGGTTGGCACTGATGGCGATCAAAGAGATGTTTGTCTACGGACTTGATCCAGCGGCTCGCCGTTTCGGCAAGGTTCGTGAAGTTGTGAAATACTTCCTCTATGAGTTCGGGCTGCTTCAAAGGCATCCAGTCTCCAAGAGAGGCAAATATCGTCGGTGTACGAGCAAACCGCGTCCACGTACGCAGCCAGTTCGGTACACCGAGAAGTCCAACCCCCTGCTTGCATGGCCGATAACTATGCAAACGACGGTCGACCCGAAGACAAACCGTCTCAGGAGAGACCCCTGGGTACCAGACGTGAACACCGACTAGGAGGTGATGCATGATCGTAGGTGGTTAGTTGAACGCTCCCCACAAGGGCTGCCTGAGAGCAAGAGCGACTTCGGTCAATCCCATACTCAGGCAGCCCGCGGGCCGTCATCTCTCTACCTTCTCCATCGCTTTACTGCAAACCAACCAACGCAACAAAAAACCCAACTCACGACTGTCCTCTCACCCATAGGACAATTGATAGGATCGCCGAAAGGCGGTTTTTTAGTGCCGAATTTTATCTGATTATTGTACTTGCGTAGAGGACCGTCCCCTACGCAAGTACTCGTTGCGGCTTTAATACCTACTATTTTACGAAAGTGCTTGCATTGCTGGGTTTCGAGGGTATAATCGCATTTAAGCGAAAGACATGTATAACGAGCCATACCGGCCCCTTAGTCATTCGCATTACCTTAACAATCATAGACAAGCAAACCGCT
>CAZDBS010000015.1:8833-13333 GCA_964503775.1 uncultured Candidatus Saccharibacteria bacterium
TACCGGCCCCTTAGTCATTCGCATTACCTTAACAATCATAGACAAGCAAACCGCTATCGGTGAGAATTGTGTCGACGAATCCTCGTCGCTACTGTTCTCATCGATGGCTCCATGAAGTATGTGGATTGCCGAAGTGCGCATGAGAAACTGACGACCCTTAGAAGGTTGTCAGTGTGTCGGAAGGCACATCTGTAGTTCAAAACGCGCCGCATGCAGCGACGTGTCAGTGACAATAGGGACCACAAGACTTGTCCTTGTTGCACTGGAGGTGAAGAGCAGTGACGTTGTACCCCGAAAAAATCAAACCCGCCTGGGATCGTCCCAGACGAGTGAGAGGAGAAACGTCATTACCAAGAAACTAAAGTGGGCTCTGCTGGGCACGGTCATCGCCGTCGGTTGGACCATCTCCGGTTCCTTCTCGGCGAACGCCTCCCAGATCCAGCCCCTCCGACCCGTTGCCGGCGCTCCGCCGACGGCCAAGACCACGACCATGACGACGGCTACCAGCAAGGCCAAGGGCCTCGTGCACCTCGGCGCCACCATCCACAAGTCCACGGCGACCGCGATCCGAGCTGCTGCTCCGGCGGCCATCAGGGTCCCCATCGCGACTGCGACCAAGACGTTCGTCCAGGCCAGCGGCCTCGCGACGATCACCCGAACCGGGACGACTGCCTTCGCGACGCGCGACGGCACGATCACCCAGACCCAGCACTTCGCCGGCCAGACGAACGCGACGACCATGCGCGACGGTCCCACGGCGATCCACAAGTCCACCCAGGTCAACTCGGCCATCCGCGGTGCTCCACAGGTCGACGTGACCATCGGCTCCCCGGCGCCCTCGTTCATCTCGAAGATCTCGGCGATCATGACGGCCACACGCGACAGCGCCGCCTCAGCCCTGTTCTTCGGCTTCACGCTGCTCCTGTCCGTCACGGCCGTGACCATGCTCACGCGAAGGCGTTCGTCCCTGAAGGACGTCAACACGCCAGCGGTGATGCGGCTCTGGGACGTGGACATGCGGCGGAACTTCGGCCTCTCGGCCCTCACCTGATCCCTCGCACGGGACATCGACCCATCACTGGAACTTCGGTTCCCTCACTTCTCACGCGGCTTGCCGTGTTGAGATGATATAAGACCCACAGTTGGAGGACGCCTCCCGTGGCTCTTCGGATGGCTGCAGCTTCCAGGTCTGGTAGAATCCGAACTCGATCATCTATCGTGTGGATACCTACCAGCCTGGACGCTCAGTCCGCCCCAGCGCACAGCGCTTGTCTATGATTGGAAATTTTTGTTAACAGAAGTTTGATAATTGTTTAAGACGGAAGAAACAAATCGCCATCAGGCGATTTTTTGTTGCTTGAAATTTGTATGAATAGCGAGTAAATTGCAGAACATGTCAGAATTATCGAACGAACGACAGATCATTGGGCCAGATGAACTTCGCCTGCAACTTCAAGAAGAATGGGCGACGCTGGAAATGCTAAGAGCTAGCGCAATTAGTTCTGACGGTCAGCCGTTGGAGACAGCTGGCGACTACCTTTCAGGGCTGGTACAGTTTCAGACAAGATTTCATGACGCCCTACCTAGTTTAGTAATGGCTGAGCCTAAGAACAGGATGTTATTGCCCGGCACGACAGTTAGACCGCTTGAATTTTATCCTGGCGAAACTGTAGGCCCGACTATGCTGTATGCAATGGAATCTAATGGGTTAGGCGGCAGGGCAATTCCCCTCGTATCGTCAAGGATATATCAACTTTTTAGACAGAGTGAATGAGTAGCTTGTTCCCTTAGGTGTGGGTACTTGTCTTGAAGGGGTCTGGACCCTTGTCGAGTCCTGATGAGCGAGTGTCAGAAGTAAAATAGAAGCGAGGGACCTTTAGCGAAGCGCTTGTTCCGAGCATTGTGCCTTATGACAACGAGATCATAAAGATGAATGACACGAGGTCTAGGAGTTTTGCTTACTTTTGATGACAAAAGTAAGAATAGAGGCGGTTCCACGATAGGAACACCTTATAAGATGAACCTGCGGGTTTCTTCTTTGATCTGGTCATTGATGAAGTCGCCGATAATTGAACCAGCCTCGCTCGCAAGTAGTGGTAGTTTTAATGTTTCATCATCGTTGAATCGCCCGAGGACGAAATCGGCTGAGTCCATCACCGCCGATTGCTCGTTTTGAACACCAATACGACAACGCCAGAAACTATCGCCGATAGCGTCGATAAGTGATTTGATGCCGTTATGGCCGGCGCTGCCACCGCCTATGCGGGTACGGATAGTGCCAAACGGAACATCGAGCTCGTCATAGACGACCAGGATGTTTTCGTTCTCGACTTTGTAGTAGTTTTTGATGGCTTTTACGGCTTCACCGCTGAGATTCATCATGGTGTGTGGCTTCGCAAGCATAACTGGTGTATTGTCGACGTTTGTCTCGACAATCGAGACTTTGAACTTGGCTTTCTCTTGCCACTCACCTATCTCATGTTTCTCTTGGTAACTATCGACTACCGTGAAGCCTACGTTGTGACGGGTCCTTGAGTACTGCTCTCCAAGATTGCCCAAACCAATTACTAATTTCAATGGCCGTTGTCCGGCGCTATAGAATGCATTGGCTACGTAACCGTTTTTGAACCTGTTGCCTTCGTCTCTAGTAAATAAACCCATAAGCCATAGTATATGGTAAATCTCAATATTATTTGGGTCGTTTTGGAACGAACTTTGGTTTGATGATCTTTTCGCCGTGCTTCTCGAGAAAATAGAAACGGATTGGGGTGCCTTCGAAGTCGAAGGTGTCTCGGAAAGAATGCTCCATGTGGCGTTTGTATGACCAGTGGAGAAATTCTGTAGAGGCACCGAATATCTTGAAGGCCGGGCCTGGATCTTCGGTGATCTGGGTCATGTAGTTCAGCCTGGGATGCTTGTTTTTGAGTCCGGCCGGTGGGTGTCTGAGAGTTACGTCATGCAGCCAGCGGTTTAGATCAGATGTCTTAAGCCTCTGTTGACGCCTATGGTCGATATCCATACTCAAGTCGAGAAGTTTGGTGACATTGTGTCCATCGAGTGCACTAGTGAAGATGATCGGTGCCCAGTGGACAAACTCGTACTGCTCAGCTACTCGCGCGAGTAATTTGTCGTGTGTCCATGTGTCTTTGATATTCTGTTCTCCAGTCTCTGGAGTCTGATCTCTAGTCTCAGTTTTGTAGGTGTCCCATTTGGTAACGACCAGTATTAAACCCTTGCCAGCTTCTTTGATCATACCAGCCAGCTTCATATCCATCTGGACATTCAGCTCAGCAACATCCATCAGCATCAGACAAACATCGGCTTCTTCTATAGCTTTCAGAGTACGCAGTACGCTAAATTTCTCGATGCCGACCTCGATCTTCCCACTTCGCCGAACGCCAGCTGTATCAAGCAGCTCGATTTCACGATCAAAATATCTGATGACGGACCTGTTGACATCGCGGGTCGTTCCGGCCCGATCGGCGACAACTGCTTGTTGCTTCTTCGCCAGAGTGTTGAAGAGCTGAGACTTACCAACATTTGGGCGACCAATCAGGGCGATTCTTAGGCGGTTGTCGTCTTGTGTGATTGATCGTTTGGGTAAGTCTTGGACGACTGTATTGAGCAACTCTTCTATGCCATGTCCGTGGTGGGCTGAGGTGAGGAATATCTGTTTGATGCCGAGTTTGCGGTAGATGTCTAGATCGTGTCGTTTGACTTTGTCGGCTTTGTTGGCGACGAGGATAACTGGCTTCTTGCTTTTCAGAGCCATGGTAGCGACTCTGCGATCTTCATCTGTAATCGGGATGTGTGCTTCGATAACGACAAGAATTACGTCGGCCGAATCAGTGGCCTGGATGATCTGTTCTTGGATAGTGAATTCGAAATCATCCTCCGCTGTCTTCAGTCCAGCGGTGTCAACCAACCAAAAATCTTTGCCAGAGTGGCTAACTTTGCCCTGAATACTGTCACGGGTCGTGCCAGCTTCTTCGGCGACAATTGCCTGCCGCATACCAACCATACGGTTAAAGAGACTACTCTTCCCGACATTGGCTCGTCCGACTATAGCAACTATAGGTGCAGGTTTTGACATATTCGTAAATTATACAACAAATTGCTTATATTTGCCAGAGGCTAGGTCACCAAGCTCATAAGGCCCAAATGCGACTCGGTGTAGTTTGATGACGCGGTAGCCTATTGTTTCAAATGTCCGGCGTATTTGGCGATTGCGACCCTCGTTCATGGTGACACGCCATGACCACTTTTCTATAGGAGTGAGATTTAGTTTACTGATGCCGTCCTCAAGTAGCACACCGTTCTCTATATGCTCTTGATCCTCTTTTCTCATATCTTTGTCTATTGCAACTTCGTAGACCTTCTCCTTCTCAAATTTGGGGTGTGTATACTGGTACGCCAGATCCCCATCGTCGGTCAGCAGTAGTAGACCTGAGGAATCTTTATCCAATCTCCCTACAGGTTTGAGATGATGCAGTTCTGGAG
>CAZDBS010000015.1:13433-16913 GCA_964503775.1 uncultured Candidatus Saccharibacteria bacterium
CCTGAGGAATCTTTATCCAATCTCCCTACAGGTTTGAGATGATGCAGTTCTGGAGGCAGGAGGTCATAGATCGTCTTGCTTCCTTGCCCATTTCGACTACAGACGTAGCCGACGGGCTTATGGAGCAGGACAAGCGTCGAGCGTTGAGTGGTCAGCGTATAAGGATATGAAACATCTTGGAAAGTTACGATGTCATCCTTTTGCAATGTGACACCTAGTTCAGCTGGCATGTCGTTTATTTTTACTCTGTTTTCGGCAATTGCGCTGTCAGCGGCGCGTCGCGACATACCAGTGACCTGGGCTAGAAATTTGTTGATTCTCATATGCGCCTAGAGAGCTATGTCGTGAGGGTGGGATTCGTGATTTTCGGTATCTGTCGACTTGTCGGTGGCTGGTTCATGTGCAACCTCTGCGCTCTGAGTTGTTGGCTCGACCGGCGGTGTATTGACCAGTGGGCTGGTGTCGATAAAGCTTTGGATCTGTTTGTCCACCTCGGATTGTTCTTCCTTAGTCGGCGTTGCGGCTTCGGTAGTGTCGGTTTGGGCGGCTGGTTCCGCGGGTGTTACCGGTCCGTCGGCTGGCGGTTCGACTACAGGCATGTCAGTACTGGCTGCCATAGTGCTGCTGGTGTCGCTGGGTGAAGCGACCGGTGAGACTATCACAGGATCGATAACTGGAGTATTTGCAACTATTTGGTCACTTGGTGGTGTATCGACGGGGGTAGTTGTGGCGTCCGTGGGAGGGGTTTCCGTAGGAGAGTCGGCCACTGCTGCGGCAGCCGGGCTTCCGTTTAGAACTTCCGATACAATGCGCGTGACGTCTTCGAGTGTGACCTGTGATTTGACTAAGAAACGCTCGACACCGAGTTTCTCGAACTGGGCACGATCCTCGGCTTGGCTAAGAGCTGTCATGGCTATGACTTTGATGTCAGCTGTGGCTGGGGTGGAGCGTAGGATGTCTAGGAATTGGAGACCGCTAACACGAGGCATCATGGCGTCGGTGATGATGAGGTCGGGTTTTTCGCGGGAAGCTACAGCTAGTCCTTCCTCGCCGTCTTGAGCGGTAACTATCTCGTGGCCATCAGCCATGAGGCGTGCACCGTAGATTTCCAACAGATTCCTATCATCCTCAACTAGAAGTATTTTGGCCATATATGTACCCTGTTAATTTAGTCTCATTGTATCATAAGCTCATACGAGCAAAGCCATAATCATGAAACCGCTGTCGTGGTCGGTGTGACCGGAGGAATAGTACGGGCTTCATCGATTTGTAGTTGTTGTGCCTGGTCGGCGGTTAGTCTGGGTAGGTTGATATAGAACGTACTACCCTTGCCCAGTGCACTATCAACCCAGATATGTCCATGGTAGAGCTCGACGATCTTGCGACAGATGAACAGTCCTAGTCCCGTACCACCGATGGCTCGGGTTGAGGAGTTATCTACTCGATAGAATTTCTGGAATAAGTGCGGAATATCCTCGGCCGGGATACCGGTGCCGGTATCGGAGACACGGAGCTGTACGACTTCATTGTTGCCTGTCAAACCGATTGTTATTTTGCCGGTCTCGGTGTATTTCACGGCGTTATCAAATAGGTTGGTTATAACCTCACGAATTCGCTCCGGATCAACGTGCACATAGTACAGCGGTCGAACTACCTTCTCCCCACCGTTGCGAGCGTCGATGGTGTTGCTCTGAGTACCGAGGACGTATTCAACCCCCAAGCCCCGTTTCTCAGCGGCGAATTTCATATCTTGGGTCAGTTGTTCGAGAAGTTGACCGACTTCGAGGACTACCGGATGGTTGGACAGCCTGCCATCCTCGGATTTGGTAGCAGTCAACAAGTCTTGAAATAATTTGCCGAGATGCTGAGTAGACATGTGAGCTTTCTCCAGAAACTCACGGGCTTTACTGTCAATCTTGCTAACTTTATCGTTTAGGGCAAGGGCGAGATAGCCTTCGATGGCGGCAACTGGAGTGCGCATCTCATGACTGGCGGTTGAGATAAACTCAGCCCGTTGCTTCTCGGCGTTGCGTTCCTCGGTGATGTCGCGGAAGACACCCACTGCTCCGTTCAAGATTCCGTCTTTGTCTAGTAACGGCGAGAGTGTGATCGAGAAATTTATCTTTTTGTCGTTGCGAGTCTTGAGGATTGCGATGTCGTCTTTGCAAGTTTCTTTGTTGTGCATGACAAGCATGAAAGGGTTCTGGGTGTCGACATAAGGAGTATCTTTCTCATCCATCAGCTGAAAGACGTTTTTATGGTTAAGACCCATAGCATCTTTGGTTTCCCATCCGGTGATATGTGCCGCCGCGGGGTTGAATAACTCGATATCTCCTGCAGCGTCCACGACTACGACACCATCAGCGATACTGTTGATCACGATATCGGTAGTAGTATTGCCGCTTTTCGTAACGTCTGACGAATTCTCCAACTTGATAGTCGGCCCTGAATCTTTGTTACGATGAAACAAGCCCATCACAGTTGTACCATAAGCATAATTGATTCCAGTATACCCTACTCAGGAGGTCTCTGATAGACACTCTCCAACTGATGTGATAGACTCGTGAGCGATTCAAGGTCCCGTCCATGTAACCCACGAAACAGGTTTCGTGGGGGCCCCGAGTTCTAGTGGTCTAGGACATTAACTATCTGAATAAATGGAGGCCCCATCTTCTAACGGTTAGGAAATCGGGTTCTCATCCCGGCAATAGGGGTTCGATTCCCCTTGGGGTCACCATTTGTTCAGATGATTAGTCAGTTCTCATCCTGAAGTCGGGGGTGAGGCCCGCCAGTGGCGGGACGCAAGGGAATCTTCCGATGACAACTTGTTGTCAATCGTGAAGTTCCGGGGTCGCGGAACGTGACCAAATCCCGCCGGGATCACCAGAAGTTAAATCGCCACCATTTGGTGGTAGTTTGTTTTTCGTACTTATGAGACTTGAGTATTAATCCCTAGATTTATAGATACGTAATCGCTTTATCCGGTGGGACGGCGATGATCCAGGTCTGACCGACATTGAGTTTGATATCGGCACCAGCAGCGTCTTTGAATAACAGAGGAGATTTGTTACTTGCTTTGTTCCAAGTTCCAGTCGTGACGACACCATCCTGAAAAACGAGTACTTCCCCACTACCTACGGTAGTTATATCAAGGTGGCCTTGGTTATCGGCGGCGCCGGTAGGTGTTTTCATAACAGCTATGACTTTGGGACTTATCTGCTCTTTGGATTCCCGATCGATATGTGGCGCGCCGGCCTGCGCACGAAGGTATGAGTTAGTTGCGACGTTGTAAGTGAATGTCGGGTTAAACAGCTGACTGGATATAGCGACAGTGATAGTCGAGGCTGTGGGTGTTGGTGAAGCAGCATCCGGTTTACGGACAAACGGAGTAAAGGTACTCGAAGTGTAACCTCTGGCTTTCATGAGCGATTCGATGCGATCCGGTGTCGTGTAGACGTTGTGCGGGGCGTAACGGTCCTT
>CAZDBS010000016.1:0-7995 GCA_964503775.1 uncultured Candidatus Saccharibacteria bacterium
AAACCCAAAGCTTCAATCCCATAATATATGAATGGATGAATACGATGACCACGTTAGAGACTATAGATAGCGAGTTTGACGACTCCTTAGAAAAATTAGAACGTGAACTGCGGGAAGAGTTAGAAAGAGAAGTAAGGTCCGAGGAAGTGTATCGATTAGATAAATCACAAGATCCTGACACTCAGTTGTTTGGAAGGCTTGTTTTAAAAAATCTAGGAACACTTAATAAGCTTTACCTACCTGACGGCGTTGATCCACAAGCTAGTATTTTTGAAGACTAGCCCTCAGTAGCATGTTGTTCGGCTTTGTGTTCGTACATATACTGATCGGCTTGTTTGATGGCAGTCGCTACGTCTTCTCGACTTAACCCCTTTAATTCAAACGGCACAAGACCTACCGATGCGCCCAGAGTTTCGCGGGTTTCTTGACCGTTATGATTGAAAGTTACGTCGATGGCACCAAGACGCTTAGTTAGTGACTCATTGAGTTGGTCGATGGTGTATGAATCCTCACCATGGATTTTAAATTTGGGGATGAGGGCATAGAATTCGTCGCCACCCATACGACCAACTACGTCCTTCAAGCCTGGTTTGTCTGGATCGGTACGAAAAACGACTTTCAGCCGTTCGCCGGCAGCTTTGATAAACTCATCGCCGATATCGTGACCGTAGGTATCGTTGATGCGCTTGAAGCGCGTAAGATCAATCACAACCACCACACCGCAAAAATCACTGAAATCAGAGCCCTCTGATTCAAGTTTGTTGATAGCGTTGGCGTAGTCCCCGACAACCCTCGAAAAGCCAGTCTTACTCCATAGTCCTGTCATACCATCGTGCTCCACTAGGTAGTTTTGCTCATCACGCTCCCGCTTCAAGCTGGCAATCTTGACTTCCGCTGCCAGCTTCTCGTCTTTGAGCGCTTCAACATCTTGCTGCAGCTTGGCGTGTCTAGCTAGCAAATCAGCTATAGCCTCACTTAGTTGTTGATCGGGATTTACGTCCTCGTAGCGTCGTACTTGGTCTTCTGACATAGTTATAATCTTAACATTAATCGTTGACTTCTGAGGTGTTGTAAGATATTATTTTCAGGATTCATCTGAACCAAAGACAGCGACGGGCTCCGCCTTAATCATGTCGCCGAGGCTACAAGAGAATACAAACAATGTATTATGCGTCTTTGGTAACTGCGAGAATCAAAGACGCATTTTTAGTGTCAAATACCTTAATAAGTAGGCAACGTAATAACATAAGGAGTCAAAATGGCTTTAAAACGAACCAAAAAGTCAGAAGTTGTCTCTGAACTTGTCCAGTTACTCAGCTCATCCAAGTTGACTGTTGTGGCCTTTTATCGAGGACTGACCGTCAAACAGATGCAAGAGTTACGCAAACAAGCTTCTGACAACGGAACGACTATCAAAGTCGTCAAAAACCGCTTGGTCAAAAAGGCTTTGGAGCAAGTTGACGCTCTCAAGGAAACAGATACAAGTTTACTGAGAGACCAACTTATCTACGCCTTCAACGCCGACGATGAAGTGGCACCAGCGCAAGTATTTGCAACTTTTGCCAAACAAGCGCCACAGCTACAATTTGTGGGAGCTATCAACGTCGACGGGACTTTCCTGTCAGCCGATGATGTCAAAGCTCTAGCAAGCTTGCCAAGCAAAGACCAACTTCGCGGACAACTCGTCGGTACATTGGCTGCACCGCTTAGCGGCTTCGTCAATGTCTTGGCTGGGAATGTTCGTGGGATCTTAAACGTATTAAACGCTCGAGCTGAAAGCTTGGGTCAGTAACAAGGAGAATTAGTATGGATGAAGAGAATAAGAAGATTGAAACTCCTAAAGAGTTTGAAAAACTAGTCGCTGAACTCGACAAGATGAGTGCGCTGGAAATTAGCAAGTTTGTTAAATTCCTCGAAGAGTACTGGGGTGTTTCCGCTGCCGCGCCTGCCGCTATGATGGCTATGCCAGCTGGTGGCACCGAAGGTGGAGCCGCTGAGGAATCTGCAAAGAGTGAGTACGACGTCGTTCTCAAAGACGCCGGGGCCCAGAAGGTCGCTGTTATTAAGGCAGTTAAAGACATCACTGGCCTTGGACTGGGTGAAGCTAAAGCTCTTGTCGATGCCGCTCCAAAGGCTATCAAAGAAAAGGCAAGCAAAGAAGAAGCCGAAGCTGCCAAAAAGGCCCTGGAAGAAGCAGGCGCTACAGTCGAATTGGCGTAACACATACGTTCGCACATCAACGCCCTGGAGTAATCCGGGGCGTTTTTGGTTGTGGATAACCTCTTTGACATTCGTTGTATTATCTGCTAACGTGAGGCTCAGTATCACTAAGACAAACAGAGCTCGAGCCACAGGGGACCCACCGCACCATGTCAGACCTACCAGAGAAACAAGTCAAGCGATTACGAGCATTAATTCAGGAAGCTGAAACCAACCTAGCTGCCGCTAAGGAACTACTGACTAGTCTCGTAGGTGACAATCCCGAAGAAACAGCCACCGTCCGCGAACAGCAAACCGGAAAAGTAATTGAAGGTGTTTTTGATGGTCAGAATATGGTAGGAAGTGACGGCAAGACTTACCCGGTACCCGCCAACTACGCGTCCAAATCCAAACTAGTCCAAGGCGATATACTTAAATTGACAATTGCCGATGACGGAGCATTTCTCTATAAGCAAATTGGACCGATACCACGCAAACAAGTTGTCGGTACCCTAATCCAGAAAGACGGACATTACTTTGTCGATGTTAATAGCAAGCAGTACCGAGTATTGTTAGCAAGCGTCACCTATTTCAAGGCAGCGACAGGGGATCAGATCAGTGTGATAGTGCCGGAAGAAGACAGCGACGTAGAGTGGGCCGCCATCGAAGCAGCTCTTTAGCACTTCGTCGCACCAACCTGTTTCCTGACAGAGTCAGTAACTCTGTTGGCGCTTTTGACGGATTGCTGCGTTAGTAGCTCCAGTACTCACTTCACTGTATTCCGGATACAGTTTGTTTCGTGCTTCGCTACTGCCTTGCACTCCATTCAAACGAAGCGCTAAAGACTATAGGGATAAAAACTAGATAATTGTAAAAAGAACGTTTCGTAGGTGATGGAAAAACGATAGACTGTAATTGCAACGAAGTGGAGGGTACACTTTGCTATAGCGATCCCAAGAGTGGGGTCGTTTTTTTACAACGCGCAAAGTACCTGGCTATCACATATACTAGAAATACCACCAGTGGGGGATTGTTTAAAGATGTCGCAGGCACTATATCGTAAATACCGACCACGAAAACTGACCGAAGTTGTCGGGCAAGAGCACGTAACTGAGGTTCTAGATCGGGCTATCAAAGCCGGTCAGATAAGCCATGCCTATCTTTTGACCGGCTTACGTGGCACCGGCAAAACGAGTATCGCGCGGATACTGGCCCACGAAATTAATAATCTCGACTATACGGACGACAAGACGACTCATCTGGATATCATAGAGATAGATGCTGCCTCGAATCGCCGCATCGATGAGATCCGGGATTTGCGCGATAAGATCCACATCGCCCCCGCATCAGCCAAATACAAGGTCTACATCATCGACGAAGTGCACATGTTGACCAAAGAAGCCTTCAATGCTCTACTAAAAACTCTCGAAGAACCACCGGCTCATTGCATATTCATCCTCGCTACAACTGAAATTCACAAAGTTCCGGACACTATCATCAGTCGTACTCAACGATTTTCATTGAAGCCTATTGATCAATCGGCTGTCGTCAAGCACCTAGCTTCCATCGCATCTCAGGAAAAGATCAACATCGACAATGAGGCTTTGGAACTTATAGCGGCTCACGGGCATGGATCGCTTCGTGATAGCACTGCCTTACTAGATCAGATTGGAAGCGGCACAAAAAAGCAGATAACTCTAGATGATGTCCAAGAGATCCTCGGCATGGCGCGGGTGGATCTCCTGAACCAAATTCAAGAAGTGGTCTTACATGGTAATGTGTCGGATGTACTCAAATTGATGGACAACATAACCGATGCCGGTCTTAGCCCATCACAACTGGCGAAACAACTTATCGACACCTTTCATGACCGCCTCCTCTCCGAAAACTCAGAGCCGCATCGTCTGCTTAATCTAATCGATGAACTGATGGGCGTAGCAAGTGCCGACAACCCCAGCCTAAAACTTGAGATGTTGCTTTTGAGAGCAACTCTTAAGCCAAGTGAAGTCGTCAGTAACAGCAGTCAGAGCCCAGAAGCATTGAAAACCGAAGCAAAGCACCAACCTACAGACAAGCACCCCGATAAAAGCCAAAATTTGGAACATACCGAGAAAGAGCCTGAGACCAAAGCAGTAGCCGATACCAACTCAGACTCCAAACCACTAGACACCAGCACCTGGCAAGCGATTCTGGAGTACGTTAAAGAACACAGCCCGAGTCTAACGGCTAGTTTACGCATGGCCGCCCCTCATCTGTCCGGACAAAGGCTACTGCTCAAATTCGCTCAATCTTTCCACCAGAAACGGAATGCTAGCGCCAAAACCAAGGACATAATATCTCAAGCCGTCAAACAAGTTATGGGTACTGCCTACGAGATCGAGAGCATCGTCGAAAAGGGTGTCGAACCCCTGTTAGGCACGATTGAACTTACTCGAGACCTCCTGCCAGTACCTGCCGAGACTGACAACGAAACAGAAAAGCCTTCACAAGTCGTAGCGGATGATGCAAAATCAGTCATAGATTTATTTGGTGGGGGAGAGGTCGTATAGTCATGCCTGCTGATGTAGCCAAAATCCCACCTCAAAACTTAGACGCCGAAGCAAGTTTGCTAGGCTCAATACTTATAGATGCCGATGCCATCAACAGAGTCGCTGACGTACTGGCTCCCGAAGACTTCTATGACAAACGCCATCAGGTAATCTATGAGGCGGTCATGAAACTGTTCGAGCGACGACGACCAATTGATGTACTGACTCTCTCTAACCAACTATCTGAGGATACCAATCTGGAACTAGCCGGTGGGTCAGCCTATCTCGCCGAGTTAACCAATTACGTCCCAACCGCTGCTCATGCTGAAGATTATGCCGAGATTGTCAAGCAGAAAAGCTTGCGCCGAAAACTTATCAAGGCCTCTCAGGACATCGTCAGTCTTGGATACGACGAGGCCAAACCGATCCAAGATTTGCTCGAAACCGCTGAGGCGGAATTGTTCAGTGTCAGTAAACGCAACGTCAAGCAAGACTTGGTGCACATCGAGAGTATTTTAGCCGAAAGCTTCGATCGACTTGATGATTTGCACAAGAACAAAGGAAAAATTAGAGGCGTTAGCACGGGTTTTAAAAGCTTAGACGGAGTGTTGGCCGGCCTCAATGATTCCGACCTGATCATACTGGCCGCGCGACCGGCCATGGGTAAGTCAACTCTCGCCATGAACATAGCCCATCACGTTGCCGCCAAAGAACAGAAGGCAGTTTTGTATTTTAGCTTGGAGATGAGTAAAGATCAGCTGGTGGACCGCTTGCTGTCATCAGAAGCTAACGTTGATTCGTGGAAAATACGCACTGGCGATCTCACTGAAGAAGACTTCGAGAGATTGGGATCGGCTTACGGCACCTTGGCTGAAGCTAAACTATATATCGATGACACCCCAGGTCTTAGTGTTCTCGAACTGCGGACCAAGGCTCGCCGCGAAGCACATCGCGAGGATCTGGGCCTAATTGTCATAGATTACCTACAACTGATGAGCGGCGGCAGTAGGTTTGCTATGAGCGATAACCGAGTACAGGAGGTGTCGGAGATATCGCGTGGACTCAAAGGTGTAGCTCGCGAACTAAACGTACCCATAATGGCGCTATCCCAGCTAAGTCGTTCTGTTGAAAACAGACACCCTCAGATACCTCAACTAGCCGACTTGCGCGAATCAGGATCAATTGAGCAGGATGCTGATGTGGTCATGTTTATCTATCGTGAGGATATGTACAATCCGGATACCGAGCGGCAACACATTACCGACATACTCATCCGCAAACACCGTCACGGACCGACTGGTCATGTTGAACTGTTCTTCCATGATGAACAGGTTGTGTTCCGAGATCTAGATCGTTCTCACGTCGGTGAGACCTAGATGAATATGCTAGAATTGAGGGAATGAAGTTACCTGAATTCCAGGACTCTCTCTTGTATCACTGGCGCTACAAACTAGCCTATAGTGTGCTGCTGGTACTTAGTTTTGTAACTTTGACATTCAAACTAGGAACATTGACACCCGGTTTGAGTATGTACGAAAGCAGTCATGTTCAAACTGTTTCACTATCCAACATCGTCGAGCGCCCAGTCAACGCTCCATATCGAGTCATGCAGTGGGCCAGCTTGAAGTATATCGGCACTACGGACGCCTCTGTACGATTACCAAGCATCTTGTTCGGGTTCCTAACAATCTTTGCATTATATGTCGCGCTCCGGCGCATACACAGCGAACGAAGCGCACTGGTAGGCTCGCTACTTCTAGCTACATCAAGCTTTTTTCTACCATATGCTCGTCACGGAACCGCTGACATCACTTTGGCAGCAGGGCTCGCTATAACATTTGCAGTCATGGCTTGGGTATACGTCGTAAAGCGATCACCGCTTGGGCTGGTTGTTATGGCAGCGGCCGCCGCATTTGCTCTGTATATTCCACTCGGAATAGTTTGGTTACTGATAGGATTACTAATGGCTCCGTTAGCACTGCGCAACGATTTGTTGCAACAAATCCAACGACGCCATTTTATACTACCGCCACTAATTTTCGCCGCTCTCATATCACCGTTACTCTACGCTATGACGAAGCATCCGTTCCTGGTTGTCAAAGATATGCTCCTATGGCCTTCCGAACTCCCAACTGTATTTCAATTCTTCAAGTTTATCGGCCAGACACTGCTCGGCCTTCTCTGGCTTTCGCCATCAGCCCCGGAGTTCCATCTCAGTCATCTGCCATTTCTCGATATTTTCACGGTCATCATGATGTTTCTAGGGATTCTTCATCTCATCTCACACCGCAAATTGAAACGGATCCGGTTCATTGTCGCTTCGATGATAGTGAGCCTACTTATCATCGGATTGTCCCAATCTGCCACAACATTTGTTTTGCTTGTGCCGATAGTCTACATGTGTGCCGGCATGGGAGTATCACGACTATTCAGAGAGTGGAACGCTGTTTTTCCACGCAACCCATTTGCTCGCGCTGCGGCCATCGTCCCCATGACATTAGTGATCGGCTTCGTAACGATCTATCATCTCAAATACACGTTTTTAGCCTGGCCCAAAAACCCTGAGACTAAGTCAGTGTACAAGTATCGGCTGGAAGACTGAACGTCTTCTGCCTTATGAGAGGAAGTGATTCTTCCTCTCATCCCTACGCCAACGCTTCGGTGCTCTCTATCTCAGTGGAGACAAAAAGACCGGAATAAATCCGGCTTTTTGTGAACAATCTACATAAACGGACTATCAAAATGTTTGGCGACCCTCGAGTGCACGAGTCAGAGTTATCTGATCGGCATATTCCAAATCAACGCCAATCGGTAAACCGCGGGCCAGACGGGTTATCTTGACAGCACAGTCGGCCAACTGCTGCTGGATATAAAGCGCGGTAGTCTCGCCTTCTACACTAGCATTGGTAGCCAATATCACTTCCTTCACCTTGTCCTCTTCGACTCGACGCACCAACTCACGAATACGTAAACTCTCTGGAGTTAACCCATCAATTGGCGATATAAGACCTCCTAAGACATGATATGTACCATGAAATTGGGTCGTTTTCTCGAGCGCCACCACATCAAATGGTTCAGCAACCACGGCAATGACCTGTTTATCACGCCTAGGGTCACTGTACAACGAAGAAACATCTTCGTTGACTGATATAAACGTGAATGTTTTCGGGCATAGCTTGATAGAACCATGGAGATTTTCCAGAGCCGAGGCCAATGATTGGCTCTTGATCTTGTCGTTTTTTAACAAAAAATAGGCATATCGCTCAGC
>CAZDBS010000016.1:8095-16215 GCA_964503775.1 uncultured Candidatus Saccharibacteria bacterium
ATCTTTTGTTCACCTGTAATCTCAATCTTGACAGCACCTTCACCAACTTCTACTTCCAGTATTTCTCTCTGCAACTCTTTTTGAATCTTACGCATCTGCATCACCATTTTGGCTTGATCGAATTTGGACATGAATACTCCTTAGGTAGTTATGAAGGACATTATAACAGATATAAAACTTAGTATTTGGTCCACTGATAGCCTATACTTATCACCATGATAGATCAAAAAACAATCGATCAGTTCAAAGATGCCATCGTCAAAGCCAATAAGATAGTTATTGTCATGGCCGATAACCCTGATGGCGATAGTGTATCAAGCACTTTAGCGCTCGAACACATTCTCGGCGATCTTGGCAAAGATACCTATATGTACTGTGGTGTCGACATACCGTCGTATCTTCGATACCTGCCGGGTTGGGACAGAATCAACAAGGAATTACCTGCAACTTTTGACATGAGTATTATCCTCGACACTAGCGCCCTGAACCTGCTTGAACAACTACAGAAAACGGGAGCTATGCAATGGGTCAAAGCACGTCCTTGTGTTGTTGTTGACCATCACCAGACAGAGGGAACAATTGATTTTGCGAGTCTCGTAGTCCTCGATACTAAAGCCGTCTCGACCAGCCACGTTCTATACAAACTTGCCAAATCTTTAGAGTGGCAGGTGAATGCTTTTGCAGCTGAACTTATGACCATCTCGATCATGAGCGACACGCTGGGTCTTACTACCCAAGCCGTCGATGCTGAGGCGGTTCACGCTGTGGCTGAACTCGTCGAAATCGGTGCCAACCTCAGCGATATAGAGGAACGCCGCCGTGAGACGATGAAGAAACCGGCCGAAATCTTAGCTTACAAAGGTAAACTGATCGAACGCATCGAGTATCACGACGAGGGACACATAGCTACTATTACTATCCCATGGGAAGAAATCGAGCAGTACTCTGACAAATACAACCCTTCTATCCTTGTCATGGACGAAATGCGGATGGTAGAAGGTGTGGAAGTTGCCATCGCCTTCAAGGTCTATGACGACGGAAAGATCACAGGCAAAATTCGATGTAATCTCGGCGCACCGATCGGTGCCGAACTTGGCGAAGCTTTTGGTGGTGGTGGACATAAATTCGCCAGTGGATTCAAGATCACTCAGAAGAAACCTATTGATGAAGTGAAGAAAGAAGTCATCGAGAAGGCATCTGAATTACTGAATTCACGTCCTGCTTGATAGTAACTCGGCAATACTAGATACTTATGGCTATGCAGCTCTATAACACTCTTACCCGTAAGACAGAACAGCTTAAACCAATTGAACCACCAAAAGTCGGTCTTTATACGTGTGGTCCCACTGTCTACAGCGATCTCCAAATAGGCAATTGGCTGGCTTACATTCGCTGGGATGTACTAGTTCGTGTCCTAAAAGCATCGGACTTGGAGCTTAATTGGGTCATGAACATTACAGACGTTGGACATCTCGTCAGTGACGCTGATGAAGGCGAGGACAAGATGCAAAAAGGAGCTGAAAGAGAAGGCAAGACCGCCTGGGAAGTAGCTGAGAAGTATACGCAAAGTTTTCTCGAGGGCATGAAATCCTTGAACATTTCAACACCTTCAACCCTTGCCAAAGCCACTGATCATATCCCAGAACAAATTGATTTGATCAAACGGTTGGAAGACAAGGGATACACCTATGCCATCGACGACGGCGTCTATTACGACACTTCGAAATTCCCAACATACGGTCAACTAGCCAAACTCAAACTTGATGAACTTAAAGAAGGTGCACGTGTCGAGGCAAACCCTCAGAAACGAAATCCAACTGATTTTGCATTGTGGAAGTTTTCGCCCACTAATCAACATCGTGATATGGAATGGGAGAGTCCGTGGGGCAAAGGTTTCCCTGGTTGGCACATCGAGTGTTCAGCCATGGCCATGAAATACTTGGGCGAAACTATCGACATTCACACCGGCGGCATCGACCATATACCCATTCATCACACCAATGAGATAGCTCAGAGTGAGGGCGCAACTGGTAAACCATTCGTAAACATTTGGGTGCATTCTAATTTCCTGACGATTGATGGTGCAAAACTAGCGAAAAGTGCAGGCAATAGCTTCACGCTGGCAGACCTGCAAGCAAAAGGCTTTAAGCCCATGGAATTTCGTTTGTTTGCACTGCAGAGCCATTATCACACTGAAGCAAACTTTACTTGGGAATCTCTTGAAGCAGCGAGATCGCGTCTCAAACGTTGGTACTCACTAGCAACTATGCAGTGGCAACCTGTTGAAATTAGTGGCGAAGCAAGTTACGAAGATATTCTCACGCCGTTGCAGCATAACCTCGATACACCTCATGCCCTTTCAGCCATCGAGAAAACATTCGGACAATTCGAAAATGGTGTACCCCAAAACCAACAAGATAGTTTTGTCGCATATCTGAGTCAAATCGATACCCTGCTAGGACTTGATCTGAGCTCTCAAGCAGACATCTCAGAGGATATCAAAGCACTCCTACAACAACGGACAGAGTCACGAGTAGAGAAGGACTGGGAAAAGTCAGACAAACTTCGAGATCAGCTGAAAGTTCAGGGAATTGAGATCCGCGATACACCTGCCGGCCAGCTCTGGTCTCGTGGTTAATTTGAACCAAGTACAAGAAATCTGAATTCATTTCAGTTTTCTTGTCTCTCTTGGGATAGAGAGCAGCGAACGAAGTAAGCGATGAGAGGAAGAGTCACTTCCTCTCATAGGCCAGCGTCAGCGAGGCCTACTCAGCTGGCGCACCGCTCGTTTTGCGTCGTTTATAGTAATCAACTGCCAGAAGCTTAAAACAGCCGGCCATCGGTATAGCTACAAAAGCACCGAGCAGTCCTGCCACACTTGCACCCAGCAGCGCAGCGATAAAGACTGTGAGGGCAGTCAGCTGGTTGCTCTTTGCCTGAATATATGGCTGTAGTGTCGCGTTTTCAATTTGTTGATATATCGGAAAATATATCCCCATGATGAGCGCCAGTTTCAACGAACTAAATGCCGTCAGAATCACGACTATAACAGCCGCGATAGTATTGCCTATGAGCGGAATAAGCCCGATTAGAGCGACGATTCCTGCCAGAGCCACAGCGTTCGGCACACCTATAATCAACATGATGACGAGCGCGAAAAAGCCAGCCAAGGTAGCGACGATTAGCTGGCCATAGACATACCTAACTATAATGTTCTGCATCTTTTCCAGCATAGGGCGCCAGCGCTCTACTCGTTCTTTGGTTTGTAGCGCCCAGATACGCTGTGACAAACCTGGGCCCTCAATCAGCATCATAAATGTCAGCACCAAAACCGTAATTATAGATATGACCGCCCCGCCGATACGACCGGCGGTACTGAGTACCGGACCACGGATATCGCGAGCTTTGCTCGATATATCGGAAGTGATGCTGTTGATTTGGTCCTCGAGCTTGTAACGTCTTACGAAATTACCTAGAGCGGTGTCTTGATCTTGCGAGTTGCGCACTATACCCGGCACCTCATCGATAAAATCTCGGGTCTGCTGCACTAGTGGAGGAATGATGAGCGAGAAAAACCCGATTAGCACGCTCAGGACGAATATATATGCCACGCCAGTAGCTCGAACCCGACTTTTGCTTGGAAGCCAATGGGTGAGTTTGCTGACTGCCGGATTAAGTGCAATCGCTAGAAACATCGAGACGAATATAAGTGTCAATGGCCTCGATAGCTGGCCTATAAACCTTATCCCCATGTAGGCCACGATAGTCACCACCAGGATTCGCAAAATTGTCCGGTTTGAGACCGTTACTGAGACACTCTGTTTTTCTTTCATAAGTCTGATTATAGAACACCTTTCTCACGACACCAATTACTTAGTGTAGAATGAGTGGGATGAAAATTGGTTTAGTTTGTCCCTACAACCTCACCCGACCAGGAGGTGTCCAAGAGATACTTCTAGCCCTGCGTAAAGAACTGCAGAAGCGCGGCCATAGCGTGAAAATAGTCGCCCCCCGCAGTGAAGGAGCTATAAGCGACGCTGACACCATCTACATAGGACGATCCACTGAGTGGAATACTCCGATGCGTACCAAGAACGATTTTTCCATGGCGACTGATATGGAGCTCCTGGACGAGATGCTTGAGGCTGAACAGTTTGACATCTTGCATTTTCATGAGCCATGGATCCCTTTTCTATCCGTCCAGCTTGCTTCTAGGGCTAGCAAGATGTCAGGGGGTCCCGTAACCATTGCCACATTTCATGCCAAATTACCCGACACCATCACTACTAGAGTACTTGAACAGGTCATCTACCCTTACACCAAACCGGCATTGAAGTTTTTTGACGTTTTGACAGCCGTATCGAGTGCCGCCGCCGATTATGTCGGATCCATGACTAATAGGGACATCACGATAGTGCCGAACGGCATCGAGTTGTATAAGTACCATTCGCCTAGGAGTAGTACGTCCAAGTCAAAACTCAAAACTATCCTCTATATCGGAAGACTAGAGAAGCGCAAAGGTGTCCGATATTTGCTCGAAGCCTATGCCACACTAAGAACCAAACGACATGACGTTAGATTACTAATCGCTGGCGACGGCGATCAAAGGGACAAGTTAGAGAGAATTGTTGAGACCGAGAACATACCGCATGTCGAATTCCTCGGATTTGTGTCTGAGGATGAAAAACGAGCGCTACTTACACATTGTGATTTGTTTTGCTCGCCAGCAGTCTATGGCGAGAGTTTTGGGATTGTACTCCTCGAGGCTATGGCCAGCCGGGCTGTCACAGTAGCCGGCAATAACCCTGGTTACGCCTCAGTGATGCAGGGCATGGGGCGCCTCAGTCTCGTGACACCGGAGGATACCCCGGATTTTGCCAACCGCCTGGATCTACTACTTGACGACGAGAAGCTCCGAGATCTATGGCGTGAGTGGGCCGATATCTACATAACCCAATTTGATTACCCCAAGATTGCCGATCAGTACGAAGCACTGTATGAAAAAGCCCGGAAATAGTCTACTGCGTATTGGTCTAGTACTCGATGATTCACTGGATCGTCCTGACGGTGTGCAGCAGTATGTGTTGACTGTCGGGGAGTGGCTAAAAAAACGTGGTCATGCCGTCTACTATCTCGTCGGCGATACAACCAGAAGCGATATCGAGGGTATCCGGACTCTGGGACGCAACTGGCACGTCAAATTCAATCACAACACTATGAGCATACCGAGACCGGTCCCTAGGGTGAGAATTCGACATATCCTCGAGGAATTAAACCTCGATGTCCTCCACGTCCAAATTCCATATCATCCTCTATCGGCCGGGCGGGTTATCCAAGAAGCAAAGCACTCGACGGCCATTGTCGGTACTTTTCACATTCTGCCAGCCTCTTGGACATCTGCGGTTGGAACCAAGGCCCTGGCAATGATTCAAAAACAAACCCACCAGCGTTTTAACATCGTCACGAGTACGTCTCCAGCGGCGCGTCAATTTGCTAGGACACACTACAAACTCGATAGTATTGTTGTTCCCAACCCCATCGACATCTCCGCTTTTGCCCCGACAAAGCCCAGGTCAACACCCAAAAGACAGACCATTGTATTCTTGGGCCGACTTGTCCGTCGCAAAGGCGCCCAATACTTACTGGCAGCTATCAACCAGCTTAACAGCGAAGTCAAACTGGATAATGTCCGTGTGGTCATCGGCGGCAAGGGTGAGCTTCTCAAAGACTTACAGACCTATGTCGTCAAACACCACCTCCAAGACATAGTGGAGTTTCGTGGTTTTATCCCAGAGCAAGACAAAGCATCGTTGCTTCATAGTGCCGACATCGCCGTGTTTCCGGCCGTAAACGGTGAGAGTTTTGGGATTGTACTGCTCGAGGCTATGGCATCGGGGGCGGGAGTTACACTAGCTGGCAATAATCCAGGCTATCGGAGTGTGATGCAGTCAATCCCAGAGAGTCTTTTTGACCCCGAGCACACCTCCGAGTTTGCTCAAATACTTGACTCTTTCTTGCACGACTCCGCCCTCGCCAATTCGGTTCACACCAAACAGACTAAGTTGGTTCGACAATTTGATATCAACATCATCGGCAAGAGACTTGAATCAGTCTATCGCGGAGCTGTTAAAAAAAGACGATAACTATTTTTGACGAGTCTTCTTGGTGGTCTTGCCAATACTTCTTATGTGTTTTTGTAATTCTTGATTAAACATCGACATGGCTTCACTCTCGGTCGCAATGAGAGGGGATCCGTGACTGACGAAATTAGCCAAGTATTCATGATAGCCCGTATAAATCATAGACATATGTTGTTTGACTCGATCACGATAGAAATACTGATCGTCAGGCACGTGGATGTGATGAACCGCGAGAGGCACATGGAGATACGTCAGATCACTAATAAACATCTTATAGGCCGTATAGCCGCGGGTACGAACGTCATTAATACGCCACAGGTCGATATCAATCTGGGAGTACTCACGGATCTGTTCTTTGGTTAGTCCGATGTATTTTTTCAGATGTTTGCGGCCCCAGATTCTAAATCCCAAACTCACAAAAAACCTGTTAAATATGAGATGTTGGGTAAGATAGCCAAGAGCTCTGCGAGAAATTATGTAGCCAATAACTTTCAAGACTGCTTGATTGGATCTCTTTATTTTAAAATCCCTGTGATGAGTAAATCCTACGCCGCTCACAACCAAATCTGTGTTTTGCGTAATATCAGGGTAGCGAGCCAGGAGATCAGTGACTATCTCAAAACCCAACGACATACCGAGGATAATAAATCTCTTGTTTTTATAATGAAGCTTGATAAACGTTGCCAGGTAATCCGCAAAATTATCGAGCGTAGGCTCCATTTTTATTCTATAGAAACTGTCCATACCTCCATGACCTGGCAAGTCGGGCATGGTAACGTTCCCAAACTGAGTCAGGGCTTTTGCTAAGGTATACCAACGCTCGAGACTGGAATGCATGCCATATACAAGTAATATTTCCACATCTTTGCTTTTCTTGTTTCCGTTTTTTGCTTTGGGTATGGTTAAAACACGACCCGATAGGCCGTTGATATTGATGCGACGAATTGTGCCAGCCGGTAGTTTGGTAGTTGTTTGTTTCATACCTTGATCGATATTCTACTGATTCTGAGACCACGAAGCCAGTGTATATATGTTAGTTACAACGATTTTGCAGTCGACTTGCAAGGATGTTACTTACTAAATAGCATTTACGATTAGAACTACCAGGCACAGTGCCGCCAACACCAAGATAGCACCGGCACTTACGACGATCAGTAGTAAATGTTTAGCTGCCGGCTTGTGTTCATGGATGTGCATATTAGTTAAACCACCTATATGTGATAATTATCGCTCCGATTGAAGCAACCACACTGCCTGCGATACTCCACACAGAGAATATATCTACGCCGAACACCAAGACAGGAAGGTACGCACCAAGCGTCGAACCGATGGCAACTGCGAGATAGATAAGACCCTTTGACATTACTTCTATTTAAACACACTTAGGGTCTAAAGCTACTAAAGACGAGATGGCAAACTGGCCGGTGTGACGGTTCTAGATGATGTGGTGTGAGCGGAAGACATGATTACGCAGCGAGCGGCGCAAACGCCCATCGAGTACCAGATGGCTAAAATATCCGACTAGTGCCGCACCAAAATACGGTAGACCAGTCAGAGGGCGATCAGGATGATTAAGATAAGGGATGATAAGAAACATAGAAGGGACCGCACACATTGCCCACCAACTATGCGTCCAACCTCTATGCCCGCCGAGAATTGGCAGCATACCAATCACCCCAACATATGCTGCTGCTTCCATAAGACCGTTGACAAGTAGTACAATATCTAGTGCAAAGAGCAGTACAAAGAATACGTCCTGAGCTTTGGAGTTGGTGTCCACGTCTGGCCAGATGCCAAAGGCGCTTGCAAGAGTCAGCAAGGCACCGATATAATACCAGCCGCTCAAAAAGGTGCCCTGGTAGCTGAGAAGAGTGTCGAGAGAACCGCGAGAGATTACTGCAGTGTAGGCAATACCTGCGAATAGCCCTCCGGCAATATGACCTTTATAACCGGACATACGCACTATCGTAAGCGTTTTAT
>CAZDBS010000017.1:0-2945 GCA_964503775.1 uncultured Candidatus Saccharibacteria bacterium
AGGGGCGCCGCTGGTACTAACACCTATCAAAGCCGGATTTCCAAATCCGGCTGAAGATGTCGGACAGATGATGCTTGATCTCAATAGCCTGGTCATCGAACACCCGGCCAGCACGTTCTATATGCGAGTGGATGGTGACTCGATGGAAGACTTAGGGATTTACAGCGGTGATCTAGTGGTGGTCGACAAATCTCTAGAGGTGAATTCAGGGGACGTGATCGTAGCATTTATCGATGGCGAGTTTACCTTGAAGCAGTTTATGAACTTGGGTGGCTCGGGTGAACTCCGACCTGGCAATCCTGCTTATCCGGTGATCAAGATATCCGAGGAGAATGATTTCCAGATCTGGGGAGTCGTCACATATACGGTGCATCACTTTCGCAAGAAGGACCTACAAAACCGATCAAATATGCTGCGTAATAAAGGATCAATGGGTACTGCGTAGGGGTTCGACCTCTACGCAGTACACGAGGAGACCGTGAGATATGTATGTGCTTGTCGATTGCAATAACTTCTTTGTCTCCTGCGAGCGGGTCTTTCGGCCTGATCTCAATGGTCATCCAACAGTAGTGCTGAGTAACAATGATGGTTGTATCGTAGCTAGGTCAAACGAGGTTAAGGCGCTTGGCGTACCGATGGGCGTGCCGCTGTTCGAAGTGCGAGAATTACTCGAGAAGCACCATACGACTATCTTCTCAGCTAATTTCTCTCTGTACGGTGATATGTCTTGGCGTGTCACTGAGATCTTGCGTCGGTATTGCCCCAGTATGGAGATATACTCTGTCGACGAGTCATTCCTAGACATTTCAACCATGGACATACCGGATCTAGAAGCCTGGGGCATACAGATCAGAGAGGATATCCTGCGCTCCACGGGCTTGCCGGTATCTGTCGGCATTGCTCCAACCAAGACTTTGGCCAAGTTAGGATCGGATCGGGCTAAAAAAGACGCCGACTTGCCAGGGGTGGGGATTGTACTGCGTAGAGGTCGAACCTCTACGCAGTACCCGTCGTGGGAGGAGATGCTGCGGCGGACGAAGTTGGATGACATATGGGGCGTGGGGCGTCGGACGGCAGTTAAATTATATGATCGGGGTATGAAGACGGCTTGGGATTTGGTGCAGTGTAGCGATCAGTGGATTCTCCAAAATCTACACATAACAGGTTTGCGGACCGTTCAGGAGCTGCGTGGAACGGTGTGTTATGGGCTCAACGAGGTGCATGAAGATCAGAAAAGCATGGTCTCCTCCAGATCATTTGGACATACGGTGCGAGCCTATCACGAGCTGGAGCAGTCGATAGCGACGCACGCTGCTCGGGTAGCCGCTAAACTACGCCAGAATAACCAAGTGGCTACGGAGATAGCCGCCTATATCCGTACTGGCAGTCATGTTGATCCTGAGTATCGGTACTCCAAAGTTACCTATGAGACGCTGCCCGTCCCCAGTAATGACACCTCGGTACTGATCACAGCTGCTCTCAGGGGTCTAGAGAAGTCGTACAATCCGGATGTCGGGTATAAGAAATCAGGGGTTTGGGCGGCTGGTTTGTTGCCGGTGGGAGCCCAGCCAGTTTCGCTGCTCGAACCGATATCAGATGAGATGTTCCAGAGACGCCATAAAGTGATGTCGGCACTTGATCAGATCAATCACCGCTACGGGCCAAAAACGTTACTCCACGCCGCCGAAGGAGTTCGCTCGAGGGAAACCTGGGCCGCTAAGAGGGAACGAGTCAGCCCGATCAATCCCCGTTCCTGGGGTGGTTTGCCGATCGTAAAAGTCTAGGGTTTCATTGGGGAGGCGAGCTGGAAGTAGTTGCCTTCTGGGTCGGCGAAGGTAGCGAGCCACATCTCTGGTGATTCGCCAGGGTGATACGGTTCAGCGACGACGGTAGCGCCGAGGCCTTTGATTCGATCAAAATCGCCCTGTACGTCAGTGGTCTCGAAACCAACCATGACGCGACCTGGTTGCGGACTCATGCCTTTGACTTCGCTATGTGGTCCGACGACCAGCGATCCGGTGCCGACTTGCCAGGCGTGCCAGTGGTTTTCGTCATCTTTCCAAACAGCCTCGCCTAAGATTTTGTTATAAAACTCGATAAGTTTCGGAGCGTCTTCGGCTCCTAGCATCACGGCGTTTAGATTTAATCCCATACAACCTCCTTATTTACACATCTATTGTACTCGCACGTTCCATCACAGGTGGGTTTGATGCGCTTGATATTGATTAGGATTTGCGACCTGTAGCGGCGAGAATCTTGGTTTGTTCTGAGGCGTCGCCCGGTACCTCTACTTCTTGACCAAAGACCCCCGATTCACGGGCGCCTTCGGCCATCGGTAGGAATGTCTCTTTGACCACTGTCAATAACTCAGGATCGATGACTGTATCAGTATGGATAGCGATAGCCAGATCCCAGTTGTGAATTGCCAGGTCAGCGGTGACTTGAGCCAGGTATTCTCGAGCCTTGAAGTCGCCAAATGACAGGTGGACGGTTTTATCCAAGATCTCTGGAATAACTGACTTCAGAGCCGCATCTGCGGCTTGTTGCCAGGCCTCCAGGGGATTATCGCCTAGTAGGTCACCGTCATATTTAGATCCGACTTCAGAGATCGTCTTACCCTCTATCAGGTCAGGAATCCACGACACTTCGTTGACCACGTGATTGACCAAAGCGTGCACATCCCACTCGCTGCACGGGGTCGGCGCATGTCCAAATTCTGGTGTGACTTTAGAAACATTATTCTTAAATCCATCAAGTGCTTTGTGAAAAAGTGTGATTATGTCCATAACTTCACTATAGCAGAGCCGCATAGACACTGATTAACAGATGTGGTAGGATTGCTATCGTCTCCATCACGGTCCCGTCGTCTAACGGTTAGGACACCGGGTTTTCATCCCGGCAACAGGGGTTCGATTCCCCTCGGGATCACCAGCAAAATGCCTCAC
>CAZDBS010000017.1:3045-12129 GCA_964503775.1 uncultured Candidatus Saccharibacteria bacterium
CGACCGCCCGACCCTCGGGATCACCAAGCTTAAGCATTATGGACTCTGGAAATGGAGGTCTTTTTGATCAGATTTGATATAGTTGCACACGTGGCGTTAGAGATAAACCCTGATATTGAAATCAAAGACTCGCCCATTCAGGGTAAGGGTCTATTCACCAAGGTCCCTATCAAGAAGGGAGAGACAATTTGGATCTCCAAAGGGGCAGAACCGGCTGAAGAGAAAATATACACTGATGAAGAGTTCAAAAAGTTTCATCGATGGTGCATTGAAAATGGAAAAGAATGGGATGCGGTAGCATTAGGCAACGGGACACACAGAGCGGCAATATCAGATCGGGAGAATCATCCTGAGGATTATGGCAACCATAGTTGCGATCCAAATCTTGATAGAAACCACACCGCTCTAAGGGACATCGAGGTGGGGGAAGAGCTTACTCTCGACTACGCTCAATTTTCAGCAAAAGACTGGGAAATGAAATGCAATTGTGGGTCCAAGAATTGCAAAGGGATTGTCAGAGGAACGCTATAGGATCAGTTGAGAACTATCTCTAAGTTCCACTCCCAGCAGGAATAGACTGTAACGGATATATCCCTCTCAATACCTCATACCAACTAACTATCTCAGATAAGATATCGTTCCAATTCCAATGAAGATAGTTCACCAAGCTTAAGCACTTTGACCTCTGTAAAGACGGAGGTTTTTTGATCTCAGGGACTATAAGGGGCAATTCGAAACTTGAAAGCTTTGATATGATGAGCATATGAAAATAGCAATCGACGATCTGCGACAGAAAATCATCCAAACGTTAAAGACCAGGTACAACCAAGAACAATCAGAACAAATTGCCGACATCCTTCTATATGCCGAAACGTCAGGTGTAAAGCCGATGGGAATCGTAAAAATGGTCGGTACTGAGCCAATTCAGAACATGGTTGCCGAGCATGAGCCAAAGGTTGAGCGCGATACCAAACTCTCACAGCTTATTGATGCCGGGGGAAACGCTGCACCGATTGTTTGTCATCAAGCTGTACAAGTGGCCATTCAGAAGGCAAAGGAACATGGTATGGCCATTGTTGGGGTCTATAACACTCATTCTAGTAATCTAACCCAAGCCTACTATGTGGAACAGATTGCTAAGCAAGACTTAATCGGCATAAGTATGGCTAGCGCACCTGCATCGTCATCGGGATTTGATAGCATTGACCCTATATTTGGCACCAACCCCATGGGCATGGCTTTCCCGACGCAGGAAGAGCCGTTAGTTTTTGATATGACAACTGCAGCGATGCCATGGAGCGGATTGGTTCTAGCCCAAGCTCGTGGGGAGCAGATTCCTAAAAACATAGCCATTGATGCTCAGGGAAATCCAACTACCGATCCTACAGAGGCAATGAATGGTGCTACATTGCCGTTTGATCATGGCTATAAGGGATCAGGATTAGCGCTCATGGTGGAGACTCTTGCTGGTCCTTTAGTGAATGCAGCGTATGTAGACACGGATCTTGACAGTTCATACGGCAGTCTGTTCATTGCCATCGACCCCAACTTGTTGGTCGATGTAGAAAAGTTCAAACAAAGTGCATCTGATCTTGTGAAAAAGACAAAAACTTCACGTAAAAAGCCAGGCATTGATGAAATTCGATTACCCGGCGAACGTTCACGACAGAGTAGAGAACAGGCCACAGCTAGTGGTGAAGTAGATGTTGACGAATCGGTTCTGAAACAACTCGGTTATATCTAGTCTATGTTCCAATCCCAGCAGGAATAGGTTGTAACGGACACACCCCTCTTAATACCTCATACCAGTTAGCTATCTCAGATAAGATATCGTTCCAATTCCAGCATAGATAATCTACTATGTAGCTCATGAGCGAAGATTCATCAGATTCTAATCCCGAAGTAGCCGCCGAAGCTGAGTTGCCAAGATTCATGCAGGCCACAGAGCGCTATCGACAAGCTTTGGCTGGAATTGTAGCCGAGACAGAAGGCACAGCAGAGGAACAAGCTATCAAGATGCATGAAGTAATGTTGGCGAGCGATCCACTTGTACGGTTGGGTCAGACTATTGATTTCGCCTTGAGTGTTCCTAACCTCGCCGCCAGTGGGCTACCTGCGCGTGCTGCCCAGGAGATGGCTGTTGAATTAGCGCGAGAAGATTCGGTCATCCCAGCTGAAATAAAGGCTATTTACACAGATCTTTATAGAGACGAGTTGCGTCAGTCTGTGCCTGATCCGACCGCTCCTAGCGTAGACAATCAATAATCACGCACCGGCTTGTTCGGCAAGGGAGTTGATTATTTGCTCAGTGACTGCCTCACGAGTGAGGGATCCATCTACTTCCAACAGTAAACCACGATCTCGATACAGTTCGACGACCGGTATGACTAACTCTCGATATTTGTCGAGCCTGGTTTGTAATACGGCGCGGTTGTCATCAGCCCGAGTGCCACGATCACCTGTCGCCATAGCGGTATCAAAACGCTTCCAGACTTCACTTTCATCCAGGGTGATGTAGATGACGGCTTTGGTCGGATGGCCAGATTGCTCTGTTGCCTGCATGGTGATCTCATCCTCGCCCTTGACGCGCCCGACTTCACTGAGAATCAACGGCTTGCCGGAGAACTCAGGTTTGGATAGATAAGGTAGAGCAATCTCTTCAAACATTCGACTCGGGACGATGTCGCCGTCAGCCATAATACGCTGGACGGTCACCTGATCGGGATGATTACGAAGTAATTCACCACTGGATATGACCACGCCGCCAACCAACACCGCCAGCGCTCGGCATTGCGTGTCTTTGCCGGCATAAGGCATCCCAAAGATGTTGATCGATCCCGAACCGAGCCATGAGGTAATCTTTTGTTGAGTTTGGTCCATGAGGCCAAGTATACACGTCTGACAGATAGAATTCCCGAGATTATCCATAACTCTTGTGCTAATATGAGACATGAACTGACAAGGATGGGATGCATATGACTTCGTACAAATACCTAAAGTTTTTTGATGAAATTTCTCTGCCCGACATACCCAAAGTCGGAGGCAAAAACGCTTCGCTCGGTGAGATGCGGCGCAATCTAGCGCCGAAGGGAGTGAATCTCCCCAATGGTTTCGCGACGACCGCGAAGAGTTACTATTATTTTCTCGATCAGGCTGGTATAACAGGTCAAATCGAACAGCTGCTCAGCAATCTCGACGTCAAAAACGTCCGAGAACTGAAAAAACGCGGTGCCAAGATTCGAGCTTTAATCATGAAAGCCAGGCTACCTAAAGATCTCGAAGAAGAGATTGTCCAGGGATATAAAGAACTGAGTCGAATATGTGGTCACAAAAATCTGGTGGTCGCGGTTCGTTCGTCGGCAACAGCTGAGGACTTGCCCAATGCCTCGTTTGCTGGCCAGCAAGAAACGTATCTGAATATCAAAGGCGTGAAAAACGTCCTCTATGCGACTAGGAAGTGTATAGCTTCGCTCTTCACTGATCGAGCGATTGTCTATCGAGTCGAGAATAAGTTTGAACATATGAAGGTGGCATTGTCAGCCGGTATCCAGCAGATGGTTGCCGTGCGCTCCAAGGCCGCAGGGGTGATGTTCACGATCGATACCGAGTCCGGTTTCCAGAACGCTGTGGTCATCACCTCAATCTATGGGTTGGGCGAAAACATCGTACAGGGTCGCGTCAGTCCAGATGAATTCACTGTTTTTAAACCAACCATGGCGATTATCAAAAAGCGGATCGGGACGAAAAAAGAAAAGATGATCCCGGCGTTTGGCAGCAAGACTAAAAATATCGCAGTGTCTCCCAAAGACCAGGCTCGTTACTCTATCTCGGCCGAGCAAGTAACGACTTTGGCTAAATGGGCGATGGAGATCGAGAAACATTACGGGAAACCGATGGATATCGAATGGGCCCTCGACGAGGACGACAACAAGCTCTATATCGTCCAAGCTCGTTCGGAGACTGTCCAGTCACGCAAAGATATGAATGTCATCGAGGAATACCGACTCACCCAGAAAGGCGACGTATTGGCTCGGGGAACAAGTGTGGGTAACAAAATCGGCGCTGGTAAAGCCAGTAAGATCATGAGTCTAAGGGACATCAGCTCATTCAAAGCCGGTGACGTGCTGGTGACGGAGATGACCGATCCTGATTGGGTGCCGATCATGAAACAGGCCAGCGCTATCGTGACCGACAAAGGTGGTCGCACCTGCCATGCCGCAATCGTGTCGCGTGAGCTAGGTATCCCTTGCGTTGTGGGGACTGGTGACGCTTCGAAAAAAATTACCACTAAGAGCCCGATCACGGTGAGCTGTGCTGAGGGTGACGAAGGCGTGATCTACAGCGGCGAGCTAAAATTTGTCGTTGATAGAACCGACATCAAAAATCTGAAACGACCGAAGACTAAAATCATGATGAATATCGGTTCGCCCGATTTGGCGTTCCAGTATTCGATGATTCCAAACGATGGCGTGGGACTTGCTAGAGAGGAGTTCATCATCGACTCGCATATCAAAGTACACCCTCTGGCGCTACTCCAGTTCGACAAACTCACTGACAAAAAAACTCGCCAGATTATCACGGATCTAACCAAAGGCTATGCGAGCAAGGCAGATTATTTCATCGACAAACTAGCCGAAGGCGTGGCTATCATCGGGGCAGCGTTCTATCCGCGCGACGTCATCATCAGGTTTAGCGATTTCAAGACGAATGAATACGCCAACCTCATCGGTGGCGCACAATTCGAACCACAGGAGAATAACCCAATGATCGGCTGGAGGGGTGCGAGCCGTTACTACGACGAAGGCTATCGGGCGGCGTTTGAGCTAGAATGCCGCGCGATCAAAAAAGTTCGAGATCATATGGGTATCGTAAACGTCAAAGCTATGGTGCCGTTCTGTCGAGATTTGACCGAAGCCAAAAAAGTCCTCGACATCATGGCCAAAAATGGCTTGAAACGTGGAGTGAACGGCTTCGAAGCGTATGTCATGATCGAGATTCCATCGAACGTCATCCTGGCCGAGCAGTTTGCTGAGCTCTTCGACGGGTTTTCGATAGGCTCCAATGACCTGACGCAGCTGACTCTCGGTGTTGATCGTGATAATCACACCGTCGCTCATATCTACAATGAGAATAATGAAGCGGTCAAAACCCTCATCCGCCAAGTTATCAAAGTCGCCAGGTCCAAGAAAGTAAAGATCGGACTGTGCGGTCAAGCCCCTTCGGACTACCCTGAGTTTGCTCGATTTCTCGTCGAAGCCGGAATAGACAGTATCTCACTAGCTCCCGATACAGTCGTGAAGACGACTATGGATATCGTTAAAACCGAAGCCAAACTACGTTAGATACAACCTAGTTATCGTTAGCATAAGCATGTAGACTATTGGGTAGATATGAAGACCACGAATCAAGTGCCTAAATTGCATTTGTCGGTGTTTAAGCGGACCAAAATCATCGCGACTATAGGTCCGGCGACCGGCAACTACGAGGCAATACTGAAGCTTATCAAGGCTGGGGCTAACGTTCTACGTCTTAATTTCTCTCATGGGACACATGCCGAGTTTGCTACTTGGGTCAAATGGATTCGTAAAGCCAGTAAAGAACTAGGGAAACCGGTGGCTATCATTCAGGATCTACAAGGTCCCAAAGTTCGTCTAGGTGATTTCGATGGCATGATCCATGTCAAAAAAGGACAGGAGTTGAGTTTTGGTTATCTCGCTGAGTATGACGTCAGTGGCGTCATACCGACACAGTTTGATCTCAGCCACAAAGTCAAACGTGGCGAAACGATGAATCTTTACGATGGTCGGATCCGCACGGTCATAACGAGTGTTCGTGAGGGTATCGTTCGCGCCCGAGCTGAAAACGAAGGTATCCTGGTCAAGCGCAAAGGCATCAATCTGCCCGATACTGATTTTGGTGGTGATGTGATTACCGACAAAGATCGCAAAGACTTGGCTTTTGGTTCGACACTGGATATCGATTACGTGGCGCAGAGTTTCATCCAGACCGCTGATGATGTCCAATCACTGAAGCGGCTCATAAAAAACCTAGGCATGAACGCTAAACATATCGCCAAAGTCGAAACCAAAGCAGCTGTTGATAATATCGAGTCAATTGTCGAGGCCAGCGATGCGGTGATGGTTGCTCGCGGCGATCTGGCTTCTGAAGTATCTCCCGAATCAGTGCCTGTTATCCAACGCGAGATCATCGGGCTGTGTCTCAAGCACTGCAAATTATCGATTGTGGCAACTCAGATGCTGTTGTCGATGATTGAAGCACCGGATCCGACGCGAGCCGAGGTATCGGATGTAGCAACAGCGGTGTTCGTCGGTGCCGATGGTGTGATGCTGTCTGAGGAAACCGCCATGGGACAGTACCCGGTCGAAGCCATCAAAATCATGAGACGAATCATTATCTACGCTCAGGGCCACTCTCATCTGAAGGTCCAGTATGATTTTGAGCGACCGATTACACCGACCGGTGCTATTGCCGATGCCGTCGTAAACTTGGCCGATACCCTGAAAGCCACAGCAATCATAGCCGAGACTAAATCAGGTGCTACGGCCTATCAGATAGCTGCTCGGCGACCCAGAGTTCCGATCATCATGGTCACGTCGAGCGATCGAGTCGCACAGCAACTGGTTCTATCATACGGGGGGATGTCGTTTGTGCGTCCCGACAGCAAGAGTGCCGGACTGAAGTTGACAGACTGGCTCAGACACCAAAAGCTTCTGAAAGCCGGTGATGTAGTAGTTATGGCGAGCGGACGTTATCCTGGTGTCATTGGGTCTACCGATACCATCAAAGTTCGTGTCCTGGAGTAGGCCCTCCCAGCGCCTCAGTCTGCTTTTTAGCAGAGCTAAAAACTCTACTGAGGCTCATGGCACCAAATCAGCGTTTTCTCCTCCGCCTACTTCTCGTCGTATTACCTATACGCCTCGAAGTATCCTCGAAGAAGAACACTGATTTTGCGCTCATGTGGAAGGGTCTATATACTAGCGGAAGAAGGATAGGCATAAGCGTGTTTACTAAGAAAACAATTAGGGATATTGATCTGCAAGGCAAGCGCATATTGATGCGGGCTGAATATGACGTGCCTCTAGGTGCCGATGGGCGAATAACCAACGATTACCGGATCAAAGGCAGCCTGCCGACGATTAACTATCTGTTGGAGCAGGGTTGCTCAATAGTCATCCTGGCGCATCTCGGCCGTCCAGGCGGTATCGAAGATCCCAAATTGAGCTTGAAAACTGTGGCCGTTCGACTCGGTGAGCTAATGAGTAGGGAGGTGCAGTATGTCAACGAATGCGTGGGTCCTGAGGTATCGCAAGCTACCGAACATATTCAACCTGGTCAGATTATCTTGCTCGAAAATACTCGTTTCCATCCCGAGGAAGAGAGAAACGACCGAGCGTTTGCCGAAAAGATCAAAACCGACACTCACGCTGAGATCTTCGTTCAGGAGTGTTTTGGTGTTGCACACCGGGCTCATGCTTCCATAGAAGCAATTGCCCATCTGTTGCCGAGTGTGGCAGGATTCCTACTGGAACAAGAAGTCGACACCATCACGCGCGTTATGGAGTCGCCGGAACGGCCACTAATGACGATCATTGGTGGCGCTAAAGTTTCCGACAAAATCGAGATATTAGAAAAATTCATCGAGATCGCCGACTGTGTAACAGTTGTCGGAGCCATGGCCAACACTTTCTTGTTAGCCCGAGGCGTCGATATCGGAAGAAGTTTGGTGGAGAACGATGCCCTCGATACCGCTCGTGCGCTACTAGAGAAGGTAGAACAAAAACAAAGTGAGAAACAATTCTCCTTCTTCCTCCCTATGGATGTCGTTGTTTCAACTGCAGTTGATGGTTCGGCGCCGACCCGAATCGTCGATCTCAACACACTTGCCTTTGCTGATATCGAAGCCTATCCCAAAGTTCCCACTTCAGAGAGCCATACTATCGCTAACGAAGAATCAATCCTCGACATCGGACCGTTATCAGCCTATAGGATTGCAGGGTTGGCAACGATGGCGCGGACGGTTATATGGAATGGCACAGCCGGTGTCACGGAAACCAAAGGTGCCAACGGCACCGCCGATCCATTTGCGCACGGATCACGAATTATTCTAGAAGCGCTCGAAGGTATGGGTAGCGGTAATGTGCTTAAGCCATTCACGCTTGTCGGCGGTGGCGACACCGTCGGTTATGTTATGGATAATGCTCAGAAAGATCCTGAGACTGGTCATCCGACGAAATTAGATCATGTCTCGACCGGCGGGGGAGCCAGTCTCGAGCTGATGGCTGGTCATGTCCTACCGGGGGTTGAAGCACTTCTCGATAGATAGTCGATAAAACGCTTATGGTTTACCTAAAATGTTGTTACAATTAAGCGTATGAGCGCCCTAAGACGCACGCTAGTTGTTGCCAACTGGAAAATGCACCTCAATGCTTCCCAGGCTAGTTTGCTGTTGCATCGGCTGCACGAGCGGATTCGGATACTAAGAGATGTCGAGGTGGTGCTGGCGCCTAGTATGTTAGTCCTACAACCTCTCAGCGTCCAGATTGATCGACGCAAGTTTCGGTTAGCCGCTCAAAACGCATATCACAAAGACGAAGGGGCATTCACTGGTGAAGTGTCTTTTTCTATGCTTCGTGAACTAGTCCACTACGTAATCATCGGTCATTCTGAGAGAAGGATATATTTCCATGAAAACAACGATATGATTCGTGACAAGGTAGCGGCTGCTGTTCGCAATGACATCACTCCTATATTGTGCATAGGAGAAACCAAAGAAGAGCGGCGCAATCGGGAGACACACCAGGTCATTCACGATCAGCTGACGACGGCACTATCTAACTTGACAGGTCAAGACGTCCAAAACATCGTAATCGCTTACGAGCCGGTCTGGGCTATCAGTACGTTTGGTGCTGAATTGGCCAAGCCAGCGGATGTCGAGGCGGTACTAGAGCAGATTCGCCACCAGATCAGGGAATTGTATGGTCCCAAAGCCGCCAAAAAGGTCCGTGTGATTTACGGCGGCAGCGTCGATGATCAGACGGTTGGCGGCTATCTCGACATCGAGGG
>CAZDBS010000018.1:0-11729 GCA_964503775.1 uncultured Candidatus Saccharibacteria bacterium
GCCTCATCTCAGGCCAACAAAATAGCCCACATAGCGTGGGCCACTTTGTTGGCTGGGAGTGAGGGATTCGAACCCCCGATCCTGGGACCAGAACCCAGTGCCTTACCACTTGGCCAACTCCCATTGGTGAACGCGAGTATTATACCTGTCTGATCTGTCGGGTACAACCAACGCTACTTATTGCCACTGACTCAGCACGAGATCCCGATACCCAGGATCGATAGGGATAGCTTCAAATTCTTGTTTTGTCAGCCATTTCGGAACGCCTTCGAGTTCACCTTGCTGGGATTTAAGCGTTTCGTCATCTACTGCTCCTGTGTAAGCAAGAATAAGTTTTCCTTCGCCATGCACGAAGAAATCAGCATGCTTCAAATTGAACACCGAGACTCCACATTCTTCTAATAGCTCGCGAGCAATAGCCTGATCGGGAGTCTCATCTTCTTCAATATGACCACCAGGTAAACCCCAGTCATTCTTGACAGGATCGATGAGGATGACTAATACCTTTGATCGATTATCGTTAAACAAAGCCACTTTTGTCGAGACTCGAAATTCTTTACGCATATCACTAAGTATATCACCCGAATGATTAAATATAGACTAAAGAAAGATAAGATTGTATAATAGTATTAATTATGAATAGTTTAGTTGGTGAAGTGCCCCAAGAAGTGTATCAAGAACTGGCATCAATGATGGATGCTCATCTTGAGGATCGATGTCATGAAATAGTTGATTCATTTAAGGTGGAAGGCTCGCTCGCGCAAATATGGGGTGAGTGGGCATATTTTGGTATACACCGTACCGTGTATCAAGAAGGGCAGAGGATGAGTCTAGATACAAAGCCGATCTGGGCTGACTCAATCTTTGATCTATTGGTCACTTCTAGATACGAAGGAAATAGTCTAGTCGTGATACCTAGCGCACCACATGCCGTTAGCACGGCCGAGGGTATGCACAGAGCAGAGGGCTACTTAGAAACCATCTCTACGCCCGAGTGGCGCAGATGGGCCATTGGGCATCTCAGAAACTCGCGAGTAGATGCAATTAAGGCAACTGTGTGGACGCCACTTTATGAAGCCAATCGAGACCCTAGCCTTGACTACATGACAATTGCGACATTACTAAAGGCTCAGGCGCTGTTTGAAATTCAAGGTGAGCCTCAATACATAACAAAAAGAGGGAAGAGTAAGGTATACAGGGATCCTAATCCAAAGTATGCTGCATTATCTGAACAGATTGAAGCAGCTAATAAATTCTTTGAAAGAATCATAGCTCGACCTTATGCTGCTTACGAGGTGAAGAAAAAATTTGCCACCACGTTGACACAACTTGAAAAGGAAATGATTGGTAAAAAGATAGTTGATGATGGTCTCGGAGCTAGTATTCGGGACAATCCCGATTACATAAAAGCTAAATATCCGACACATACGAGCCTTATCAAATACTTTAGTCGGGGTATTGACCTTGCGCTTACACGCTTGGAAGAGCGGGTTGATTCTTCTGTCCACACAGATCATCAATACGATGTAGATCGGGTGGTAGAGGAAGTTACGTCCGACGCTTCATATTTGAATCTACTATTAATGGGGCGCAATGCTGAAAGACTACGGAACTGGACAGTATCAGAAGCACCCGCACAAACCCTGCGTCAAGAATTTGAATACGCTATAGCTGATGGACTACTTCATAACAAGGACAGGTGGCGTCACTATCATACTGTACAAAGAGATGACATCGTGAAGGCTCATCGTCAGCCGTTATTAGAAGAATCTGGCTGGGAGATTCTTCCTTCCGAAGCCAAAGAGATCATCGAAAAGTGTGAAACTACCAGAAAAGATGATGAAGTTGAAATTGGTGGAAAGCGCTATTTCCCAGAACGTTTGAAGTGGGTTGCTGAAATTGCTTTGATGGGTGCTGGTAGAGTAGCAGTAACTGACCTGAAAAACTCAAAACATGATCAATACTATGCAGCGGTCATAGAGCATACAACAGATGCAGGCGAGGTAGTCGAATCAGTTATAGCAGATGACCCAGTAAAGAATAACGGTATATATGTATTTAGGGGTGATATTGGGCTAGAACTCTTCGATGATCCAAAAGCGTGGCGAACTATTTTCGCAGAAGGTCGCGAATCAGCTCGTGCATTGGGCGCAAAACGAGTCAATCATACAGATGGATCAGAAAAAGACAGAGCACTAGATTACCTCACTAAACCCCGCGCTAAGATCAAAATCAAATAGCTTCTAAGGTGTTAGTATGTTATACTACTAGTGATAATAAACTGATGGTAACCGAGTAGTGTCTAAAAAACCAAGTGTCTCGCTGTTTCCATCCCGTAAGCGTGTCACGGACATGAAAGGTCAATCCATACAATATGTATAAAAACGTTCAATCGCATTCGAGGCGTTCGCGCCCGCTTGGCATGTTGCCAAAAACTGCTCGCCAACCCCGACAAAAGGGTCAGGGCCAGTACATCCACCCCAGTAAATTTGTAAATAAGGCAGTCGCTGTAGCGGATGAAATCCCCTATGAGTCCACTCATATGTTCAACGATTTCGCTCTGCACGACGCTATCAAACGCAACGTAGCTGCGAAGGGCTACACTGTACCAACAGCCATCCAAGATCAGGCTATCCCACTAATCCTCGAGGGCAAGGATGTGATCGGTCTCGCTAATACTGGAACTGGGAAAACCGCCGCCTTCATCCTGCCCCTCCTCCATCTGCTCAACAGTGCACCTCGTCGAACCTCAGTACTGATCATGGCTCCAACTAGAGAGTTGGCCATGCAGATCGACGAAGAGTTCAAAGCCTTCTCCAAGGGCTCAGGTATGCTCTCAACACTGTGTGTTGGCGGTATGAATATTCGCCCCCAGATCCAAGGACTTCAGAAGAAACCAGAATTCATCATCGGTACACCTGGACGGTTGAAAGACCTCTCCGAACAAGGATATATTGACTTCAATAATATCAATTTCTTGGTGCTCGATGAAGCTGATCGTATGCTAGATATGGGTTTCATACGAGATATTCGATTCCTCGTCGGTAAATTGCCTACCCAGCGTCAATCGCTGTGTTTTAGTGCCACGATGACCGGTGATATCACTCGGCTAATCAATGATTTCCTGACTGACCCCGTCACTATATCGGTGCGCAAAGGTGAAACTAGCGCCCATATCGAACAAGACGTCATCGAAGTTCGAGACAAGGATGAGAAAGTCACGAAGCTCATCGAACTGTTGGGTCAGCCGGATTTTGACAAAGTGCTGATCTTTGGCCAGACCAAACACGGTGTCCAGCGTCTTGCCGAAAGACTCAGTAAAAGCGGTATCTCATCAGAGGCCATTCACGGCAACAAATCCCAACCACAACGCCAAAGAGCTCTGGATAGCTTCAAGGCCAACAAGGTCCGTGTACTCGTAGCCACCGACGTCGCTGCCCGAGGCTTAGACATCCCCCTCGTCAGTCACGTCATCAATTTCGATCAGCCGAATACTTACGAGGACTATGTCCATCGCATCGGCCGAACGGGGCGGGCCGGCAACCGAGGCTCGGCGCTCACTTTCGTCGTCAAGTGAACAGATCGTGACGGTACTTGCGTAGGGGACGGTCCTCTACGCAAGTACCACACTACGTGATTAAACTTGCGGTGCTTCAGTAGAAATGCGATGATGTAGTTATAGTAATTAAGTGAGGGGTCACAACTATGGCTGACGCTACCATGAACGCACCAGAACAAAAACCAGCAGAAACAACAAATCAATCCGATGTCGAGAAAAATAAAACAATGGCCATCTTGGCTTATTTCATATTCTTTTTGCCATTACTTACAGATGCTAAAAACTCAGAGTTTGCGAAGTTCCATGCTAATCAAAGCCTGATTCTACTTATCGCGAGTATCGCGCTAAGTGTCGTATCGAGCATATTAATGATTTTTCTCATCGGTCTAATCTTATGGCCACTGGGTGGTTTGTTCATCTTCGTACTGTGGGTCATGGGTATCATGAACGCAAGTGCCGGGAAGATGACGCGTTTGCCTGTACTCGGTAAGTTTGATCTTATAAAATAACAAAACACCCCGAGTAATCGGGGTGTTCTTGGTGTGCTTAGTAATTCGCTAAATAGCGAAGATTACCAGCTGCGCTGACGAAAGTCAGAACCACCACCGTTGCCACCGAAGTCGCGACGGGGTCGGTCTTCTTTAGGACGAGCGACGTTAACTGTGATCTTGCGACCACCAACTTCGCGGTCGTGAAGACCATTGATAGCGGCTTGCGCCTCTGCATCTGAGCTCATCTCGACAAAGCCGAAGCCTTTAGAGCGGTCGGTGAATTTGTCTTTGATGACAGTTGCAGAAGTAACTGTACCGTACTCAGCGAATAGAGCTGAAAGCTCATCATCAGTTACTGAGAATGGTAGGCCACCTACAAAAAGTTTGTTGCCTTGCATGTAATTTTTCCTCATTTATCAAGCAGCTCGACCCCTTACATCCTTCGAACGTACCGGTGAGCTGCTTCGATAAACGAGAACTTCTGCCTACTAACGTCTACGTGAGTTAAGAATCTGCACTGACATTATCCCAGGTTTGATAAAAATTAGCAACTAACAGATTAAAAGTTGGCTTGAAAATGTACATAATTAAGCATATGCTTGATGTGGAAGTGAGAGACTTCCGTTAAACCCGGCCTTAACGCCGGGTTTTAAGTTCAAAACGCTCACAGCGGCTAGCCTGCTTTGCTGATGTCATCAGTAAACACTGCTAGCCTCTTGGCTATTTCGACTGGAAACGGTCCAGTGCTCGCTCAATGTATTCCAGATACAGCTCGCTCCGCACTTCCCGCTTCCAGCCAAACTAGCTCAAGTGTGTGCGTTTTGACAAAAGTTATTAGCATATGCTGGCGGACAATTTAAAAACTCCGCTATAATGTCTCGTATTATGTTACAAGTCATTTTCTTTTCGCTAATCGGCGGCGTATTTTCGTTGCTTGGCGGTCTCGTCATGCTCAGTCACAAAAAGCTTGCCGAGCTATTAGCCAATTACGCCACGCCCTTTGCTGCTGGTGCGCTATTGGCTGCGGTTTTTATGGACCTACTAAAAGACGGTCTTGAGGAAGCAAACCCTTGTACGGTACTGACATCTGCTATGATTGGCGTGATTTTGTTTTTCTTCGGGGAGCGATTTTTGGCATGGTTCCACCATCACCACCAGCATGAAGGTAAGCACACTGACCCCTCTACCGGGCTGATCGTGCTTGGTGACACTATTCACAACGCTCTCGACGGAGTGGCGATTGCGGCCGCCTTCCTGATCAGTCCATCAACAGGTGTCATCACGACGATTGCCGTGGCGGCGCACGAAATACCGCAGGAAATAGGTGATTTTGGATTACTTCTCTCGAAGGGGATGTCGCGTGGTAAGGTACTTTTCTACAATCTAGTCAGCGCACTGGCAACGACACTCCTCGCCGTAATCACCTACGCACTTGGTAGTAGCGATAAACTGCCAATCGGAGTGCTGTTGGGCCTGAGCGCGGGCTTCCTCCTATATATTGCCGCTAGTGACATCATCCCTGAGATACACGAAAACTCACCGAAGCATAAGTTTTTCGATTGGCAGCCATTTATGCTCTTGCTAGGAGTAGTCCTCGTGGGTGTATCCATACAGATCGCTCATCACATAGTTGGGTAGTGGGTCACTAGTTAGGCTCTAACGGTACTCGCGGATATAATGTAAACATGAATACTGGCTTGTTTGTCATGGGGGCGATAAATCTACTACTGCTTGCTTATCTGGTAAAACAGAAGCAGGGAGAGGTGACGAGTTGTAAAGATGTCAAAGATGAGTTTGCTCGTAACCGCCGGGAGTTTGCAGAGAGCCAGAAAGACCTTCGACAAGAGTTAGTCGGCGGTTTGAATCAATCACGGGATAGTCTCGATAAACGTTTGGAGCAGCTTCGAGATAAGAATGATGAGAAACTAGAACAGATCCGCAAAACCGTCGAGACGCGACTGGAGAGTTTACAGAAAGACAATTCTGAGAAGCTCGAGAAAATGCGGGCGACGGTGGATGAGAAACTGCAAAGCACGTTAGAGAAGCGACTTGGACACTCGTTCAAATTAGTCAGCGATCGGCTAGAACTGGTACATAAAGGCCTGGGTGAAATGCAAGGGCTGGCAACGGAAGTCGGGAGTTTCAAGAGTTTGATGACCGGCATCAAGACGCGTGGGACGTGGGGTGAAGTACAGTTAGAAAGTCTACTCGAGCAAGTCTTCATCAAAGACCACTACTCTAAGCAAGTTATGTTGACAACCTCTAGTCGTGAGACTGTAGATTTTGCGATCAAATTACCTGACAAAAGCAACAAACACGGGTTCATCTACCTACCGATCGATGCCAAGTTCCCCCTAGAGGATTACCAGCGTCTGGTGGCTGCTCAAGAGGCTGGCGATGGAGTGCTCGTCGAACAGGCGTCTAGAGCCCTGGCGACTCGTATCAAGCTCGAAGCCAAAAGTATCAAAGAGAAATACATCCAACCGCCCAAGACAACTGATTTCGCCGTACTCTATGTGCCCACCGAAGGACTGTACGCGGAAGTCTTGCGCTATCCTGGCCTGTTCGAGAGTTTGCAAAGTGAGTATCGTGTCACTGTCGCTGGACCGACGACCATCGCAGCTATCCTCAGTAGTTATCAGCTAGGTTTCCGTACTCTCGCTATCGCCGAGCAGACATCGCATGTCTGGGAACTGCTGACGACAATCAAAGGTGAATTCGGAAAGTTCGGCGACCTGCTCGACAGAACCAAAGAAAAGCTAGAGCAAGCCACCAGGACGATTGATAGTGCCTCGACCAAGAGTCGGACTATAGAACGAAAACTCGGCAAAGTTCAGCAATTGGCCGAGAAAACAAAGCCTGAACCCATCAGCTTACTGGATGGTGAGTAGTCACTGGCGGGTGGTTCTGTTACACTGATGCAAATAATTAGTAATACATAACAAGGTCAAGGTACATGAAAATCGTGGTCGTCGGCGGGGGGTTTGGCGGCGTAAAAACAGCACTGGCGCTTGCAAACAAACCTGGCATCCAAGTAGACCTCATCGTTAAAAAAGAGCATTTTGAATATCACGGTGCTTTGTACAGAGCTGCGACCGGACGCTCGCCTCTGGAAGTCGTCATACCTCTCAGCGATATCTTCAAGAGAGCCAAAAATGTAGAAGTTATTCTCGACGAAGCCACTCGTATCGACCACAAGCGGAAAATCGTCATCGGTTCACTTGGTGACAGATATTCCTACGACGCTTTGGTCTTGGCGCTGGGTAGCGTAGTCATGTACCGCGATATCCCGGGCATGGAAGAACACGCCTACACCATCAATACTATCGAGGACGCCATTCGTATGCGGCACGCACTGATTCTGCAGTTTAAGAAATCAATCAAGAGGCCAGTTCGGATCGCCATCATTGGAGCTGGGCCGGCAGGCGTAGAATTGGCCGGTGAATTGAAAGCCTTTGCTCACGAAGTCTCGGAACGGCAGGGATCTCATGTACGACCGGTGCAGGTAACTTTGATCGAAGGCGCTGGTAAAGTTTTGCCGATGTTCGCCCCCAAGGCTTCGATCAAGGCTTACAAACGACTCCGTAAACTCGGCGTACATATCCGACTAAATTGTCGAGTTGATTCGTGTCAGCCGGGCCTACTCTGTCTCGAAAGTGAAGACCTCAAATCCGACATAGTCGTATGGACGGCTGGCAACCAGATCGTGTCTTTTTATGGAGATCAGGGGGTTGCTTTTGTGCTCGATAAAGGCAAAGTTGTCGTCGATCGTTACATGAGGGCCAATGGCCATAAAGATATATACGTCATAGGCGATAACGCCAAGACTAAATACTCAGGCATGGCGCAAACTGCACTGCACGACGCCATATACTTAGCCAAAAACTTAGTGCGTCTTCATCAGAATAAAAAGCTGATAGAATATCACGATCACCCGCCACTTTACGTAGTGCCGATAGGTCACGGCTGGGCCGTATACCAGTACGGTGAGCGTATTAAGACCGGGTATCGTGCTTGGCGCATTCGCAGGCGAGCTGATCTCTCGATAGCTCGGAACTTCCTCCCATACAAACAGGCGCTCCGTACTTGGCGCAAAGGCAACCAGCGGGCGAAGTTCTAGGGTATAGTAGCTGTATGACATACGACGTCGTGATCATAGGAGCTGGCATAGCCGGCATCGCCGCCGCGAAACGACTCCGACTGGCGGGTCTAAATGTTGTTGTTCTAGAGGCCCAAGATAGAATTGGTGGTCGAGTCTGGACTGATAGATCGTCTGGCTATCCTGTGGAGTTTGGGGCTGAGTTTGTGCATGGCTCAGAAGTTTCAACCTGGGACATACTTAAAGCCCACCGTATCGAGACAATACCAATGGCGCTCATTCGCGAACTTGTGGATCATGACGGTAATAAACTAGATGTCCAATCACTTGAGTTGTTCGAAAAAACGATGACTGGTATTGAAACGTACTCCGGTAATGAACAATCAATATCTGACTATTTTAAATCAGCAAGTGGGGAAGAGAATCTACAGGATTTACTAGCTGTCTCTATCGGAGATTATGAGGCGGGCGATAGCCATCAACTAAGCATGTTGCATATTGCAAAGTGCTGGTCAAATTTAGATGATGGTGGGAACTTTGTACTACCCAAGGGTTATGATGCAGTAATTCAATCGATAAGTGAAGGAATACCAATTGAGTTAGGGACAAGCGTCCAGAGCGTTGACTGGTCTGGCGAAGAGACAATTATATTAACTTCAAAAGGCGAATTTCGAACTAAAAAGCTGCTTGTCACTGTGTCGCTCGGAATTTTGAAACGTGGCGATATTGCATTTACGCCGGGGCTACCGGAATCCAAGCAACGGGCAGTCGATGAAGTGGGTATGGGTATCACGACCAAGTTGCTTATGACTTTCTCGGAGCAAGTGCCAATCATAGAGGGGATTACGAACACGCTCATGACTGTATCATGTTGGTGGCCTGTAGTTGGGAGCCCGAATGCAGTCATGGGTTTCACGGGCGGTGAGCGGGCGCAGAAGTTAGCTTCGATGAATGAAGAAAGACTTTATCAAGTAGCACTGGATGAATTGACTAAGATAACAGGCATGGATTGTCGGAAGGTTTGGGTGAGCAGCAAGAGAATAGTCTGGGATCAAAATCAAGAATTTACCGGGGGGTCATATTCAAACGAACCGCTAGGTATGCCCGATGACGCAAGGGCTAGGTTGGCTTCACCTGTTGATAACAAACTATTCTTTGCTGGTGAGGCAACTGTGACAGACGGTAACCATGCTACGGTTCACGGAGCACTGGATTCTGGGCTACGAGCGGCTAACGAGATAATAGATCTATCGTCAACGCCGCCGTCCAGCTGAAATTATCTACACCTCTTGCGTCTCCAGTGTGTGGATCGAAGTACTCACTGAATCCACTTTTGCGGATGAGAGCCAGCGTTTTATCACGGAGATCACTAGCTAGTTGGTCGTGACCTGCTTGTTCCAGGCCATTGATGAGTAGCCAGTTGATATTGATCCATGTCGGCCCCTGCCAGTAACGTTCACGCGAGAAATACGGTGACGTGACGGGAGCCGTAGGCACTGGGTATCTCGTAGTGTATGGCTTGCTAGTCAATTCTTTGATGATAAGCTCTATTCGCTCCTCAGTCAGTACGCCACTATAGAGTGGCAACAGACTAGCGACAGAGGGCTCGATAAGTGATTTCTCGGTCACGAATTGTTTGGAAAGATAATGACGCCTAGTTTCGTCGAAGAGACTCTCTAATGCCTCAGAGGCCTTGGACATTTGCTTGTCGAGCGTTTCGGGTATGTCTCGCCGAATCTCTTTGGCAATCATACGGAGTAGGTGGTTGGCACGAATCAGGATGCTGTTGAAAGCCACGTCTTGAATCGCAAAATGACTGCGCAGTAGGATTCGGTTGCTGTCGTATTCTTTGCGCCTCAAGCGCTGCATTACATGATAATAAACCAAGGCTTGCATAGTACTGATGCGCTCGTGTCTGTCGACGTGACGAGTGTCGTTACGGAGGAAATTGATAGCTCCATCAAGAGGTAGCCAGTTTATAAGCCGTATCCACCACGGGATTCGGTTGGCATACATGGCTTCGATCCAAGGCGGGGAATTATCCATACCCGACTCCCATGGATGTATCAGGACGACGAGTCCCTCGTGATGGGGATCGCGCTCCCGGTATAGCCACTGATGGTAGGCTAGAAGTTTAGGGTAGACGGCATGATAAAAACTACGTCGCTCGGTCGGCTCAAGCTTGGTCCCGATACGGGTGATCGCCTCTGCAAGCAGTGGTGGTTGAGTGATGCCAGATGTTGCGAAGTCGATAGGAGCGTTGGGACTGACTTTGCTATCCCAGAGAGCACTGTCTTTGGTATCGCGATGATTGAAGACGATGTTAGGAATCATGCCGTTGCTCCATTGAGCCTGAAGCAGATGCATGATCTCCTGTTTGGCACGTGTGGTATCGATATGTGCTAGACCAATAGCTATAAAACACGAATCCCACAGCCATTGATGTGGGTAGAGGTCATTGGCCGGTACGGTATATGTCCCCCGATCATTTTGTTGCAGGACGGCCTTAGCACGTTCCAGAAGGTCTTGGTCCTCTTTTTTGAGTATTTTCATTAACCTTAAGTATAACCCCAACCTTCACACCGCACGAGCCTGCTATCCGCTTTGGCAGGATACTCTGCTCGTGCTCTTGGCGCCAAACCGATCGTTTTCCTCTCCAGACTTCGTTTCGACGTATTATATATACGACTTACTTGTCTTCTGAGGAAGAACGTCGGTTTTGCATCCAAGTGTAAAAGTTGGGTAGGATTATCGGTAGTTTGTGAATTCAACCGGGAAGTCAAAGTCTTGCTTGCGGAGTAACTGCATGACGTTCTGTAGTTCATCTTTACTGCTACTTACAATTCGCACTTCTTCACCCTGGATTTGCGTTTTGACTTTGGGGTAACTGTCGCGGACAAGTTTGGTGATGGTTTTGGCTTTGTCTTGATCGAGACCCCTTTTGAAAGTGACAACTTGAGTGGCTTTGAGATTACTCATCACCGGTTCGTTCGACGTGTCCAGTACTTTCTGTGATTGCTCGCGGGCTGCCAGTTTCTTGCGGATGATGTCGAGGATAGAATCGATCTGGAATTCATTATCGCCAGTGATCTTAAAACCGTTCTTGTCGCCATCCAACCATTCAAGTTGGGCAGACGTGCCTTTGAAATCATAACGGCTGGCAATTTCACGACTAGATTGATCGAAGACATTGTTCATCTCCGCCCGGTCATAGTCCGAAACAACATCAAAAGAAAAACTTTGCGCCATACCACTAGTCTAACGCCTCTCTGATGTTTTGCAATCAATCTGTTAGGGTTATACAATAAGCGGTAATGAAATCATTTACTCACGAGGCCGTGAAAAAGGCGGCGGATACCTTGGTTGGGCGCCTGGCTGAGGTGGAGGATAAAGCATCCATCCTGCGTGCCGTCGAGCTGAGGGCACTATATGATCAGATTAAGACTTTGCCGGTCGCAGAGCGAGCCGGCTTCGGCAAAGAAGTGAATGATCTTAAAACAGAACTTGAGTGCTTAATCTCACAAAATTCCGATGGTGAAGAAAATGTCGAACCGATCGATGTGACGGCGCCATTTGATAT
>CAZDBS010000019.1:0-1976 GCA_964503775.1 uncultured Candidatus Saccharibacteria bacterium
CACACCACAGACCGCCCGATTCCAGTCGAAATAAAACACCTTGAATAACCAGTGAGCAAGCCCGGGTGTTTTGGTTTCATAAAAATTCGTAGCACTACTGACAGCCAGAGTAGTCTCGTCGTCAAACGCTGCCATCATCCGCTCCAACCAATCAGCCTCGACGATCGTATCGGCATCGATGCGAGCGATGATATCACCCGAAGCCGCATCGTATCCGGCAGTTCGAGCCGGCATGATACCCTGAGCCTCGGCGCGGACAATCCTAACTCCCTGGTATAGCTTGGCGATCTCGACACTTCGATCTGTAGAGTTGTTATCGACGACGACGATCTCGTCAGGTTCTAGCGATTGTCTGCTAAGCGCATCAAGACAGCGGCCTATATACAACTCCTCGTTATAGACGGGAATAACTACACTAACGGTCAGGGCTTTTTTCACTCACTACAGTATACTTAAGCACATATGCCGAACAAACAGCTTACGCATAAACAACGTGTGTTGTTAAATATCTCGAGACTCTGGTCCAAACGTTGGTTTCGCCGAACCATTTACTCTGTAACGACACTTATCATTATCCCGACTCTTATCATGTTTGTAATCGGCGAGTACTACATCATCACCCACCGACACAAACCTATGGACTATGGTGTGAGCTTCTCAACCGGTCAAGCCAAATGGCTGGTAGGGGACGATTGGAAAAACAACTACCTGGCTCTACTGGATGATATACAAGTCAAGCGCGTCCGAATTATGAGCTACTGGAACGACATCGAGCCCGAGCAAAGCAATTTTCACTGGGATGACCTAGATTGGCAGATGAATGAGGCAGCCAAACGCGGTACCAAAGTCAGTCTAGCGATTGGACTGCGCCAACCCAGGTGGCCAGAATGTCACGCACCTACTTGGGCTGGAGAGCAGGGAAGTGCAGAATTCGACCTGGCTCTCACTCGTTACATCCGGATGGTCGTCGAACGTTACCGCGACAATCCATCACTCGAGAGTTACCAGCTGGAAAACGAGTATTTCTTGAAAATCTTTAGTGCAGAATGTAAAGACTACCGACGCTCACGACTAGTCGATGAGTTCAACATGGTGCGACAGCTCGACCCAAAGCGTCAAATTATCGTCACCCTGAGCAACAATTTTCTCGGCTCACCGATTCAAAAACCTACGCCAGATAAATACGGTTTCTCCATCTACAAGAAAGTGTTCTTGGATAGGTGGGGTTTTAACATGTACATCGAATACCCGATCCCGGCCTGGTATTACGGCTTTCGAGCCTGGTTCCTCGAGAATACCAAACACCGTCCGGTGATAGTTCATGAGCTTCAGGCAGAGCCGTGGGGACCAGCCGGTATCAAAGAGATGTCTATCGAGGAACAGGACAAATCCATGAGTGCCGGTCGACTCCAAGACCGACTGAAATACATCAGAGGAACCGGCATCAAGACCATCGACCTCTGGGGTAGTGAGTGGTGGTACTACCGTAAAACCGCCCTTGGGGATCCATCAGTTTGGGATATGGCCAAAACTGAACTGAACCGCTAGTTACTTAACTTCTTGTATACTTCTACTATGACTAAAAAGAAGAAGTCATCGCCTGGTCTCATCAGTAATCGTCGCGCGCGGCACGAATACACACTCAGCGATCGGTTCAAGGCGGGGTTAGTCTTGACTGGAGCGGAGACCAAATCACTGCGCCTCGGTCATGGACATCTCCGTGGCGCCTTCGTAACCGTCAAAGATGGTGAGTTATGGTTGACCAATGCTACTATCCAGGGGACTCGTGGCGTCCCAATACCAGATACTGAGGTCACTCGCCCTCGGAAGCTATTGGTCACCAAGCGCGAACTTGAAGAACTCCTCCGAGCTAAACAACAAGGATCGAGTCTCGTGCCGACGGCACTTTTAACCCGTGGCAAATACATCAAGCTCGAATTCTCAGTCGGGCAGGGCAGGAAGCGCTATGATAAACG
>CAZDBS010000019.1:2076-11359 GCA_964503775.1 uncultured Candidatus Saccharibacteria bacterium
GGTACGGCGATCTTCACTAAGATTAAGCCGCTCCAGGTTACGTACGACCTACCGGATGACATCGGGAAAAAATACAACCTCGTCGATGATAAAGATCGGGACGGTAACGGTGAGGGTCGTATCATCGCAGCGGAGTTTGATTTGTTCTACGTCGTGACGGTTTATACGCCCAACTCCAAAGACGACTTATCTCGTCTGACATACCGCGATAAAGCTTGGGATCCGGCTTTCCTCGAGTATTTAAAACGACTTGAGGAGACCAAACCGGTTATCTTCTGCGGTGATCTCAATGTCGCCCATACCGAGGACGATCTCGCCAACCCCAAGCCCAACGTCGGTAAGCACGGCTTCACAGATGAAGAGCGTAAAGGTTTCCAAAACTTTCTCGATGCCGGCTTCGTCGATACTTATCGATTGTTTACTCAGGGCAACGGACACTACACCTGGTGGACACACTGGGCTAACGCCCGAGCTCGCAATGTCGGCTGGCGGATCGATTATTTCCTGATATCCAAAGGTCTTAAAGACATGGTCAAATCTGCTGAGATTCACGACAAAGTCATGGGTTCCGACCACTGCCCAGTAAGCATCGAACTGGTATGAAAGTTGCTATCCTCTACGGTTGGTGCGAGGGACCGAGACTAGCTCGTGATCTGAGGCAAACGCTGGAAGAAAGCGGCCACACAATTACCAGGAATGCCCGCAAGGCAGACATCATCATCGCTCATTCCATGGGTTGCTACGGTATTCCAGCTGACGCTAAAGCACAAAGGGTCCTGCTCATAGGGTTACCGTATCGATCGTGGTCGTCTTTCCCGTTCTTCATGGCACACAAGATTATTATTAACCTTCTCTATGCCCTGTATAAAGGACGTGTATTGTATTCATTTAGCAAGATGTTGTGGAACAGTTTTTATTTTCTCACCCGACCATTCGCAAATATGCGATTACGCCGAATGAGCAATGATCATTATCTACCGAAGGGAACTGGCACTCTGAAAGTTTTGTTAGTACACAACAAATATGATCTTTTGATCAGAAGACGAAAAGCCTGCGAGCTAAGCGAAATACATAATTGGCAATATGTACTTCTACATGGGGCTCACGACGATCTGTGGATGAATCCGAAGCAATACGTCGACTTACTCGAGTGATACACTAGTGTCCATGAAGAAGTTTGCGGTGTTTGATATCGATGGAACCGTATTCCGCTCAAGTCTGGTCCTCGAAGCGGTCTATGTCATGATCCAAAAAGGAGTCTTCCCGGAAAAGGCGCGAGACATATTTGGCGATAAATTGGAGAACTGGCGCTCTCGCAAAGATGCCAATGCATATGATGACTATATTGAAGCTATTGTCGAGAGCTTCAACCTACACATTCGTGGCATGTCTCAGAGAGCTTTCGCGATTATCGCCGAAAGCGTCGTACGCGAACAATCAGAATACACCTATGTGTATACACGTGAATTGATTCGAGATTTGAAAATGACAGGGGAATATATGCTCGTCGCCATATCCGGTAGTCCGAAAGAACTGGTGGAGCCATTCACCAAACAGCATGGTTTCGATATTGTACACGCCACCGAGCTCCTAACTGAGGAGGGTCTTTTTAATGGCGAGGTAGTAGCCGCACATACCAACAAGGATGAACTTTTGAAGAAACTCATCGATGATCATAGCCTTTCCTTAAAGGGAAGTGTAGCCATCGGAGATAGTCGGGGGGATATTGGTATGCTCAGTATGGTCGAGAGTCCTATAGCATTTAATCCAGATATGGATCTATTTGCTGCCGCTAGACGCGAGGCTTGGAAAGTAGTCGTCGAGCGCAAAAACGTCATATATGAACTGGAGCCCGGACATGGACACTATCAATTGGTTTAAGCAAACTTCCGAACCGCTTTTTCCAGACATCATCTGGTCTAAGCCGGAGAATACACTACACGCAGGGAAATTGCTGGTTATCGGCGGTAACAGCCATGGCTTCAGCGCTCCCGCAGAAGCCTATCAATATGCCCTAGAAGCGGGCATAGGTCGTGTGCGAGTCGTACTGCCCGATGCGGTACGCAAGATCGTCAGCACACTACTGCCATCATGCGAGTATCTACCGAGTACGGTTACTGGGAGTTTTGCCCAGAAAGGCCTAAACGAGCTCCTTGGCTACAGTAGTGGAGTGGATGGCGTATCGCTTGCCGGAGACTTCGGACGCAACAGTGAAACAGCGATTCTGCTCGAATCATTTCTACAGAAGTACCAGGGATTTGTCTCTCTGACGCGTGATGCGGTTGATTATTTCAGCAATCATCCAGACATTTTGTTTGAACGACCCAAGACACTAATCGTGGTCAGTCTCGCACAACTTCAAAAGCTTGCACTGCACACCAATCTACCCAGACCAATCACTTTCAATATGGACATGGTCCAACTCGTTGATGATCTTCAGCAACTCACCACGCATTATCCGGTAAGTATCATCGTCAAACAACTAACCAACATCCATGTCGCAGTCGCAGGGAAGGTTAGTACTACCAAACTCTCTGAAGATCTCGACATGTGGCGCTTGAGAACTTCGATCCAAGCCATGGTCTTCTGGCTCCACAATCCTACAAAGTCTTTCGAAGCACTTACAACAGGTGTGCATTTACTGACAGCAAAAAAGTAACTTGAAAATTAAAACATAACAATTACAAACACCGGCCTGTTACAATTTATCTAAATGGCGGAAACACTAAACAAACTTGACCACTCAGAACATTTTGACATTCATCACGAAAACGGTGAGGCACTTGTATGTATGTCAAATAACGGTGAGTGTCGTATTTTAGTGGAAGTATCAGCTGGTTATACGCCCGAAGAGGAGCAGCAACTTATTAAATCTACGACCGACGCACTTGATGCGGTTAACAAGTTCACTGATGGTAGGGCTGCAGAAATCTTCTCGGGCTTACACATAAGAATTGGCGAAGACGTCACAGAAGGTGGCGCAAAAGCAGTCGCTGAAGAAAACCGAGTATTACTCAATGGCCGAAAAATGCTCATGAGCATAGCTGAAATGAGACGCGTCAGTGGAGCTTATGGCGACGAGGAACTCAACGATTTTCCTGATGAACACAGACCTGGTGGTGCATTGGAGTATACGCTTGTGCACGAAATGGCACATGTGCTTGATGGACAGACGAAAACTGGTGAAGCCTATCATCGTGTTGCCGCTAGCGAAAGTCCTACGATATACGGACGAGAGTTTGACAAATGGAATACCAATAACAAAGATCACGAAGCGTTTGCTGAAGGTTTTGCACACGCCGTATGGGGTATGCCTGTATCGGAAACAATGAAGACTATTGTGTACGAAACTGTAGACACTAGACTGCAGGAACTTGCCGAGGTGTCCTAAGCAGCATTGCTCGATCGACTTTACCCACGGCGAGAGAGGATTCTCGTCGTGGTAGGAGCAAAGCCGATCAAAAAGACAAGAAGCCAAACTGAAACTTTCGTCTTAGTTTGGCTTCTGTCTCCAAGGTCGTGCTTTGCGATGGTGCCGGAGGAGGGACTTGAACCCTCAATCCTTGCGGAACACGATTTTGAGTCGTGCGCGTATACCAATTCCGCCACTCCGGCTTAAAGCAAGCACTTTACAGCTTACAGAACAGGGTAATTATACTATAATGTTGTAAGAATATGGATCCAAACGATTCTCAAGCTACCAACCCCGATGGACAACAACTACCCCAAGTTCGCGATGATTACACGCCGGCTTCATTTGGTGTAACCAATAGTCAAACCGGCGAACAAAACGCCGCAGTCGATCTCATACGCACCAAGATAGCCGGATTATTCGTCGAGGAGCCCTCGGTCATCAACGAAGAGCGAGAAATCGTAGCTGAGCAGCAATTCCACATACCACTCAGTCGACATCAGCAGTATCTAGAGTCTTTGAAGCAACAAGGCTTACCCAAAGCCCAGATCGAGGCCGCTTGGCATGCGTATTACAATCAACTCGACGACGACAGCAAACTCGAAGTGTGGGCCGAATACAATTCGAAAGCCCAGTTACAACCTGATTTGGTTGAAGTCGTGCCAGAACAGACTATCACCACTCCTGAGCCTGAACCCGCAGCCAGTATCGACTACAGCGCTTTGCAACATCACCAAACTCCACCACTGAAAAACCGCCGCAAACGAAATACCATCAAAACGCCTGCGCCAAGCTCAAATCCCATCTCTCTCGTCGGCTTTCGAGATCATCCTAGGTACAAAGCAGCAGCCCGACATGCCCGCTCGATAGCTTTCGCCCTTGGTGTTGGTTTGGCGTTCCTCTTCGTAACGAACAACGAACTTCTCCTCGGGAGGATCAAATACTACCTCAGTCCAGGTTCGGCGGTGGCTGGTCCGATTATCCAGGATGTCACCGATGTCAAAGTCGGACCCGAAGCACGCGTCATCATTCCGAAGTTGAATGTCGATATACCTATCATCTTCGATAGCTACGATGTAACCAAAGAGTCCGAATTCCAGAAGCGTCTCGAAAGTGGTGTCGTGCACATCCCTGGTACGGCTCAGCCTGGACAAAACGGCAACGTCGTAATTGTCGGACACTCCAGCAGTAATATATTCGGCCCCGAGAAATTCAAATGGGCGTTCGTCATGCTTGCTAAGCTAGACAATGGCGATACCTTCCAGATCAACTACAAAGAACAGCGCTATATCTATGCGGTCTATGGCAAAAAGGTCGTCAAACCCTCGGACATATCAGTTATCTATGGTGCTCTGCCTCAGCCCTTTAGCGCATCGCTCATCACTTGCGATCCTCCAGGCACTTCATACAACCGCCTGGTTATCCAAGCCAATCAGGTTTTTCCTGAACCAAATCTAAGTGCTCCCAAAATCACCAATACCGATACTACAAGCATCAAGACGGTGCCCGGTAACGCCATCAGCCTCACGCAGCGCGTCAGAAACTGGCTATTCCGTTAGGCTTGTAGTCTGCAAGATCGAGCCGTCCACGATAGGGGAGAGTGATATGATTCGCTCTTCACGACGATCACCCGCATATAGCCCATTGCGAGCCACTATACCGAGGGGGACATCGTTATTGCCATCGTAGTCGATAAGGTGAAGTTGATCGTCTGTGGCGGTGTAGAGGATGTGAAACATATCAAACCATGACACTTGACGACCAGTGGTATCGGCTAGTTCTTTGCGGGCAATTTTATCGTCTTCAAAATCAACTACCAGTATCGAAGATTTTGATTTAACAGCAACAAACCTATCAGTTGGCCCAAACACGATAGATTCGGCCTCGGCATTCTCTAGGTCGTAGTGAGGCTCGGAAACCGCCTCGGCATTACGATAGATCCGCACCCGCCCATCAACACCGCAAACCGCTAAGCGCGTCCCAGTATACTGACCTGATTCACATAGTGGGGTAGATGTCGTGGGACTGATGAGAGTAAATTGATTATCGCGGCGACGTAGCAAAACAGAGCGCTTGGTAGTATCTACAGAGTCTGTTTGCGTCATAAACAACTGTTCCAGATCACCAGTGATAGCACTAACCCTCGACGCTATTGGTGTCGGGAGGATCTTGTCCACGAGACTGAGACGACGGACAGCGCCGGATGCTTCGAGTGAATACCATATGTCACCCTTATTGTCTCCTGGCACTAGGCTAGTAGGCACAATGCCAAAAATCTGATTGATACTAGAGACAACTGCTGGGTTGGAACGGCTCGTGACAAAAAACTCATCGACTCCACCACGGACCGCTCGAACCAACACATGATCGTTGTCACTCAACCACTGGATTGATTTCACGACGGGAATCGCCCCGTTTGATACCAGGAAGCTGAACTGCGTTGCCGCCAGTGGCTCACGGTTAGTGTCATAGAGGTCAAAAACCATCGTCGAGGCGGTTGTGTTCTGGGAAATAAGCAACCAGCGTCGATCCTGACTCAGGCTCATTATGGGCGAGGCAGAATATTGGGTGCCGTTTTTGGGTGAAAGCTGGAGAGGTACGAGCCTGGGATAAGTCACATCGACGACCTGAGATCCGGTAAGACTGAATTGTTTCGTCCAGATACGGTATCCGGGTTTTTGAAGACTTAGAGTATGCGTCCCCTCGAGAAGCGTGTACCGCGCCGCAGTTAAATCCCTCTGAGCCTTACCGTCTATCTGGATAGTCGCACCATGAGGCAAAGAATCGACAAACACCAACCCATTACGGATGACCTGACCTGAAGTTCTGTCGATCCAGTAGCCTTGTGAAACCAGGACCAAGATGACAGTCAGTATGACTATCATAAAAGCACTGATCCCATAGAGCGTGAAGCGAACAAGTGCGCGAGTGCGCTTCGACTTTTCGTCGTAAAAATTCATTAGAGGCATTATACCTCTGATTGATAATGCTTACTACATGCCGGTCGTAGTCTGGTCTTGATTTATCTGATTTACTATTGCGAATATGAGGGTATCTTCCTACAATAGTATTAACCAAAAGCGATAAACAAAGATCGGGGTAGCAGGGGATGTCGAGAGCCAGCGGAACAATCGTTATCAACGGCACTACGTATGATACTGCCAGCGGATCGCCTATTGTCCTGAAGACCAACCCCAAACGGATAGATGGTTTCGCGCCAATGTCCCGTCCAGTTAAGCAAAAACTAAAACCATCTCATAAAGCAGCTCAGACCTCTAAAGTCGTTCACCAAACTCCGTCTCGCACTAAGACACTCAATCGTCGCTATGTGAAAAAACCTAATCTGACATCAGAAACTGCCCCCAAACATCATCCTGTCAAACATCATCCTGCGCACCATGTAGACTCTGTGAGATTACACAAGGCTCTCAGGACCTCTCAAAGTCCTATCGTCACACGATTTGCACCCACACAACCCTCACTTCAACCCTCGGCTCAGACTACTACGGCCGACGCTCCGCCGATTGAAGACCTTACGCCATCGGGGGAATCAGCCGCTCGCCAGGCCAAGACGCTAGTCTCTAGGAAAGAACAACTCATCGCTGAGGGTTTCGAGAAAGTCCGGTCTCATCAGACTGCTTCAACCCGCAAAAGACGCCGTGGCGTGACTGTCGGTACATCCGTTGCTAGTTTTTTGATAGTGGCCGGCATTATCACCTATTTCAACATCCCCAACATCGCTGTAAAAGTTGCAGCTAGCAAAGCCGGTATCTCAGCTTCTATGCCTAATTACACCGCCGGCTTTCACCGCAGCGGTCCAATAAGCTACAACCCCGGTCAGATCACACTTAATTTCACGACATCAGTCGATGATCGTTCGTTCGCTATCACTCAGAAAAAATCACTGTGGGACTCTCAAAGTCTCTTAAGTAATTATGTGACATCCGAGACTAGCGAATACGAAATATTCCGGGACCGAGGCTTGACTCTATACATCTACAACGGATCGAACGCGACGTGGGTAGATGGCGGGATATGGTACACGATAGCTGGCGACTCTCGGTTAACACCCGACCAACTTCTCAAAATCGCTGCCTCAATGTAGCAAAGTCAGCTAGACTGCGATTAGCAATCACGGTAACCTATCAGGTATGAAACAGTCGCTTATCGACCGCATCATCAGTATTCTTGCGCCGGATGGTTGCGAGAATAGGGATGCAGTAGAGGCTCAATACCCAGTTCGTACACTACTGGAGAACGCTGAAGTGACTCGTATGTGTCCGAGCCCGACCGGTTTCGTGCACATCGGCTCCATCTATACCGCACTCGTCAATGATTTTATCGCCCATCAATCTGGCGGTGTGATGATTCTACGTGTCGAGGACACCGACAAAAAGCGTGAGGTTCCAGGCGCACTCGATCTTATCATCAAGCAATTTAGGGCATTTGAGATCAATGTCGACGAGGGTCCAGACAACGGTGGTAATTATGGTCCTTACCTGCAGAGTGAGCGTGGCACAATCTACCTAACATATGCCTTAGAACTCCTCCGTAATGGTCGAGCCTATCCCTGTTTTGCAACTTCTGAAGAGCTCGAAGAGAACGTGCGAAAACAGCAGGCGTCCAAGCTTCGACCGGGTTACTACGGTGAATGGGCTATCTGGCGAGACAAATCAGACGATGAGATCGAGCAAGCCTTAGGCGAGAACAGGCCTTTCGTGCTGCGATTCCGCTCTAGCGGTTCACATGACAAACGCGTTTCGTTCCATGACGAACTCAAAGGCGACCTAGAGTTTCCTGAAAATGATTTAGACATTCCACTCCTCAAGTCCGATGAATATCGACTTCCGACATATCATCTCGCCCATGTCGTGGATGATCATTTGATGAAACCGACGATCATCATCCGCGGAGAGGAATGGCTGCCAAGTACGCCACTGCATTTCGATATGTGTGACGCGCTCAACCTACCTCGTTTTCGCTATGCTCACCTCGGTGTCATATCGATTCTCGATGACGGCAAGAAGCGCAAACTCAGCAAGCGCAAAGACCCCGAAGCCGATGTTCAATTCTTCCTCGATGCAGGTTATCCAGTCCCAGCCATCAAAGCTTACCTTCTCAACTTGGCCAATTCTAACTTCGAAGATTGGCGCAAGCAAAATCCTCAAACACCGCTTACGGAGTTCAAATTATCACTCCAGAAGCTCGCGATGAGTCGCAATCCACTACTTGATATAAAAAAACTTGATGATATCAGCCGAGATTATATAGGTGATATTCCCCAGCCAGATTATGAACAGAGTATTAAGAATTGGGCTAAGGAACATGATCCCAAATTTGCCGCTGCCCTCGAACAAGACCCTGATTACACATCGGCAGTACTCGCCATCGAGCGGGAAGGGGATATGAAACGCAAGGACCTTATCAAGTGGAGTGATGCGCCGGAACAATACAGCTACTTTTTTGATTCTCTCGTGGCGTTTCACGAAGGCGGCGAGTATAGCGAGCTCATGCAGGCATTTTTAGAAACGTACAGCCCCAACGACGGACGGGAAGCATGGTTCGAGAAAGTGAAAGACGTAGCCGAGAGGTTGGGTTATGCCAGGGATATGAAAGATTACAAAGCCAACCAAAGCAATTACAAGGGTTCGGTCGCCGATGTCGCCATGGCCATCCGTGTCGCGCTTACAGGCAGGACCAAGACCCCCGATCTATGGACTATCATGAATGTTATGGGACCGGAGCGCGTCCAGGCCCGACTAGCATCGTGAGTCGTTCTCACGTATACTAATGTCTAAGCTTAAATGTATTGGTCATGTTTTCTAAACTCAAAAACTTCCTTTTTACTCGGCGCAAAATTATCCTCCTGTG
>CAZDBS010000020.1:0-10689 GCA_964503775.1 uncultured Candidatus Saccharibacteria bacterium
CCATGGAGCTTCCTCATCTAGGCTGGAGTTCCGCTGTTATAAGATTGGTTGACATCGTTGGCGACATTGTTGGCTTGGGAGTTCTGTAGCTGCTCGAGCTGTTGGAGACGGTTGGGGTTAGTCTCGATGAGCGATGCCTCGGTTGGAGAGGCGGCTATTTGAACATGAACATGGTTTTGGCCGGCGAAGAACAACCCCTGCCCTACCGGGAAATTACTGAGGCGCTTTTTCTCCTCACTGGTGAGTTTAAATACTTCAGCCAGCACATCAACCGCCGAGGTGGATTGTTTGAGCAGGATTTGCATGGAAGCATTGGCGACGATCGCTCGTCCCATGCGTGAACCCATGAAGTCCTCGACGTCTTGGGTGACAGTCGTCAGGCTGAGGTTGTATTTGCGAGCTCGTTTGGCAAGGCTGAACATGAAATTAGCCGAATCTTCGTACTTCATAAGTTGCCAAGCCTCCTCGATGATCAGCATGCGCTTGCGCTTGTCGCTTTTGGTTTTGTTCCAGATATAGTTGAGCACGATATACATAGCGACCGGTCGGAGTTCGTCCTCTAGATCGCGGATGTTGAATACCACCATCGAGTTGTTGATATCGACATTGCTTTGCTGTGAGAAAATGCCGGCGAATGTTCCGGTGGTGTATTTGCGAAGTCGTTGAGCCAATTGCGGACCAGTTCCCTGCATATGCAGCAGCGTGTCGTAGAGATCGCCGATGGTCGGTGGCGTGACATTATGAGTCAACGGATCGTTGGTGATACCGGCTTTGGCATAGGTGTCGATGAGAGCTTGGTCTAGGTCAGCCTCTTCAACCGGACTGAGTGCTGGGGCGAAGAGTGAGGCGTTATTTCCCGCCATTTGGGCTTGAGCGCCACCCATCATCAGACGCAGCAGACCGTGCAGGGTGATGAGGTTGGTGCGGAGAGCGTTATCGGCATCTTCCGAATCAATAACTTTTGGCAGGTCGAAGGGGTTGATACGCGTGACGGAGTTCAGGCTGAGACGGATGTAGCTCCCGCCGACCGCCTCACACATCCGTTGGTATTCATTCTCAGGGTCAATGATCATGATCTCGGTGCCCATCATCATCGAGCGCAACGCCTCGAGCTTCACGGTGAATGATTTACCCGCACCAGATTTGGCGAAGACTACCATGTTGGCATTCTCGAGACTGTACCGATCAAAAATCACAAGGCCGGAGTTGTGCATGTTGATGCCATAGAGGATGCCGTTTTCTTGGGTAAGATCAGCTGAGGTAAACGGAAAACTCGTACTGAGTGCACCTGTGTTCATGTTGCGTCTGACCTGGAGTTGATCGACGAGCTGTGGCACAGTCGAGTTAAAACCCTGCTCCATCTGGGATGACGAGGGCTTGCTATAGACAAGTTGTTGGCCGAGGATGGATTCGACTTTGCGCTGCACAAACTCAAGTTCTTGGAGTGACGAAGCGTAGAGGGTGAAATAAAACCCAAATCGGAAGAATCTCTCTTCCCCGACTTGCAGTTTGTCTCGCAATTCCTCGGCGTCTTGGATAGCGGCTTCCTTGCCTGGATCGCGCACCTTTCCCTTCTCCACATCGATCATACGCCCGGCCTCGAGTTGGGTTACTTTTTTGCGCAAGTTCTCGAGGACGACCTGACTTTCGACCGGGTAGATAAACATCGAGATATCGATGACTTCGTCGAGGTTGATAATTGGCGAGAGCCACCCAGTGTAGAGTTGCCTCGGGTAGCCATACACATAGAATGAACGTGCAAATCGCGTACCTAGTTGGAAGTAGCCAGCGTTGTAAATCAACGAACTCGGTGCGATGAAATCTCGGAGTGCGGTGATGCCTTTGCGAAAAGCCATCTCCACTTCCATTTGCTCTCGAGCACGCTGTTGAGCAGCGATATGGATAGGATCGGTGGGTCGTTTTTTCTTGGCCATTATTCGAGCGTCCTCGTGAGATTACTTGGCGTCACTTCACCTTGTCCCTTGGTGATAATCGGTGCATTGAGGGTGCTGAAATCACGAATTGGCTGATGGGTTGCGGTGTCAGGATTGTATGCATCGTAGTAGAGCTCAATCAGCTCTTGGGTATCAAGGGGCAGACTATGGACACCAACCTGAGAGAGTCCAGACATCACAGCTTGGACACGGTTTCGGAGTTCGGTCTTGGCTTTCTCGAGGTCCATCTCGTTGACTACGACCTGAGTGACCTTTTTATTGAAGCTTAGGAGATCCCCGAAAAACTTCTTGCTCTGGCCTTTGACGTTGGAGAGATCGGTGTTGGGGTAATACGGGATCACGACGTAGAATCGCTTATCCATGATGTTGACCTGTTCGGTGAGTCCGGCGATGAACTCGATGTAATCTTCCATGAGGAGGGCGAGCAACATGTTCTCGTGCTCCATCCTGATCTTGTTGAGTCGTTCAAGATAGGGTCGCAGGTCGACGCGAGTCGAACGCATAAAGATCTGGACCGGAAAGAACAGAGAGTTGATAAACGCTTGATAGCCATACTCGATCGCCTCCCGTTCCTGCGGGCTCATGAGATCAAAATTGATCGATTTACACATGATAACCGAGCGGAACGAGCCGTCATCCATGATGACGATACCGTCACGAACTTCAGCGACCTTCAGGGTGTTTTGGGTGCTGTTAGGATTGCTTTTGGGTGCTTGAATCGGAGCCGGTGGTTTCCCGAGCGGTATCGCTGCCCTTGCCCCTAGTTGTGGGTTGGCAGAATGGTACTGCGGTGGTTGAGCTGGTTGTTGTCCAGGAGGCATAAGATCTACGTTTGTTCCCCACTCTTAATAGACGGTAGTGAGTATGGCCTAGCGGAGGTTTATCACTTCGTCGTTAGTCAATTCATCCTCAGGCACAGATTTGTTGACCTCTCGAGATATAGTTTCCACACTCAGATCACTGTTGTGAGCTAGGCTTAGTATAACAGGCGACGAAGACGGTGTCACGGGCGCGACTAACGATGCTGCTGGATCCGGTTGAGGGGTGGTTGTGGTTGCTTGGGACAACGACGCTGCGGACTGCGATGTGTGCGGTGTTGCTTGTGGTGTATGGCTGGCACGGACCGCCTGCTGCATACGATTGTTCAGCGAGGAGCGTTGCTTCTCGTGCTCGGCTCTGAGAAGTTCATCGAAATGGTGACTCACTTGACTAGCCCCCGCACTGAACATGTCATCCGCTTCCCTAATGTCGACAGGTGCCATGTCGGGCGCTGCGACATCTTGATTGACGAGTCGATCACTGGATTGTGTCGGTTGGATCATGGTTGTCGGGGTGTACTGATTGATACTGATGTTTTTGACAGCCCAGCCTCGACTATCAAGCGTGTTGGCGAGAAGTTTTAGGCGGCTCTGGACCTGATTTTGGTTGAGGCCATCAGTATAGGTCCTCGTATCGCGCTTCGGTGCAGTGATTTTCACTAGTTGACTGAGACCAGACTGATCCCAAATACGGCGTCGGGGCTTGAAATAGTAGTGCAGCATGGCCGCGAACCACACCTCATTGGGTTGTTGACGAGATATTGGCGCGGCCAAAAATCCAGCGATGGCCATCACGGGCAACATCGGCAAGACAAGCAGGATATTGATACGACTCAACATCCATGCACTCCACCCTGCCAGCAGGAAAATGATAGAAAATATAAACTGCCGCAGAGTCAGCGGTCCTAAGATATGGTCTTCAGCCTCAACATCCTGAGGCACCTTGTACACAGCCATAGCACTATTATACTAAGGCTTTACTTTTTGTTATAGCTTATCGCCGATTTCTGCCGGTTCTTGACTGTTCTCTACTATTTCTAAGGTCTTCTTGAACACGTTGCATATCTTCTGAGTTATAAGCAACTCGCCAATCACGGGGCTTACCACCAGGATATTTTGCGTTTAGTTCTAGCCATCGTTGGTACTCGGGGTTTGGTCGCCGAGTTTGTTCTCGCGTTCGAGGATCGATTTCGACAATTGTTCTCAGTATATTGCCCAGTCGCACTCCTTCACTTAAGTGGCGTCGCTCTTGTCGCTCGTCACGCTCCAATATATCAACAGCGTGCTCAGGTGAATTAGATCGAGAATTCACTCGTGCTAATGCTTTCGCATCAGTAGGTGTTGCACTACCCCTACTATCAACTTCAATTGGTGTTCTACTCCATTGTTTCTGTAGCAATGTTTCAGGTGTTGAGCCTCGAGTGTCGGCGCTAAGCGATTGTACCTCGGAGTTAGGGTTATAAGAGCCAGCACCATGGCCAATTGCATGCAACACAGATCCGAGATCAAGCCCACCAGGCATGACAATGCCTGAGGATTTTACAAACTGCGGCTGACCAGGTCGGCCATCGTGCAAATAGTCGCGATCAATTCGGAGTGACTGTACTTGACCACCCGAGCGAGTTGTAGTTGTCGGGTGCACGCGTTCATCAAGTCCAACGACGTGAAGGTGGCCATGTCCTTGAGCCTCCGTATTTACAACAGTGCCATCGGGCAGAGTTCTTTCAAGTGTGGCCTTTCGTGAATTTCGAAACTCACGAGTTCCAATATGCCTACCCCGTCTTACTGCCAACTTTGAAGTGTCGACCGGTGTCGGCGTATATCCATTAATGAGCATTCTAAGTGTTACATCTTGCGTACCAACAGGACCAGCTTCGAGTACCTCATCAAGAAGAGTTTCAGAAATGTTTGATTTTACGCCTTGATATTTATCAATGTATTTCTGCAAACGTTTCTGGAGTGTGTTTCTTGCTCCCAGCAATTGGGTTCGAGTCTCGGGTGTGGCGGTATTATGAGCTCGAGTTGTATCTGCTAATTGAACTTGTAGTCTTTCAATAACATTAGCTAGCCCGCAGAGCTGAGAATAAACAATTTCTGGGTCGGTAGGGGTTTCTATAAGCGAATCGGGTCTTGTGAGTTGGTTTTGCTCTTCCTTCACTGTAGTTAGCTTCTTGTACAGCTCATCACCTGCGTCTAGTTGACCGTTTTTATACAACAATTCGACGCGCAGCATCTCGAAATGATAACGTTGAGATAAACTGTTGAGTTGTGATTCCGGAATGACGCCCATAACCTGAATATCATCAAGTATTTGAAGGGCTAAGTCGGTGTCTACTAGAGAACGGATTGAATTGCGTAGTGCATTAAACTCCTCGGGTTGTGGAGCAATGTCAACACTGTCACCTCGAATATTTGCAACTAGATCCCCACATTGTTCAGCGATCCGTCGAATATGCACTTGATCTGATAGGTGTCCGAGAATACTTGCATAATCATCATGCATGGCGCCCGCCGCTTCCTGGAGCCTAATTACCCCTTCTTGGCCCATGATCGTGAGGAGTGAAAGCTCTGCAGCATTGCGTTTTGCTGGCGTGCTATCGAAGCAACCCATATCATGCATTGTATCGATAGTTTTTATGAATTCTTCCTGAGCTGGAGCGGCAAGACCATAGGGTGGTTTTAATTCCCCAATTTCGGAACGTGCCGCAATGCCGAGGTTGGTTAAATCATGAGACAGTAACTCCGCATCACTTCCATCTCCGAGTCGGTCGGCTAGTTTTTGTGAAGTGCGGTGCAACAAATCGACCCGCTGTTCGTCATCATCAATGGCATAAAACTCATTCTCAAATACATCTTCAAGTCGACTTGAAGTTTGCTCGTACCAATGTTGTGTATTTGCTTCTGACATGAGTTAACATTAGCACATTCGTGATCTGTTGTCAACTAGTACGTGCAGTAGTTCTAAGGACCAGTCGGTCGTGTACGGCTTACTTGAGCGCGGACCTCTTCATAATCTCGAGCAATAGTGCCATTCATAGCTGTGAGTGTGCTTGCTGGATCCGATGTTGTTGTGCCGCCAAGGACAACAAAGCCCGGGGCCGGTGGAGGTGGAGGTCCACCAGGTACTGGCGGCGGTGGAGGTACCGCGCCAGGGGTAGATTGATAACCAAAGACTGGCGAGACGCGACGACGGGTTGGATTTGCGGGATCTGTATCAATTCGTAAGGCATTTTCAAAGATTGACTTAGCCTCAGCATCATCGAATCCGCCCTCCTGCTGGGCGAGAGCGAGTGATTCAAGCGAACGACGATAGCGGCTATCTGCTTCTCTGTACTCGGCCGAATCTGCGCCATACTGCTGGTTCGCGAGCTGACGACTTACAAAGCGCGTGCCAATATCTGCACTCATGGCTTCTGCCACAGCGCGTTTGGCGTCTTCGTTGCTAAGTTTGGAGAAGTCGCTTTGATCCATACTTGAGACACGCTGGGCAAGTTCGCCCATAACTTCCGCGCGATTGGTCGTCATAGTCATCACCCTACCATCTCCACCCAATCTATAACCACCCTGATCTGCGCGGCCAGCAGCTTTTGCAGCTCCAGCCATTTGCGATACGATGGCTGCCCGGACGCCACGATCTTCAATCACGTCATTCATAGCACCAAACGTTGCGTCTCGCGCCCGTCCAGAACTTGCAACTTTTTGTGCGGCTGCAATAACGTATTCACGTTTCCCAGCGAATTGCATCATGTCACGAAGAGCGTTGGCCGAAGTCGTGAAGCCATCAGCATCTTTTTCAGCTCTCGCTGCTCGTGCCGTTAAGTCTGCCTGTAAAGCAAAATTTCCAGCTGCAGCAGCAGCCGTGGCGTTAGCACGATGCTGCGATGCTTCAAGTCGTCGATCGCGTGATTGTTGTTCGAGTTGCAAAGCGCGGCGCTCGATTTCCCGTCTGCTTCCTCGTGCCCCAACAAAATCATTGAGCGCATCACCGTCAGAAATATTCTTAGCTTCAAGGTCCTTTGTTGCGTCGGCCGCTCCAACAGTAGCCATGGTTCGGTACTGAGAGCGCTTTGCTTCGCCATAGGTGCCTGGTACGTATGCGCGCGGGGATCGAGTCAAGCCTCGTGCCAAGAAGTTTCCAGCACGTGCTGCAACATTGTCGCCTCCGAAGCGATTATTAACTCGGGATTTGGCACGGTTTCGGGCGGTCCTTTCCGTATCCCACTTCTTGGTGCGATCTATCAAGCCTTTGTTTCGATCATTAATAACACCCGAGAGCTGCCCGATTAATCCGCCAGCAAACTTGAAGGTTAGAGGGATCAAGAAATACGGACCAAAATAACATATTAGGGCTAGGATCTTGTTCCCTCCCCCGGCCGGGTCGTTTGCCTCGCCACTGCCGAGAAAAATATTCGCGAATACAGCCCCAATACTTAAGAAAAGCATTACCAGCGGATACATAATTAATGCTCTGCTGAATAAATCCCACCATTTTTTGAACCACCCCTCCAGCCCCGGTACTGCTCTGGCAGCGATGGCTATGGGTGAAACCACCAGAAGCGCTATAACCACTACTTTTCTGAAAGTCAACACAATAAATGCCATAAGAAATCCGAGGAGTGCAGAGATTGCAATAGGTAGTATTGCAATAAGTCCAAGGGCTGCTCCAGCAATGCCGGCCAGACCCAAGAAGCCGACAACGTTGCCGCTAGTTCCTTCGAAATTAATCATGTCAACAGCGCGCGTACTACCATCTTTTACATCAGTAATGAACGAATTAATCACAAGGCCTTCAATACCTGAACCTATACCATTAGATACTCGTATAAAAAACGTAAGCCCGACCCACGATAACTGGATCATAATAATAGCGATAAGCAATTTTGGAAGCATTTTCTTGATAGTGTAGTTATCAAACGGGCCAAAAGAGAGTGCCGTACTGAAAACCATGATGAGTGTTGCGATAACAATCAACACTGTTGATAATCGAGCAAAATTTTGCCAGGCTTTTCGAGTACCTTGATATTTACCATTGGCATCGAGGCCGAGTTCGGACGATTTAATCTCTAAGACTGATTTGATATGTTCTTTCAGAGAGGTAAGTGTGCGATCGATAAGGTCAACGATCGGGCACATAATCCAACCCAAGCTTAGCCCAGCGTTGTAACAGTTTTTCTCATCAGTGGTCGGCTGGCCGTCAGTAGAACTGCCAGTGCTAGCGGATGTTGGATTTTGAACTGCTACATTACCGCCCGTCCCATTGTCACCAATACATGCTTGATCGACGGTAGTTCCTTGACCAAGCGCTCTTACCATGCCGTTACTACAGGTGATAGTGGCAGTTGCATTACAAAGTGACGGTCCTTGCGTTACTTGTTGAGGGAGGAGGTTTATGGAGTTGCCGTTGGGGCATTTGTATGCGGTCGCTGTTTGTGCGGATGCGGTTGGAACCGAGAAGATAGAAGCAAACAGCCCACCAAAAAAGGCGCTAACAACAAATACCACTAGCAATTGGTGCACAAGTGGTGGCTTATGCGATCGTATAAACTTCACGAATGCAATTGTATCAGGGACCAAGGGCGCTATCAATTCAATGCCTTATATATGTCATCTTGTGAAGAACTCACGCCTGTTGTACGATTACTCTGTAATGATCTCGAGAAAAATAAACACAGTCATCGCAGTAGTCGGCGTGCTTATGATCGGGTTTTTCTGCCATATGGGCCAAGCCCATGCGACAGATCCGGTACTGGATACCCCAAGTCTTTCCAACAGAGATGTGCAAGCCAAGTGGATTGATCGTGCGACGATCCAATTGACTGTCAAAGGCGCGGTGATGAGGTTTTTTGATGCTAATCTCGATGATAAAGGCAGTAACGACCACAATTACAAGGTCATCACAGAAGATTCAACATGTCAGCAGAGCCAGATCAATTTCAAAGATGGGGGCGATATCACGCTCGATAGCGTCGACAGCTACATGCCGGGCAAGCTGACCTTTTGGGGCAAAATTGCTGGCTCGGTTGGTAGTAGTTCGGCAAACGGCTGTGTGCTTACCCACCCCGACCCTTTCACGCTCGCTACGATTAGCAATAAGGAAAACGTCAACGTCGTTTTCAAACAGCTCGATGCATCCACCATCATCCGCGTAGACAATAGCGGAGACTGGAAGTTCACAAAAAGCTCGACCAATCCCAGCATTTACCTAAGGACTACGCAGAATGGAGATGCGTGTCAGGATTTTGTCCTGGTTAATGGCAGTGCAGTTGCGTTATATGAGATAAAGAGTGGTAATGATAGCGGCAGTAGTGATGCGACAAAAGTTGTTAATCGGTATTTTCCTGGCTGCAAACTTGCACACAATGATGTATTTGGAGTCGGTATGGGCTCGGCAATCCCCTTGGGTTCAATCGGCAGTGGAGTGACTCCGGGTTCACATACCTCGAATGGTCAAACATCTACAGGCGGTGGATCGTCGAGTAGTGGTCAGCCAACTGCCGTCTCAGTTTGTGGTGTTGACGTTAATGGAGACAGTGTAATCGATCAGAAGGACCAAGATCCTAACGGAGACGGTACTATATCCAATGAAGAGAAAGCAGCATTTGAAAAGGGCTGTGATACCGAATGCAAAGATGATGGCTATGGAAGCTGTATATATAAATATGTCAACGTATTTATCAACTTCCTGACAGCGGGTGTTGGCGTGGTTATTATAATCATGGTTATTATCGGTGGCATCCAGTATTCGACGTCAAGTGGAGATCCAAATGCTACCGGTGCTGCGAAGGCGCGTATTGCTAATGCGCTCATCGCGCTCATCGCGTTTATACTGATGTATGCTGTGTTGCAATGGCTAATCCCGGGTGGAGCATTCTGATGAGAAATAGGTTTATTACATATTGCTCTGCAATCCTATTTGCTCTCACACTGGCCTTTGTGGGCCTAGGCTCAACGAGTCAAAAAGCTAGTGCGATAAATTTTGCTTGTTCTAATGGTGAGACAATCAGTTCAGATGGTCTTTTGACGCAACAGGAAATTGATAAACAATGTAGCACTCAAGCAGCGTGCAAGACCCATGATTTTTTGGGCATACCACCTTGGTACAAGTATCTAACTTTGGATAAGTCAAATGATTGCCACCCCACTATCGATTTTGACAATCACCCTGATGACATCTGGAAGATTGGCGCGGCTTTGATCGAAATCCTCCTTCGACTCGGGGGGCTTATCGTTGTGATGTGGATTATCTTGACTGGTTTTATGTTCATGACCTCTAACGGTAATCCTGACGCGGTGAAACAAGTGCGTAATCGGTTAATATACGCGGGTGTCGGGCTCGCAATTATCATCCTCTCGGCGTCATTCGTGTCGTTTATCGGTCGACGACTAACGAGAGCACCAACCAGTAGTTTATATCAAGTGAGGAGCATCACATGAGTGTGCGATCGCTGTATTTTGCAGTCGAGCAGACTATCAATGGCACGGGTGCTAAAGTCGATATCCCAAAAGTAGAAGCTGAAAATGTCGTCGCGAATCTTTTGTCGTTTTTCTTCGCCATCATGGGGTCAGTTGCGGTCCTGATGGTCGTCATCGGTGCCATCAAGATGGTCTATGCCCAAGGTGATCCGCAAAATGCCGCCAAAGCTCGGAATACCATCATCTATGCAGTATTTGGTTTGATCATCAGTATGGCCGCTTTTGGTCTCGTCAAATTTTTCACCGGGGAGATTAAACTATGAGACTACGACGAGGTATCACTTCCCTGTTTGCAATACTGAGCATTATGACACTACAGCTTGGAGCGATGCCGGTTGTATATGCCGAGGAATTTGATCCCGTGAAGAACGTTTGTGACAAAATCAATGGTCAGGGTGAGTTTTGTTCGTCAGCCGGAAAAGCCGATCCGCTGACTGGTACTG
>CAZDBS010000021.1:0-3405 GCA_964503775.1 uncultured Candidatus Saccharibacteria bacterium
AAGCGGCTCAAGCTCCATCGCCGTCAGGTTATACCGTTCGGACCATATCTCATCATGGGGATTATAGTCGCTAAATTGTTTGGAGTTGCCATAATTGACTGGTATAAGCGTAAGTACCAACTGAACTAACTGATTATCACTCAATGTGCTCATGGTATACTGTTACTTATGATTGGGCAACGGGGTTATACCCTGATTGAAGTCATCCTATTTCTGACGATTTCGTCAGCCTTGATTGTCGTAGCTCTCGCCGGTTTCAGCACTCGGAACCGTACCGTACAATTCTCACAATCGATGAGAGACCTAGAGGGTGCGATCAAGAGCGTAGCCAACGATGTAACTGATGGCGCATTTGGCAATGTGAATACTGTCTGTGCCGACGGCAATCCGGGCATGAACATCTCGGCAGGTACCACGACGATCAAAAACTGTATATTTATGGGAAAGATTATCACTTTCGGTCTGGCCGGTGACACTAGTGCTTATCGAGTCTATACGGTAGTCGGGTCTAAGGCTCTGTCGGAAGACACTAGGGATATTACAGCTGGTGGAACGTCCCGTATCGGGGCTGTCAAGCCGACGTTGGTGGTACCTCACTCTGGTGCTTACAGCGTGACGGGTGTTGATCTGACGTCTAGGGGGTCACTGGCTTACGGCACGACATACGATACATCAGCAGCTGCCAGTACGTCTGCGACTCTTGGGTTTTTAAATGGTCTCAAGGAGTTAAACTTCCAAGTTGTACCAGTTACAATCAATAAGACTTTGATAGATCCAGGGTCTACACTCAACGATGAAGCAAAGCAAGCTCAGCTTATCGAAGCGGCCCTCTATACCTCGACGATGAATACCATCAGTCCGACAAGTGCCTACTATGGCAATCCGAGTCCTCAGTATTTTTGCTTCCAGAGAGCTGATGGGCGTCAACAAGCCCAAATAGTCGTCGGTCGTAAGAACGATAAGTTATCAGTAGATCTGGAGTTTGATAAATGCGGATTATAAGTATGACACATAGACTGACGACAAGGCTAAAGCGGGGCATGGGGCAGAGGGGAGATACGCTGCTCGAAGTCACACTAGCCATAGCGGTGCTTGGTGTGCTTCTCGGCGGTACCTATGCTATAGCACGTCGAGGTCTAAGGATTGGCGAGGCTAGCCAAGAGCGAATCGAGGCCCTGAAGGTGCTAGAGGGTCAGGCAGAGCGTCTGAGGGCTTACCGTGATAGTACAGCTTGGAACCTGAATACCCTGTCAGCCAGTCCATTCTGCTTCCTAGTAAACCAGCAAACTCCGTACTCGTTGCCGACAGCGGGGTCGACTTGCGGCCTCGGACCAAATGGCCGATATAGTGTCGTGATTACTTATCAGAGCACTTCTACGCCGCCGGTGTTTGTGCTACGAGCAACATGGCAGGGTATCGGTGGAACTGGTGACCAGCAGAACGGTGAAAATGTAGAATATAGGTATCGACTATGGTGAGGCTACATAGGAAACAATCCGGCTTTACGCTCATCGAGTTATTGGTAGCGATGACTATGATGAGCTTCGTGATACTTATCGCTCTCGTCGTATTTATCCAGATTAACGGTATGTATTACAAGGGTCTATCTACGACTAAGGCTCAGGAGGCAGCCCGGGCCATCTCAGAGGATATAGTCAAAGAAATCCAAGCCACGGGTGGCGCGACACAGTTCCCAACTATTACCACGACGACAGGTGAGAGTCGGAAAGTGCTGTGCACCAACAGCGCCGTCTATCTCATGCGCGAAAATCAACTGGCAGCCAACGATAATACGGGGAATCGTCATATATTTGCTAAATTCCGCATCGCCGGATCGGTCTCATGTCCACAGAATGATGCAGCTTTTACGGCCTTACTCAACTCGAGCAGCGACTCATATGATTTCCTGAGTGGTAATTTCTCGGTTCATGGATTTAACTTTGCCAGCAACGAACTATACCTCACTATTGCCTACGCCAACATCGTAAATAACCCGACAATTCTCGAAAGCGTCCAAGACTTTAGTCGCGGGGTAGCTATCCAAACGAAACGATGCGCAGGTGGATTTACGGCCGGTAATCAATATTGCGCCACGGCTAGTCTTAGAACTGCCGTATATGCCAGGACGAATTAGGATATACTACTTATGATTATGTATTCTCGATCTCCACAGCTGACCAACGATCAACGAGGTATGATGTCGTTTATCACCGTTATGCTTCTGGCGATCGTATTATCGGTTATAACTACTGGTTTCATAAGGACGATGGTGGTAAATCAGAGGCAAACAACTGATCAACAGCTCAGCACCCAAGCCTTTTATGCTGCTGAGACAGGCGTCCAAGATGCTGTGAAATATCTAGCAGAAGTAGGCAATCCGGGTATTACTGACTCCGATTGTTCACCTTCAACTAGCGGCTCCTTGGGGAGCAGTCCTAATGTTATTAAACCTGGTACAGGTGCTGGTTCACCAGCGGATATCGAATACACCTGTCAGATGATCAAAACAACACTACTAGATATGAAATACGCTGTGAAGACGACAGATTCGACACAGGTCCACCTAAATCCGGGGCAAAACTTCAATCAGATTGAAGTTAAATGGCATATCAATGCCGCAACGACAAGTAACGGTGATGGAACGATGGCTGTTCAGAGCTGTACTTGGTACTGGTTTGGTAACTGCGTGTCATGGGGCTGGTCTAGTGGGATCAGACTGAAAAGTAGTGGTGACAATAGCTTACCGATCAATGCCGGGAGTAACTGGAATTACCCGGGTTTGCTACGAACTCTGGTCGTGCCCATCGCCTCCGGTACTGGTTCGACGACCAGGCAAGAAGTACTATCGAGGGCTGCTAATTTGTTTTTTATGCCAGCTTCCAATGGTTCGGTTCTCGGTGAAAACGGGACCAACAGTGTGACTAGCAGGTCGAGTACTTGTGACGCTTCGGCCGCTGCTAATGGCTATGTCTGCACGGCGACGATAACATTGCCGATGATCAGGGAAGCTATATTGCGATTGCGTATGATCTATCGTCCGGCCAATGTCCAGATAACTCTAAGAAACACGTCGACTGGCACGGTGATTGCTCCGGGGCAGCAAGCCGAGATCGACGTGACTGGACGAGCCAACAATGTCTATAGGCGGATACGTGTCCGTGTTCCGTTGTCCAACAACACTGACACGACTGGCATACCAGAATACGCTATCGAATCGGCCGAAGGACTTTGCAAGCAAATCAGTGTCGGAACTGGCAACAACGGTCAAGGCGTGACGGACGACAGTGCGACGGCCTCACCCTCCTGCAAATCAGTACCTTAGTTATCAGCTAACTTGTCACTGTGAAATCGCTCGTGTACTTCTTTGAGATGCGGATCGGTGACGTGAGTATATATTTGAGTCGT
>CAZDBS010000021.1:3505-10430 GCA_964503775.1 uncultured Candidatus Saccharibacteria bacterium
CGCAAGCCTGTTGAGAAGAGAAGCTCTAGGATGGCTCGATCACGCAAGCCCTGAGGCGTGGAAGTATCGGGCTGCTGGAATATACGAGCTAATTCCTCAGGCGTGATAAAGGTGATCTGTTTGCGCACGACTTTTGGCAGCTCGATTTTATCAGGAGCGAGCGTCTCGATATTTCGCTTAGCACAGTATCGCAGGAAACTGCGCAAGGCGATGAGGTGGTAAGTCTGGGTGATCTTGGAGAGTTCTTTGCCGTTGTTGTCTTCGTAGCGGGCTAACCAGAGTCGAAAGCGACGGATGAGTTCAGGATTGATCTTCTGGACTTCGATATCGTCGGCGAAATCAATAAAGCGCATCATATAGTGATGATAGTTCTCGGCAGTTTTCTGGGAGCGGTTTTGCTCTACCTCTAGGTATTCTAGAAAGTCAGTCAGAATCTCGCTTATGTACATGTAGCCAGTATAGCAGGGGCGGGGGTGACATCATCTGGACAACAAGGTAGAATGTTGTCAGCACTATTCAAGAAAAATAATCTGGAGATACATGATGGAGCGAACACTTGTCGTTATTAAGCCTGACGCTGTCCAACGCGGCTTAGTTGGGGATATAATTCATCGGTTTGAGAAGGTTGGATTGAAATTGATCGGTACAAAAATGTTTGTGCCAGATGCTGATATCATGAATAAGCACTATCCATCAGATCGTACTGAATGGGTCAAGGGACTTGGCAAGCGAACAATCGACAACTACAGAGAACTTGGCCTCGATCCGAAGAAGCAATTTGGACACGAAGACGAGGAAAAAATTGGTCACGAAGTAAGGAGTTGGCTAGTCGACTTTCTACAATCCGGACCTGTGGTAGCTATGGTCTGGGAGGGCCCGCATGCAATAGAAATCGTGCGTAAAATACGTGGTGGCACATCACCTATCCAAGCACTACCTGGAACTATCAACGGTGATTACTCTTTTGACTCGCCAGCTATAGCGAACCTAGGTATGCGGCCAATGAGAAATCTGGTTCATGCTTCTGGTAACAAGGAGGAAGCTGAGTTTGAAGTGGGTCTCTGGTTTAAAGACGATGAACTATTTGATTATGAGACTGTTCACCAACAACACATGCTTCCAAAAGCTAAGAAGTAGGTATAATACACCTTCAGTGGTCCGGTAGTTTCCGCCTTCGCCGAGGCTTCGGTGGACAGGCAATGGATACTTGCTCGCCATGCCCTCGTAGCTCAACGGATAGAGTAATTCCGTCCTAAGGAAAAGATAGTGGTTCGATTCCACTCGAGGGTACCAATACAGAAGGGTAGGCGGGAAATTCCTCCACCCTAAGGAGAAGCTCCACGTTCGAATCGTGGTAGGGGCACCAAAGAATGATTTGCTATAATTACATCAAATGTTGCAAAAATTAAACAAAGTCGTTCGAATACTATTTACGATTATCACCGGCTTGATGTCTAGCTTGTTGCTTCTTTTTGCTAAAGGGTATACTGATGAGATTCGTGGTAATAGATGCCAAAACTATGGATATTTTGGTCCTGACTATCGCACTGCGGCCATTACATTAACGGTGGGGCTCATAATTTGTGTGCTTTTCTATACAAATATAAAAACACTACTCAAAAGGCGTACAAAGCTCAGCTTTCTTGCCGAATATTGGCTTCAAATTATCGTATTAATAGTTCTAGTTGGGATTTGGATTACTGCGTCAATACTTTCACCTCATGCTTGGTCTGATTTTTGTTTCTAAATATTTGCCTTACAAAGTTATATTTACTTGATACTTGACTTCAGATACACGATACTTATGTTATGGCAGAAGATGACGAAGGGCTTGAAAAAGAGCCCGCTACAGAGCACCACAAATATTTTGATGGTCAACATGATGACGAAGACGTACGGTATGTCTTTCGGCATCATCCAGTCGTCATGCGCAAAGGTTTGATATTGGCTTCTTTTGGCCCTTTGGCTGGCGTCATACCTGCGGCACTCAAACCCGACTTGGGGATGGGGTGGTTTTTCGGAGGTTTAGGCATCGGACTGCTTGTCGGCATTGTCCTGATGATCCCGTCATGGGTACGGTGGTATTTTAGTGTTTATATAGTCACCGATCAGCGGTTTATCCAAGTCAAACAAAGTGGTTTCTTCCGGCGCAGCGTCGTCGACCTGGGCTTAGATAAGATCCAAAGCGTGACCTATGAGATAGCCGGAGTGCAAGAAACTTTGCTGGGGTTTGGTACAATATTGATACAAACCATAGTTGGAAATCTGGCCATCGAGCAAGTCCATCATCCTGCTGAAGTTCACGAGAAGATCATCAAAATCATTAAAGAAGAAGGAATCGTGCCGGTCACCGTCGGCTGATCATTATGCAGAAATTTAGAAAACGGCTGAAACTGCGGAGAGGGAAGGGTGCTCCTGAGGGCGCGATTACCAATCAAACTGTCGCAGAGCATCGCGAAGATGTGCTGAAACGGGCGCGCAAGTTCAAATACCCTCTGCAACATTCCAAACATAGGGTTTTGATTATCTCGCTTATCATAACTATCCTTGCGCTAGGGAGTTTTGTCGTCTATGCCGGAGTCCTCCTGTATCGCCAACAAAGTACCAGCGCGTTTGGCTATAACATCACTAAACTAGCACCTTTCCCGGTGGCGAGGCTCGATGGAGACTTCGTACCATACGAACGGTATCTGTTTGAACTAAGACACTATCTCTACTACAAGCGAACTCAGGAAAATCTGGACTTCAATTCAGCCGAAGGCAAGAGTCAGTATGAGGGGATACGCAAACTGACCCTACAAAAAGTCTTGCGTGATGAATATGTGCGCAAACTTGCCAAACAGAATGGTGTGACGGTGAGCAAAAAAGAGATCGACACGGCTGTCACACAACTCCGTGGCCAACAAGTGATTAGTGATAACAAAACATTCGAAGGCGTACTGCGCAGTTTCTATGATTGGTCAGAGTCAGACTTACGTCGTGTGCTATACCAGCAATTACTCAGGCAGAAAATCCTAGCCGTCATCGACAAAGACAAGGTAGCCAAAGCCGAATCTGTCCTGCAACAGATCAAAGCTGGAGCTGATTTCGGGGAAATGGCCAAGGCTAACTCCGACGACCTGGAGACCAAAGCTGCTGGTGGCCTCATTGACCGAGTCATCACCAGGAGCAGTCGTGATTTCACTGCCGCCCAGCTAGAGACGATCTATACTCTCAAAGTCAATCAGATCTCTGATGTCACTGAGACACCTAGGGGATTGGAGATAATGAAGGTTCTGGAAAACGACGGACAGAAGGTGAAAATCGCCCATATCTTGATAGCTTACCGTGATCTCGATCAGTATCTGGATGAACAGCTGACTACCAAGAAATTGACGAAGTACATCAAGATATAAAAACCTAGGTTTATTGACAAGAAACTCGAATTCGTTTCGTGAAATTAAAAAGACCCTTTGAAACTTGCTTGTCCGTGACGTAAGCCACGAATGTTTCTAGGGTCCTGTCCGGAAGAGTTTCGTCGTATGTGACGGCCTCTTTGTCCCTCCCGGCTGTTCGAGTCCTCTTGTACTACCAACTCCCGACGACCTCGCCACTGGGGTAGCTGACAGTGTTCCCGATGATGTCATCGAAAGCGATCTCGACATCGATCTCCTTGATGCCAGCCGTTGCGACCAAGCCAGGTCTGAGACCGACCAGGCTCAATATCACTGCTCGACTGAGTGCTTCACGCACCTTCTCACCGTGTTCCCGGAGGGTGGGTGAGAGGTGGATGATGAAGTACAGTGATTGGCAGCTCCACGAGGGGAACTCGGCCGCAATCGGGAAGCCGACTATCTGACGATCAGTGAGATCAAGATCGGTAAGGTGATTGATGGTGGTTCGAACGATGTCGACCGTGGGCAGCAACAGACAGCGAGCAACTTCTGCTCGAGCGAAGGTGACTTCAAGTGAAGCCACTTCATCAGCAGTGGGCTCTTTATAAACCAACAGTTTGCCCATGAGAACTTGCATGGGATCGATGGTCTCGACGTAGACGATGTCGATGCGAGGCATGTGCCTCTCCTTTGACTCGAAGGTTCACTGAGGGTAACCCAGCGATCAGTCCGGATGGAAAGATAGCTTATTATAGAATAAAGTACATTATTTATCAATTATTGACAAAATATTAAATCAGTTTGAAAATTTGTCTCTCATGGTCTACATTAGTCTTCAATTATGAGTGGAACACACACAAGCGCAGGTTTAGAACCAAAGGAACATATCGGAAATGGAGCGCTATCTGATAACGAAGGTAAAATAACTGTTGATTATGAAGCTATTGATAGCTATTTAGTGCCAGCAGCAATATTTCCTAATACTCAATACGCTAGGAATAGAGTCTATTGGGATAGGATTCGCGAAATTGTTACTGCCTATGACCCGCAAAGTACTGAATCGGAACACATGAGGCCTCATCAAGTGGAGGCTGTCAATAATTTTCGAGAAGCCGCTATGCAAATCGCGGACGGGACACTCGAAGGTGGATTGGCTATACTTCATCCGACAGGTTCCGGCAAGACAGTCACGGCTACTGAGATTATACGTATGGTCTGCGAGAGGGATGATACTCAACGTCGACTAAGGGCACTCATGTTAGTTCCTGGGTATCGTATCCTTGATCAAACAGTCGGTGCGGACGACGAATTGGGCGCTATACGCACCTTTGCTCCGAAACTAACTGTCGGCGAGTACTCAGGAGATAAAAAGTCAACGGAAGCCGACGTGACAGTCATGAATTATCAAGCACTTTCGTGGGCAATTCAACGTGGCGATATTGCGAAAATTGATCCGGATATCATTGTGTGTGATGAAGCCCATCATCTTATTGATGGCACTTGGGCCAGAGATGTTGAAACGATTAGTAGAAGTAAACTCCTAGTGGGGGTTACAGCAACACCTGTATATTCTGAATCTCGTAATGTCACTCGACTATTTCCAAATATATTGTCCCGTAAAACAATGAAAGAAGGAATTGAGGAAGGGGTACTGTCCAGCCTCCAGGGATATGTGTATCGTGGAAAAACGCGGATTTCTATTTCCAGGGCGGGAGCAGATTATAACGAACAGGATCTTTTCGAATCATTGGCAAATAGCGAAGATAACTACCTGGCAGCCAAGATATGTGCTCTCGAAGTAGCTAGAGGGAGAAGGGGGATTGTAAGTTGTGTTCCAGGATTTGACAGAGCTCACGCTAAGATTATGGCAAAAATTCTTTCCCATACGAAAGTTAATACCCCCGATGGTGAGCGCTATATACGGGCTGAGTCTGTGGACAGCACTGTGCATCCAAATGAACTGCAGAGAATTTTCAGACAGTATCAACGTGGTGAGATTGACGTCATTACTTATGTCAACTTATTACTTGAAGGATGGGACAGCCCAGGAACGGACTTTACAGTACTGGTTCGCCCAACGGCATCACGAGTATTGGCCGAACAAAGGATAGGCCGAATATTGCGTCCAAGAGAGGGAAAACTTGCCACAGTTCATGAGATCATCTATGAATTAGAACCCAAAGGCGTGAAGTCTCAACCACAAGTCACCCACCACGATATTATGGGGGAGCGAGTAATACGACAGGGATATACATACAGGCGGACAGATAGTAATCGCGAAGCGAACAAAAAATGGAAAGCAAGCCCAGCTCATATATTTAGTATCGATGACTTTAGACTTGATCCGGAGCTAATCCAAAAAGTTGCCGATCTGGACGCTGTACCCCTGGAAGAAGTTCGAGTGGCATGTGGACAGGAAGCCATACCTTTTGACTGGCTTACATCACACTTGCTTTCGGTACGGTTTGATATGCATCGAGATGAAATTGAAGCAATACTAAGGGACAATGCTATACCGTCTCGCGTAGAGACTTATGATAATGTTGAGCACCATTTCTTTCCTCCACGCGCTTCTCATCTAATAGCCGAAACTTTGGGATTAGAGTTGATGCCCGATGGGTACTTAACGTTACATGAGCTTCAAGAGTATCATCGTGGTTTTCGGCAATATTCAAAAACCAGTAAGCATTCGATCGAATCTGCTCTCGACGAAGAGGGAATCGCTGCAAAGTTGTTTTTACGACCTGATGGATCAATAGTTAGAGCATATCCTCAAGAAGCGATAAAAGTTACACCTGTACCAAGAATAAAATCAACGCAAAAGTATGAAGAGGTTCATTTGGATGAGCAGTTTGTTCTTCCAGAAAAGTGGTCAGTAGCGGATATTATGGATTGGCTGAACCGAATTCTAGTTGATCCTACTCAAGCTGCTTCAGCCTGGGAAACTCGAGAAATTCATACTGCTCAAAGTTGTCTATTGCATGCCATAGAGAAGCTTGGTCAAATCCCGCACGTCGTACATAATCAGATTAGAGGAGCTATCGAACGCCAAGAAATTGAAGCTTCGAATCAGATGAAGAATGTAATGACAGCAAAAAAGTTAGATCTGATAGGTCTTGTTGCTGCGGCGGTTATGGCAAGTACGAATGTCAGAAAGTTAAAAGGAGTAAAAGGGTACACATCTCAACCGTGAGGCTAGGTGGAATTTTGATTGTGTCGATTGCGCATCAGGGGTGGATTTGGTATTATCATCTGGCAAACACGGGCTCGTAGTGTAGTGGCCTAACACGTCTCCCTGTCACGGAGAAGATCGCCGGTTCGAATCCGGTCGGGCCCGCCACAGCGAAATCAAGACCACCTTTCGAGGTGGTCTTTGTTATGCTGTATGAGTCTAAGAAGAGTTTGGGTAAGCCATACATGAGAAACCTCATAATTGTGAAGAAACCATCAGAAGAAGCCGACCTCGCTGAAACGGCATTACTCGAGGCTTTGAAAAAAGCATCGGTTAGCCTGGATGAGCCAATCGTGGCAGCAATCGGTGGCGACGGGAC
>CAZDBS010000022.1:0-10307 GCA_964503775.1 uncultured Candidatus Saccharibacteria bacterium
CCATGGAGCTTCCTCATCTAGGCTGGAGTTCCGCTGTTATAAGATTGGTTGACATTGTTGGCAACATTGTTGGCTTGGGAGTTCTGTAGCTGCTCGAGCTGTTGGAGGCGGTTGGGGTTAGTCTCGATGAGCGATGCCTCAGTTGGAGACGCGGCTATCTGAACATGAACATGGTTTTGACCAGCAAAGAACAACCCCTGCCCTACCGGGAAATTACTGAGGCGCTTTTTCTCCTCACTAGTAAGTTTGAATACTTCAGCCAGCACATCAACCGCTGAGGTGGATTGTTTGAGCAGGATTTGCATGGAAGCATTGGCGACGATCGCTCGTCCCATGCGTGAACCCATGAAGTCCTCGACGTCTTGGGTTACGGTCGTCAGGCTAAGGTTGTATTTGCGAGCCCGTTTGGCGAGACTGAACATGAAATTAGCCGAATCTTCGTATTTCATAAGTTGCCAAGCCTCCTCGATGATCAGCATCCGCTTGCGCTTGTCACTTTTGGTTTTGTTCCAGATGTAGTTGAGGACGATATACATAGCGACCGGTCGGAGTTCATCTTCTAGATCGCGGATATTGAATACTACCATCGAGTTGTTGATATCGACATTGCTTTGCTGAGAGAAAATGCCGGCGAATGTTCCGGTGGTGTATTTGCGAAGTCGTTGAGCTAATTGCGGACCAGTTCCCTGCATATGCAGCAGCGTGTCGTAGAGATCGCCGATGGTCGGTGGCGTGACATTATGAGTCAACGGATCGTTGGTGATACCGGCTTTGGCATAGGTGTCGATGAGAGCTTGGTCTAGGTCAGCCTCTTCAACCGGACTGAGTGCTGGGGCGAAGAGTGAGGCGTTATTTCCCGCCATTTGGGCTTGAGCGCCACCCATCATCAGACGCAGCAGACCGTGCAGGGTGATGAGGTTGGTGCGGAGAGCGTTATCGGCATCTTCCGAATCAATAACTTTTGGCAGGTCGAAGGGGTTGATACGCGTGACGGAGTTCAGGCTGAGACGGATGTAGCTCCCGCCGACCGCGTCACTCATACGTTGATACTCGTTCTCGGGGTCGATGATCATGATTTCGGTACCCATCATCATCGAGCGGAGCGCCTCTAGCTTGACGGTGAATGATTTGCCGGCTCCAGACTTAGCGAAGACCACCATGTTGGCGTTTTCGAGACTATAGCGATCAAAGATCACCAGGCCCGAGTTGTGCATGTTGATGCCATAGAGGATGCCGTTTTCTTGGGTGAGATCAGCCGAGGTAAATGGGAAGCTAGTACTGAGGGCGCCAGTGTTCATGTTGCGGCGAACTTGGAGCTGGTCGACGAGTTGAGGGACGGTCGAGTTGAAACCTTGTTCCATCTGAGATGAGGATGGCTTGCTGTAGACGAGCTGTTGGCCGAGAATCGACTCAACTTTGCGTTGGACGAACTCCAATTCCTGGAGTGACGAAGCATAGAGCGTGAAGTAGAAGCCAAAGCGGAAGAAGCGCTCTTCACCCACTTGTAGCTTGTCTCGTAGCTCCTCGGCGTCCTGGATAGCAGCTTCTTTACCCGGATCACGGACCTTACCTTTCTCAACATCAATCATCCGACCGGCTTCGAGCTGAGTAACCTTGCGACGCAAGTTCTCTAAGACAACCTGGCTCTCAACCGGATAGACAAACATCGAGATATCGATGACCTCATCGAGATTGATAATAGGCGACAACCAACCAGTGTAGAGTTGTCTCGGATAACCATAGACATAGAACGACCTAGCAAAACGCGTGCCCAGCTGAAAATACCCAGCATTGTAGATGAGTGAACTCGGAGCGATGAAATCTCTAAGAGCGGTGACGCCTTTGCGAAAAGCCATCTCTACTTCCATCTGCTCTCTGGCTCGCTGCTGGGCGGCGATGTGGATCGGATCGGTAGGTCGTTTTTTCTTAGCCATTATTCGAGTGTCCTTGTCAGATTGCTGGGCGTCACTTCACCTTGGCCTTTGGTGATAATCGGGGCATTCAGGTTGTTGAAGTTCCTGATAGGTTGATGGGTGGCGGTATCGGGATTATAGGCATCGTAATAGAGCTCGATGAGCTCCTGGGTGTCGAGGGGCAGGCTTTGGACTCCGACTTGACTCAGTCCTGACATGACAGCTTGGACGCGGTTTCGTAGTTCAGTCTTGGCTTTTTCCAGATCGAGTTCATTGATGACCACTTGGGTGGCTTTTTTGTTGAAGTTCAGTAGATCGCCAAAAAATTTCTTGCTTTGCCCTTTGACATTGGCTAAATCAGTACCGGGATAGAACGGGATAACGACATAGAAACGTTTGTTCATAATGTTCACCTGTTCGGTCAGACCAGCGATAAACTCGATATAGTCTTCCATGAGAAGGGCCAGAAGCATGTTCTCATGTTCCATCCGGATTTTGTTCAGCTTCTCGAGGTATGGACGGAGGTCGACACGAGTCGAGCGCATGAAAATCTGGACTGGGAAAAACAGTGAATTGATAAATGCCTGATAGCCGTACTCGATAGCTTCACGTTCCTGAGGGCTCATCAGATCGAAATTGATAGATTTGCACATGATGACCGAACGAAACGAGCCATCATCCATGATGACGATGCCGTCACGAACTTCGGCGATGCGCAGAGTGTTTTGGGTACTGTTGGCATTGCTTCTAGGAGCCTGGATAGGAGCCGGCGGCTTGCCAAGTGGTATCGCTGCCCGACCGCCAAGTTGCGGTTTGGCAGAATGGTATTGTGGCGGTTGAGTTGGTTGTTGTCCCGGAGGCATGTGTCTTTGTCTTCCCCACTCTTAAAAAGTCTGAAAAAGCATGGACCTTAACGGAGGTTAATCACTTCGTCGTCGGTCAATTCGTCTTCAGGCACAGATTTGTTGACCTCTCGAGATATGGTATCCACACTCAGATCACTGTTGTGAGCTAGGCTTAGTATAACAGGCGACGAAGATGGTGTCACGGCTGGTATATCGTCAGTTGCTAGGGGTTGTTGAGGGGTGGGCGCTAGTGTATTCGGAGGTGATGCGATCGAAGGTGCGGCGGGCGATATAGGAGGCGTAGAATACGCAGTCGCCGGAGGCGTTTGTGGTTGTGGAGTGTGGCCAGCTCGGACGGCTTGTTGCATACGCGTCTGTAAGGATTGGCGTTGTTTCTCGTGCTCGGCTCGGAGTAGATCGTCGAAATGATGACTGACCTGACTAGCGCCCGGGCTCATGATGTCGTCGGCTTCACGGATATCGATGGGATTGACCTCTTGGGGCAGTTCGTTTTGGCCGATGAGACGGTCAGTAACCTGGGTTGGTTGGATCATGTTTGTGGGAATGTACTGATTGATGCTGATGTTCTTTACCGCCCAGCCTCGACTATCGAGAGTATTGGCGAGTAGCTTTAAACGACTCTGGACTTGGTATTGGGAGAGCCCGTCAGTATATGTATGATCATCGCGTTTCGGTGCGGTTATCTTGACTAGTTGACTGAGACCCGACTGGTCCCATATCCTGCGGCGAGGCTTGAGATAGTAGTGCAGCATGGCAGTGAGCCACACTTCATTGGGTTGTTGGCGTGAGACCGGTGCGGCTAGGAAGCCGGCGATAGCCAGGATTGGTAACATCGGCAAAGCCAGAAGGACATTGACGCGGATAAGCATCCAGGTCGTCCAAGTAGCGAGAGCGAATATGATAGCAAATATGAACTGACGAAGAGTCAGCGGACCTAGGATATGATCTTCGGCCTCAACATCTTGAGGCACCTTGTACACAGCCATAACAACATTGTAATTTATCGCAGTAGATCAGCAAAGACACGCCCGCCATCACATTGACATAAGCAGAATTTTGTGCTAGAGTCTTGAGCATGAGTAACATCGGTCATGAAGGCTCCCCAACACCAACGAACCCAGACGTAGATCCGTCAGCTTATAATACAGGCGATCTTCCGCCGTTCTCTTGGGCCGATGGTCCGTCAGTCGCCGAACCCGCCGACTCTGAAGGCGTAGCCCAAACCAATGAGCGTAAGGACGTAGCCGTAGATGATCCCGAACGTGGTTCATGGGCCGGTTCAGTTCGTGACGGTCTTGGTAAAGCAGCTAGCAAACTAGCAACTGGGTTTGATGGTTTTTCTGGTCGCACAACCAAAGAGCTCAAAAAAGCGGCAGCCGGAACAGTTGCTACTGTTAAGTTCGGAGCTGGTGTCGCAGCGACAGGTACGATCATGGCAGCTTCAATATTCGGACGAGGCGCTCGTGGGGCGGGTCGAGGAATTGGACGCGGGGTGCGACGAGTCCATGAAAGTGTTGCTGATCCCGATGCGCCCCTTCGACGCGAAGAGCACCAGGCTAGGCGAGATGCAGACGATACGCTCGATACGCCCATAGATTCAGATAGATTGCAACAACGACGTCCAAGAGGTCGACCTGATAGGATCTTCATTGATCCCGCAACAGGATTAAGTCAAGTTAGCTTTACTGATCCAATTACACACGAAACCACAGGAAGATATGATCAGCGTCCGCCAAGATCAACAAGGAACACGACGTTTGATCCTGTCACTGGGGTATCGGTTCGTCGTAGTGCGATTGATAGTATTACGGCTCGACGACTGGATGATGGGAGTATCGAGGTAAGTGAAGCTGATCCTGAGCAGTATGAGAGACGGGGCCGATTTGGTATGTCTAGTACTGCGGCACGCATAGCGGGTGTTCGTATCGACCCAGCAACGGGTCGACCAGCTCGAATCACGATACCTGACCCAACAGATACTCATCCACCAATGGGTCGTGCACGAAGAATGATTGAGGTTAACGAGTACGAATACCGTGGTCTGCAATGGGGTATGCCGAAAGATCTGTCATCAGGGATTGATGAAAGCATCTCAGACTGGGTTACAGCGAGAATTAATCATACTTCTGCAACAGGTGCACAAAATCGTCTTGAAACTGCTTTACAGAGAGTGGTCAATCAATATTGGCCTGAAGCTGTGGGTGACCCTACTGAACCCGTAACAAACCCCGAGCAGCAACAACAAGCTGAAGAATTTGTCGGTTACATTCATCAAGAATTTAACAGACGCCTTCGCAACGCTGAAGCGGTACGTAATCGATTTGGCTTCTAAGAACTAAGCACCTGGGTAGCGTCGAGCTGGATTTGGATTGTTCCTAAGACGTCTCTGTAGCCACTGCGCGTTCTCGACAGAAAAGTTTGTTTGACCACCCCCAGCACCAACAACTCCACCAGGGTTTGCGCTGAGTGATAGTCGATCGAATTCACCCATTAGGTCAAAGAATTGCAATCGTTGTCGTGTCGCGTCAAGTTGTTGTGGTGTAGCGCCCGGACCAGCGAGAGAACCAACTAGATCGTCATAGCTCATAGCCGGTGGTATAAGAGCTGTTCCTGGAGGAGCGCCCGGTATAGCAACGGGGCGGCCGGTTCGAATTGCTTCAAACTTCTCGCGGTGGTTAGCGCCAAGCGTTGCTTGTAATGCTGAATCTGCAGCATCAGCTTCGCCAATAGCGATATCAAATAGCGGGCCAAATTCGGCATCATTAAATCGTTTTGTTTCCATCATTTGTGGTGTTGCAAGGGTACGTAAACTGTCGGCTGCTGCCTGTACATTATATGCAACATTGCCACTTCCATCTATATCGATACCGCGCATATGAGGGGTTCCTTTACCTGCTGTCGTCATGGCGGCATCGGTTCCAATTGCACGCGTCAGGTTTACACCCATTGTACTAATTGGTGCGAGACCACCTGCCATACGTGGGCCGGCCACTCCACCTTGATCCAAGATGTTTTGTAGTGCTGCGACGTGAGAAACTTTGGCTCTTCCATTTTCTTTGCCAAGAAAATCAACCATAGCAGCTCGGCCGTGAGTGGATGTGCCATACCGCTCAACTTGGTTCATGTTGACTCGTGTCTTACCGCTACCGATTTCGCTATTCATCTTTCGCATATCAGTCATAAGTTCTTGTTGAGCGCCCATACGAGTACGCATAGCTTGTGCGCCAGCTAGATCTCCGGATGCCGTCATGGCTCGTTCCTGGGCATCCATCTGTGCATAACGGGTTTCTTCTCGTTGAACTGCTCTATTACGCGCCTCCTCAGTCCGGGCATTTCCAAACATCACGACGTAGCTAGCGGTATTGTCATCTAGTCTGCCCTCATCCTTTGCCCTTTTAATGTCGGCACCAATCTCACGATTGAACCGTTCCTCACCGATTGCTCGTTGCTTGGCGCCATATTTTCCAGGAGCGTAGCTTACGGGATTGACAAGTCCACGAGCCGCTAGATTCCCAGCTCGTGAAAATATGTTATTGCCAGAAAACCTCTGTCCGGCGGCAGAAATATTACGTTTCTCTCGAACTTTGGCAGCACTTTTTTCCTTGGCTTTGTCGATGAAGCCTTTGTTGCGATCATTGATAGCACCAGATAGTTGACCGATAAGTCCCCCAGCGAATTTGAAAGTCAGTGGTATGAGGAAATATGGTCCGAAGTAACAAACAATGGCCAGAATTTTATTCCCACTACTCGCCGGGTCGTCTTTCGATCCACTAGAGATAAATATGTTGGCGAACACGGCGCCGATACTCAGGAAGAGCATGATGAGCGGATACATCAGAAGCGCGCGACTAAACAGGTCCCACCATTTTTTGTACCATTGTTCGAGACCAGGCACCGCCCGCATAGCTATAGCAACCGGAGAGATGACGAGTAGTGCGATTACGATAACTTTCCTGAACGTTAGGACTATGAATGCTAGTAAGAATCCCAAAAAAGCACTTAACGCGATCGGTAGAATGGCGATGAGTCCCAGAGCGGCACCAGCGATACCAGCTAGACCCAAGAAGCCGACGACATTTCCGCCCGTTCCTTCAAACTGAAGGACGTTGATGGCCCTCGTTCCATCAGGTATTCCAAAGGCATTGACTATAATTCCCTCGATGCCTGCTCCGAAGGCGTTGGACACCCGTATGAGCGCGGTGAGTAGTACCCAGGACAACTGGATGAAAACTATAGCGAACAAGAGCCGTGGTAACATTTTCTTGATCGTGTAATTATCAAGCGGGCCGATCGATAATGCCGTGCTGATAATCATGATAAGCGTAGCGATGACGATCAACACCGTCGAGAGTCGGCTGAAATTTTGCCAAGCTTTTCTGGTTCCCTGATACTTGTTACTGGCGTCGATGCCAAGCTCGGTACCTTTAATCTCCAGGACTGATTGGATGTGGTCTTTCAGCGATGATAGTGTTCGATCGATGAGATCGAGTATCGGGCACATAATCCAGCCGAGGCTAACTCCGGCGTTGTAGCAGTTTTTCTCATCTGTCGTAGCACCAGTGCCCGAGGTGCCAGTGATAGTACTTGCAGGCTTGACGCCGCCATGATTGTCGGTATCACAGTCGCTGGCACGTGTGTCGGGGACGACGAATCCATCCTTGCAGACAACATCAGCAAATACCGGATGGGCTGGCGTGAACACAGCAAATAAGCCACTAAACAGAGCGACAATAACAGATACCACTAGCAACTTGTGCACAAGTGGTGGCTTATGCTTTTCTCTTCGCTTCACGAGTGTCATTGTATCAAGCTTATTCTGCCCCAGCAACGCACACCTTGCCCCGTTGTGCTTGAGGATATATCATGGGTGAAGTAATGCCCAATACATATAGTCCAAAAACTATATCTAAACTCATAGCGTATGCATCCATATGTATGGCTGCCGCTTTCTTCTCGTTGTTTTTTTCCAGCACTGCATTTGCAGCCGACGGTAGTTGGGTAAACGCCGATGAAGTCTTGTATCAAGGCAGGAGTTTTCGCTACAACAGTTCTAAAAGCACCGACCATAACAAGCTATGGTTGGATTGTGGCGGTACGGGAGACTCTCAGTACAGAATGATGCAAATTACGAGCGCTGATAAAGCAAAAGCCACAGTCTTCATCGCTAACCCCCTTTATAACAGCAAGATTTGTGATTATCAATCAATATATACACCAGTAGATATAACACTAGATATAACTAATCTTTCGAAAGCACCGCCCACATCGTCCAAGCCAAAGGCCTACTTCGAGAATACCTATAACCGCATCACCTACGAGGGAAGGTTCTACTGGAACCTCGCTAACGGACCTAGTAATGTGTTTTATCACGTTATCCCCTTCTCTGCGGAGTGTCCGACTAACAAGATAACTCTGACAAATGGCAGAGCTGCACAGTACCAGAAATACAGCCCAAGCCCAGTTAAGGGTAATCAGTGTAATACTGAACAGATAGTCGAGATTGAGATGACGACTGATCGCCCGGTGAGTACCGCCTCGATCGGTCAAGCTTATTATCAGGACTCGCGGAGATACCTCAACTACCGAGGCGATATCTACGAAGACACCAAAGACGGTGAGGGTCGCGAATATACGTTCAAGCACAAAGACTCATCGGGCAACGTGATTAACGGCTGCACGTCCAAGATCGTGCCAGATAAACCCAAGGATATTAATGACGCTACTTTTAGACCATGCGTCCATACCGAAAATGGCTTCACGCAGCTGGGTCAGATCGACATCAACCTAGTCGATACAAGCAATGCTGCCAGTACGTACTATGAATGGTCTGGTGATGCTATCGTCGAGTCGGGCAACAAGTCGGTGGTGTTCACCAAACAGGACACCGATTTGTATGTGAAAAACGAAGATGGTGACTGCAAAGACTTCTTTGATACGTTCAACAGTGATAGGACTCAGGCCAAGCTGCATGTCATGAAGAAAGAATCAGGTAAGTGCGTTGAGGACAAAGTTAGTACTCAGAAAATTGCGGGTAATCAAAATGCCATAATCTGTTCCGACAAGCAGCACCCGCCGAATGGTGACCCCAATCCCGCTCTTTGGTGTCAGAACAACTCCTTAGCTTGTGATAACGGTACCACTATAGATCTTCCGGGCATAAAGAGCCGGACGTTAACTGAGAAACAAGAATGGTGCAAGCAGCATGGTTCTAGCTACTCGGGCATCATCGGAACCGATGTCTCGGTGGTTCCCGAGGGTAAGTCGCCTTGCGTCATTTTTTCTGGTAGTTGCGAGACAGAATGCAAAGACGACGGGACGGGGAGCTGCATCTACAAGTACGTCAACCTTTTCTTGAACTTCCTGTCAACAGGCGTAGGGGTTGTCATACTGATCATGATGATCGTAGGTGGTATTCAATATGCGACATCCAGTGGTGATCCGAATGCCATTGGCGCAGCCAAGGGGCGTATCATGAACGCTCTCATAGCCCTCATTGCTTTCATCCTGATGTATTCTGTATTGCAGTGGCTTGTTCCAGGAGGAATATTCTGATGGTCAATCTCAAAAAATTGTTAATGTTGTGCTTGCTGACACTTGTCGTGGTAATAGGTATAGGTGCCGCATCAACCAAGACAGCTTATGCGGTGGATGGCATTTGTTCAAATGACGAGTTCCTGAACAAAAATCTACTGGGCTTACCGGTTTGGTACAAATATTTGACACCCGATCCTCTGAACGAGTGTCGTCCCTCAATCAATTTCGACGAGAGCCCTGAAGACATCTGGAAAATCGGAGCTGCTATGATCGAGATTCTCTTGCGAATTGGGGGCTTTATCGTGGTGGTCTGGATCATCTTGACCGGTTTTATGTTCATGACGTCGAACGGTAATCCTGATGCTGTGAAGCAAGTCCGGAATCGACTTATCTATGCGGGTGTCGGGTTGGCCATCATCATCCTGTCGGCCTCAGCTGTGTCCTTCATCGGGCGAAGACTAACCCGCTCCAGTGCGCCGACGAGCATATATGAATCGAGGCTGCTGACATGATCTCGAGACTGATGTATCTAGCCGAGACTCAGAAGATTGACGGCACCCAGGCCAGTGTCAACATACCGAAAGTCGAAGCATCCGAAGTGGTCGCTAACCTTCTCAGCTTTTTCTTCGCCATATCCGGCTCAGTGGCTGTTCTGATGGTAGTCATCGGCGCCATCAAGATGGTCTATTCTCAGGGTGACCCCCAGAATATAGCCAAAGCCCGCAATACCATCATCTATGCTGTGTTCGGGTTGGTCATCAGCATGGCGGCTTTCGGACTAGTTCAATTTATCAGCGGGAAAATATAATCATGCGCCGTCTGAAACTCTTACTCGCAGTCATGTCAACTATGAGCATAGGGATGCTGTCGCTCGCCTATGCCATGCCCGTTCATGCCGAAGAATTTGATCCGGTACAGGGCGTCTGCGACAAAATCAACGGTCAGGGTGAGTTTTGTTCGTCAGCCGGAAAAGCCGATCCGCTGACTGGTACTG
>CAZDBS010000023.1:0-5326 GCA_964503775.1 uncultured Candidatus Saccharibacteria bacterium
TCACTGGTTATTCAAGGTGTTTTATTTCGACTGGAATCGGGCGGTCTGTGGTGTGTCACCGCTCTTTGGTAGTGACACGGCTTTTCGTCGCTCGTTGTGGCCTTCCATTCGTGAACAACAACACATTCACGTTAATGTCTGGGAAGATCTAGATTTTTCGCTCTCCACGTCTGGCGAGAAGGTTCAACTTAGAGAGCCAAAGTGTGCTGTCTCTATGCGAAGTGCCGACGATACGCTAGTTGGTGTCGTGAAATACATGTGGCGCTGGCCGATGACGTTTTACTATCGGCGACATTGGCGCGGACTGATTGGTAGTTTGCTGGGTTTGTCATGCCTCAGCTTGTTCGCGCCTATAGTACTAATTACTTCGCGTCGTTCGTCCTGAGGTGATTGCTCTCAGTTGTGATCTCGCAACCTCCCCACAATCCCCGGCTACTATCGCGAGCTTCTTGCTCGTATGATTTGAATTCTTGCATCTTAGTGAACGGGAACCCAAGTACGGCAAAGCCGTAGCCTTGCTTGATAATCTCGGCATTGACCAAAGTGCCGTCGGGTAAGTAGACGTAGCGCAGTAGTCGATTGTAGCGGTCTCGATTGGTTCCCTGGGGGTCGCTTTCAAGACGGACGTTACTAGCGCCAATCAGAAGCTTGGTGTAAGCTGCGGCCTTCTCGCCAAAACACTGTACGGGTGAGTTGGGTCGGTGGGTTTCCGGCGTGTCGACGCCGATGAAGCGAATCGTCTCGCTTTTGCCGTTCATGTCGACGTCGATGGTGTCGCCATCTACGAACTTAGTGACATGATATAGGCCAGGCTGATTCTGTACGAACGTTCCCAGTATTGATTTCGGATCAGCATTTTGAGTCGCTTGCAGGATGAAAACAAATAGCAGGCTTAAGATCGACACCAATAAACGAATCCTCTTTCTGCTCAAACGTTTTGACATAGATTAAGTATATATAAAACAAAACCTTAACCCGAAGTTTAAACCTATCACATAAAATCGAATTCATTTCGGTTTTATGTCACCTTTGGGGAGGAGAACACCGGAGCGCTAGCGTAGGGATAGGAGGAGGATTCGCCTCCTCCTATGAACGAATGTAATGAGTGATTTAGTAATCGATGCCTTTGTTAGCTAGAAACTTATCATCAAAGTGGTGTTTGATTTTAGTCATATTGGTCGCTATATCCACCATAGACAGTAGGTTCTCGGGGAAATTACGGCCGGTCAAACAGAGACTAGTGTTCGGACGCTTGGCTTGGATAAGTTCCTGTAGTTGCTCGTCGGTCACCAATCCATCATGGACGGCGTTGTTGATCTCGTCGCAGATAACCAGATCAAATGTACCGCTCGAGACACAGTCGAGGGCAAATTCATATGTCTTCTGGGCCATGTCAATATGCTCTTGGTTGTCAACGCCCTTGGCGCTAAGCGGGCCGGCGTTGTAGAACCCTAGACCACCTTTGTAGAAGACTAATTTCTCGCCGTAGAGCGGCGATATTTCTTTGATGAAATTATGCTCGCTGACTTCCCAGTACTTGATGAACTGGATGAAAGCACAGCGCCAACCAGCTCCTAGTCCACGACCAAGTAGACCCAAGCTAGCGGAGGTCTTCCCCTTCCCCTCTCCGGTGTATACCACGACGACCGATTCTTTGGTCCGATAATCCTCAAAAGCCATATATCAAGCTTAAAGCTTAGAGCTGAAAGCTACAAGCCTAGACACGGGACAACCCCCCGACTTCGCTCTGGGTAAACAAAACCACCCCGCAGGTGCGGGGTGGTTAGAATAATTGCATGGATTGTAAAAGCGAGAAAGAGGTTGGGTTGTGTGGAGGGGTGCGTGTTTGAGGGGAGAGGATGGTGCCTCGTCGTGCAATGGGCTGACAAGATCAGATGGGCAAAACGCGCTTTGAGGCTTGGTCCACGAGGGACATGCTCTTTGTTGGGCGCATTCGCTCTTCTTCACTGTCGTCCACAGAGACTTCGAGGCACCACTCCCCTTTGCTGCACTCACGGCGACGAGGCGAACGGTTGTTCGTCACCGGTTCATCAGTACTTCGCGCTTGGAGCGCATCTCGAGAGGCGAAGCTCACATATGTCACCCTGTCGAGGAGTGGGATGTGACTTCTGGTTGTGTTCTGCTTGCATCTACGACACCAACTATCGCGGTGGTACCACTCTATCCCCTCCCCCATCAGGCGAGACATGTTCGTGACCTGGAGGGTCGCGTGTTCTCGCGGGTCGTGCGTGTGCGCGCCTGCTTGCTCCCCCCCTTGTAAGGGCAGAGTGCGTACTCGCTTGAGCTACGTTTCGTTGCCCAAGTGGTGGTATTCCTCCTTGAGAAGCTATCGGAGCTTCTCTAGACAACACTCATTGATGATCATTCATCACAGACAATCTGCTTACAAAACAGACTCTCTGTGACGAATGACGACTCTTTCTCGCTTTTTAATGTAAAAACCAACCTGACGGTTAGCTTGGTCATGAATATAAAACTCTCTACTCCCTATGTCAAGCGCAACTTGCACTTGGTACTACGTAGAGGTTCGAACCTCTACGTAGTACCACTTCACGCGACATGGGCGTTTCTCTTGGTTTAGGCATCCTGGTATACTTACACGTGCTATGGATGAAACAAAATCATCGGATACGAAAATCACTATCTACTCTGCACAATGGTGCGCGTTTTGTAAGATGGTCAAACAATACCTGACCGATCGACAGCTTAAATTTACCGAAATTGACATCGAGCAAGACCAAGACTCCGCTCGACTCATCCTCGACAAAACCGGGCAGATGGGCGTCCCTGTGATAGATATCGATGGCATCTGGATACTTGGTTTCGACCGTGTGAAGATCGACGCTGCTCTCAAAGAGAAACAGTTAGTGTGATAAAAATAAGCTCCCCATCAGGGGAGCTTATAGCAAACTACAAACTTCCATCTAGTAACTGCTACTTACCTCGCTTGCGCGTGACTTTGGCAGTGCTGCTAGATTTGACAACACGGGCCGGGCGTAGCCGACTGAAGCGTGGAGTCATCCAGTTCTCTACGAAGAAAAACGCGTAGAGATTCATACCGACGATAGCACCCAGGACTGGCGCAAAGGCGTAGCCGTTGTTGAAGCTACGAACACCCATAGCTACAGCTGGGTTCAAGATGGCTGCTGATCCGAGTGCGGCGACCATGATACCCAGGAAGTACGATGTACCCATAGTAGTGGCTGCCTTCACACTTTCGAACTTTTGATAGATGGCTGCTGCGATACCAAACGTCAGAACCATAGCGCCGATCATCTCAGCGAAAAACATGCGTCGATCAGCTGCCTTGCTCCAATCAAACACCGTTGCTTGGTTAGGAACAGCTTTGCCCACGAAGTACTCGTAAAGTTTCCAGGCTGTAAATGCCCCTGCGAACTGAGCTAGGACATAGGTGAAAGCCTTGACCAGACTGATTTTGCGAATGGACAGCAAACCAACTGTGACTGCTGGATTGATGTGTGCGCCAGAGAAAGCGCCGACTGCTAGAACCATGGCTGCAAATGTGAAGCCAACTGCCGCGCCGGTAAAGAGCGGGATACCGAGTCCGGAAGCCGAGATGGCTACCATGGTTAGGATGAACGTTCCGACAGCTTCAGCAAACAGCATGCCGACACGTTGCCGTGTATCATTCATAAATCTATCTCCTCCGATTAGTTATACCTTAATAGTAGAGTATTTTATACAATTCGCAATAGTGTTGACGATGACGAACAATTATTTCCAAAGAGCGCGCTTGAAACGATCGAGTGGCGTTTCACTCTCACTACCGGTGCAGGTGCTTGGGTCATTGCGCTGGTTGAATTCGTCGGCATCGTGTGGGATGGCCTCGAAACGAGCCTTAAGCACCGAGTCAGGATCGTTACCATAATCTATCAGCAAAGTATCTTCGCTGTTGATAATTTCGTTGGCGATGGATCTGACCGTTTTGCCGTTGAGTATAAAACGTAGGTTTTTATTGTCGGTCCCATCGATGTATGTACTCTTGCCCGTTTGGATCAGGGTGTTAGTGAGGCCGTAGCCGAGGTTCGAGAACAGATTGCTCCAAGTCACGGCGTCGTCGTGGACATGTATCACATGACTGTCGGGGCCATGAAGATGCACACGCTCTCTAGGGTTGGCCGTATGTTCGTCCCAGCAACCCTGAACTTCCTCGTAGTATCCAGGGTTATCAAATTTATCCTGCACGCCGTTGATGAACAGTGCGAAGTTGGCGTGATAGTGAACTTTGTGTGGTTTGACGTATATGTACCGGAAACCAACGACTGCGAATATGCCAATAAAAGCGGCGATGACGAGAGGTAGATATTTTTTGAGTGCTAATCTATCGGTCATATATGTCTACTGAGCGCTAAGATTTGCTGATGCAGCGATGAGTGCCACCATCAGTGCAATAAACAGGCCGATTATGACTAGCATACCTAGCAGTAACCACCAGCAAGCTTTGCTGATAGGCGGCTTCTCGGCAGGATTGGCGGCTTTGAGAACTTTGAGCTGCATGTATTCCTCACCGAGGATAGCGGCTTGAAGCGCGGGGCCGCCGAAACCACCGACGATACCGGCTATGAGCATAACTGCAAAGAACTCGATGCCTCGACCCTTGACCAGAGCTTTGCTCTCCTTCATAGACTGACCAAACGGCAGCTCCTGGTCGAGTTTGACATACATCGTATAACCCAACCAGACGATAGCCAGTACAAATGGGATAAACAACGATATGAAGCCGATGACGAAGGCCAGTACGTAGATGAACCCGAGTACTATGCTGTAACCGACAAAAGGTAGAAATTTACTGAGTGCTAGTTGGAACAGGCCCTTGGAACTAATCTTCTCGCCTTTGAGACTACGCAGAGCTAGGAGTAAACCCATCAGTCCGAGGAAAAACCCTATTCCTCCCACTCCGAGATTGAGCACCGCTTGTCTGGCAGCGTCCTCCGATGTATTAGAAGCGACTGTGAGACCGATAGCGTAACTGGCGATGTTGAGTACGTAGTACACCACGATAGTCATGACGGCAGTGTTGGAGTTGGTATTGAACAAACGATTAAGTCCGTTGACCATGATCTTGAATGGGTTAGTTTCAAACGGAACTATATGGGTTGGGGTTTCTTCGGCCATGATGATTCTTTCGTTTACTTAGCAACAGTCTATCAGATAATTCAGAGTACGAAAAAAGACCTGGGAATTCTGATATGGGAGCAATGGCTCGACCAACAGATTCGACCTAGGTCTTTAAACAATTCGCGTGTGAGGTGAGGTTGGTCCTTCGGGCTCGTTTGGGGTACCT
>CAZDBS010000023.1:5426-10114 GCA_964503775.1 uncultured Candidatus Saccharibacteria bacterium
GGGCCGGATGAACTCCGAAGTGACTTCAGGCGAACCTGACTTCACCAGGAGTCCACCCGGCCCAAGGCCTTGCGTTGAGCGTCTTCGAAGTGCCGCTCAGCGCTTCTTGCCGCGAACAACCCCCTTCTCTGGGCCGAACACGATCTGAGAGATCAAACCGCCATTGGTGATCGGCTCCTTGTCTCTCAACTTCTTGACCTCCTTCTCGAGATCGCGGATGCGATCCTTGTCGGATTTTGCCACATTCATCACCCCCTTTCGTATCTTGGAGTGCTGGGATGAACGTGTACTGCGGTCTCAGTCGGCGCCGTGGCCGATGTGAGGTAGTGCTGCGATGAGGTCAAACTGCGAAGGTTGGTGCGACAGCGCCGAGAGGCGCTTCTCCGCAGCATCGAGCTCAGCCTCGATGTCATCGAGCTCAGCCTCGATCTCGTGCAGATCGGGCAAGGACATTGTTTCACCTACTTTCTAATGTGCGACGATCAGTTCTTCACCGATCGTGGGGATAGGATAACGACGCGAATCGTTGGGGGTATTTATATCATAAATTCAAAGTATTGACAATACTGAGGAGCGATTACACTTTATCTTCGATTAAGTCGTTCTCGAACTGAATTTGTCCCTTTGACGTCAATTCGTAGCCGGAAACGTCGGGCCAGTCGAGGGCCATGATTTTGGACCAGACGGCTTGGATGAGTAGTTTCATCCGCTCGACTTGGTCTGGGGTGATGATGTGGTCTAGAACACTGATTTCATCATCCGCGGTGGGCTCTAGGAACTCCAAAACTCCGCGTTTCACGCGATACTTCTGTCCCAGAGTTGATCCCTCGACCAGGAGCTTGTAAAAAGTCAACTGCATTTGATAATTGTGAACCTTTCGTTTGTCGCCATCATCGTTGCGTGAAAACAAACTAGTCAGTGGTTTACCGGTTTTGTAGTCGGTGACGACGATCTCATCTTGACCGATTACCTCATAGAGGTCTAGCTTACCAGTTAGTCGGGCGGGTCCGATGACCACACCTTGATTTTTGAACGAGTGCTCTGGAACTTGCTTGTCATTGAAAGTCTTGGCCCGATTGTCGATGTACCGACTAAGGGCATGGCGCCCACGTTCCAATAGTAGTTCCTCAGTAGCTGGCGCTAGTCGCTCGCGGTGTAAGACGTCTTCAAAATCTTTGACGATGAGTGCTAGGTCTTTGAGATTGCCAGTTTGGTTGAAATGGATGTGTTGGATCTCGAGGGTACGGTGCATAGCATCTCCGAAACTCAGGGGTATACTTCGAGCTTGGGGAAAGCGTAGGAGATTTTGCATCAGGAAATACTTCGGTCCGCCGTTGCGCAGATTGATGAAGTTAAGCAAATGAGTCACTGGCATCTGATAATTTTCGAGACGTTCCGATAATAGGGCGTGTTGATCTGCCTGTGACACGTCGAGATAACGATCGCGCCAACTAGCTTCTGCGCTGGTGATGAGGCTACGCAGCGAGGGTTCCTCCTCGTGTATGGTCGGCTCTCCGAGTGCCTGTGCTAGTTCCGGGTCGAGTAGTGCGGCTAAGGGCTGGAGCACTTTGCCATCATCGGCTTGAGCCGAACGCATGAGATAGAGATTGGCCTTGGCTCTAGTCATTGAGACGTAAAACAGGCGCAAGCGATCGTCGTGCGTATCCCCTGCCCGCTTCAGAGGTAAGTTCTGCGGTAAGGGTAGACTACGGTTGTTGGTTCGCATGGTATCACCCCAGACGTTGTCCTCGCAGTTGAGGATGTAGACCGTCTCGAACTCTAGTCCCTTGGCTTTGTAGGTAGTCATGAGTTGGACGGCGTTCAGTTGCTCCAGATGGGGGTTGTTATCGAGGAGTTTGAGTCCTGCGTCTTGGTAGCCTTCGGCAAACTGCACTATGTCATGGATGGTTAGAGTTTTGTCGGGATGATAGTTGCGGAGTTCCCGGCGAATAGTTGTCAGATTACTGAGAAGTTTCAGGTATTCACCCGGATTGTTAGCTAGTTTTTCATCAGAAAAGTAGAACTGGCGGAATGGTATAGAAAATGACTCGGTCGGTTGCCCGTCGGATCCGAGTTCTATACTCTCCGTTCCGATGAGTTGATCGAGGATTTCTTCGGCACTGGTTGTTTTGGCGTGAGCGGCCAGGGTAATAAATGCTCGCATAACACTAGAGAGATACGAATCGGTGCCGTTGGTTAGATATTCATGCCAAAACAACCGTCGACTGATATTTTCACGCTGGACGTGCATAGCTATCTGCCATAGAGTGACCGGATCGATTCCCCAGAACGAATAGCCCAAGACCTCACCCAGCAACACATCTGCCGTGACGAAGTCATGGTCGGACAAAGCCGCCACTAATTTCGCCATAGTGAGTAGCTCGTGAATGTGTGGTGAATCGAAGACATTTTCTCGTCGCTCGTACCAGATGGGGACGTTCTCCTCTTGCAGGAAACGGGCGAATGACTCGAGGTATTTGTGTCTGGGGGCTAGGACGGCGATTTCGCGAGGTTCATGGCCTGCTTGGATCGACTTGGCAATTTGTTTGGCAATGAAGTCATATTGAGAAGCTGTACTACGAAAGACGTGCTGCTCGACACACGATATGTCGATGGCAGATTTTCTCACCAGCTCTTTGGTGGCAATCTCTGGCAGTTGGTTCTCCAGACGATCACTTCCCTGTACGATGAGTGCCCGGGCGGTGTTGAGGATAGGATCTCCGGAACGATAGTTTTCGGTAAGTGTAATCGTCACGACGTCACGGTAGGTATCGCGGAAGGCAACCATATTGGAGATGTCAGCGCCTTGGAACCGATAAATCCCCTGATCGTCATCGCCGACAATCATGATATTGGGACGACCCTCGTGGATGGGGTTGTCACCGATGGCGTAGATGATACGGGCTTGGGCGTTGTTGGTGTCTTGAAACTCATCTACTAGGATGTATTGGTATTGTTCCTGGACGTTGAACCGAAACTCGTCGTTGGTTTCGAGTTGGTGTACGACGCGCATGATCATGTCATCAAAATCAAACAGCCCGCGTCGTTCGAGTTCTGAGGCGTACGCTTCATATATATGGGCGACAGCTCGCATGTGATCATGGGCCTTGCGAGCTTTCATGCACCACTCATTGCGATGGTTTTTTTCAAGCCACTCATTTCGCCAAGCAGTTATTGGCTTGGTTGACGAGTTGTCCGTAGCGAGTATAGCCTCGGCCAAACTCTCAACGAGTAATTGTCCGAGGGGGTGGAATGTTGGTATCGAGATTGGTTCGAGCTCGACGTGCTTTAGTTTTTCCAGAGCTTCGACTATGTGGGGCAGTTGTTTCTTAGATAGACGTGGAGTGGTGAAGGCTTGCCTTAGAATCGGCTCGGCCACTTCGACGTAGTTTTCGTTGAGATTCAATATTTCTCGAAGTTCATTTGGTGTTAGGGCTGCTTCCTTAAGCAGGCCGATCATATCTCGCGTAGAGCCAAGCCAGATGAACCCGTCCGCCTCGCGACCGGACAGCGGGTTGCGGTTCGGTAGAGTGGCAAATATCTCGGAGAGGATCTGATGGGTCGTCAGCTCATCGGCCGGACTAACTGTCGCGCCCGCATAGAAAAATTCGCTGTAGCGGTTGATGAGTTCCGTACCTAAGCCGTGAAAAGTATGGATCGATACCTGAGATGCAGCTTGTCCGATCATAGTACCGAGACGATTGCGCATGTTTTGAGCGGCGTTCTCAGTGAAAGTGATGCAGAGGATGTTGGCCGGTAGCGCATCGGTCTTATCCAGTATGTGCGCGACCCGCATACTGAGTAGCTGGGTCTTCCCTGTCCCGGGGCCGGCGATGACCATCACCGGCCCATCGATGGCCTCGACAGCTTGTCTCTGAGCATCATTTAGTGCTTTGAACTGTTCCTCAAACGTCTGCATACTCTTATTCTACTTCATCCCCACCTACACTTCTGCATGTGGTACTGCGTAGAGGTCGAACCTCTACGCAGTACCACGCCCACACATATAACTAAACTGGACTTTACTAGAATTAAACCTGAGTCTCTCCTATTCTTGGGGTGCAAGCTTGCAATTAATCTTTAATATGTCAGACTTTGGAGTTAATAGATCAGAGTCTGGGAAAGAGTGATTGCATGAGTTACGAAGTGAATTTACATCAAGCGCAGACCAAGATTCTGCGAGAACTTCTCTTCTCTACGGGCGCAGGGTATGCGGAGTTACAAAAACCGACCGGTCTTACGAGTGACCATTTCAATTTTCACATCAAGAAACTAGTGGAGATGGGCTATGTCGAGAAATTATCACGTGGCCAGTATCAGTTAGCGCCACGGGGCAAAGAGTATGCCAATCGGTTGGATACCGACGAGAATACAATCGAACGTCAACCGAAAGTAGCCGTTATCCTGGCGATCGAAAAACAAGAAGGCGGCAAGCAATACTTTCTTTTCCAGGAACGGCTGAAAAACCCATACTTTGGCTTCTGGGGTTTTCCGACAGGCAAAATCCGCTGGGGAGAGACGATTTTAGAGACGGCAGCCCGAGAGTTGCTGGAAGAAACTGGACTAGAGGCGGATTATCGATATACCGGTGTCTATCATGAGCAGGTTTATCAAAAAGAAACCGGTGAACAATTGGAGGACAAGATATTTCACGTCATTCACTGCACGAATCCACGAGGTCGACTGAC
>CAZDBS010000024.1:0-7724 GCA_964503775.1 uncultured Candidatus Saccharibacteria bacterium
GGTCAGGGTGAGTTTTGTTCGTCAGCCGGAAAAGCCGATCCGCTGACTGGTACTGACGGTGTTATAATCGGGGCCGCCAAGATCACAGCCATCATCGCCGGCATATCAGCGATCATCATAATCATCATCGCTGGAGCGAGGCTGATTACCTCGAGTGGTGATGCCAATACCATCGGCAAAGCCAAAGGTACGATCGTCTATGCCCTCATCGGGCTGGTAATTGCGGCCATCGCGCCGTCGATAGTTGCCTATGTGCTGAAGAATGTGATTAAGTAATGCAAAGGAATCAAAGGATCATATGAAACAACTTCGTCAATTCTGTAAGCAGCTCGTGGTAGCAAGCCTGGTAGGCCTTATGCTACTGCTTGCGCCAGCTGTTGCGTTGGCAGCCCCTGATACCAAGACAGCTGTCTGTGAGGGTGTCGGTATCGCGAGCTCGTCTGGTTGTGACGATACTACTGGTGTCGACGTCCAAGCAGTCATCCGTAACGTCATACAATTCCTGGTCGTCATCGTCGGCTCGATCGCGGTCATCATGTTTATCGTCGGTGGCTTCAAATACATCACCTCTGGTGGAGATAGTAACAAGACGGCTAGTGCCAAAAATACTCTCCTCTTCGCGACGATCGGGGTCGTCGTTGTATTGCTTGCTCAGTTCCTGGTGTCGTTTGTTATCACGGAGGCCGACAAAGCCAACACAACTGCACCACCACAGAGCCAACAGGGCACCCCGTAGCATACGAGAGAAACCTTTACCCTTGTCGCTCGTAAGCGGATATGGTATAAAGGACTCATAGTAAATTAAATCAAAGGATCATTAGAGAAAATATGAAAAGATTAAAACAATTCATCGTCGCTGCCTTCACTATGTTCACGATGTTTACGCCAGCACTCGTGCCAGCAGTCGCGCACGCTGAGGACATCATCAAAGGTAACCTGTGTCAGGGTGTGAACTTTGACACTAACTCTACTTGCGCTACGGATGCTAAAGCCGATCCAAAAGCCATGCTGAAGAAGGTCGTCCAGTGGGCGATCATCATCATCGGTTCCATCTCGGTGATCATGATTATCTTTGGTGGCTTCAAATACATCACCTCCGGTGGTGATAGCAATAACGTCACTGCGGCCAAGAACACCATCATGTATGCCCTCATCGGTCTTATCATCGTGCTGTTCGCGCAAGGCATCGTCAGCTTTGTACTCAAAGAAGTTCAAGTCTAAGCTACAAAATCCACAGCTACTAAAAACCCACCGAAGCGGTGGGTTTTTAAATTCGCGATTAGGATCCTAGAGGATCTGGATCTTCTTTACAGTATCTTGCTTAAGCTTTGTAAAGCTAATGGTCAAAACGCCGTCTTTGAGTACGGCTTCAATCTCGTCTTCTTTGACGGGTACTGGCAGGGCGATGCTGCGCGAGAACTCTCCCCAGTAACACTCCTGGACAAAATAATTCTCAGCCTCGGCTTCATCACCAGAAGACAGGGTGCCGCGGATAGTGAGTGTGTTATCGGCTATGCTGACATCCAGGTCGTCTTTGTTGACGCCGGCTGTTCGAGCTTTGACAACCAATCGCTCTTTGGTTTCGAAGACATCGACGGCTAACTGACCAGGTACCATAGCCTCATCCTCGTCAAACATATCAGTTGCGTCATCTTGCAATGGTGCAACTGCACCGCTATCGGCTGTGTCGCCATCGTCGAGAAAAGCGGCTGTCAATTCATCTTCCATCAATAGATCATCATCGTGTTTACGCGCCATGCGGTACTCCTCCAAAACATTTTAACTACTGTATCAATAGTATACTTGATAATCTCTATTTTGCTGATTTGTGTGTTTATCCTAGTATAGCCATAGAAAGGTATAATCCGCAAGGAAACCGCGTGTTGTAATCAAGACATGAATCCCCTAGAGCGACTTATCAGCGTATTGGCACCCCATCGTTGTATAAATTGCGGCATGGAGGGTGACCTATTGTGTCAGGCATGTTTACCTGATGCATTGATACCCAAAGTACCTGCCTGCTATCGATGCAACAAACAGTCGGATAACTTTCGTACTTGCAAAAGTTGTCGTCGCAGTACACCGCTGGAACACGTCTGGATAGCCTCTCGATATGAGAAAACTATCAAAATGCTCATATGGCGCATGAAGTTTGATCGTGGCAAAGCCGCAGCTACCCCTTTGGCGCAAATATTAGATATCACCCTTCCCTACTTTTCGGAGGAAGTGATCATCGTTCCAATCCCGACCGCCACTTCGCGGGTCCGACAGCGCGGCTATGACCAAAGTAAACTTATAGCTTCTGAACTGGCCCGTGCTCGCAAGCGACTATATAGTCCCCTCCTGCATCGAATGGGCCAGGAGAAACAAGTCGGTAAACCTCGCCCTGAACGACTCAAGAGTCTCCACACTGCATATCGAGTTAGTCGATCGAGACTTGTTCGGGGTGCTCACATTGTTCTCGTCGATGACGTCACGACCACTGGCGCAACGATTGAGGCTGCAGCTCTGGCGATGAAACGTGCCGGTGCCAAAACTGTCGACGCCGCAATCGTCGCCAAAAACAAACTGTAGAAGATTCCTGGTGACGATCTCGAACCTGTTGACTCCAGAGATCCTTATGGTTATTATGGACGTAACGATTTGAATAGAGGGAAACCATGCAAAAACTAATAACAAGCTTGCAACAAAGAGAAATGGACCGGCTCGAATTTCTGAGATTTGTAGGAGTCGCTCTTCTGCTGCTCACGGGTATAAGTCGGATTATCAAATCTCTTCATGCTCTGTCTGGTAGCACTAATAGTGGCTACGGCTCGAGCCCGTACGGTCAATAGCGCGCAGTATAATTTTGGAGAATAATCTCTGATGGCACGACTTCCGCAAGTTGGTGGTGATGATGGAAATTGGGGTGAAATCCTCAACGAATTCTTGGAAGTCGCTCACAATATCGACGGATCACTAAAAGACGTTGTCCATGATAGTGGCGACGAAACTATTGCCGGCACAAAGACTTTTTCCAGCTCCCCTATCGTCCCAACACCAAGCAACGGTACGGATGCCGTCAACAAAACGTATGTGGATACCGCTGCTGCAGCAGCAGGCACACCCGATGCCGACGCCACAACCAAGGGTAAGATCCAATTAACAGGGGATCTTGGGGGTACCGCGGCTTCCCCTTCTGTACCGGGACTCGCGTCTAAAGCGGATTCAAGTACTTTATCTGCGCATACAAGCGCGACAACTTCGGTTCATGGGATAACTGATACATCGGCGCTGGCACTAACAGCCGATGTTGTAACCAAAGCGCTTTATGATGCCAACAGTATCCTTGCTGCCACCGCAGACAATACGCCCACAGCTTTGACGATTGCTGAACAGACCTTGGTCGGTAGGGTTACCGCTGGCAACATAGCGGCGCTTTCGTCGGCTGACGTATTAAGTTTACTCAAACTCACTAACAAACAAACAGTGACTATACTTGTGACTGACCCAAACGGCTCCACACTTACAACTGGTGATGGCGCGGCTTTTTTCAGAGTACCCTCGACACTCAATGGTATGAATCTGGTAGCTGTTGCGGCGCACGTCACTACCGCTTCGTCGTCAGGAACGCCAACGATCCAGATAGCAAACGTCACCGACTCGGTTGATATGCTTTCAACACGGATCACCATAAATACCAACGAGAAGGATAGTTCGACGGCTTCTGCTGCAGCCATAGATACCGCACATGATGATGTGGCGACTGCTGATGAGCTGAGGATCGATATCGATGTGGCAGGAACCGGAACAAAGGGACTAATCGTCGAGATGCAGTTCCAGCTACCCTAATGATAGTGGATATGTAGGCATGAGTCTTATTGTCATCAACAACTACCTCAGCTGGAGGCCACAGAAATCAAATCTGCTGGCTTGGTATGATGCTTCTGATGCCGCGTCCATCACCGCCAGTAGTGGTGCAGTTTCGCAGTGGAGTGATAAAAGCGGCAACGGCCGACACCTCACTCAGGGAACTGGCGCCAATCAACCATCGACGGGAGTAGCGACCCAGAACGGGCTCAATGCCATACGATTCACGGGTGCGGGTCCACACAACCTATCGACCGGTACCATATCGTCATTTGGCCCGATCAAAACCATTTATATAGTCGTAAAAACCGTCGGACAGATCCCGTCTACAAGTACGTATCATTATGGTGCTCGTTCGAACCAAGTTGAGTATATGTCGGCAGGCGGTGAGACGGCCTCAGGAGCGCAGTCGGGTATGTATGGGTATGATGGTTCGATCCGTGCCCTCACAGGTTGGATGAAGGATGCGACAATGTGTTGGGTTGCTCGATTTGACGGCAATGCGTCGAGTAGTTCGACGACTCGACGCGGAAGTGTCAATCTGAGCTCAGCATTTACCGGCTCGACAGCGGCCAATACGGCTATCACGAGTTTCTCGCTGGGGGCGATAGGTTCAAACAACTGCATGTCAATGGACGTCTGTGAAATACTTGCCTACTCTGTCAAGCATACTGATGCAGAGGTTGCGGCAACTGAATCATATCTCAATGCCAAATGGGCCTATGCTCAAACCTCAGGTATATTCGCCGGCATGGTCCAGCCTGACAACTGGTTTGATTTTTCTCAAACGGGACTTATTACAGAGAGTGGTGGTCTGGTCTCGGCAGTGACCAACCTGGGGCGCTCGGGTGTCGCCGCGCAATCAGCAAGCACTAATCGCCCTACCACCAACAGTCATACTATCAATGGTCGCAATGTCCTTGTATTTGATGGCAGCGACGACTATTTGGCTATCAATGACACTATGGAGGTTCGCGGCAACTGTGTACTCTCGGTATTTAAGACAAATGGATTCACAACGAATGCCAGCATCTACGGGCCGAGCGGTAACGGTGGATTTCTCTGGCGTATCGATCAAACAACCGGTAAAGCAAGCACCCTGAAGAGCAACATCATCGGTATTTCCACTGCAACCAATGCTTTTACAGATGCGGCTGCAGTCGTTTCTGGAGCGTCCTTCCAAAACAATTCCGCGTGGTGGCATCGCAAGGCCAAAGCCAGCAACGGCAGTGGTACAAGTACGACATTTATCGGTAGTTCAAATACCTTGCAGATTGGCAGGGACCGAGCGACGGCCGACTGTTTCAAAGGCGATATCGGTGAAATAGCTGGCTGGAAAGGCTGGATGAACGAGACAGAATTTGCGGCATATGAGACAGCTATGGCAACGCCATGGGGTTTGTAAATTAGTGCTTGGTACGAGTTTTGGCGCGAGATTGTACGCTGATGACCAACAGAAGCGATAGGTTGTACAACACGATAATTGGTATAGCTACTAAAAATTGAGTGAGGGGGTCATACGTGAATGGCAATAAAAGGGCGAAAATCAAACTGCCGACGATGACATATTTTTCGTAACGAAATAAAGTCCGAGGCGACAGCGGTTTGATGCGATTAATGCCCAGAACGACGATAGGTATCTGAAATATGAGGATAAATGCCATTGTAATGTTAACTACAAAGTTCAGATAATCATCAGCAGCGATGAGTGAATTGATGCCTGCTGTCTGGAAACCTTTGAAAAAATGAAGCGACATCGGGACGACAACAAAAAAAGCGAATGCTCCCCCGCCGATGGCGAGAAGTAGCGAAAACAAGGTGATAATGCGAATGTGTTGTTGTGAGATGTGTTTGGCGAACGCAGGTTGAATGAACGCAGTGAGGTTGTATATAAGTACTGGTAGGGCTGCTAAGAGTCCTACCATAAAACAGATCTTCATGACAAAGTTAAAACCACCCGTAGGCGATGTGTAGTATAGAGACTCGTGAAGCGGGGCTTTTAGAAATTCAATCGCTTGCTTGTGGTAATAGTAGCTTACGAATCCGCCACCTACGAGAACAAGCGCAGGCCACAAGAGGCGTCGACGCAATTCACGAACATGATCATGAAGTGTTTGAGGTTTTTCCTCCGACTTCTCTACATGCTCCATAGATAGCAATTGTTATTTCTTTGTTGAGTCAGACTTCTTGTTGTCTGCTTCAGGCGTATCTCCAGCGAAACCTTTGCGAACTTCTTTGCCGGCCTCACCGATACTGCGGGCGATCTCTGGGAGCTTCTTTGCGCCAAAGAGGAGAAGAAGGATTAACAGGATGATTATAAGTTCTTCAGATTTACCAAACATTAGCATTTCCTTTCCAAAATTTGCTACACTTGACTATAAATAGTTGCGGAGGGAATTGCAAACAATGAAAATGTTACAAGCTATGACACGAAGAGTACGTCTTGCTTTCGCGAGCCTTGTGTTTGTAGTGGGTATGGCGCCGATGTTTGCTCTGGCAACTCCTTACGGATGTGGGTCATACGGCAACAGTACCTACAATGACTCCTGCCCTGCCACTACTACAACCACTACGACCAAGACAACAGCAAGTGATGCTGGGTCTACGGAAGAGGTCGCGACACCAACGAGCGAAACCGTAACCGACACAACGACCAATACAAACAAGACGACTACGAAGTCCCCTGTTTCGGCCCCAGCAGTAACGACACCGAAAGATAGTGACTTCTTGAGGGTATTTTTCTCGCCTATCACAATCTCCATACTCTTGGCACTACTTGTCATAATAATTGTTGTAGCCAAGAGAGTTGCGCATCGCGACAATAGAATATAAATCCTACTGCAACATTGTGAGTGGCCTCTACCGAATCAATAGTATATAATCTCATCTGTTTTCAGCCCATTTGGGGAGAGGTGACCGAGTGGTTGATGGTACCGGTCTTGAAAACCGGCGTGCCGAAAGGTACCGTGGGTTCGAATCCCACCCTCTCCGCCATACTTTTTTGTTCTGCCAAAGGTGGGACAAAAAAGTATGATGAATAGGTAGGGCTTAACAGAACGAGTTCGATAATTCGCCTGTTCAAGGAGAATTATATGATGAGCCAGAGTCACTGCTTCTATGAAGAAATATAAGTGACCCTGCGCGAAGCTATAATCCCACCCTCTCCATTACACGCTGACGAGGAGAGGTGCCCAAGGACACGATATAAGCTCTCGCTCCATCCGCGTTGATCGCGGATTCGCTCGAGGCCAAGCAAGGAAAACATAAACCGCTACCAGCAGTTTATGGGCTTTAGTGGTCAAGCCCCCTTCAACATTTTTAAATAACCTCTTAAAATATTCACCAGTACCACAATACATTGTGATACTGGCAACCATTTTAAGGAGAGGTACCCAAGAGGCTGAAGGGGGCGGTTTGCTAAATCGCTAGGGGGAAGCAATTCCTCGCGAGGGTTCGAATCCCTCTCTCTCCGCCATTCAAAAAGGCTTGTCATCTGACAGGCCTTTTTGAATTTCTGAGATGGTGAGAACCCGAAAGAGCCGAAGGCGGAGGGTTCGTAAGGAGTGAAGCGCGCAGAAATCTTGATTTCGAGCACTGGAGCGACGGAATAGCGAAGCGTCATCCCTCTCGCCGCCAGGCAAAGTCTTGGGTGTTTTGTTGCTCGTCGCCGTTATGCTTTTATGGCACGATTCGCTACAATATTTATGACATGGACCAGACGCAGGCAGAGGGTGCAGAATACGAGAATGGATCGTATGCAGATAGCATGAGCGATGCTCCGTTTGCTGATACCGATCTCACGGTGTCGTGGCAGGCATCCGAGTACGTACATCACCCCAAACAAGCGTCATGGTATATCGGACTTGCGGCGGCCA
>CAZDBS010000024.1:7824-9218 GCA_964503775.1 uncultured Candidatus Saccharibacteria bacterium
GAGTACGTACATCACCCCAAACAAGCGTCATGGTATATCGGACTTGCGGCGGCCATCGGTGTTGTTACGGCTGGGACGTATCTTTTGACGCGTGACTGGATGGCGCCCGTTGTCATAGCGGTCATGGGTGTGGCCGTGTGGGTGTTTGCTTCAAAACAGCCTCGAACCCTTGCATATAGCTTGAACTCCAAAGGCGTGCAAGTTGGCGACAAATCGTATCTCTATGATCAGTTTCGTTCATTTGCGATTATCAGCGAGGGTGCTATGTCGAGTGTTCTTCTATCCCCTCTCAAGCGTTTCATGCCGCCGTTGTCACTGTACTATGCACCTGAAGATGAAGAAAAAATTGTCACACTTTTGAGTCTCCACCTTCCCCATAATCAATCCCAACCCGACTTTGTCGAGCGTCTCTCGAGTCGTCTACGCTTCTAAAACAATCTCACAAGCACAGAACCTAGTCCTACCATCAGACTAACGCCCACGAGGCCACAGAGCAATCCAATAAGTAGCAATATGATGTCTTCGAACATCAAAGCGAATGCTACGAATACGACACCGAGCGACGGAAGCGTATCAAGTCCACTAAAAGGCGGTGCGATAAAGGCTGCGATAGTGAGCACAAGGACCAAAAGTCCGACCAGCCGGAGGAATTCCCGATTTCGTAACCACCCTGACAATCGTGGTCGAGAGAATCGTTCCGCTTTTTGTATGTACGTGATCAATTTTGGAAGGCCACGATCCTGCAGTGTTTTGCCTAGCGGCCTGCGAAGCAATGCGCGCGATAACCACACTGTACGCCTTCCGGCAACCATCTCTAGAGCCAGGAGCATGGTGATGATTTCAAATATATGCGTGACCCCTCCAGTTGGAAGTGGCAGCGCAGGTATGGCCATGAGTATGAGGAAAAAAAGCGCGAAGCTTTTGTCATCAAACTCTTCGTAGAGGTCACCCAGTGTTTTGGGCTCCTTGCTTGCGAGCCATTTTCGCAGTCTTGTACTAAAAGTCTGGGGCGATGAGTCATTTGTCGTCACGCACGAATCATATCATGAGCACATAAAATAGCCGTCTTATGACGGTTATTTTTGTGGTGCACCCGACATTCGAAGACTGCTGGCATTCTATGCCAGGTCTCCGGACGATCCAGTAAGTATAGACCAATTCAAAAACCCTCCATTAGGAGGGTCCTTGAACTGGTACACCCGACAGGATTCGAACCTACGACCTTTGGCTCCGCAAGCCAACGCTCTATCCAGCTGAGCTACGGGTGCGTAACAGGGGTAATTTTAACACAGACAATTCGAAACAGCTACCCCTGTATGCCTTGGGGTCACAATCTGTTATAATACCACCATTATGACATCGCTTGCGGATTTGAAAGACGTCTATCAAGCGCT
>CAZDBS010000025.1:0-7301 GCA_964503775.1 uncultured Candidatus Saccharibacteria bacterium
TGATATGAACTGATAGTTTGACATATATTGCTTATGTTATATTATTGACAAAACTACGATCTTATGCTAATATTTGCATGATAACTCTTATTATGGTCTAGTGAGGTGGGCTCATATGATCTGAACAGATGAGAGCAATACGGTACATTGACAATCTGGTAGAACCGAAAGAAAGCATTTAATTATGTAATTTAGGAGGTGGTATGAAAAAAATCTTTTCATTCATCGCATCACTGTCGAAGCGCCCATTACGGGCACTTATCGTCGGTAGTGTCGTCGCGCTTCCTGCGGCAGTTGCCATCGCTGGTTATCTGCCCGCTGATCGCAAGACATTTACGATGCAAAACCCTGCAACGTATGTAGCTTTCAACTCGATAACTAACAACCCTAACTATGGTGATGAACGTCCTTTTCATGATGTAAAAGACGCTGCTGTCACTACTGCTGGTGGTTTCAAGGATTCGATGGAAGTAAAAGACGGACAAGAAATCTTGCTTCGTGCATACGTTCACAACAATGGCGCCGATAATTTAAACGGCGCTAACCTTGACGGTCCGACAGTTGCCAAGAACACTCGTGTTTCTTTCCGACTGCCAACCGCAACAGAGAAAAATCTTCGATCTATCGCCTATGTGTACGCAGATAATGCGAGCCCACAGGTTGTCGAAGACAGTGCTGACTTCTATGCAGCATATCCGTTCAGCTTACAGTATGTTACTGGCTCAGCCGTAGCTTACAACAACGCTGTGCCGGCTGGTATGAAACTTGACGACTCGATCGTCTCAAACACAGGCGCACTTATTGGTTATCAAACGGCCAATGGTGTTGTCCCAGGTTGTTTGCAGTATGCAAACATCGTGACAATCAAAGTCCGTATCAAGATGGAAGTACCAAAGACCACCAAGTTTACTGTCGACAAGCAAGTTCGCAAAGTCGGCGAAACAACGTGGAAGAAAGTAATGGACATCAACGCTGGTGACGACCTCGAATACAAAATCGGGTTCGACAATACAGGCGATGCCCGGATCAACAACGTTGCCATCCGCGACGTGTTCCCAAGCGACAAACTTGCTTATGTCGCTGGTAGTGCCCGACTTGTGAACTCAAATGTTCCAAACGGTACACCTATCACTGATGACATCCTGAAAAGCGGTGTAATCATTGGTGACTACAGCCCAGGAATCAACGCATATGTTACGTTCCGAGCTAAAGCAAAAGCAGTTGACTCATACCCTTGTGGTAAGACCCGAATTGAAAACTATGGCGCGGCTCAGCCTCGTGATAGCGCTCAAACCGAGCAAAGCCTAGCGGTAGTCAACGTCAACCGCACATGTGTAACTCAGTTCAGCTACAGCTGTAGCGCGCTCGATGCAACTTCGGTTGCTATCAAGCTAGGTGACACCGTTACCTATACAGCTAAAGTTGGTCAACTCAGTAACACAAGTGTTACGGGTTACGTCTTCAAAGTTAACGGTGTTGTCCGACAAGACTCTACGAGTGCGGTGTTTAACTACACTCCAGCGACTGTCGGTACCTACACTGTCGACGTACAGATCCGTGTCAACACACCGGAAGGTGTCAAGTTGACAGAAGCTAGTCAATGTCAGAAACAGCTCAAAGTTACCGAAAAGCCCAAAGTTGAGAACCCAGAGTACAACTGTACCGCTGGCCCAGCTGTAAGCTTCGTCGATAACTCGCGCAACATCGTTCGTCTCACTATGGCAGATAGTTCTGTCGTAGCTCGAGGTGGCGCTGTCGTCAAGAGCTTCGTCTTCGACTATGGTGACGGTACAGTTCCGTTTACAACAACTGGCAAAGTCAGTGAAGACCATCGTTATAACGACGGTACCTACACGGCTCGTGTCACAGTCAACTTCGATGTTGCTGGTCAGACCAAGTCTGTCACCAACAACGCATGTACTGCGGTTGTAACGGTCAAACCTGAGACCCCACCAACTACTCCTCCAGTCACAGTTACGGAAATTCCGAAAACTGGTGCTGGTGATGCAGTAGCCGCTTTCTTCGGTACAAGTGTATCAGCATATGCTGTTCGTACCTGGACCAATAGCCGAAAAGCCCTGAAGAGTGCTTTGAAGCGATAAGTTCCACTCGAATAGCCTGACTGGCCGCTCGTTTACCAGAGAAGTCACACAATAAAGCCCCGCTCAAGTAGCGGGGCTTTTTGGTTATGCTACAATACTTTCAATGGACACAAAACCCACAGATCCGAACCAAAAACGCATACTTATCGTCGAAGATGACAACGGCCTGGCTCATGTCTATGAAACACGTTTCATAGCTGAAGGTTTCGCTGTGAGGCGTGTGAGCAATGGTGAGGAAGCTTTGTCCGCGGCCACTGTATTCCGCCCTCATCTCATCATCCTCGACGTCATGATGCCCCGTATCAACGGCTACGATGTGCTAGATATCCTACGAAATACTCCCGAAACATCTGGTACTAAGGTCGTCATGCTAACGGCACTGGGTCGTCCTGAAGATGTAGAGCAAGCCAAAAAATACGGTGTTGATGACTATTTGATAAAGTCCCAGGTCACGATGGCTGATGTCGTCGACAAAATCAAACATCACCTCGGCGTTCAAGCATAAGGTTCCCCAGTATGGATCCCAGCAATACGCTCGATCGTGAACGCCTCATCACGCTGATCAACAATATGTCAGATGCCGTGATAGCAACTGATGAGAATCTCAATATCATTCTCTACAACGGCGTAGCACTTAATCTCCTAAATCGCAACGACTCTCTCGACAGCAAACCACTCGCAGATGTTATGCCATTGATCGATTCCAACAATCAACCGGTTAGTATCAAAGACATCGCTGATAAGACAACGAGCACCACGGTTTCACGAGACTACCGCTTGGAATATGGCAAAAACGATGCAGTAAACGTCTACATGAATCTCACACGCGTAACGGGCGGCTACGGCAGCGACGTCGGCGGTTTTACTCTCATCATGCGTGATATCACTAGTGAAAAATCCATCGAAGAGGAACGTGACGAATTCATCTCCGTTGTCTCACACGAACTCCGCACACCGATTGCTGTGGCCGAAGGAGACGTGTCCAATGCTCAGATCTTGATCAAGAATCAGGCTAGTCTCGACGAGGTAGAGACATCGCTCGGTGAGGCGCACCTACAAATTATGTTTCTGTCCAACCTAGTCAACGACCTGGCGACGTTGTCTCGTGCCGAACGCGGTAAGCTACAGATGGAGCTTCAACAGATCGATCCGAAAGCCTTTCTTGATAGTCTCGAACACGAATACAGACCTCAAGCCGAGGAGAAAGGTCTGGAGTTTAGAGTCAAATTACCAGCTTATTTACCACAGATTAACACCTGCGAGTTGTACTTACGTGAGATTATGCAGAACTTCATCACCAATGCCATCAAATACACCGAGAAAGGGTTTGTGGCTATATCTGCCGAATCTAGTGACCCCAATGAGCTGATCTTCACTGTTGCTGACAGTGGTATCGGAATCAGTAAAGGTGATCAGGAGAAAGTTTTTGATAAATTCTTTCGCTCCGAAGATTTTCGGACGCGTGAACACTCTGGCACCGGCCTCGGGCTGTACGTTACTGCCAAATTGGCTCGTCTGCTACATGCCGACATCACCCTAGAAAGCGAACTGAACCAAGGATCCAAATTCTCGATCAAAGTTCCGTCGCTGGCACCTCAACCTCAGCCGGCGGCGTTAACGGTAGTTTAAATCCAAAAGTCGAACCTTTGCCTACTTGGCTCTCGAAGATTATTTCACCTCCCTGAGCATCCACCACTTTCTTGCACATAAATAGCCCGATGCCCGTACCATCAGGCCTCGCTTCTTTGGCGTTTTCAGCTCGATAGAATTTGGTAAACAGGTGTTTCTGATCGCCAGGCGCCACACCAATCCCTGAGTCTTTGACTTTGAATATAGCGAACTTGTCATCATGTTCTACCGACACCTCTACCTTACCGCCGGCAGGAGTATAGTACAGCGCGTTATCCATGAGGTTCATGACTACCTGATGAGTTTTCGTCTCGTCTGCCTGGAACGTTGGAAAGTCAGCTGGTGAAGTGTATGTGAAGTCAATCTTGCGAGCTTTGGCCGACTCTTTCAACTGATCGACTTCGGCTTGAACAAGCTCAGGAAAATTAATCTCTGTACGATCGATCTTGAATTTGCCAGTATGGATGCGAGAGACATTCAATAGGTCGGCGATGAGGTTCACCATGCGCTGTGAACTCATGAAAGCTTGGTTGATATACTCTTGCTGTTCTTTGGTGATCTTGCCCGTATCGCCATCCAGGACCATGGAGAGATAGCCCTTGATGCTCGTCAGCGGTGTTCGCAGCTGATGCGAGGCCATCGAGATAAACTCGTCCTTGGCCTCATCCAGTGCTTTGAGCTTCTCGTTGGTCTCACGCAACTCAGCAGTTGCTGTATCGACTTTACCCTGGAGTGTTTCGTTGAATTGTTCTATCTCCTCGAAACGTAGGCTATTCTGGACAGTAATTGCCAGTTGATCGGCAATGATTCCAAGTAATCGGATGTCCCGACTCGCATACACACCACCGCTACGTTTCGGGCCTACTAGCATATAGCCAATTAATTCATCGCTTGTATTGAGCTTAAAGGCTCCGACAATATCCAGTGAACGCATGATCGACTTCAGTTCTTGTTGGTCGGCCCCGATATCTTCATAGATTACAATATTCGATGAACTATTATTCAACAAACTGGTAAGATTTGAGTCTTGTTCACTCGAAGCTTTTGGTAGGTTCATAGACCTATTGAAGCTGCCATCTTTATTAAGAATATAGAAACCGCATATCGAGGCTTTGATGGAGTCGCATATAATCTTTGATACGCCACCTAGGACAACTCTAGAGTCAATGTTTCCAACCGTTACGTCACTAATCCTATCGAGTACTGTTTGTATATCATAAGCATCTCTATAAAATACTTTGTTTGTCAGTTTATTGAAAAATCTTCTTATGGGCTGCAGTAAGAGTGCGATGAGCAATGACGAAACCACATAAAAAATTTGTTGGTTCACAGTTAAATCGTTATTAAACGATAGCAACTGCGACGCCGTAAAGAACACAACCGCAAACACTGAGACAATTACACTGAGTGAGAGAGCATAAGCAAATGCCCTAGCTACGATGGCTCGAATATCGAACAAACGATGTTTAATAATCGTATAGCTCGTGATGACAATGAAGAATAATGTTGATAGTGTTCCTACCCCCGCCGACTCGTTAGAGCCTGTTATGAGTGGCAAGAAAAGATTGGTGATAGATGCCGTCGACCCCATTAATACCACGCCCACTATAACCAGCCGTATGTGGCGGCGTTGATCAAGTGGAGAGCCCTTCAGCTTGGATCCAAAAGCAATTGGCAAGCCAATTAGACTTAGCCCCAGATATACAGGAAACAACAGATACAGAATCCCCGGAACGACGTTTGTGATATCGCCGACTTGCTCCAGACGAGGTATGAAGTATGGGGTGAAGGATACTGCCATTATCGAAGCGCCGAGACCTACCATCAGCCTAGAAACAAGCAATAATCCCTGTCTACGAGGAAACTCAAATGCGAATAGCCAGAAAAAAACAATTGCGCCTGCATTGGCAAAAAAAGCCGCACGAGACCAAAAAAGTGCTTGGTTGATAAAGCGTTCTGCAAAATAATTGGCGAATACCCAGAGCGTAAGCCATATTGTGGCAACAAAAAAATACACATTCAGCTTACTCTTTCTGCTTTGGTAAAAAACCAAAAACCCAAGGAAACTGAGCAGTAAACATTCAGCAATATAGGCGCCGAGATTCATCTTAAACACAAGCTTAATACTACCACAAAACCCCTGTTATTCTCCCGAGTCCATCTTGAACTTTACGTTGAACAATATATTCACGTCACCGTAACAGCGCGTTGGCTGTTCGATACTTCCACCAATATTCCTCAATTCTTGTTCAAGTGTCTTTAAGTCTACGAAATCAAACTCCCCAACTTTTGATAGCTCGCTTATAAACATATCGATGATCGAAACGATTATTAACTTTGGATGTAGTAGTTTTGCGATCGAGTCGTTTTTGATATGTTCTTTAATTATTGAGATACTACCTACTCTATCGGAATTTGTGACAATTACTCTTCCGTTACTTTTAAGAATTTTTTTCAACAGAAGCCACAGCTCGTCTCGATCAGTGAACGTATATAGCGAGTTACTCATAACAACTACGTCGAATTTTCTGTTTGAAGCCGATAGAAATTGCTGCATGTCGGAGGATACAAATTCGGCATCCTCGATACCCTGTGCTTTCTTTCTGGCCTTGCGGAGCATGATTGTAGAGCCATCAACGCCAATGTACTGCCCCCTCCAGACACTTGATCGCAAACTAAGCAAAAGGTTACCCGTACCACACCCCAGGTCAAGAACCGAACCATTATTTGGGGCACTTATAACTCTCTGGGCGATTAATGTCTGTAGCTTTTTGTACGGATAAAAATAGCGCAGCCCATCATAGAACAACGCATATAGTTGCCATAAATACTTTTTCAAGATCTTTGGGTCAAAGAATCTCAACAGGGAAAGTAATAGGCCGAGGCTAATGATTCCGATTATGAAACTTCTGATGATGATAGAAAGTTGTGATCTCCCTATAATCAGTAGAAGCATATACGGCAGGGCGATGACCAACCTATATGATACAAATAGAATAATGTAACTTATGCTTATTCTACGTTTCCGACTTATTGTGCGAGCGATTAACTTTCCCAATAGCAACCAGGCAATCGGAAATGTGAGCACCCAAGACACTATGAATACGATCCAGTACATTAGTTATCGCTCAACATAAAATTCACTACTTTCCTACGTATAATCCGATTCGTTAAGTTTACTCTCTTTGTCGTATGCATAAGATCATCCAGGGCATCACGTACAAATACCATAGCTGGCACAACTTCTCCACCCTGGTACTGTGTTCTCTTGCCTATTTGTTTGATTGTATCGCCGAACAACAGCTTGAGTCTTTCATATAATCTAACATCACAGGCCATAAGCCATAGATCATGACCTTGCTCCAGTGAGTACTTCCACATTGCCTTATATAACAAAAGGGGGATGATGCCACTCTCCCCCCTTTTCTTGACCAAAGCCGATATCTCGACGATCTTATTGGGATCGTGTTTCTCAATGAATTTTTGCTGACGAACATAAATACGCGCCTTCTGCATAATTGGAAATGATTCGAATGATTTATTTTCTTCGTGATGTATCTGACGAGAAAG
>CAZDBS010000026.1:0-6894 GCA_964503775.1 uncultured Candidatus Saccharibacteria bacterium
GTCGGGCTCGTCTGTGAAGAGTCTGGGCATCGCCATTACTATACTTCCAAAAACTCAGTGAATACCCCTGACAAACTTAAATTGCGCAAGTACAATCCTATTTTGAGAAAATACACTTGGTATGTAGAGACGAAGAAGAATTTGGGCCGCAACGAAGCTCCTAAGCGCTAATATACCTATTATTCAATTTTGACACCTGTCCTAAGTATCGTATTATCGCATTGAAGTTAATTGGAGTTTAAAATGACTTACGAAACACCGGAGTGGGAAAAAGAATTAGAAGCAGGACGAGACGAGTTAGAATGGGAACTCAGGAAACAATTAAGTGAAGGTGGCAACGATGGTCTTGAGGACCTACGAAAAGAAGTATTAAAAGATCCAGCTGCTATGCAGGCATATCTCGAAGCCAAGAAACGCATAGCATTACTTCGAGAAAGCGATAAAACTATTGAAGATCGAGAATAGTTCTAGCTAGCTCGGCATGACTCCAGACAAGCGGGGCGACACCTAATAGGCCTGATGTCTCTGGGTCTATCTGCTCAGATAACACACCACTAGGGGTGGCTTTTTGAGTGACCCAGTCTATGATAGCCCGAGCGTCATCTCGCTTGCCTATACGAACTAGATACTGTGCGTACCAAAGTGTACAGACAAGCCATGGATTGCCTTTGTACTGTTTTCGCTCGAGAAAATAATCGTCGTTTTGATATCTGAGCATACCACCAGATGGGGTAACATTTAGTAGCTCATGTGTAAGCGTTGTAAGTGCCGCGCTTACTCTAGGATCATCATTATCGATTAGTCCAAAAGTCAAAGCTCCCAGCAGGCTCGAAGAGTCTATAACTTTGTCGTACTGCAACGACCCGTCTTCCAAAAGTAGGTAACCCTTAACAAAATACTTAGACTCTTCATCCCAGAACGTATCGACATGTGATTTAATGTCATCTGCTGCCGTCTGCCATCGTATAGCATCGTCTGGATACCCAAAGGTGTCCGCCATGCGGGCCGCAGACTGAAGAGCCGCATAAACTGTGGCTGTCGTGTAGGTCGTCGTCATAAATTTTTGTTCCCATAGGTCATAGCTCGCATGTGGCAATCCGGTGCGATGATCAACGAAATCAGCCATAAAATTAGCCGCACGTTGCACGAGCGTCGTATACAGTTCTTCAACAAAAGCTTTGTCGCCGCTTATCTCCAGGTACTCACCAAGCATGTATATGATCGTGGCGGTTTCGTCTTCTTGGATAGCTAGTTCGTGGCGCTTTCCATGAACTAGCGGATGCCAGGTACTACCGATAGACCGATCCGGCTGGTATTTATGCTCGAGATAACCGTCAGGATTCATAACGTCACGACAAAAATCAAAGACAGCGCGTGGCTCTTCTTTGAACCCCAACCGTATGAGCGGCCAGATGGCGTAAGCCGAATCACGTGGCCACATATAACAGTAGTAATCTCTATCATAGTTAAAAATACTACTGTCGCCTGACGCCAGAATCGAACCACGTCGATCCATGTGAGCTTTGATCATTAGTAGAGATTTCTTGAGTGGCACTAGATACTGAGCATCCACGCGTTGCATGCCTTTGTTGGCTGATTGAAGCCAGCGACGCCAATAATCCCTAGTTGCTTCGAGTCTAGATTCAAGTCCGTCATGGGCGAGTTTCTCATGGATTTTCTCGGCGGATTGTTGTGAAGTCGAGGCAATATTCCAGTACTGCACATGTGTTTGTTCGTTCGGTTCAATCTCACACTTGAACCGTATACAAGTATCGACGCCACCGTGTTCTACCGGGTTGTTAGATAACTCACCGTCCTCGGCATCTTTGTAGGTACCTTCCTTGCCTTCAATACCATAGTTACCAATGGAGTATTGGTCAAATGGCTCACCAGCATCATTCTGTCCATACGATAGTATTATGCAGCGACCTTTGTAGTCCAGGATATATGGTGGTTCTGGTACAAACAGCGCCGTGTCGGCTCTTCCAGCCCGAGATATTTGAAAGACTTGATGTAGAAACAGTCGGATATCATGCTTGGCATTTGTGAGATTCGTGATGGTTATGTAGCGACACAGTGCGTTTAGATCACAATCTACAAAATCCTGAAAATCTAACCTGATACCCAAACTGGCGTGCTCGGCTGTAACAGAGCTGATTAGGGCGTCGTTTTCAAAATTCACCGAGGTCTTCCAAGTGTGATCATCCATCCACGAGAAGTTACCATCAACCCAGACGCCAATTTTGTGGTGCGACAGGCGAGAGTTAGTGAGATTGTCGAGCCCTACATACGGGAAATAAAAATCCTGGATCAAACCATACTTGTTCAGGCCCACCAGCATCGTCCCATTACTCAACATGACAGGGCGTGACATTATATCTTGGCTCCTGTCTGTACCAATCGATAACGAATGTCATGCATCGCATTCATAAAATACATAAAAGCCTCATATGGTGATTCATAAGGGCTAAAGTAGGCATGTACATCACCATCCCGAAACCACTTGGTGCACATGTAATAGTAGTTGTCAGACGCCAGCAATCTGCGCCAGTCCTCAATAAGTGATTGATCTTGAGAATCGAGCACACTTTGCTGCAGACTAAAAGCAAATTGGATGGCTTGGGTCTGCATGGCATTGCCAAGCCAGGCCGTTAGGTCACGCTCAGTGTCCGCCCAAGTGATTGTCTGGGGGCAGTCGATGTTATCTCTAGGTTGGTATTTCCGAGCTGCGCCAGTAATAGTCTGAAAATCATTACCTGAACGCGATAGCCACTTTTCGGGTACGGCTTGTAGAAAGTCAAAAATTCCGGTCGTCGACCATTGGTGTTCACCGAAAGTTTCATAATCCATGAACAGGTTGATAACCTCGGGATTCTCTTCAACGTTGTCGAGCCAGGCAGTGTATTTATCTGCATCCAGCGGCCACTCCGACCAGCTCTGGTCACTAAATCGAAAAGCCACATCGTCACTCAGTTTGTAATTTTTCATCAGAAGTTTGATGTTGTTGGTGTTGGTTGGGCGATAGACGTGATTTGGTGTACGACCCGCCAATACCGGATCCCAACCCTCTGTGATAATTGCTTCATAGTCTTTACGGTCGGCCCATAGAGCTAGACTATTGTTGTAGGCCAGTTCGGTATTTCGAAAGGCAGTGGGTTTGACGCCGAACAGTTCCTCGACGAGATTGCGATGAGCTTCGACTTCGGCTTCAAACTCGGCCAGAGAGTAAAAAAACGCCAGCGAGTGATGATAGGTCTCGGCTAATACCTCCACCCGACCGGTACTTACAAGTTTTTGAAACGATTCCAGTACATCCGGTACATATCGGCTCATCTGCTCGAGAACCGTCCCACTAAAAGATAAGCTAAATTTGAACTCAGGATGACGGTCGAGTAATGCTTGTAAAACTTTGTTGGTCGGGCGATAGGACTTCTCGGCAACCTTCTGCATGATGCGCTCATTACTGGTCCGGCCATGATAAGGTACCTCGAAATAATCGTGATTTACTGCGGTATCAAATATAGTGTAGTCGCGCAGACGATAGGGCTGGTGAACGTGAAGATACAAAACGACAGACCGGCTCACGCTACTGCTCCCAGAGCCTGACTGTGTTGGGCGTAGATATTCATAAGTTTGGTGGCGCTGGGTTTCCAACTCAATCGCTCAAATTCGTTGCTAGCTGATGTCCTCAGTTCCTCGCGTAATGCTGGGTAGCGTACAGCAGCACAAATCATGTCTGCCATTTTGCCAACATCCCAGAAGTCTACCTTCAGGAAATTGTTCATGATCTCAGATACACCCGACTGCTTAGAGACAATTGAAGGAGTGCCATAAGCTATCGCTTCCAATGGTGCTATCCCAAAAGGTTCGGAAACAGACGGCATGACGAAGATATCGGCCACACGAAAAGCGTCGCGCCAGGCCTTGCCTGTTCCGTTGAGATATCCAGTAAAAATAACATGCTCGGCAATTCCTAGCTCGGCACTGAGGGCCAGGAGTTCATGAAGTTGCTCGCCACCACCTGCTATGAGAAACAGGACTTTTGGCTCTTTGGCAACGACTTCACGAGCGGCTTTTAAGAAGTAGTAGAGGCCTTTTTGAATCGTCAGTCGACCGGCATTGGCTACTACCCGGTAGCCTTGCTCTTTCATCGACGATAGGTAACGATAAGTACTTTCGGTTTCGATCACAGCATCACGGTCGATCTCAAAGCTATTATGAGCAACCTGGATCTTGGCTGGTGGTATATTGTACTCTCGAACGATGGTTTGTTTGACGGCATCACTAACTGCCACAACCTGATCGGCCATCATAAGACCAGCGTACTCGATTTCACGAACCAGGGGGTTACCAGTACCGCCCGCTGACCGATCATACTCAGTGGCATGTATATGAACGATAAGGGGTTTACCGGTGATCAACTTAGCTGCTAAAGCGGCTCGAAATGTTAACCAGTCGTGAGCGTGAATAATATCAAACTCACCCAGCTTGACGAGTTCTGTCACGCCAGACTCGTAACGGCGAACTTGTTCGTGCAAACTAGGAAATTCACTCGAAACATTCGTACCTTGCGGGTTATAACGCATCGTGTCGTACACTCCGCCAGATGTCAGTACGGATTCGGGCTTGCCGGGGTTAGCCGCAGTTATCTTCATAAAGTCATAAGGAAACTGCGCTTCAAATGGCAAGATATACTCTATGTCGGCACCTTGTTCGGCTAGAGAACGACACAACTGAAAACACGCCACACCCATACCGCCGGTGTGATGAGGGGGTAATTCCCAACCTAGCATTAACACCTTCACCAGAGGTCCCTCATTCCTTGTATCATTTCATAAGCATTATAGTGCGTATCAACTTCTGTCACAAGCAAAAACTGTACTGTTTATTACAACTAACCAAAAATGTAAGCTCGACAACATTTCGTTTATGGTATAGAATATACCGAACGTTTAACGAGACATTTATGCAAGACCCAACACACATCCGCAACGTCGCGATTATTGCTCATGTTGACCACGGTAAAACTACCTTGGTTGATGGGTTGCTCAAACAATCCAATACATTTCGTAGTAACCAAGCGGAAATGACCCAAGAGCTTATCATGGACAGCGGAGACCAAGAACGTGAGCGTGGCATCACGATTACTGCCAAGATCACAGCCATCATGCATGACGATTACCGCATCAACATCATTGACACGCCAGGACACGCGGATTTCAGTGGTGAGGTGGAGCGCACGCTCAACATGGCAGATGGCTGCCTACTGATCGTTGATGCCCAAGAGGGACCGATGCCCCAAACTAAATTCGTTCTCAAGAAAGCTCTTGGAGCTGGACTCAAACCAATTGTAGTTATCAACAAGATTGATAAGCCTAGTAGTCGAATTCACGAGGTGGAGGACGAGATAGCGAATTTGTTCTTAGAACTTGCTATCGACGAGGAACAACTACATTATCCAGTCTATTACGCTATAGGTCGCGAGGGTAAGGCATGGGCAACAATGCCTGACTCAACTGAGGAGCAAGCCGACCTCAGCTCAATATTTGAAGCTATCATCAATCATATACCTGCACCTTCTGTCGAGCTGGACAAGCCCTTCCAGATGCTTGTAACAGCTCTAGCATGGGACACATACCAAGGCAAATATGCAATTGGCCGTATTTCAAGAGGTCGACTTCGCGCCCGAGATCAGGTTGTTATGTTCCATAACGGCTCATCCTCAAAAGCACAGGTCGACAAACTGTACACCTATAAGGGGTTAGTCAGGACTGAGGTTAGTGAAGCGAGAGCCGGAGACATCGTCAGTGTTACCGGTATAGCTAATGCCCACATCGGAGACACGTTAGCTGATGTGACTCTTCCCGAAGCCCTGCCTACCATTGCAGTTGAACCTCCCACTCTTCAAATGTCTCTCGGACCCAATACCTCACCTTTCAAGGGACTCGAAGGCGAATTCACAACCTCCAGACAAATTGGCGAGCGACTAAAACGTGAGTTGGAAACGAATGTCAGTCTGCGAGTCGAAGAGCAGGGTATCGGGTTCCTAGTATCGGGACGCGGTGAGCTCCATCTCTCGGTCCTCATCGAGTCTATGCGCCGCGAGGGCTACGAGTTTGAGGTCGGTCGACCACAGGTTGTGACGAAAGAAGAGGACGGTATTGTCGTCGAGCCAGTGGAGGAGGTGACTACCGAAGTGCCAGCTGAGTTCGTTGGCACAGTCCAAGCTGAGGTCGGACAACGTCGTGCGAATCTGGTGGAGCAACACGCTACTTCCAAAGGCGTCACTCGACTCGTCTATACTATGCCGACACGTGCGCTACTGGGGCTTCGTAACGTACTTATGACAAGCACTAAAGGCACGGTCATCATCCATAGTCTCATGTGTGGTTACGAACCATTAGGACAACCTCTGCCGAGGCTCCGTAACGGTGTTCTAATTGCCTGGGAAACCGGTGTCACTACCCCCTACGCCCTTGTAACGGCCGAGGAACGTGGAGAGTGTTTCGTCGGACCCGGAACCAAAGTCTATGCCGGTCAAATCATTGGCCTCAACACACGAACAGATGACATGGAAATTAATGTTGTAAAGGAAAAACACCTGACCAACATGCGTAGCAAATCTAGTGATGGCACGATTCAGCTCACACCATTTACCAATCTTTCGCTTGAGCAATGTCTTGATTTCATCGAAAACGATGAACTACTAGAAGTAACACCTAAGAGCTTGCGTCTAAGGAAGAGGGAACTTGACCCAAACCTCCGTAAGCGCATCCAAAACAAATAAGCCACACCAAAACTACGCCAGAAGTCGTAAATATTGTATACTTCAACCTGTTCTAGGGGCATAGTACAACGGTTAGTATAAAGGTCTCCAAAACCTTAGATCGTGGT
>CAZDBS010000027.1:0-3835 GCA_964503775.1 uncultured Candidatus Saccharibacteria bacterium
TTCTGGCTAGCACCCGAGCAGGTCCGAATCCTGACCATCAATGACACTGTCATGGATTATGTGAAACAAATCACCGATCAGCTAGATGGAGTAGTGTTATCGAAACCACTCAAATATAACGAGCTCCGCTACTCGGTCGATAGCCGTAATGAATCGCTTGGGAAGAAAATTCGAGAAGGCGTCGAACTGCGCATACCTGTTCTACTTATCATCGGACCAAAAGATGTCGAAGCGGGTGAGGTAAGTGTGCGTCTCAAAGATAAAGAAGAGAAAATTAAGCTTGCAGATCTGTCCAACTACTTGCAAACTAGTGTCAGCTAGGAGTACGTATGCCTAAAGAAATTGGGACAATTGATCTCGATGAAGTTGTGGTCAATGCAGGTCCAGTAATTGTACGATCGTATAATGAACGACACGGCACAGAAGTACAACTTGAGCATCTCTACGATTTTAATAGCGCTATTGTCTGGGGAGTACCGGACGCTGAAACAGTTCTTCGCAGGGTTGTTGGGTTTTATATCGAGGGGGTTTTGGATGAAGCTCAACCTGTTGACGGATCTCTAGAGGGGTTGGAACTCTTAGGAGAGGAGTATGAACTGGATGGCCTGACGAGCAGACCGAGTGTCACGAGCCAAGCAACCCAACGGTGGATCGAGCGGTTTTGTCCCGGTGTCTTTCGTAATGTTTGGCATGCGGATTCTATAAATGCAGCAGGGATAACTAAAGCCGGTAAAGGAGCTGTCTGCATATCGCTGGGTGCTAAGTTTCATGTCGATGATCATCCTGGTCACGTAGCAAGTGTCCAGGCAGTCGGTACAACAGGAGTACTTTTCGGTGAATACCCGTGGAATCGTGTTGATACTCTTCCTGATGGCGCCCTGAGGGCTGCAAATTGGTCAGAGGTAACAAGGCTTGTCCTTAGGGAATATGACAGAAGTTGATATTAACTTTTCCAAACGCGTGAATGAATTGGTGGCACAGATTCCGAACGGGCGAGTTATGACGTATGGACAACTAGCGGCACTGTCTGGTAGTCCGTTGGCTGCCCGAATTGTTGGCGGTATCGCGCATTATGGCAGTCCAGATCTTCCATGGCAAAGAGTGGTGAATAAGAGCGGGGGGTTGGCCAGCGGCTTCCCGGGTGGTCCAAGCATCCAGAAAGCGATGCTGGAGGCCGAAGGGATTACCTTCGATAGACAAGACAAGTTAGATATCGATAGCTTGATCTGGTGGCCTGAAGAGAGTGGAAAGTGAGAGGAATTTTATTCATCGTTGGTCCGACAGCCTCGGGCAAGTCAGCATTAGGCATGAAAGTTGCTCAGGAGTTTGATGGTGAGATTATCTGTGGGGACTCCAGAACTATATACAAGGGAATGGACATCGGCACAGCCAAGCCGACGAATGAAGATCAAGCGCTAATTCCTCATCACCTCCTCAACGTTGTTAAACCAGACGAAAAGTTCAGTGTATCTGATTTTAAGCAGCTGGCGGATGCGGCAATTGACGATATTCGAGCTCGCGGTAAGTTGCCGATTGTCGTCGGTGGCTCGGGTTTGTATATCGATTCAGTCCTTTTTAATTACCAGTTCAGTGCACCCGAAGGTGCTGCTGAACGCGATCCCATCAATCCTCGCCATCTTCTTAATACAGTTGATGAAGATAGGCGCACTATGCGCGATGATGCGATAGTGGTGGGCTTAAATCCAGATTCTGAAATTCTGAAGCAGAAAATTCGTGATCGGGCACAAGTTATGATTGACGAAGGTATCATCGATGAGGTGAGAAGGTTACTAGAGAAGTACGACCCAGAATCTGAAGCCATGAAAGGTATTATCTACCGTATATTTGGTGATGTTGTGCGCGGAACTAAGACACTTGAGCAAGCCAAAGAAGAATTTATCAACGGTGACATCAGATTGGTCAAAAAACAGATGACTTGGTTCAAGCGTAATCCACATATCCGATGGTTTGACAGCTCAGATACAGCCTACGGCTATATTCGGGCCCAGCTTTCGCGTAAGATATAGTCTATGTGCGGCATAGTCGGTTTCACTGGTTTCAAAGACGACGAGTTACTTCATCAGATGATGAAGCTAGAGGCGCATCGTGGACCTGACGGGCAGGGCGAGTATAGCGATGAACATGTCAGTCTCGGACATCTGTGGTTATCTATCATTGATCGGGCTCATGGTCAGCAGCCAATGTGGACGGATGATAAGAAGTTAACAATTGTCTACAATGGCGAGATCTATAATTTCCAGGAACTGAGAACCGAACTTGAGGCTAAAGGACACAAGTTTGCATCTAACTCAGATACCGAAGTCGTACTCTACGCTTTCAAAGAGTGGGGCGTGGAGAGCTTCGATCGTCTCAACGGCATGTTCGCCTTTGCGCTTCATGATGTCGATAAGCAAATAACCTACCTGGTGCGCGACCATTTCGGTATCAAGCCGCTGTATTTCTCTTATCTCCCTGAGGCTAAGTCGGTAATTTTCGCTTCAGAGATCAAGCCGATTTTCTATTCCGGCAAGGTCAAACAAGCGCCAAACGATGAATCGATCTACAGGTACCTGCAGTACAGGCTACACGACGACTCGCCACAGACGTTCTTCGCTGGTATAGAACGGCTAATGCCGGGTGAATATATGGAGATACCATCTGGAAGTGATCCGTCCATCAAGCGGTATTCGACCGTAACCCCAGAGAATTTGTTGCAGCAGCCGATCCAGTCTGACGGTCCTGAATTGGTAGAGAAGTTCGATAAAGCCCTCACCAAAAGCATTTCACAGAGACTTATTAGCGAAGTGCCGATTGGAACAGCCCTGTCGGGGGGCCTAGATTCTTCGACGGTTGTGGCCAAGATAGCTGAGCTCATGAAGGAGCATGCCGAGGATACAAAAGCGGTGGGCGAGCGGCAGCAAACTTTCTCAGCGGTCTTCCCGAACTCAGATAACGACGAAGAGCGATACGTCGATGATCTGCTCCAGACAGTTGGCGACAAAGTGGTATCGCATAAAATCAAACCGACCAGTGATGGATTTATCGAGGACCTAACTGATTTTGTGCGGACACAAGAAGAGCCGACCATCAGCACAGGTCCATATGCCCAATACTGTGTGATGCGTGAGGCCTCGAAGCACGTTACCGTCTTGCTAGACGGTCAGGGCGCCGACGAGATGATGGCCGGGTATGTGCCGTATCTGTTTGTCTATCTCAAGCAACTTCGCAAAGAAGGTGAGTGGGGCAAGCTCGTTCGAGAGGCCTTGAGCTCTGTTGATATAATGAGGCATTTTTTCTGGGTGACAGCTCGGAGTGTTATTTTCAGGGGTCAAGCAGTTGAGACGCGGGATCTTCTCAGTGATGAGTTCCAGAATGCCCACCAGGGGGTGACTCGGCCTACTCTGGTTCAGGACAATCTGAAAGCCCGTTTGGCGAACGATGTTTTCTATGAGAGCTTACCGTCCTTACTGCGTTACGAGGACAAAAACACCATGCGATTTTCTCTAGAAGGACGAGTACCGTTCCTCGATCTCGAGTTGATGAGACTTGTTTTCTCGTTGCCAGATGAGGCGATTATTCGAAGAGGTTGGAATAAGTGGGTGCTCCGCGCGGCTACTTCAAAATTATTACCGGCCAGTATCAACCAGCGTCGAAATAAGATCGGCTTTACGACACCAGAGTATGAGTGGTTTCTGAGGTTAAAAAACAGGATCTACCAGATATTCATGTCGGAGAGCTTTATAAACCGGTCTTACTTCAACCAGCCGGAAGTGGTAGGGGCGTTCGAGGAATTTATCAAGGGTAAAAATCGCGAGACTATGGTGTTTTGGCGACT
>CAZDBS010000027.1:3935-5826 GCA_964503775.1 uncultured Candidatus Saccharibacteria bacterium
AAGTGGTTTGTCGTGGTGAGCGAGAAAGTAGTGGCCATCAGTCAAGGGCGTTCGTACTTCATCTGGGACATCAAGGCAGGCTTCTGGGCCAGGGTTTTGAGCAAATATGTCACCCGTACACCAAATGGCATAGGCCTAGGTAGTCCCTGGACTATGCAACTTGCTATCCAGGAGGCTGGTCTACCCAGGATTATCTATGCCAGCTTGGGTGGAGTTGTTGGGAAGCTGCTAGGTAAACGCGGCGTATTCTATAACTTAGCCGGTGCCAACGTCCGAGCCATCGATGGCCCTACCGAGTACTCACTCTATCCGTCAAATGTCTCGGCCAAACTTCCTCCTGAAAATCCCAGGGAAGCTGCTAAAGAAATTACTCAATCTATACTGAACGATATCCCGGAGTCACAGAGAGAACACTTTTTAGGGGCTGTGATCATCGATGCTAACGACATTGGCCGGAATATCATGGGCAACACCACGAACTTGACAGATGATGCGATCGTCGATATTTTCTCTGATAACCCCATGGGACAAGCGAACGAGCAGACTCCGGTGACGATTGTTGTTCAGGCTTGATCACACTGCTATCTATGTAGTGAGTATGACCAAGTAAATACAGAATATTGTATGCAATGTGGCTCGGTTTGCTACAATGGAACCATGATCGAGCAACTCTTTGGTTCAAAGACACGGGTTAAGCTTCTGCAGTTGTTCATGAAAAACCCAGGCCGAGCATTTTATGTACGCGAAATTACACGCAAAATAAACGAGCAGATTAATTCGGTACGCAGGGAGCTTGCCAACTTACTTGAGATTGGCATCATCACGTCTGACACCAGCAACAACCGACTGTACTATGAAGTAAACCAGAAATTCGAACACTACGATGCTTTGTCGGCGCTCTTCACTAAAGCCAAGCTTTCAGCCAAAGTCGCTGCGCCGGTTATGGAAGACGAGGAATATCAAAAAGCATTAGGCCCCGTCGAATTAATACTTTTGACCGGTAGTTTTACACGTGACCCTCGCGTCAATGTTGACGTAGTGATAATTGGCAATCTCAGCAAAGTTCGCGTCAAAAAGTTCATCAACGATATGGAGAAGGATGAGGGTAGGGAATTGACTTATGCGACAATGACGACTGATGAATTTGCTTATCGTCGCCAAGTTCACGATCGCTTTGTGTCGGATGTTCTTGCGGCCAAATACGTAGTACAATATGACCCGCATGGTCTAGTGAAATAGAAAGGTTTAAATAAAGATGGAACTACAATATTACGGGGCAAATTGTTTCCGACTGACATACAAAAAAGCATCTGTTGTTTACGATGACAACCTGGCTTCATTAGGTGCAAAATCTGTAGCTAAGAAAGAGGATCTAGTCGTCTATTCACAGAGGATATTGGTTGATCCCGATCATACGAAAAACGCTGCCTTTATGATCGACGGGCCTGGTGAGTATGAGATAGGCGACGTCTCGATCATAGGCGTAAGTGCTCGCTCTCACATGGATGCGGAGACCGCTCATAAAACAGCGACGATCTATAAGCTCGTAGTTGAGGATATGGTCGTGGTGCTGTTAGGTCACATTTACCCGGAATTGAGCGATGCGCAATTAGAGGTGTTGGGGATGGTGGATGTGCTTGTCGTTCCTGTCGGAGGCAATGGTTATACACTGGATAGTGTGGGAGCTGTGCAGATGATTCGGAAGATCGAGCCGAAAATCGTCATCCCGTCACACTATGAGATGAAAGGTGTTAACTATCCGGTGCCGCAACAATCGCTTGATGAATTTGTGAAGGCGATTGCTCTCGACCCCGAGAAAACAAGTAAACTCAAACTTAAGAAAAGTGATATTTCTGACCAACTCAAGCTTATTGTCCTTGAGTCGTAAAAT
>CAZDBS010000028.1:0-5595 GCA_964503775.1 uncultured Candidatus Saccharibacteria bacterium
GGACAGGTATGCAAAAATCACATACGTCTGTTTTTGCTGGCATTGACATCGGTACTTCACACACTAAATGTGTTATCGGTACAGTGGATAGCGAACAAAATACACTTCCGACTATCGTAGGAGTGGGTAAGGCGCAAAACTTAGGCATGCGCAAAGGCAGTGTTATTCATATTGATGAAGTCGCTGAGTCTATAGCCGCGGCCGTCAACGAAGCTGAGCGGACAAGCGGTCTAAGGGTAACCACTGCGACTATAAGCGTCAATGGTTCACACCTACAAGGAATGAATTCCAGGGGCATAATCGCTATCAGTAGCTCTTCCCGCGAGGTTACCGAAGATGATCGGGCACGAGTTGAGGAAGCTGCGACTGTTATCAAACTGCCACCTAATCGCGACATCCTCCAGGTGTTTGCGAGGAATTATCGACTTGATGGTCAGGATAATATCAAGAACCCTGTCGGCATGAGCGGCGTGCGCCTGGAAATAGACGCACATATCGTGACGGCTAGTACGCCAGCACTCAGGAACATCGATCATGTTTTTGAACGGTCACAAATAGTCATCCATCATAGAATTGTCTCGGCCTTGGCAGCGGCTGAAGCCGTTCTGGAGCGTCGACAGAAGGAATCCGGCTGTGTCGTCTTGGATATAGGCGCCGGAACAACCGGCATAGTGGTGTTTGAAGAGGCTGAAGTGCAGCACATCGCTGTCCTACCGGTTGGCGGGCAACACATCACCAATGATCTGGCGATTGGACTTAAGACTGACATCGATATAGCGGATGAGGTGAAGTTGAAATATGCCCGTGCGTTATTTCCAGATGAGGAAAATGACAAAGAAGTCGAGGTGAGACTAAAAGGTAAGTCACATGTCTTTAAACAACAAGATATTGATGAAGTTGTCGAGGCTCGTTTGGACGAATTATTCCAGCTCATTGATAAAGAATTGAAGAGGATTCAAAAATCACGAAAGTTACCCGGTGGGATCTACATAACCGGCGGCACAGCGGGACTAAAAGGAATTGATTCGTTTGCTCGCGAGGCATTGGAACTTCCTGCGCGAGTGGCCCGTATGTCACACAAAGCCATTATCGATGACGTTGGCGCACCAGAATACGCCTCGGCTGTTGGTCTTATGCTACTGGATTTTCAGTTACCAAGTGAGTATAACGACAGGAGCTCATCGGTCAATTGGAAAGCAACTTCTGGCAAGGTACGCGGTTTCCTACGTAAATTTAGAAGCTAAACAAATCATCACCAGATGTAAAAATGCATAACTTCTGTGTACAGTGGATAAGTTTTTTGTAGGCTACAGAGTAAGGATTTGATTCACTTGTAAGTGCAGGTTATACTTGATGCAGTAATTATGACACTTGGAGGAGACTATGCCTGAAATCAACCCTGAGATTGAGACTTTCGCACGTATCAAGGTTCTTGGTGTTGGTGGTGCCGGGAATTCGGCAGTCAATCGAATGATTGATTCGGGTATCGATTCGGTTGATTTTATAGTTGTTAACACCGATGCCCAAGCTTTACATCATTCCAAAGCTCCTAACAAAGTTCATATCGGGAAAGATGCCACTCGAGGTCTAGGTGCGGGCGCTAATCCATCTGTAGGCAAGCAAGCGGCTGAGGAATCAAAAGAAGACATCAGGGCTGCAATCAAAGGTGCGGACATGTTGTTTATCGCTGTCGGTGAAGGTGGTGGGACAGGCACAGGTGCGGCCCCGATTGTTGCAGCTGTCGCCAAAGAAGAAGGCATCCTAGTGGTTGGTATAACCACCAAGCCATTTGCTTTCGAGGGTGAAAAGCGTCGGCTCAATGCCGAAAGTGGAATCGAAGAATTGCGTGGCTTCGTAGATACCCTGATAACTATTCCGAATGATCGATTACTTCAAACAATCGATCGTCGCACTCCGCTCATAGAAGCCTTCAAGGTAGCTGACGATGTACTAAGACAAGGGGTAAAGGGTATCTCTGATCTCATCACCATCCATGGACTTATCAATCTCGACTTCGCTGATGTCAAATCAGTGATGAGTAATGCCGGTTCAGCACTCATGGGTATCGGACGTGCTAGTGGTGAAAACCGCGCTGTCGATGCCGCCCAGGCGGCGATTGAATCTCCACTTCTGGAGGTTTCGATAGACGGAGCACGAGGCGTACTGTTCAACGTCACGGGTGGACTGTCGATGTCTATGCACGAGATCAATGCAGCTGCTGAGACGATCACCAGCGCTGTCGATCCTGATGCCAACATTATATTTGGAGCAACTCTAGACGAGTCCCTTGGCGATGAAATAATGATAACAGTCATCGCGACTGGTTTTGATCCGAACTATTACACCAATCGCCAATCAGTTCAGACGCCGGCCGTGCCAGAATCTGAGGACGTTGACGATAATAAGACGACTACCCCGGACGACGTAACCGCCAAAAGCGATGAACCAGAATCAACCGAAACGCCTGACGAGGCCCCTGTCGAACCGGAAGTAGAGAATAAACTCGAGGTGACACCAAGTGATGGAGCTCAGGAATTTCACAGCGAGACTGAACATACAGACAATATTTGGGCAAAAGACGTAGATGACGATGATCGTTTCGACAAACCATCATTTTTGCGCTTCCGTCGTAAGAAGGGTAAGGACAAATAAATTTTTACCCCTATCAGTATCGCTCTAACAGATGATAATATGGTCGGAAATAACAACACTTAGGTGCTTGCGTTTACGCTAAAGCTAGCGCTATACTGGCTTGTAGATACGCTACATGTAGCGGATTGTACATCAGCCTTAGAGACAGGGGGGTAATAATCTATGAGATGTCCTCAATGCCGTAAGGCAGAAACCAAAGTTATCGAATCTCGTGATGTGGCTGATGGTGAATCTATCCGCCGGCGTCGCGAGTGTTTGGCATGCCAGTATCGATGCACTACCTATGAGCGGATCGAACGACCACATCTCATGGTTGTGAAAAGTGACGGCACGCGTGAATCGTTTAATCGAGATAAAGTTCTCATCGGTCTCAGGCGAGCCTGCGAGAAAACACCAGTTACGAACGTACAGCTAGAACAAGTAGTGGCGAACGTCGAGAATAGGGTGTACGCCTGTGGCGAACCAGAGATACACTCGCGTGATATCGGTCAATACGTCATGGATGAGCTTGTCGATCTCAACGAAGTTGCCTACGTGCGTTTCGCCAGTGTCTATCGCAGGTTCAAAGACATCGCGAGCTTCGAGAAGGAATTGCAAACGTTTCGCACCAAACAACACGACTGAGGTTTTTTCTAGAAAGCTCTTGTGCTTATGTACGAAAGGTATATAGTACAAAGTACATGGGAATAGCCGGTGGCTGTCGTTTACTCGAGGAAGAGAGACCTTCGAGTGGATGCGGACACTAGTTCCAAATAAACAATATAACAAACTTAAAATCATATAAGTGGGGGTAGAGGGACATGGCACAACAAACAACTGGTTTGGAGGTTAAGAGGCACTTCACAAAAGCTGGGCAAGATCCATATGCTCAGCAAAATTGGGTAAAGAGAGATTCATTAATTTCCAATCCGATGACCGGCAAGGCAGTTTTCGAACAAAAAGGCGTCGAGTTTCCAGACGACTGGTCGCTGAATTCTATCAACATCGTTGCCCAGAAATATTTCACCGGTACACCTGGTACCAAAGAGCGCGAATCATCACTAAAAACACTTATCAATCGAGTGGCCGATACTATTACGCGCCATGGTTTGCAAGAAGGGTATTTTGTCGGTGAGGCCGAAGCCGAGACTTTTAATGCTGAGCTGAAATACATTCTCGCCACTCAAAGAGCAGCGTTTAATTCCCCAGTGTGGTTCAACATTGGTGCTACTGAGCGGTCGCAGCAAGCCAGTGCTTGCTTTATCCTCCATGTCGATGACACCATGCCATCGATTCTCAACTGGTACAAAGAAGAAGGAATGATTTTCAAAGGTGGCTCAGGATCAGGTGTCAATATCAGTACGATTCGTTCGTCCCAAGAAGCCCTAGGCAAAAGTGCAGGCAAGGCTTCGGGTCCTTTGAGTTTTATGCGTGGTGCAGACTCTTCGGCTGGCGCCATCAAGAGCGGCGGTAAAACGCGCCGCGCTGCCAAGATGGTCATCATGAACGCCGATCACCCAGACATCGAGGAATTCATCTGGTGCAAAGCAATCGAAGAACGCAAAGCTCGTGTCTTACAAGCCGCTGGTTTTGATATGAGCTTAGATGGTAAAGATATTCACTCCGTCCAATACCAGAACGCTAACAACTCTGTTCGAGTGACAGATGACTTCATGAAAGCCGTCGAAGCCGACAAGGACTGGGAATTGAAGGCTGTCACGACCGGCAAAACTATGAAAGTAGTGAAAGCCCGTGATTTATTCCGGCAGATCGCCGAGTCGGCGTGGGAATGTGCCGACCCTGGCATGCAGTTTGACACAACCGTCAATCGTTGGCACACCACTCCAAACGCTGGGCGCATCAGCGCTTCCAATCCTTGCAGTGAATACATGCACTTGGACAACTCAGCTTGTAATCTTGCTTCTATTAACTTGCTGAAATTCCTGAATGATAACGGAACATTTAACATCACTGATTTCAAGCACACCACAGAGATCATTTTCACCGCTCAGGAGATATTGGTGGGCTACTCGGTGTATCCGACTGAGAATATAACCAAAAATGCTAAGGCTTACCGCGAACTCGGTATCGGCTACGCAAACCTCGGTGCATTGCTCATGGCTCAAGGTTTGCCTTATGACTCAGACCAAGGTAGGGCTCAAGCGGCGGCGATCACGGCACTCATGACCGGACATAGCTATGCGACTAGTGCTAGGTTGGCGAGGCGTGTTGGTCCGTTTGCTGGTTATCACAAAGACCAGGAAGCTATGAACAAAGTACTCAAGATGCACCGTGATGAAGTCCGAAACATCGATGCGGCATTGGTGTCAGAAGACTTACTAAGTGCCGCTGCGGCCTCGTGGGACGAAGCTGTGGAGCTTGGTGAGCAGTTTGGAGTTCGCAACTCTCAGGCTAGTTTGTTGGCACCGACTGGTACTATCGGACTGATGATGGACTGTGATACGACAGGTATAGAGCCAGATCTCGGGCTCACCAAAGTCAAAAAACTGGTTGGTGGTGGGACGATGTTTATCGTTAACCAAACTGTTCCAAGAGCTCTCAGAACGCTTGGATATACTGACGAGCAGATCAACGACATAGTGGCATATATAGATGAGGAGAAAAGCATCTTAGGCGCACCACATCTGAAAAAAGAACACGAGGCAGTGTTTGCCTGCTCGATGGGCGATAATGCGATTCACTACTTGGGTCATGTCAAGATGATGGCAGCTGTCCAGCCATTTCTGTCTGGTGCCATCAGTAAAACTGTTAATATGCCGGAAGAGGCGACTGTCGAGGAAGTCGAACAGCTGCATATGGATTCCTGGAAGATGGGTCTCAAAGCCGTGGCGATCTATCGTGATAATTGTAAAGTAGGTCAACCTCTATCAATGGCCAAGAAAGCTGGCTCAGAAGAGAAGACACCAGAACTAGTAGCCTCGGCGGTATCGGAAGGTTTTGTAG
>CAZDBS010000029.1:0-4820 GCA_964503775.1 uncultured Candidatus Saccharibacteria bacterium
CCAAAGATGTCAGTAAAGCCGTCCAAGAAGCCAAAGCTGGTCGTGTGGAATACCGTGTAGATTCAGCCGGAATTGTACATCTCGGAATAGGTAAGGTTTCCTTCGGTGCTGACAAACTGTTCACGAACGCACGAGCCGTATTTGATTCAGTCAAAAACAACAAACCCGCTTCTGTCAAAAGCGTATACGTAAAGAAGATCACCGTCTCGACAACCATGGGTCCTGGTATTCACATCGACACAAGCGAGCTATAAACTCTGATACAATCTGATTATGGATCAAAAACCTTCTCGTGGTATTGAAGGCGCAATATTGGCTATTCTGGCATCTTTAATCGCCCTGATCGTCTATGTGTTAACTCACCCGACCATCTCGTTCAAATAGTTCAGTTCATAGCGACACCTCGGCGCAGAAAAAGTGTTGTGTTGGTTATGCTTGATCAGGTTTTTGTCACACTGTACACTTCATTTATCAAAAGCAAATGGGGGTAGGTGTGGTTTATAGTAACGTTCAGATACGACAGGCAATTGATGAGGGTCATATTGTTTGTGAACCGTTCAATCCTAAGCACGTCGCACATGCCAGTCTCGATCTCACTCTTGGTTATTACTATTACCAGGTCGAGCGTCAGTCAGACAAAACTGTCTACAATCCCTTCGATCCTGAGGACGTTGAGCGCTATTTTGATGGTCCTTATACCGCCATGGCCCATGAGGCTTGGTGCAAGCTGAACGGCTATGCTTTGTTCAAAGGTATACCTCCTGATCACCCTATCATCGTACTAAAGCCACAGCAGCGCATCCTCACACACACTCACGAGTTTGTAGGAATCAAGCCTCCAGGCGCCTGGGAGATGAAATCACGTTCCAGTTGGGGCAGAAATGGATTGGCGGTATGCTTTGATGCCGGATGGGTCGATCCAGGGTACATAAACCGCCTAACCCTCGAGTTATACAATCTTAACCTTCACGAATCGGTGATCGTGCCTGTTGGAGAGAGAATTGGCCAAGCTATTTTTCATCACACAGGCGAAGTCGAGGGTAATTATGGTTTGGGACGTGATGGGGGCTTTAGCGGTAAATACCAACAAGGTACTGATCTAGATACCATCATACGTACTTGGACGCCTGATCAAATGCTTCCTAAAGCCTACAAGGACAAGCGCAGTATGCCAGTACCCATTGAGGGAATCGAACTATGAGAAGGAGAGGAGCTTTTGTTGCTATAGAGGGAGTTGACGCTTCAGGCAAATCCACCCAGTCACGACTTTTGGCCGAAAGAACAGACGCCTTATGGACAAGAGAGCCAGGCGATACACCAATTGGCGCCCGTCTGCGAGCTATTCTCCTGGACATACCAGATAGACCTGAGGAAGAGCCCTCAATTCGTTGTGAAACCTTGCTCATGGCTGCTGACAGGGCACAACACGTACATGGGGTCATACGTCCTAATTTACTGTCACTTGGCAGGTCGGTCGTATCCGACAGATATTATCTGTCAAGTATCGCTTACCAAGGATACGGTCGTAATCAAGATCCTAGACAAGTTGAGCAAATAAGTAAGTATGCAATAGATGGCCTTGAGCCTGACAGATTTGTCGTGATACAGGTACCAGTTTCAGTAGCAGTCGAAAGATTACAATTAGCTCAAGGACTTGGGGATCGTTTAGAAAAAACGGGTCGTGATTTTTTAAACAAAGTGCATAACGCTTTCTTTCAACTCGCAGTCGAGAGAAAGCTGCCAATAATTGACGGTGAAGGTACGGTTGAAGAAGTCCAAGCACAGGTATTTGAACTTACCGGAGAACTCTTGTTAGAGGGGGTAAAAACATGAACTCGCGAGGCAAATACATTGTATTCAATGGTATTGAAGGTAGTGGCAAAGACACGCAGATATCCATGTTAACCCAGAGACTACGAGCCAAAGGCGTCGCTGTCCACGTCACCCGCGAACCCGGCGGGAGCGATTTGACCGCCCGCGCTATTCGACATATCACCCAGAATCCCCAATACGACATAAACACCAAAACTGAAGTATTGCTATATAACGCCTCTAGAGCTCAATCACTCGAGCAAGTTAATAAGCTACTCGAACGTGGGGTCTGGGTTATATCAAACTACAACTTCCTATGCAATCTCGCTATCCAGTATTACGCACGGAATGATGGCATAGCTTACGATGACATTACGGCCATAATTGATTTCGCAGTTGGGGGGATGCAGGGAGATCTGAGTATCATCCTAGACATTCCAGCTGAAGTCTCTGTTGAACGTAAGGCCGCCTACCGTGGTGGAGAGAGGTTTGATAACCTTCGACTCGATTTTCTGCAACGGATGCGCGACGGTTATCTCAAAGAGGCCGAGAAGAGACACCTGGTAGTAATCGACGCCGTCAAAGAACCCGACAAGGTCGCTGAAAAAATCTGGCAGTCAGTCGCCCCACTACTTAAGAAAAGAGACACAAAGTCAACTGTAGCAACACAACCGCAAAGGATCGGCGAGATTCTCCAAGAAAAGCTTGAGACATCGTATGTCAAATCCAATGAGCAGGGCATCTTGACTATGACCGACGAAGGCAAGAACTACCTAAAAGACGCTATTACTAATGTCGAGGACAACGTCTATGTATTCACCGACAAGCTGAGTCCGACAACAGTCGCTGCTGCCATGGCTCGCTTAAGTCGCCGCGGTGACGATATGCGAATCACGATTCTTGATGAATTTTCTAATACTGCAGGCAAGGATGAGAAACTGTTACAGCGTGTTATCACAGCCTACGGTGATGATTCTGTGCAGCAACTAGTTGGCCTACATCTAGTAGTCGAGGGCGCCTCCAACTTGCTTACCAAAAAACTAGAGTGGGGAAGATTGGCTGCCTATCTCGAACAGTCAACACGCTACATATACTTTGATCAAAAAGACGCCCGAGGCAACTACAAGTACTACACGCCAACTACCCTAGACGCCAAGTCTGCTCAAAGCTACGAATCCACCATGAATACTATATTTGACCTGTACTCGAACATGGTTCGTGCTTGCACCGAATATATTCAAAAACACTCCGAAGTTCCAGAGGCTGAGCGTGACGCTGCTTGGAAATCAGCAACCAGAGCTCAAGCTTGTGATGCCATACGACCGGTGCTGCCGGTGGCTACCAAATCGACGGTTGGTATCTTTGCATCTGGACAAGCTCTTGAGAGCCTCATCATGCATCTTCAAAGTGATGAGCTAGCTGAGGCCCGAGATACGGGCGATAAGATGTTGTTCGAGGCTCGCAAAGTTATGCCTGCTTTCCTAGAGCGGGCAGATAAGCCTGATCGAGGCGGAGCTACGATCGCTTACCGAATCGATACGAGAAAAGCCATCCAGGATTTGGTCAGTTCTAAACTATCGTCAACACACTCTATCAGTAATCCAGCTGCTGTCACGTTGTCGCAGGTATTTCCACATAATGAACTCGATCTACTGCCACATATGCTATATGAGCAAAGCCATCTATCACTCCAAGAGTTGGAAGACGAAATTGCGTCGTGGAGTTATAAAGACAAAGTCAAGGCATTTCAAACATACATAGGCGAGAGGCTCAACCGCCGACACAAACCAGGTCGTGCTATCGAGTTTGCTCATTACACTTTTGATCTAGTTTGTGATTACGGGATCTTTCGAGACTTGCAACGACATCGCATGGTTGATGAGCTGGAATGGCAATCATTGACGCCACGTTACGGTTACGAAGTACCAAAACTTGTCGACGATTCAGGCCTTACAGAAAAATTCGAACAATGCTTTGATCTGAGCCTGAAGCTCTATAGTAGCTTGCAGGCAGCCGGGTATGAAATGGAGGCACAGTACGCCACACTTCTGGGTCATAAGATGCGATGGAAACTTACATACAATGCCCGTGAGGCATTTCATCTCCATGAACTTCGTACATCTCCTCAGGGACACCCAGGTTATCGTAAACTTGTCCAAGAGATGCATGAGAAAGTCGCTGAGGCTCACCCGATGCTAGCTGAGGGTATGAGATTTGTGAATCAAGGTGAAGATCCCGAACTGTCGCGCTTAGCTGCTGAGCGTTACACGCAGATGAAGCTTAAACAGTTGAATAAATAGACCTATGTCAGTACCTGGCGAAACGGTAGCAGATATGACGGAAACGGTTCTAAACTATCCCGAACCGTTCATAGTTTTTTGTGGCAGAGAGACACACGAAGATGCCATCGCAGTTATGGGGTTGTTATCAGGTGTTTCTGGCATCAGGTATAACGATGAGCTGCGAACATTATCGTTAGTCGCGGCTGAACCATTGGTAGAAATACGCTACGACGCCGTCAGTGGATTTTATAGTACGTTGTCTGGTGTTGATCAAATAGCACTAGACCAATCACGTCATCAATCACCCGCCAGTTACATGAAACATTTTGGCCAACCACTAACTGATGATATACATCGGATTATGGTTGGGAGAGAAGCAATTGAACGGTTTCTGTTTTCTAGCAACCCCAATCGTCCAAGCCTACTACTCAAAGTAATGGGGGCTAGGATCAAATGCACTGGTTTTGATGTTAAGTTTACCGATGATCACGCAGTGGGATTTATGACGACTATGTATGGAGTACTGAGCTGTTATCCATAGCCATGTGCTATACTTGAGCACACTAATGACACGCTTTATGTGCAACCTAGCCAAGATGACAATCGTCATTCTCGATAATGGCTGTGTTGCACGTGGATTGAAGCGTTACTACTAAAAGCAAACACAGCCGAAACCCAAAGCTTCAATCCCATAATATATGAATGGATGAATACGATGACCACGTT
>CAZDBS010000030.1:0-4603 GCA_964503775.1 uncultured Candidatus Saccharibacteria bacterium
GATATATATCCATCAGACCCCAGACACCTCGCCAGAACATGACGATAGTGCCTGTTATCAGGAGGGTCTCTATGACGGAGTGTTCGTGTCTTTTTCGTTTTGATTTGGCCATTTGTACCAGTTTAACATAAGCGTTAACACTAGTTAGTCATAAATTTCGTGCATACTCCTGAGCCATATCGGCATCCACGGCGTTCGTCACATTCTGAAATCCCAATTGTTGCAACTCATAGGTAGCCGAGGCTGATCTGGCACCTGAACGGCAATAAGCGATAATCACCGTGTCCTTGGGCAAAGTGTTGAGAATCGGGTGAGTTTGAAGCTGGGATAGAGGGATGTTGACTGCCTCTTCGGCATGGCCGACCGCGTATTCGTAGGGTTCTCGTACGTCTATGATGATAGGTTTCATACTATCAGCATATCTAACGAAAGTTGCTCATCCTGTGACGCAGATCATGGCGCGCCCAAACTCGCTTAGGGTATGTGCGGCTGGAGGAGGGACATGCGGTTGCCTTCAGAATCCTCGATGGCCATGTATAGTCCTACACCCGGGATATCATCAGGTTCATCCATACCCTTGCTGCTACCTCTGACCTTACCGCCAGCTGCGACTACCTTTTTCATAGCATCTTGGATATCGTCTACAGCGACGACGACCGAGGGAGATGTACCACCCACGGCTTTGGGGAAGAGTCCTCCATTGATAGCACCGGGTTGCTTGGGTCTTTGAGTGGTTGGATCTACTTCGCAGGTGTCTACAGTTACGTAATTACCCATCTCCTCACCGAATTGCTGGGTCTTCCAGCCAAATGCGTCTTGGAAAAATTTCTGAGCACGTGCCGCATCGTCATATGGCATCTCAAAATGTACTACTGGGTTCATACCATAACTCCTTATTACATCTTTATATTAACAGATACTTGCCGTGTGATTTGTAATACAGGAGTGTGCTATTGATGTAATTGGAGCACATCACCCAGAAATGTACATTGGGTTGGCGCATGTAGAAATTGTTGAACTTGATTAATACCTTGTACGAAGACTGTCTTTGTACAGAATACGTCTATTAGCTGGGTGTATACTAGCGCTATAAATGAGGAGAGGATTATGGTGGCATCTAGATCAATGCCGATAGGTCGCCCAAGTGGTCCGTACAACGAAAGGTGTGTGTCGATAGCGGAAGCTCTTGAGTTGGGCAAAGCTCACATGAGTGTATGGCCACTAGGGGTATCTAAAGCCGAAAGAAACGGCAAACTCACTGCCGAAGAAATCAGTAGTACAAATGTACGGGTGGGTGACTATATAGCCCAAATGCATGTGACGGGTTGCATACCAGAACACGAGCATATGACCAGCGAGACGATGGTGGCGGTCGTGGATTGTCCAATGTCGCCTGCCGAACGATGCGCCAGCTGTATCCTCAACCTCGCTGATGGCGCAAGCCTCCAAGCAAGTATGAAACCGAGTGCGATTATCACAGGGATAACCAAGGACTAGCACTTAACATAACTAGAAAAACATAGTAGCTATATGGTCATGACAAAAGATGGTGATTGAGAAGTTGAAGAATGGTTTGAGCGGCGACGGCTGACGCTGGACATCGCAGGACGAAGTGTAAGACTATAAAACCTCCTGTATCTATACTGGTAAAATAAACTCATGAGTAAGCAGAAATCTATCGATGAGATTATGGCTAAGTGGGATGGACTTGATCGTCCAAAAGACGGACAAATCTTCCAGCACTACAAAGGCGGAGAATATGAAATTATAGCGACTGGCTTTCTCGAAGACACTGAAGCACCGTGTGTTATCTACCGTTCACAACTGAAAGGCGTCGTGTGGGTGAGGACAGCCGAGAATTTCCTAGAGAATGTCGAATATGAAGGAGTTGTTCAGCCAAGATTTAAACTAATAAGATGAAACCGACTCTTCTGGAAACTGCACGATTGCCGTAACGTCTCTCACGGTACCTCCCTCTGGCACTGTCTTGTCATGTGCGTAGAGCGATACAAAAAACACATCCCCAACTCTGATGCCAGCATCTTGCACAGACACAGCTCGATCCATTTCACAAATTCCCTTGCCTGGTGGATCTGAGAAGACATCGGTTTTGTCTACTATAAGATGCATGGGGCGTACTTCTAGGACTTCGCATGCGACAAATCCCATGAGGCCTTCCCTCTCCAGGATTTTTCTAAACTCTGCATATGTTGTAGGGACAAACTCTGCCATGCTGTGATTATAGTACAGTCAAGATCGCTTTTAGTACAAAGACAGTTTTTGTATAATGGCGCCAATTTTAACATAAGAGTTTGTAGTACTTGCGTAGGGGACCGTCCCCTACGCAAGTACTACTAGTATGGCTGGCGGATGATGGTTTTGAGCTTCGATGGGTCGGTGCGGCGCGGGTCGCCGAGGTAGATCTCGTGGTGATGCTTGTTGGTGTTGTCGAGCTTGCCGCCGTGGTCTCGGATGAATTCGTGCAGTGCCAGGATAGTCGGCCCCTCATCTGAGTATGGGCCGACATACATAACTTGTGCAGCCCGACCCTCATCGTACTTGGCAAAGCGAAGCTTGCTTATAGATGCTGGAGCCTTTTTTTCAGCGACTTGCTGGATAGCACGCTTGTATATGTCCTCGGTGACGACTTCTGGCTGCATGATCATCGCTGTCCAGAACCAATCATCTTTGTTAGCAGCGCTGAACTTGCTCATATCCTCCGTCCACCATAGGCCTTCTAGAGGCATGACGCTGAAATCTTCGCCTAGCTCTTTTTTGCACATGAATTTGATGGTGTAGGCGACTGGGTAGAGAGTCTGGATGGCGTCGATATATTCTTGGGAGGTATTGGGATCGCCTTGTCCGTCGATCATCAGGAAATTCATAGACGACACCTCGACGATTACAGGATTATTGGTCTTAGCGCTATAAAATTGCTTCAATTCCTTCTTGTAATCAGTCTTGTTCACAACCACTCCTTTCTTAACGCCCTCATTCTATGAGAGCACTAGTCACAACACAGTGATTGTAGTCACAAAAAAGCCTAGTCTTTCGTAAACAAACTAATCTTGAAGCCTTCGGGATCACGAATTTGAAAAGAAGTGTCGCCCCATGAATTGTGGCGCAGTTCTTGAGTGATGAAATCTTGGCTTCTGAACTTCTCCCACAGTTCTTTTACGTCAGCGACTTCCAGCGACAACCCGCTGCCTACTATAGGTTGATAGCCGTCTTCTGGTGACAATAGCTCAAGCGTCGTTCCGCCGACGTCAAACATAACTCCACGATTGTCATCAGAGCTATTCCATTCGTGTGTAATGGGAAATTCAAGAGTTTCTGCATAGAAAGACCTGACTAAATCAAAATCTTTCGGGTAGAGTTTCAGGCGAAATTCCAATGTCTTCATAGTATGAGGATATAATACACGCTATGAGTACGATTAAAACACTTCCTAACGACGCAAGTGTTGAAGAGTTTATCAACAAGGTTCCAGATGAGACGAAGCGGGAAGATAGCTTCACGCTTCTGGAGATGTTTACGAGGATCACGGGTGAGAAGCCGAAGATGTGGGGATCGAGTATCATCGGCTTCGGGCAGTATCACTACAAATCTGAACGGAGTCGCCAAGAGGGTGACTGGCCGCTAACCGGTTTCTCTCCAAGGAAACAAAACCTGACTCTCTATGTGATGCTTGGGTTCAAGGACTATCAGGATATTCTCAAAGATTTGGGCAAGTACAAGACGAGCGTCAGTTGTCTGTATATCAACAAGCTGACTGATGTCGATCTGAAAGTGTTGGAAAAACTGATACGCGTGTCGTTCGAAGCTATGAAGGAGAAGAATAGCTAAACGTGGCTGAGCATAGAGGTCTAGAAGTTACTCTGCTATTCAATGGGTTTAGTGTTTATATTGCCGGCAGATTTAATATTTTTGAAGCTACTGGAATCAACACTTTCGACCTGACTATAGTCCAGCCCTAAATCACGTAATGTTGCAGGATTGGTAATCCAATGCTTGCCTCCGTCGGGTAGATCCTGAATGTACAAGACTCCTGGCACAGTTTCATCTTGAATGAGTCTGTATGTTTCCCCGTACATTTCAGGGGGATAGATTTTCGTCCATCTTTCTTTTAATGATTCTTCCTGTTCTTCTCTGGCATTTTGTCTTTTTATCCAATCTTCAATTAGACTAAGCCCTCCCAGACCTGTCGCTAATGCTCCAAATCCGATAGCAAATTTACTGAAAGCATCAGCTACTTGAACGCGGAATTTAATCTGTTCTGCTGAACTACTATTTAACCAAACGAAAGTCCAAATCAAAATTACTGCAATGATCAGAAGGATAAGTATCCTAAATATCGATATCTTATGGGTGTTAATATTCTTCAAAGAAATCTTCATGATACGGTCTCCTTTGGTGCAAATCATGGCTGGGAGTGAGGGATGACGCTTCGCTATTCCGTCGCTCCGTTACTCGGAGTATATCACTCCTGCGTTACTCACTCCTTACGAACCCCACGTTCATTCCTTCACTCTACGGTGGTTCTCGGTCGCCTCATCTCAGGCCAACAAAATAGCCCACATAGCGTGGGCCACTTTGTTGGCTG
>CAZDBS010000031.1:0-3915 GCA_964503775.1 uncultured Candidatus Saccharibacteria bacterium
TGATACACTACCCCGTGCTACAGGAACATGTACAGAAGTTAAGATCTATTACTAACCTCAATTGATATGCGCATCATTGCTGGACAATTATCAGGTCGAATTTTCGACGCTCCTAGAGGAAACCGGACACATCCTATGAGTACGAGGGTTATGGGTGGGTTGTTTGGTACCCTGGGTGATATCGACGGGTTGACAGTGTTGGATGCTTTTAGCGGTAGTGGCGCGTTGGCTTTTGAAGCTTTGAGTCGCGGTGCCCAACAAGTCGTAGCTTTGGACAATGACAAACAAGCCGCTGGTGCTATCAGGGAGTCGGCCAAAACACTACTTCAATCTCCTTATCCAGAACTGGCCGACAGATTTGAATTTCACCAGATGAATTGCAGTGTGTGGTCAGATCAGAATCAAGATAAAAAGTTTGATATCATCCTTTGCGATCCTCCGTACGACGATTTGCAGTTATCCACAGTTTCGAAGCTCGTCAGACATATGAAAAGCTCGAGCATTATGGTAATATCCCAACCAGGTAGAGACCATGTGTCGGTTATACAAGGGGTTGTTGTGGTGGACAATCGAAGTTATGGTGACGCGGCACTGGTCTTCTACCGCTTAGACAATCGCTCGTAGGGCGATTTTTATTTTGCTTATTAACAGAGGTGTTTTACAATAGCTGCAATCTGCGCGGGTGGTGAAATGGCAGACACGCTAGCCTTAGGAGCTAGTGCCGCAAGGCGTGGAGGTTCAAGTCCTCTCCCGCGCACCAAGTCAATCACTCAGAAATTGATTGCGCGTTTTCAAGTGGTGCTTCAGCAAGTAGTTCTAGTGTCATTCCTTGCCTAAAAGCGATAACTACCGCTTTTTCAAAGTCTCGCTTAACTGGATCAGTGTAACTGTCGAACCCCGTTTTTGTAATTTCATCCTCAGCATTCAAGAATCTGATTAAATCTTCACGAGAACTAAATATCATAGTTACAAACCCGTTTAAACTGTTCTTCATTTAGACATATCAAGTATGTATTGTCAATCTGATCTAATTTATGTCGGGACACAGGACCTTGTATCATCACTTTTACAGTGGTTTTGTAGTCTTGAAAGATCCGAATTTCATCTCGCAAGCATAGGTTAACAGTGCTAGTATAAGCATCATGCAATTGAGTGACGCAAAGCGCTTTACGCGTCTTATAGGCATCTCTTGGTGGTTCGAGATAAAGATACTCGGGCAATATCCTCTAACTCTTTTCGGAACTCTTTTACATTATCTCTGGGGGCTGGCATTCAGAGTTCTCTTTTGGTCTATTGTGGTTCGATATAGCAGCCTCTCGTTTACACCACTTTCTCAGATTGTTAGCTACTTCTTCATCGCCGAATTCTTGTATGCGTTCTTCCTGTGCGACGCACAGATGGCGTCGACAGCAAATCGCTACATTAAGTCTGGTAAATTGTCATATTTGCTCTCGCGGCCCGGAAGCCCGTTAGTCCAATTGTATTCAAAGGCCGTATCCGGCTATACGATAGGTCAGATAGCATCACTCGTATTCTTGTTCATTGGGATAATCGTGAGCGGTGGGCTTTTGAAGTCGCATTCGCTTGCGACCATACTCGTACTGGTGCTCTCGCTTATTAATGCTCTGGTATTGAATCTGTCCTACAACATCGCCTTCGCTACCCTGACTTTTTATACGACTGAGGCCAAGTCACTCAGGAATGTTCTGCTTCATATTCTTAGGATTCTTAGGGGCGAGTGGGTGCCGCTGTTTTTGTTGAGTGCTTCTGTGGTGAATGTCTTGCAGGTGCTGCCGACAGCCTCGACGTACTATATCCCAGTACGACTTTTGCAGGGTGAGGATATACCAGTTAAGTTGGTACTTTTGGGCAGTCTCTGGAGCGTCCCAATCTTTTATCTAAGTGTTCGATACTGGAGACGAGGCCTAAAACAATACGAAGCAGTGGGGATATGAGAAAGAATCTAAAAATATTCATGGCCATAGTTGGCTTCAACACGAAACAAAACCTAGCGTATTTCGGCGAGAACTGGGCTAACTTCTTCTCCACAGTGTTTTACACGATATCCTACCTCGTAGTTATAAACCTGACGTTTCAGCGGATAGGAACAATCGCCGGTTATTCCATGAACGACATCATCTTCATCATGCTATTACTTCAGCTAGCTTTGTACCTTGTTGGCCCTATAGCCAACTCGCTTGACGCGGTTGCGGTAATGACCAATGACGGTAGCCTTGATCTAGCGCTCCTTAAGCCCTTTCCGCATAAGCTTTACTTGCTGGTTAATAAGTTTAGCCCTGTTTACATGATCAGGGATGGCCTCGCTGCCCTGATCGTTGTCTGGGTCATCAATTGGGGAGATCTTCACATCACTCCCAGAAGTTTCGCTATGGGCTTGATCATCATGTCGCTCGGTTTCGTTCTAGATGTAATGTATCTATTTTGTGCGGCACTCTTGGCGTTTTGGCAAGAGAGTGGTTCAAATCCATTTCTGAATCTTGCCATGTGGGGGAGTAATGGGGGCGGTACTGAGTATCCAGAATCCACGATTAAAGGTTTATTGAGAAAATTTATGATGTTATTCATGCCGGGGTTTCTATTGGCAAACGTGACGGTGGCTATTATGACCGGTCGACTATCAATAATAGGAGTACTTCCTTGGGCAATTTTGGCGATAGTCATTGCTTATCTATTGCAACGATTCCTCTGGGGGTCTAGTCTTAAGCGGTATTCATCAGCCTCATCATGACTCACGTAATATCAACTACTAATCTCGGCAAGAACTTTCGTGTCAGGACTAACAAGAACCTGATCACTGGTATGTGGCGCCCTGATTGGAAAGAGGTCAAAGCTGTACACGGGGTTAATCTTCAGATCACTAGTGGAGAATGCGTCGCGTTTCTTGGCCCGAATGGCGCGGGCAAGACGACGACCATCAAGATGCTTACAGGATTAATCTACCCGAGCTCTGGGGAAGTTGATGTGTTGGGATATGTGCCTCAGGATCGAAAATCAGATTTTCTGATGAAGATTGGCCTCGTAATGGGCAACAAGGCAGGACTGAACTGGGATTTGTCGGCCTCTCAATCATTTACGTTCCTCAAGCATATCTACGATATTCCAGACGATAAGTTCCGCGAACGAGTGGAGCGGTTGGTCAAGTTGCTGCGAGTGGAGCATGTCATGAGCACCCAGATACGACGTCTCAGTCTTGGCGAGCGCATGAAGATGGAGCTCATTGGTTCGATCCTGCACGATCCTGAGATCCTATTCCTTGATGAGCCGACAATCGGGCTCGACATCGATGCTAAGCGTGAAGTTCGAGCGTTTCTCAGACAGTTACACAAAGAACAGAATAAGACTTTGCTTCTGACAAGCCATGATATGGATGATATCGAGGAGGTGTGCGACCGCGTCATCGTCATCAATAAAGGCACCATAGGGTATGACGGTAGCATGGAGAAGCTGTCAAAGGATCATGGAGGATTTAAATACGTTCGTGTTGTTTTCGAAGATGAAATCAATCCAAGTGAGTTAAAAGAATATGGACGAGTGATACATGCTAACGAAACAGTCGCACAACTAAAGATTAAACAAAAAGACTACTTGGAAGCCATTCAGAAAATTTTCGCCAGGCACTCGGTCGCCGATATCACCATCCAATCCGTACCTCTCGAAGAAATAATTAGTGAACTGTTCAAGAAAACAAGCTAAAGGATAAGCACGTTGACAGTTAGGTATAGTAGTGATACTATATGGTTATGCGCAAAGTAGATAATCAAATCCATCATCTACATATCTCGCCGGGCAGCGCCAGGTAAATTTTTGTTTCTCAAAATAAAGCCGGCTCTGCGCCGGCTTTTTTCATACCTTTTTACAAATTTTAAGATAAGATGGAGATATTATGAGTTTATC
>CAZDBS010000032.1:0-3563 GCA_964503775.1 uncultured Candidatus Saccharibacteria bacterium
CCTCCGGCAATATGACCTTTATAACCGGACATACGCACTATCGTAAGCGTTTTATACATATTTAAGCAAGCCGTGCTTTGCTTGAGAAGGGAGACTTATACATGAACGGACCATATCGAATCGTAATCTTTGTATATCTTGGCTTTGTCGCCACGGTCATTATGAGTAATCTTCTGGCAATCTTTACTTACAAAAGCTTAAGACGACGCCGTCTTAAGTTACTGCGAACCTCTAGGAGACATCGCATATGATGGAATACGTTGCCAGTTTTCTACGCTTTCTAACCCGCATGGTTATATATATGTCATGTGCGGCTGTCACGGTGTTTATTATGGCCAATAGCTATGAAACCGCCTTTGGCATCTCTCTTCCGTACATAAAAGCCGTCGAGCCGGTCACTATGAACGTATTCCAAACTGACCCTCATAGTCTGGCGGGTGATCTGAGCAAACAGACCGACAGTCAGAGAGAAGGGAATTACGGGACTCCAGAGATCCTGAAAGTTGCTAACAACGCCATCCGTATACCAATTGCGGCGCCGCTTTTCCGGGATAAAACTTGGCTAGCACGATCCAGCACCGCTCACTATGTGATCATATCTAACAACAAAGATGGCGATATTGGCGACATGATCCTCTACACCAACGCCAACAAGACCACTATCGAGCATCCTGAGCTAGTAGAGGCTGGAAAAAATGCTTATATCGATACTAAGAGAAATTGGCGCTACTTCTATAGGATTGACGAGGTACTTACTCTGACCTCTAACTCCCCGCGCTATGTCATACCCACCAGCAAGAAGTCACGACTTTATATCGTTGTACAAAAGTCCGATACGAGAATACTAATAGTCGGCACACTCACCAATGTGCAGAATGCGGATCAATGATGGATGATTGGTTTTACAGACTACGAGATCTAACCGTCATTTTCGCCGGTTTGATGCTGATACGCTACTGGCTATTCCTCATGATTTCCCCGTGGCACTCCGCCAAGGAAGAGTTAAGGCAAATTCGAATTCGTGCCTACCATCCGGAACGCATCTATAACTACGCGCCACTGGTATCCGTGATCGTTCCGGCTTGGAATGAGGAAGTTGGAATATTGAAAACCATTCAATCGTTACTCAGCAATACCTACCCTCACATCGAGATTGTTGTCGTTAACGACGGTTCTACCGATGCATCACACAAAGTCGTTACTGAGTTCCTAACATCACGTGAGATGTCCGGCATCTCTAACAAACTTCTACGCTATTACTACAAATCAAATGGCGGCAAGGGTACAGCTCTAAACCACGGCATCGAACGAGCACGTGGCGAAATTATCGTAACCATGGATGCCGATTCGATTTTTCATCACCAGGCTATTGAACGACTGGTGTCGTACTTCCGTGACCCAAGCATTTCGGCAGCCGTGGGCAATGTACGCATCGCCAACAACGGTACCCTAGTGGGGCAAATCCAATCACTCGAATACTTGTTTGGCTTTTATTTCAAGCGCGCTCATTCGGTACTGAATGCCGAGTATATATATGGAGGTGCTTGTGCAGCATTTCGTCGCTCAGAGACATTTGACGCACTCGGTCTTTTTGATACATTAAACAAGACAGAGGACATCGAGATGTCGCTGCGCACCAAGTACTACGGATTGAAAGCAGTGTTTGCCGAGAACGTTATATGCTACACGGAAGGAGCATCTACGATCTCTGGACTGGTCGCTCAGCGTTTGCGCTGGAAAAAAGGGCGTCTTGATACCCTAGTCAAATATCGACAGATGTTTTTCTCGCTTAAAAAGCATCATAACAACTGGCTATGTTTTTTCATATTGCCCTACTCGTTACTTGGTGAGTTACAGTTGTTATTTGAGCCCATAGGCATCGCTCTACTTCTGGCTTATAGCATAATCTCCGGAGACTACCTCTCACTCGGCTTGGGGGTTTTATTCATATTTGTAACCTATCTGGTCGTCGCCCTCTTCAATTTCGAACGATTCAACTGGAAAATTTTGCTCAAATTCCCATTTACATGGCCACTGTTCTACATCACGACATGGATCGAGTACATGGTATTACTCAGAAGTATCAAAATGTCTATCAGGGGACACGAAATTGACTGGCAGCGTTGGGAACGTCGGGGCGTAGACCTAAAAACTGTGCAACCGGATACAGAGGTTAGTCTATGAAAAAGAGAACAATGTTCCTCTACACTTGTTTTATGTTGATGTTCTCATTCCTGGCAGTTGAGATAGTCGCTCAAGCTCTTATGGGACGATCTGTCGTGGCATTGCCGAACTTGAATCGCAGTCAACCCAAAGTCACGGTAGCTCAGGAATTTAGATGTGATGATGGCAAACCAATTCCAGATCTGGCCAAAGCAAACGTGCCGGAGCTAAAGAAACTGGCTGAATACCAAGAGATATGCCATTCCAAGGTTACGTCTACTCTTATGATTTTTAACGACATGCCGAACAGCGAGGCCGAGGCCCGCGATAAAGCGACCAAGATGGCCGCGACGCTCAAAGATTTTGCTTTATACGACATAACCCCGCTTGTCATAACCGAGCCAGTTACATCATGGGGCGATATTGACTTCACCGAGTTTAAGTCGGGGTTCTACGATCAGTGGATAGCAATATATTTTCAAACCTTGAAAGCCCAAGGAGTAACTGATGAACAGATGGGCATCTGGGTACCGTTCCCTGAGGCCAATCTGCCGTACTGGAATAGAAACAATGCCTCGCCTGCTGATTTTGGCGTTATCGTCAACAAGTATCTGGGTACTGGCCGCCAGTCCTTCCCCAAGCTTCGTGGTAGTATCTTGCTCAATTCTGCAACTTACAGCGCTGATGACTTCGACTGGGCCAGGGGCGAATACCTCAGTCTTGTTCCATATGTGAAAGCAGTCGATAAAAATCTGGTGGAAAGTTTTGGACTCCAGGGATTTCCGTGGATGCCTCCAGCTAATCGAGGAGGTGCAGGCATTTTTGACGCCAGTGAGTTTATAAATCACAAATTAGCTCAAGAGGCCGCGACGACACTTGGTGTCAAAAAGATCTGGTTGAATACCGGAACATTTGGTACTAAATATGCCGGTGACGCTACTAAAAGAACTATAGTTACACCGGAGCGAAGAACTGACATACTTAACGGTATACTAGTTCAAGCAAGTGAGCTTAAGAATTTAGGGTTCGAAGTAGCTATTAACCTGTTTTCAGAAGATAAATCCGAAGCTGACGAAGCGACAGATTGGTCATATTTTAACTCACAGACGGTCCAAACCTCCCCTGCAAGTCCTGTGTTTACGAACTTTGCAGCGCGAGCCCACGAGAAGAACATTTCAGTGTGGTTGTTTGATACAGCGCTATAACCCTATCTTGCTCATGTTACACTTTACGTATCATGGAGGAGCCGGTTAAACAGCAACCAAAGCCGAAGCGGCGGCACATCTATAAGGCAGGTATCTGCCTGGTTGTTGTCTCGGTCGTATTCATAGTATTGATCATCGTTCTCGGTCAACGGCAAGCAGTCGGCAAGGTGTTGGTGAGTCAACAAAAAACTGCCG
>CAZDBS010000033.1:0-2454 GCA_964503775.1 uncultured Candidatus Saccharibacteria bacterium
GTCTGCACTTAGGTACGCACGACACGGATACTACTGAGCCGCCAGTCGAAACTCCAGCGAAAGACACGCAGCCTCTCAAGCCTCGTCTAGGGGAGTCATATGATGCTTTTCAACAGCGATTAGAACATGCTCGCCAAGACGAAGACCAGTCTACAGGAAGCGAAGCACCACAGGAGCCAGTCAAACCTGTAGTTGAACAAAAAGCCGTCGTGGAGCAACAGCCTGATCCAGATAAAACGCAAGAGTTTGTTGTTTTTCCAGATAGGCAGGATGCGGAAGTTGCTCCTGAGCCACCTACGTCGCATGATGATAGCCATGACTACGCTACTCGACCATTCTACGCAGAAGCAGAACCAGGCGAGGTGACAGTATCACCGTCCATACGAATATATGACCATGCCCAAAAAGCCGAAGTAATGAGGGATCATATGGGTATGGTTGGTGTTTTTCTGTCTGATTCCGAGTGGCATGGCCCGGATTTCAGTAGTGTGCAGGAAAAAATCGACAATCAAAGAGAGCAACTACAGCAATTTTCCAGGGACGTTCTGGCTAATCCTGCGCAGCCTGAACTGACGCGCGAAATTATCAGTACAAAGGGCATGGAGCCTATCTTGAGCATTGTGGCGGGAGATCGCGAGTTTAGACTCTCACAGGTGTTTCGTGCAGCTAATTATGATATGGCCGTCGGCTACACCGTCCTTGATGGCGGTAGTGTTGACCCGCGAATCTGCTACAGGTCTAATTCGAGCGGTGAATGGCGTGCTCCTAACTTTCGCGATAAACAGCATTTTGGTAAGGGTAAATCGCCTCAAGCCTATGCAAACGAAACCAAGTTGTCTTCAAAGATCTCAGACCATCTCGATGCATTAGTGGATACGGGCCACATCACCGAAGACGCTGTCTTATATCGCAAGTCGCAAGAGTGGTTTCGACCAGAGAGGTTAAAGAAGGAAGGGCTCGATACTTATAGTAGAGAAGTGCAGATACTATCTCCGAATCGTCGTCTCAAAGAGCAGCTCTTTGCCTTCGTTCCTGGCTACCGCTTCCTGTCGAACGGTGGTATCCCTGCAGCTCAGTATTTCGAAGGCCTGAATACAGAGCTCGACCAACCTATTCTTGAGGCTTTTGAAGGGGGTCCGCGTCGAATTGATTACGAATACCACACTCTACTTGGTGATACTTTGCGGGAATCTTACCGCATTACTATGCCAGAGAATTGGGTAGATAATGAAGGTCGACGGAAAGCTACTCGGCGACAACAACAGCAGGACTATCTGGCATTACGGGAGCTCGATGTTGAGTACAATTATAGTAGAAATGGCGATATCTGGATTGGAAATGTCCGCTTTGCCAGGAGTCCAGTTAGTTCGTATGGTAACGACGCTATGGTATTCGAGGGTGGACTCTTGCTAAATAAGCCAATCGAGTACAAGAAACAGGTAGATGGTTTAGTTGAAGGTGTTGATTATAAACCTATGCCTGCTATGTCCGAAGCCTATGTATCTATTACACCGCTTTTGGACCGGTTGCCGTTGATTCGACGTTTTCGTGCTCTGCGCAATATTCGCCGAAGGTAAGATTGCTAAAGATAGTTCAGTAAACTAGATGATATGCCGTTTCGGCTGGGCATTGGCGATGTGAATAACTTCGTTTTCGTCGTCGGTAATGTGAAATAGCTGCAGGTCGCTAGCAGTAACGGTGGCATAGTCTTCCAGAAAAGTCGTGCGAATCATGCGTTCTAGTGGGCGCCAATAATGTGAACCGACACAGACAATGGGTATCGGGGGTATCTTCTGTTCTTGCTTGAGGGTCAGAAGTTCGAAGAATTCATCCATAGTACCAAAGCCCCCAGGGTAAAAAATGTAAAGCCTGGCAGCAAAAGCCAACATGACTTTGCGGGCAAAGAAGTAATGAAAGTCAATCTGGTCGGTCAGGTACTCGTTTGGTATTTGGTGGTGGGCTTCTAGATCGATCGTTAGGCCAACTGATCTGCCTCCGGCTTCGTGGGCGCCACGGTTGGCGGCCTCCATAATGCCCGGACCACCACCCGTAACAATACTGTAATTGTGTTCGCTGACTAGGCGGTGGGCGAGTGAGCGAGCTGATGTATAGAGCTCATCGCCCTCCTTGGTGCTCTTGGACCCGAAGAACGACACGGCCTTATTGATCTTCTCGATCATAGTGAAGCCATCGTTAAATTCCTGGGTAATCTCGCACATACGGGCGTCGTCGGCTGTGCCATTTGCCAGGCAGACGTTGCGGATTTCTTGAAGGCTCCAGGGCTTTTGCATGGCTTTAGTATACGGCAAAAGGCTTATGCTCTGCCAGTCCGGCACGCTCCATGCTATGATAGGCGTATGAAACGCCACGGATTACGCAATCTATTGATCGGGTTCATGATTTTTATTCTGGGCGTGATGTTTTTTGGCGCCGTAGAGCCTGCTCGCGCAAGTG
>CAZDBS010000033.1:2464-3492 GCA_964503775.1 uncultured Candidatus Saccharibacteria bacterium
CGTCGAGGGCGATTACTACCTTTCTCGGGATGCCAAGAATGTTTCACAGCTCAAGGTGGTCGAAAAGATCGTGGCTGTATTTCCCGATTATGACCAAAACCACGGCTTGCGTCGGGCTATTCCTAAAACGTATAAGGGCAATAGTGTTGACCTCAAGGTGCTGTCAGTGGTGGATGGCAATGGTAGGCCTAGGGCCTACAAATTGTCTTCCCAGAATGGCAACGAGGTCATAAGTATTCGTAGTAGTACCTTCTTGCACGGCGAACAGACGTATATCATCACGTACAAATTACAAGGTGTAATCTCCTTCGAAGCCGATCAGGACGAGTGGTATTGGGACACAAATGGTGATCAATGGTCGCAGACGTTTGGCAGTGTGGTTGCGCGGGCACATATTCCACCAGATTTGCGTAGCTCTCTATTGTCACAGCAAAAGTGCTTTACCGGAGTGTATGGTTCAAAATCATCTGATTGTACGATGGTTCGACGGGATGGCACGGGCGAAGCGGGAGAAACCGTCGTTACGGTCACCAGTAATGTGCCCTTACGCGCTACTGAGAATATGAGCTTAGTACTGGGCTTTACTCAGGACACATTTACAGCTTATAAACCAACCTTTTTGGAGCTGTTGGGGGGCATGATCTGGACAATAATCGAGCTTGTATTACCCTCACTTATCGCGCTTATGGTAGTGATCTTCTTTTGGGTGAAATACGGTCGTGACCCTAAGGACAGAAGGACAGTCGTTGCCCAGTATCGGCCACCAAAAGACATGAACCCAATGCTAGCTGGCTTTATTCTAGACGGCCAATTTAATGTAAAAGTGATATCGGCGACAATTCTTGATCTTTGTATCCGCGGCCACATCAAGCTCTATGAAGTGAGTAAGAAATCTATCATAGGTTCAAAGTCGGATTATGAGTTAGAGCTGTTAGCTAACAATCAAAACAGCTTAACGGAAGAAGAACGCAAGGTTATTTCTTTGCTCTTTAGTACAAACACGCCCGGTCAGCGTGTTGCCCTGAAGG
>CAZDBS010000034.1:0-3468 GCA_964503775.1 uncultured Candidatus Saccharibacteria bacterium
GCCCAAAGCATCGACGTCTTTCACAGGTACTACACTATCTACAATCTGATCGGTTTGTGACGGATCTTCCAGAGGTAACTGAACAATCATGCCATGCACCGAGAGGTCTTTGTTCAATCGATCGATCAGTGCCAAGACTTCAGACTGCTTGACTCGGTGTACTTCAACCGTGACTCCGAGATCCTCGCCATAACGTTGTTTGACCTTGATATAAGTATTGATGACAGGGTTATCGACAGCGACGATCACGGCAAGCTTTGGGACAATCGCCTCGCCCTGAATCAACCCGCGTACTTGGTGGACTTGGCGTTCTTTGATAAAGCCCGCAATATCTGAGCCGTTTAACACTTTCATAATTTACAGATTATAACAGATCAGGATCATATTAGTTGAGTTTTGAAATGTCAGGCATAATAAGCACATGTACTATAAAAGCGACGGCTTCAGCGCTATTGAAACACTATTGATGGTGGCACTTCTTGGTCTGATTGGATTTGTGGGGTGGAGTGTATATGGACAAAGAGATCCCAGTATTATGTATTCGCCTTCAAAACAGTCACTGGCTGTTTCTCCACCAATTACTAAACGAGTTATAGCGGTTGGAGACATCGCTTGTTCACCGAGTGATAAGTACGTTGACGGATCAGACTCTCGTTATTGTCAGCAACAAAAAACATTCGACCTTACGAAACAACAAAACGCCGATGCCGTACTCATGTTAGGCGATTTGCAATATGAAAACGGTACTCGGGATAGCTTTCGAAGTACATTTGATACCAGTTGGGGTACATTCAAAGACAAACTATATCCAACACCAGGAAACCACGAGTATCTCACATCCCAGGCAGGCGGATATTTTGAATACTTCAGTGAAGCTCCAGTCGATGTTAGTTCGGGATACTATCGCTTGGTGTTGGGTGAATGGAATATATATTCACTCAACTCTAACTGCGAGTGGATTGGCGGTTGTGTAGAAAATACACCCCAACTCAAGTGGCTTCAGACTGAACTCGTCACCAATCAATCGACATGCACTCTGGCGTTCTGGCATCATCCGCGTTTCACATCTGGCAAATACGCTACAGACAACGATGTCAAGAATCGCTCACAAGACATGTGGCGCATATTAGTCAAACACAAAGCTGACATTATACTCAACGGGCACGACCACATATATGAGAGGTTCGCGCGTCAGACCGACAATGGAAAAGTTAGCGATAACGGTGTCAGACAATTCACTGTGGGCACAGGGGGCAGGTCTTTGTACTCACTCAAAACTATCGCAAAAAATAGCGAGAAGTTTATCGATACTTCATTTGGAGTGCTTGTCCTTGATCTAAAAGCCACTTCATACGATTGGAGATTTCTATCTATAGACAACAAAGTGCTCGACTCAGGCTCGCAGGAATGTAGTAAATAACTCAGGTGAGTTCAGTTTGGTACAGAATTCTTGCACAGGTTAGAACTATTTTTTTGCAGATCGCCTAAATGAAAATATTATCATTGTACTAATTGAGATAAGAGCAATGGCACTCGATGTCGCTAGGAGCTGTTTATTCCTCAATGAGTTACTTGCAAGTTCTAGGCAGGGAACATAATTATCGTTATCGTAACAAATTGGCTCTGAAAGTGTCGGCGCTTTTTCTATTTGGGAAATCCGATTAACACACTCTGGCGATACCGACTTACTCATAGAGAAGTTTTTACAACTAGTAGGCAATTCACTGGTATGTGGATATGTCACACCAATAAAGCTAATAAGTGCGAGAAATATACTACATACAATAACGATAGATAATACGATTTTTATGAGTGCGTGAGACTTAGGCTTATTTTTCATGCTTATGATTATGGTACACCCGGACGGACTTGAACCGCCGACCCCTTGGTTCGAAGCCAAGTGCTCTATCCAACTGAGCTACGGGTGCGTAGTGGGCATATTATAACAGAGGTGACGGTTGAGGTATAGCCTCGCGCACTGCGTGCGGCCAACCCACCGCAGCCTCTACGGTCAAGGCGCCTGTGATATACCTTAGCTGAGGCATTATCTTCTCGTGCGCTCTAGCCATTTCAGCAACACCATCATAGCGCTTGCCTGGAGGCCCATATGCTTGCGGATCCTCGTCAATAACTCGATCCTCGTAGGTTGTCTTTTCTACACTGCCTTTCGGTATGACAAGCCTGTGTCCAAGGTGATGCAGAAATTCTCTCGAAGTCACCGTGATCACAAGGGTTTCACGTAAATTTGCAATTTTAATAGGATCTCTATCGTCATGCCGCCTCGGCCATCGTCGAAATCGCAAACCCATGTATTCATCCAGTGGTATGTCAACTATCGGACAGGCTGGATATTTGGCTAGGTCGACTAATCTATCTAAGGAAAATTTAACCCCTAGTTCTATTCTCCAATCAGGTTGGCTTACAACTCTTGGGACTTCACCAGACCTATGAGCTTCAGCACGTTTCTTAAAAACCATATTTAACTTATATCACCCTACTTACATGATCCAAAGCATGAGTATTTACGTCTGTGTACTTATCTGCGTAAGTTGTACTGCGTAGGGGACGGTCCTCTACGCAGTACACAACGAAAAGGTTGCTGAAAGATTACGAAAGGATATAAAACAAAAAATCCTCTTTTGAGGGAGGATTTAAGCTAATCTCGATTGGAGGGCCTGGTGGGACTTGTTAACTCATGAGCCTTACGGCATGCTCGCTCCGGATTCGTCCGCCGCTGGCGGACTCATGTCGCTCTGCCAAGCAAGGAAAACTCATCCCGCCACAGGCGGGATTCGCCCTCTCGGGTTCAAGTCCACGATCAAAATTCTCCAACAAAATACCCCACCTAGAAGCGGGGCACTTTGTTGGAGGGCCATCGTGTGCGCTATCGCAACTGAGACAAAAGCTTTAATGCCTCAAGAACTCCTGGAGTTAACTGTAGTTTCATAGCATCATTCACGCCCTTCCAGGTGACTATGTCATGTTCGTGAGGCTCTTGATTTAAAAACTCTCCGTCCAGACTGGTGTAAGTATAAATATGACTCTCTAGTTGGTGTACATGGTCGACATAAATATAAAGCGGCTCTAGGTCTATGAAACTAAGTCCAGTCTCCTCGCTGAGCTCTCTTTGGGCGGTATCAATATATTTTTCGTTTGTGTTAACTCCACCACCTGGAACGCTCCAAAAGCCTTTGAAAGGTTCGGTTGAGCGATGAAGCAACAAGACTTTGTCTTCCCAACGTACCAGTATGTTGGAGAGTTGATAATAGTCAGGAAATACAGGGACAGCTAAGTCGGAGTCGTAGAGTATCTGAGAATTCTGTTGAGTCATGCGGCTATCATACCAAATAAAAACTCTTCTGCGATGAGGAGTTTAAGTATGACCATAATTGGAGGGCCATAGTAGACGCTACCGCAACTTTGTTACAACAGCGCCCAATGACTACCTAGCTCAATAGTAATTCTTAT
>CAZDBS010000035.1:0-3303 GCA_964503775.1 uncultured Candidatus Saccharibacteria bacterium
CATGACAGATATAGAAATACCGCTGCCCAAGGAACGGAATGTTCGATATCGATTTTTCGAGGCTCTCCCAGGGCTTATCAGTTGGTCTTTGATAGCTTTTCCTTTTGTCATGAGCCTCTTCTCGCCGGTGCTGGCAGCATACTTCATCATCGCCTACACCATGTTTTTCTTCTTTCGAGCTGCTGGCATGGCCGTCAGAGTATTACAGGGGTATAGGATCATGGTGGATTACAAAAAGGCCAACTGGCTACCTCTACTCGAAGATCTCGATACCCCTGATGAATCGCTGAAACGATGGGGATCACGTAAGCGAACATCGAGAGTCGAGAGACATCATTATCGTAATCTACGTGTTCTGACTCATAGGTCGGATGATCAGACACCTCTCAAGAGTACCGACATATATCATGCTATCATCATGGCTACCTATAACGAGACCAGAGACATCCTGGAACCGTCCATCCAGTCGCTTCTCAAATCCAACTATCCTATGGACCATGTCATCTTTGTCCTCGCTTATGAGGAGCGTGGCGGGGAAGCAACCGAGCAAAATGCCCGAGAACTCATCGAAGAATACGGTGACCGATTCGGATATGCCTTCACCGTCAAACATCCCAAAGAGTTGCCAGTGGGTGAGATGATCGGCAAAGGGGGAAATATCACCTACGCCGGTCGTAAACTCGAGAAATTTTTGAAATCAGAAGGTATAGCGGCTGAACGGGTCATCGTTACGACTCTTGATTCGGATCATAGGTGCGATACTCAATACCTAGCCAATCTCTCATACACCTATGTCATGTGTCCGGAGCGCAAGTATACGTCGTTCCAACCGATACCGATGTTTCTGAACAATATCTGGGACGCGCCGGCACCAATGCGAGTGATCGCTACTGGCAACTCTTTCTGGCAAGTGATACAGACTTTGCGACCACATATGTTGCGTAACTTTGCATCGCATGCTCAGGGCATGGAAACGCTGATCGACACAAACTACTGGAGTGTTCGGACGATTGTCGAGGATGGGCATCAATTTTGGAGAACCTATGTCCGCTATGACGGTCATCATCAGGTAGTGCCGATTTTTACCCCTATCTATCAAGATGCAGTCTTGGCATCGACCTTGAAGCGTACGGCAATCGCCCAGTTTGTCCAATTGCGGCGTTGGGCATGGGGCGCATCAGATGTCGCATACCTGACTGATAAAGCGTTATTTCAGCCCAACGACATACCAAAAGGCGATGTCATCGTCAAACTTCTGAGACTTCTCGAGGGTCACGTAAGCTGGGCGATCGCGCCGATTATCCTCGGGTTTGGAGGTTGGATACCGATGATAGCCAATCGTGGGGCACGTAGTAACTTCCTGATATACCAACTACCTGTCGTTCTTAGCCGTACACAATTTGTGGCTATGTTTGGAGTGTTTCTGGTGCTCTACCTGAGTATGAAGACTCTGCCACCCAAACCAGCTCGCTATCGACAAACCAAACGTCTGTGGATGGTACTGCAGTGGGCGTGGATGCCGATTGTCGGTATCGCCTATTCATCAGCTACGTCACTTTACTCACAGACACGACTGATCTTTGGTTGGTACATAGGTAAGTTTGATGTAACGGAGAAGGCGGTGAAGAAGGACAAAGCCGAGGCTACAGCTCAGGTGTAGGTTCGTCACAGGTCAATTTCTCGCACAATTCACGCAGATCTTGCAAATCTCTGAAACGCAGCACCTCTCTGTCAGTGAGTAGGTCTAAGGGCTCCGATAAGGTCTGGTATTGCCCCTCATCAGTATAGACACGAGTTTCTACCGTTAGGGTGGGCGTGGGGTGTATAACTCGCACTGGATTGTTTGGTGACCACCACGGCGTGGATGTACGACCGACAACCGCTACTAACTCAACACCCTCGGGTGTGCTGCCAATTGTGAGTCTGTCGGGTATATTCACTGGCTGCTTGTCGTAAAGGCCCAGTGCCCTCAGTGTATCCATGAGGTTTTGTCGATTTTCTCGATCCTCTTGGACTACTTTAAGTTCCACGGTACAAGCAGGTTCTACAGGCAATCCGGTGTATCGTTCCCAGCTTTTTCTATTCATGATGTTATCTGAGTGTATGACTGTAGCTCGGTGCAATGCAAGCATGAGGATTAATAGTCAGACAAAGCTTTTTTCAGTTCTCTGGTACTCAGGAGATGAGATTGATATGAGGCGTATTTGACGAAGGCTGTAGCATCGAAGCGTTTGATTACGCTCATAGCTGTATGAGCGATAGTTTCAGTGGCTATAGAGTTGTCGGTTATCTGAGGATAAAGATCGCGCAGTACAGTATCAGTTAGTGCTTCGGAATCGTCAGCGGATTTTTTAGAATGATCCAAGCTTTTCAGTATGCTGACAAATAGCTTGGCTCGGGAGAAGGGAACACGGGATTTGTCACGTTTCAAGACTGTTATGACACCCCAATCGGGCTTCTCACGTGTCGTAAAAGTATGGTCACATTGAGAGCAGTTGCGCCGCCGCCAGATAAGCGGCTCTTTTTTCTTCGCCCGACTGTTGGTTACCCTCGTTTCAGCACCACAGATTACACAAAACATGACTATATATTGTCATCTCGCTATATAAAAAGCTAGTGGATAAAGCCTGAAAGAATGTGGGTAACTAGCTGAGACATACAAAAAGTAGTCCCACCAAGGCGGGACTACTTCTTACTGATGATCAGCGCGGGTTGATTTTCGACCCAGACGCTTCACTTTTTTGCTGATTGATGGGAGTTCTTCGTAAAACAACGTAAACTCACCGAGAGCACCACCCTGCGCGGACGCAGATGCTTTCATTAAACCTCACATTAACGTGCTTATGATAACATTTTTATACAATTAAGTCAATTGTCAGAATGTCTCTACCCCTGTAGAATGGAGCGGTGTTTACAACAACCAAGACATTTGGAGTAAGCGGCCGAGCTGGGTCTTTCGAGACTCGTGTCGGTACTATTCTGACCCCGACTTTTATGCCGGTGGGCACTAGGGGAACTGTTAAAAACCTGGAGACAGAGAGTGTTAAATCGACCGGTGTCCAGATTATTCTCGGTAATACCTATCATCTGCATTTGCAGCCAGGTGAGAAAGTTATCCAATCTCACGGTGGACTGCATAACTTCATGCGTTGGCCAGGGCCGATCTTGACCGATTCGGGAGGATTTCAGGTGTTCTCTCTGGCTCATGCTAGGAAAATTACTGAAGACGGCGTGTCGTTCAAAGACCCCAAGTCGGGGAGCACTGTATTTTTATCACCAGAGGAGTCGATTCGCATCCAGCTC
>CAZDBS010000036.1:0-3042 GCA_964503775.1 uncultured Candidatus Saccharibacteria bacterium
GATATATATCCATCAGACCCCAGACACCTCGCCAGAACATGACGATAGTGCCTGTGATCAGTAGAGTTTCAACGACTGAGTGTTCGTGTCTTTTTCGTTTTGATCTGGCCATTTGTACCAGTTTAACATAAGTGTTAACACTAGTTAGTCATAAATTTCGTGTATACTCCTGAGCCATATCGGCATCCACGGCGTTCGTCACATTCTGAAATCCCAACTGTTGCAACTCATAAGTGGCCGAGGCAGATCTGGCGCCGGAACGGCAGTAAGCGATAATCGCTGTGTCCTTGGGCAAGGTGCTGATAATTGGGTGAGTTTGCAGCTGAGATAGAGGGATGTTGACTGCCTCTTCGGCATGGCCAGCCGCGTATTCGTAGGGTTCTCGTACATCTATGATGATAGGTTTCATACTACCAGCATATCTGACGAAAGTTGCTAGTCCTGTGACGCAGATCATGGCGCGCGCCGAACTCACTCAGGACATGTGCGGTTACTCTCAGAATCCTGGATAGTCATTTAACAAGACTGAGTTGTTGAGTCTGTCTGGTAAGTTCGTCGGAATAAACTATACTTCAGATATATGCACTCACACTCTCGTGACAGGGTTAAGCGAATCGTTCTAAGAGTCTCACGTCGCATATTGCACAAGCCAGCATATGGAGGGGTCGTCGGCGGACTGGTGTTTTTTAACCTATCGCTTACGCCGTCGCTACTTCCCCGCTCCTGGCTACTACAGGGTATATTGAGTGGAGTTACGACAGCTATCGGCTACGGGCTCGGGACTGTTATGTCGGTTGTCATTCGCCGGATCAAGAAGCGAGAACCACATCGACACATCAAAGCAAAAGCTTGGTTGTGGCTTTGGGTAGTCGGTGGCGCGACAAGCTTCGTCATTCTGATGGTGGCAGATGATTGGCAACGAGATGTTCGTGCGCTTATGGGTCTGCCTGTTCATTACGGATACCACGTATTCTCGATGCTCCTAATGACGATCGTCAGTGCCGCGTTCTGTATCGGAGGCGCTCGGGCGATCAACCTCTTCAGAAGGTATGTGAGTAAATGGATCAATCGGATTTTCCACAAGCATATTGCTAATGCTCTGGGAGCTCTGATGACTGTAGTTGTGTTAATGTTTTTCGTTCAAAGTATTGTCTTCCACACCTGGCTGATGTACATGAATAGTGTTGCGTCAGTTACGGACGGTACGACACCTGAGGGTATCAGCAAGCCTACGTCCACGTATCTTTCTGGTGGTCCAGGGTCGGTAGTGCCGTGGGAGTCTATGGGTCGATCAGGCAGAGAGTTTATGGGTCGCGCGCCAACGGTTGAGCAGCTAACATCTTATTCTGGTCAAAGTGCCAAAGCTCCGATTCGTGCATATGTCGGGCTTTCATCTGCGAATTATCTGGGTGAGGAGGCAATGCTAGCGGTACAGGAGTTAGACCGGACCGATGCTTTCTCGCGCAAGGTCTTGGTAGTCATCACTAGTACGGGTACTGGTTGGATCGATCCGAATGTTGCTGAGTCGATCGAGTATATGTACAACGGCGACAGTGCCCTGGTATCGATGCAGTATTCGTATCTGCCAAGTTGGGTATCGCTGCTGTCAGATAAAAATACAGTTCAGGCCGCGTCCAAATCGCTGATCGATGCAGTCTACGCCAGATGGGCCGCCTTACCTGTTGCCGCTCGACCTAAGTTATTGGTCTTCGGTGAGAGTCTAGGGGTTATGGGTACAGAGTCGGCATATGGCGATCTCGAGACGATGCTCGATCACATGGATGGCGCACTTTTAGTAGGGCCGCCACACGGTAGCCCGATTTGGAAAAAGGCGGCTAATGGGCGAGATCCGGCATCACCACTCTGGCAGCCAATCTATGACGAAGGCAGGCATGTTAGATTTGGCATCGAAGCGAAAGATGCGACGAGTCTGTCAGGGGAGTGGAGTCGGCCACGAGTTCTATACTTGCAGCAATCATCAGACCCTGTTGTCTGGTGGACGCCGGATCTGTTATATCACAAGCCCGATTGGCTAAAAGGTCAGCGCGGGCCAGACGTCTCGAACAAGATGCTCTATGTGCCGATTATCAGTTTTTGGCAGGTGACAGTCGATTTACTCTTCGCGAGTGATATGCCGTTTGGGCATGGACATAACTATGGCGCCAAAGTCGTCGATGCCTGGGCGGCTATTGCAGCGCCAAGTGGTTGGAAAGATTCAGATACTTTGCGGTTGCGTCGTTTCGTCGAATCACACGCCACTCTCTAAATCAAGATACTTGTCGTGTGATTTGTGTAGTGTATGATCAGCCTTCTGATTCTGAGTAGTCAGCGGCCCCTGCGGTTTCGATAGCATCTAATATCACGATGACATCTCGCCAATCTTCGCTACCGGGCAATACATTTCGTCTTATGCCATCGGTGGACATGCTGATTCTGTCGTTGTCGAAGAAGAGGATAGTCTTCTCTGGGTCAGAATATACCTCCTCACCCTCGACAGCTTTGGAAGCCCGAAAATCTACCCAAACCACAAAATAGTTATTACCAACGTATACCCTGGGGTTATGATATTCCTCACCCGCATTGAAACTTTCTAACCTGACTCTGCGATGGAGTCTAGCTTCGAGTGCGATTCCTTCGTCTGTCCAGTGTACTTTAGTCCACGGAGACGTATAGTGCCGCTCGGCACCGATCTTTAGCTCCTTCGTCTCGTCATCTTTGGTTTTGGCGAAATGAGTAGCCAACTTCTCGGCTCGTAATCGAAGTTCACGAATTCTTGCTCTCTCGACTTCAGTTGTATCGCGTTCTCGCGCGGCAGATTGCTCTCTTTCTACCTGTACACGGCGCTGCCTTTCGGCTTCTTCGAGACTTGCAACCAACCTTCGACTGGGTTTCATCGACACCTCCTTCTTGAACGGCAATTATCTACGCACATCGAGTCCCACGCAAGCATTAGGATTTATAAATCTCGGCTCGGTTGTGTCTGTACAAAGACTGTCTTTGTACAGAATACGTCTATTAGCTGGGTGTATACTAGCGCTATAA
>CAZDBS010000037.1:0-2680 GCA_964503775.1 uncultured Candidatus Saccharibacteria bacterium
ACCCCTCGGGCTCGGTAACTTTCTGGCCCTCGTATTTGACGATCTCAGGGTTGATGAAGACAGTAAATTCACGGTTCTGGTAATCGTTGAAATCGTTTCGGATGATTACGACACGGGTCAGTTTGCCTACCTGGACAGCAGCCAGGCCAACACAGATCTCTTGGTTACGGCTGGCTTCCCAGTCCTGAGCGGCGTTGATCATGTCGGCGCATAACTGCCGGACTTCGGGCGTGACGACAGCCACTCGTTGCGAGCGTTGGCGTAGCACGGGCTCTGGTAGGGTGACGATGTCATCTCTAGTCATACTCATGGACAAGAGTATAAGGGATTACTCTACCTCTGTAAAACTAACTTAGAGTAAGTTGACTGGGTCTAGATCAACGACCCAATCTTGGGGTACGTGCCTGGCGGCTTCGATCAGTTTTTTTCGAGATTTGCTCTTGAGGACGATCTGCCAACGGTAGATACCGTGACGTTTCTCATGGAAAGCTGGCGAGGGACCTAGGACACGTATAGGCAAATGAATATTTCGTAGAGTTTGAGCTACGGTGAGAGCCGCTTTCTCGGCGCCTTTCTGGGTCTTACGCTCGACAGTTAGAAGTGTTAGATAGACGAAGGGAGGATACTGGAAGGCTTTGCGAACAGCGATCTCGTGTTCATAGAATTGCTCATATGATTTGGCTTTGGCAGCCTCGACGGCTATGTGCTCTGGGTCATAGGTTTGTAAGATGACTCGTCCGTGTCCGTGTCGTCCGACTCTACCAGCAATCTGGTGGAGGAGTTGGAATGTTCGCTCTGAAGCAGTGAAGTCCGGGAAGAACATACTGCTGTCGGCCAAGACGACACCAACCAGGGCTAGTTTGGGCAAATCAAGTCCTTTGGCCAACACCTGAGTGCCGATCATGATGTCGATGTCGCCTTTGTAAAGTTCCTCGTAACGTTCGCGGACGGTCTCACCTTTATGCCCATCGGCGTCGAAGCGGGCGACGCGGGCTTGGGGGAACAGTTTCTGAATATCTAGGGCCAGTTGCTTGGTGCCGACGCTTTTGAGTTCCAGAGAAGGTTTACGACACTCTGGACATTGGTGCATCAGCGGAACTGTCTTGCTGCAAGTATGGCAGACCAACTGGCCGCTGTCATGGTGATAGACATAGGAGACGTTACAATCATCACAAGCGGCATGCCAGCCGCAGGTGGTACACAACACCACGCGCGCCGTACCACGGCGGTTCAGGAACAGCATAACTTGCTTCCCAGACGTAAGCGCATCGGTGGTGGCTTGATGTAGTTTCTTGCTCATCCAGAATGTTTTATGATGCTGGTCGTGGTCTCTCATATCTATGACCTCGATAACAGGCGGCACCGCCTCGGGGTTAGCGATTTCTGTCATCCTCAGAATCGGATGTTTGGTCGCTTCCGCCAGATAGTAATCGCTAACAAGTGGCGTCGCAGTGCCCATTACAAGAGTGGCAGAATGGGCCTTAGCCAGCAGACTTGCTGCTCGAACAGCGTGGTAGCGCGGTGTTTGCTCTTGCTTGTAGCTCGGCTCATGGGCTTCGTCAACGATGATCAAACCGTAGTTATCGACTGGGGCAAAGAGAGCCGAACGAGCACCTAGGACAATGATCGGTCCTGTAGCTGACAATATTTCCAACCACATGATATGTCGCTCGGCGTCAGTCAGGTGCGAATGTAGGACGAATACTCGGTGCTCGTCCTGGGCAAATTCTGATGCTAGCTGTGGCGTCAGGGCGATCTCGGGGACGAGTATCAGGACCGATTTTCCGATCGAGGTGACCTTGTTGGCTAGTTCTCGGTAGACGAGCGTCTTGCCTGTACCCGTATCGCCATGGAGGAGAACACTATCTGACTTTATAAGATCAATACGGTCGATAACGGCTTGTTGGTCTTTGGTTAATTTGAAATTGCGGGAGCTGTGGCGCTCCAGAGCCGTTGCCTTCCCGGTTCGCGACCGTCTAGATTTGTACAGCCCGTGGGGTATGGCCCCGGCTAGTAGGGCAGATAGGGGATAATCATAAGTCTCAGCGAGCGAAGATACGAAATTTAGCCAGGTTGTGGGCAGTGGCCGAGACAATTCAACTACCTCAGCGGACTTTGTCTTGAACTTAGGCTTCTGCTTGACCTGCTCGACGACAACACCGAGTACGGTCTCTCTACCAAACGGGACACGAACCACTGTGCCGATCTGTAGTTTTGCTTCAGCAGAGTATGTAAAGAGGGACTGATCTTTAGTCCTCAAAGATGCGACCGCCACCAACACATAAGTGAGCCTTCGCATCACACCAGTCTGCTCCCTCGCCGAGCCAGGAACTCCACTGGTGTTCTTGGCGCCAAATCGATCGTTTTCCTCCTCGGAAGACTCCTCGTCGTATTTCTCTATACGTTTCGGAGTCTTCTCGGGGAAGAATGTCGATTTTGCACCCAAGCGCGAAGGCCCTCTAGTATCCATAGGACTCATTATAGACTTTTTATCGTTTCAGCAGTTGCATGTAATGGATAGAGTCTTTACAATGACTGTTGTTCAACTAACAATGAGGTGCTTATGCTAGATGTCTTCATCACGTCACGTGTCAGGCGTAAAATCATCGTGGTTTACGCTAAATATCCGGACTTCAAAACACATGTCCGAGGACTTGCCAAACTCATCAAAGAAGATGCC
>CAZDBS010000038.1:0-2490 GCA_964503775.1 uncultured Candidatus Saccharibacteria bacterium
CGGAGGAGAGAATGGTCAAGTTTCGCCGAAAAGCAAAGGCTGATCCCAACAAAGTTGGTGTTGTTAGAAGGGGTACCAAGCGCATAGGCAGCGTCATGCGACACGAACCGTTCGCTATCACGCTACCAAAGAAAGACGAAAAGCACTTTTTGAACAAACGCCGAGGTCTTATACCTACTTATTTTCGAGAATCATGGTCCGAACTCCGCAAAGTCCGCTGGCCGAAGCGAAAAGAAGCTTGGAAGTTGACTATCGCCGTGTTTATATTCTCCACTCTCTTTGCAGCAATGACTGCGGCAGCCGATTACGGATTTACCAAACTAGCCGAAAGGATATTTCTGAAATGAGTTCACCAGATCGTTACGATTCCAGCAAACAATGGTATGCCATCCATACTTACTCGGGCTATGAAGAAAAAGTAGCCGAGAGTATCCGTCAGCGCGCCGATAGTCTAGATATGAAAGATAAGATTTTCGACGTGCTAGTCCCCAAAGAGAAGCAAATTGAGATTAAAAACGGTAAGCGCAAGGTCGTAGAGAAGCGGATTTTCCAGGGTTACGTACTGGTTCAGATGAAAATGACTGAGGATGCATGGTTTATCGTGCGTAATACACCTAGTGTGACGGGGTTTGTCGGAACTGGCACTGATCCTTCACCAGTCAGCAGAGAAGAGATCGAGAAAATCATGAAGCGCATGGGTGTTGATCAACCCAAACACAAAATCGACCTGTCAGAGGGCGAAGTTGTCAGTATTATCGATGGTCCTTTCAAAGGTTTTGATGGTGCCATCAGCGAAATTGATCAGCAAAAAGGCAAGCTCAAAGTCTTGGTCAACATGTTTGGGCGAGAAACTCCAGTTGAGCTAGATAGCCTTCAAGTGAAGAAAGTCTAGAAGCTTTCGCTTTCATATCTGTTAATCGTATTGTATAATCTACAAGTTACGCACACATGTACCATGCTTCAGGTACAAAAGTTGCAAGGAGAGAGATAATGGCCGCAAATAGTGATGTAAAGCGGGTCACCGCTAATCTTAAGATGAAAATTCCCGCCGGACGAGCAAGCGCCGCACCACCAGTCGGTAGCACGCTTGGACAGTACGGCGTTAATATGATGGATTTTATCAATCCATTCAACGAACAGACCAAGGATATGCAAGGACAGACCGTCACCGTCCATATTCAGATTTGGAGCGATCGAACCATGACGTTTCGTGTTGTTGGCACACCGACTGATGACCTTATCCGCAATGCCCTCAAGATTGATAAGGGCTCCGGGCGACCGAATACCGAGAAGGTGACCAAGAAGCTTTCTCAATCCCAATTGACATCGATCGCCGAGACTAAGGCCAAGGACATGAATACCGAAGATGTCGAGGCCGTCAAAAAAATGGTCGCCGGTACTGCCCGCAGTATGGGAGTGGAGGTAGAGTAACAAATGAGCCAGTACGAAGAAGGTTACCCACCAGAACTAGAGGATATTGATGAGGATACAGCAGAGCGAATGTCGGAACTAAGTAGTCACTTGGCTGACCCTAGTCTATCTGATGCTGATAGGGCAGATGCGCTACGTGAAGTACGTGAATTAGATGAGTATATCTCGGGTGAAATCGACCGCAGATATGATCACCTACTTTAATAATTAACTTGTGGGAGTTATAGAGTGAAACATCTCATAACGTCAAAACCACGAAAGGAAAATCATGCCAAAGGCCAAGAAAGAATTGAAGGTTAAAAAAGAGGAGGGATTAGATCATGGGGATAGTCAAGAAACTAATCGGAATGAGGATCAAACAACTGACGCGCAAGGGGACGAAGGGCGGCGATCAGGAACAGAAGTAGTCGAAGCCACGACGAAACCTACAGCGAAAGCTGGCAAACGTAGCCCCAAAGCTCTCAAAGAGGCTGAAGAGAAACAGGCTAAAGTGAGCCGCAAAGCAAAGGTTGTAAGCGAAGGCGAAAAGCCAACTCAATCAAAACCTAAGCCTAAGACCAGAAGTCTTCTAGAACGACGCAGCAAAAAATATCGTGAATTGCATAAGCTGCTACAAGCTGATACATTTTACTCGCTCAAAGACGCCTTAGAGTTGGCAACGAAAACTAGCCCAGTTAAGTTCGATGCGACTGTCGAATTGCATATCAACCTGAGTGTCGACCCCAAACAAGCCGACCAAAACGTTCGCGATAACCTAGTGTTACCTTCAGGTACAGGCAAAGCGGTTCGAGTGGCTGTGTTTGCCGATCCCGATGATCATGCTGCCGCCACCAAAGCCGGAGCCGACATCGTCGGAGCCGACGATTTTCTAGCCCAACTGGACAAAGAAAAAATCGACTTTGATATCTTGATCGCTACACCGTCTCAGATGGCCAAGCTTGGTAAGTATGCTCGTCTCCTAGGTCCCAAAGGCCTGATGCCCAACCCCAAGAGTGGCACAGTCACCAAAGATGTCAGTAAAGCCGTCCAAGAAGCCAAAGCTGGTCGTGTGGAATACCG
>CAZDBS010000039.1:0-2378 GCA_964503775.1 uncultured Candidatus Saccharibacteria bacterium
AGAAGGGCTTCACTGATAAAGAATTGCGAGATGCCGGCGTGTCTGTCATGCGGCGCGACGGCTTAGGGGATATGTTTCGAGGGCGACTCATGGTACCGCTGCATGACGCCCAAGGTGCTGTCGTAGGCTTCACTGCCCGACAGCTTGTTGATGATCCTAATGCTCCGAAGTACATCAATACTCCTCAAACGATCATCTATGACAAGGGTCGACAAGTTTTTGGACTGCATCTGGCCAAAGATGCTATACGCAAGGATAAGTTTGTAGTGATAGTCGAGGGCAATCTGGACGTCATGGCCTCACACCAAGCCGGCGTGGCAAACGTAGTGGCCGCAGCGGGGACCGCTCTGACTATGGATCATCTGAAATCTCTAGCGCGCTTTACAACAGACATACGACTTAGTTTCGATCAGGATAGGGCCGGAGTTGCGGCAACAGAGCGTGCTATCCCGATGGCCCAAAGCCTCGGCGTGACGCTGTCGATCATCGATATACCGAGCGGTAAAGACCCCGATGAGCTTATCCGGCAGGATGTTGGTGCTTGGCGGACCGCCATCGAGAATTCACGCTATGTCATGGACTGGTTATTTGATCACTACGCCAGTTCTAATGATCTGACCTCAGCGCAGGGTAAGTCGATATTCAGTAATTACATCTTGGCGGCTGTACGACGCTTGCAAGATCCGGTTGAACAGGAGCACTATCTCCAGGCATTGGCCGAGAAACTCGATGTCAGTCTTGATAGTGTGCAGCAAAAATATGAAAAAACTAAAGACCAGTCTGAACGTCGTTTGAAGAAGGGTAAAGTAACAACCGAAACAACCGAACCTGATAAATACATGTACCAAGATCAGTTGCTCGGGCTACTGCTTTTCGACGCGTCGCTTCGCCCGGTAACGTTCGAGTATGATGAGGCGGCTTGGATGACTCCCGAACGGCAGGTACTATGGAATTTCTTGATCGCCCACCCCGACTTTGTATGGAAGGGCAAGAGCCACAGAGACTTGCATCAGATAGAAGATCATGTTAAATTAACAGCATTCAAATGCGAGCTACTGTACCGAGATTTAACTCCGGACGAGCGTCGCGAAGAGGTTGTGAACCTCACTAAACGTCTCGTAAGAGACTACCAAAAACGAAAAACACTAGATGCAACAGCCGCCATTCGGGCTGCAGAAGAGCGCGGTGATTTAGAGACAGTACACCGACTGCTCGTCGAATTTAATGATTTACTAAAACGAGGGGAGATATCGCAAAGTGCCTGACGACGCTAAACTACACGAAGAGGAAATGCTAAAGGCCAAAGAAGATTTATTCCAAAAGGCCAAATCCGCTGGACAGATCAGTCAAGCGGATATTTTCAAAACGATACCGGATACGCCTGAGAATTCCGATGTTTTGGATGCTTTGTATACAGAACTTATCGATGCCGGTATTGAAATCAGCGGCCGAGAGGATGAAGCGATTGCAGTTTTGGAAGGCGATGAATGGGAAACAGAAGAGGAAGAGGATGTGGCGCTGGCCACAAATGAGGCGTTCCTCGAAGACATATCCGACGACTCAGTGCGTCTGTATTTGCGCGAGATTGGCAAAATCCCACTCCTCAACGCTGAAGAGGAGTTGACGCTCGCCAAAAAAGTTGTTTCCGGTGACAAAAAGGCCAAAGACAAAATGGCTGAAGCTAACATGCGGCTTGTTGTCTCGATCGCGAAGCGCTATGTCGGGCGAGGTCTAGATTTGTTGGACCTGATTCAAGAGGGCAATACCGGTTTGTTGCGTGCCGTAGAGAAGTTTGATCCTGACAAAGGCTTCAAATTCTCAACCTATGCTACTTGGTGGATCCGACAGGCCATCACTCGGGCGATTGCTGACCAGGCTAGGACAATTCGAATTCCAGTTCATATGGTTGAGACGATTAACAAACTCCTGCGTACCCAGCGGCGTTTGACACAGGAGCTTAACCGAGAACCAACTAACGAGGAGATTGCCAAGGAAATGAGCATCGAACTCGAAAAAGTTGAGCACATCATGAAGATCAAGCAAGACATTCATTCACTAGATCAGTCAGTTCGTGACGATGATGATGAATCTGTCTTAAGTGATTTCATCGAAGACGAGGAGACTAAGAGTCCGGTTGATTCGGCATCTGAACAACTTCTGAAAGAGCACGTTGTCGACATGCTTGGAGCGCTGTCGGAGAGGGAACAGAAAATTATTCGTTTGCGATTCGGACTTGAGGACGGCAAAAGCCATACTCTCGAAGAAGTGGGGCAGGAGTTCAGCGTCACTCGTGAGCGCATCCGTCAGATCGAAGCCAAAGCCCTCGCCAAACTCCGCAAGCACAAAGATGCCAAGAAGCTTCACGACTATATAAAGTA
>CAZDBS010000040.1:0-1672 GCA_964503775.1 uncultured Candidatus Saccharibacteria bacterium
TCAGAGCACGCCAGAACCAAACCAAAGTGATAAGCAAACAGATAAACGCTATGGAATACCAGTGATTCAACTGCCACTCTTGTCGTAGCCAGAAGATGTTGGAAAGAGTCGAAAACGGCGTACGATAGGAGACCGGTCCAATCCAGAAACCATTCTGCACGTCACCGAACTGCCCTCGTAATTTGGGCAACCATGGCAGGAAAGCCAGCAACATACCAAAAACAGAGTAAGTCCACCACCGATGGCGAGACCACAGACCTGACCAGAACTTGCTAGCTAGTTGTCTGAGACCATCAACTCCCTGATCTTTTCTAATTTCGAGTAGCAAGATGAGCTTGTGAGCTACCAATAGCAAAATACCGAAGTACTGGGTATAGATGATAGCCGTGATCAGCAAGAAATAGACAATCGTCCTCCAGAGCACTGGCCGTTTCAGATTGGCGAGAAACACGTAGGTAGCCCCGACCGACAGCAGCGTCAACACCCCATACATACGAGCCTCTTGACTGTAGCGAATAAGCATCGGTGATAATGCCAAGACAGCAGCACTATAGCGAGCGGCTTTCTCGCCAAATTGTCGCTGCATCAGGTACATCGCGAGCAATATCGCCCCAGCCATACACACCAAACTCATACTGCGAAGTACGACGATCGAATCACCGAAGACCGCTGCCCAGCCTTTGAGCAGCAGATAATACAGTGGTGGATGCACATCATGTGCGGTTTTCATCACCAACTCTCGTGGCCCATACTCGATAGTCATAGCACTATAGCCTTCGTCGTGCCAAACGCTCCACTTCCCAATCGTCGCAATAGACAGTCCGACAAATACCGCAACCGCTATCAAGAAAAATCGAAGATTAGATTTATGCTTTGTCATAGATGCCTTGTTTGCGGTTCCTACGAATTTGCAACAACTCTTTGAACGTTCGTATACTTGCTGACCAACTCGATTCACCCACCAATCCATTGTCGATCTTAGGATCGTGCCAGTCGCGAATCGGCAGTTTCTTCAATTTTAGCTTAAGTTTGCGAGCGATGACCAGTATCTCGATATCAAAACCCCAACCCATGATAGTCTGTTTCTCGAAAATCTCATGAGCCGAGGCCTGTGTGAAGCCTTTGAAACCGCACTGCGTATCAGGGATGCTCGGCAATGCCAGGACGCGAGTCAGGATATTCGCACCTAGCGAAACCAACACCCGATAACCGTGGTGGATAGTGCGTAGATTACGCACTCCGATAACCACATCCGCACCTTCCTCGAGTAGTTTGAAAGCTGGCATGATATGCCACTCCGGAGTTGCCAGATCTGAATCAGTGAACAAGATGTATTCACCTCGCGCTGCTTTGATACCGGATTGTACGTCGCGTCCCTTCCCGATTTTTGGACCCGGTTGTACAAACTGAAAATGATCAAAATGCGATGCTCGGTCTTTGACGATCTTGGCGGTGTCGTCTTTGCTATCGGCAGTCACGACCACGACCTCTGTTTGTTCCAAAGCATCACAACTCAAGAGGTATATGGCGAGACGATCCAGCGTCCAGCCGATGACCGCTTCTTCTTCAAACGCCGGGACCACGATGCTATAGCGTATTGTAGCCATTATCGGTAAGATCATAGCATGAAGCGCTTACTACATCACAGGTTCACGAGATTCGTCGGAGTAGG
>CAZDBS010000041.1:0-1546 GCA_964503775.1 uncultured Candidatus Saccharibacteria bacterium
TGTTAAACTATATACCATGCAAAAACTGACTCTTCAGGTTCCGACATTGTTTCTGATGATGGGTTCACCTGGTGCCGGCAAAACATACTTTTCTAGACAGTTGAGCGAGCTTCTAGGAATATCACACATCAGCGGCGATCGCCTGCGCTTCGAGTTATTTGAAGAGCCACGCTACACATCAGAGGAAGAGGACGTGGTCTTAAGAATCATGGACTATGTAGCCGAGGAGCTTCTAAAGACGGGTCAAAGTGCCATATATGATATCGGTCTTAACACGCTCTCTGCGCGTAAGGCTCGTCGCGAACTGGCTCACAAGTACAAGTCTCAAGGCTTGACGGTATGGATCCAAACTGATGCTTCGACAGCGTTTATGCGCGCTAGTCAAAGAGATCGCCGAACTATCGACGATAAATACTCTACTTCAATAGACCAGGAAACATTTGATCGGATAGCCTCACGCATAAAACGCCCTGACCAAAGTGAACAGTTCACCGTCATAAGTGGTAAACACCCATTCAAGGTCCAAGCAGCCGCCATACTAAAGCGAATCGGTGGCAATATACTACTCGACAAACCATCCGAAGTTGTGACGGAGCCGGAGACTACGCCAACAGATCCACGCCTTGCAGGCGGCAGAGTTGACATGAATCGCCGCCGAGTCGTTATGAGATAATAGGCGCGTGATTTCGACTCACGAATATCAAGACCAGACTATAGGCACTATCAAAGTACGCAAGGTCACGCGAGCCAGGCGACTGCGAATTCGACCCTACGCTGATCACGTGTTAGTGACAATACCGAAGTGGGTAGCATTTAAGGCTGGCCACGAGTTTGCTTTGTCGCAAGCCGAATGGATCGAGAGACACCGACCCGAAGCTAATTCACAGTTTCTGACAGGTGATCGAGTGGGCAAACAGCATGTACTGGAATTTAAGACGTCAGATGAGATAGCTTCGCCACGCAGCCGCATCAATGGAACCAGAGTTTGCATCGAATACCCCTCTAGTATGTCGGCTAGCAACAGCTCGGTGCAGTCTGAGGTCCAAAAAGCCGTGACTCGTGCACTACGTAAAGAAGCCGAGCAATACCTACCGCACCGTGTCTCGCTGCTCGCAAGCGACCACGGTTTCAGGTATACAACCATCACTATCAAGCAACTCAAAACCCGCTGGGGCAGTTGTTCCAACACCAGAGCTATTAATCTCAACCTTCAACTGATGCGCCTGCCAACTCATCTCATCGACTATGTTATCTTGCATGAACTGACACACACCAAACACCTGAATCATTCCCATCATTTTTGGGCTGAGTTAGAAATGATTTTGCCAAACTACAAGTCGCTACGCAGTGAACTGAAGATGGTCTCTGCTCAGTGATGCAAACGATGTAATTTACGCGCTGGCAGGTCTGGCAGCTTAGGAATGACTTCCAGGTGATTCATAGCCGGTATGCAGACGTTTCGCCCTTTCCAGGTGACTTCGTTGAACTCATACTGAAGCATCGAGTAGTTCAGGGTCACGACTTCCAGGAACATGACAATCGGAAA